>NZ_BAAAZT010000022.1:0-20762 GCF_039537045.1 Halomonas cibimaris | reverse complement strand
ACCGGAACGAGGCCAACTTCATCGCGATGATCTACCTGATCGGCAGCCCGGTGGGCCGCCTGCTGGATCAGGCCAAATCCACATGAAACGACGAAGAACCCAATAATGCCGTGAACAGGGCGTATTCACGGCATCATTTTCGGCATTATCCACTTTTTTCCCTGCCGACGCTTGCGTCAGGGCAAGAGACAGCGCATCAGGCTTTTCCGGCTAGCGACCAAGGTCGAAAAGAGGCGTGCTGCCCTTTTTATCCAAAGGCGCGTAAAACCCTTTCCTGACGCCCGGCGGGGGAAGGGAGGGGATATAAGCGCGGTGCCCGATGGGCACCTCGGGCTTTAATGATTGCCATGTTACATAACTTGAGATAGCTTGTAAGAATGACGGTTGATCGTGCCTACAAATACCGATTCTATCCGACGCCCGAGCAGGAAGTCCTGCTGGCGCGGACGTTCGGGTGCGTGCGATACGTCTGGAATGCAGTGCTGCGGTATCGCACCGATGCGTTCTATCAGCGTCAGGAAACGGTCAGCTACAACGATGCCAGTGCCTTCCTGACCCGAATGAAGAAGGCGCCGGAGACGGCTTTCCTGTCGGAAGTCAGCTCGGTGCCGCTGCAACAATGCCTGCGGCATCAGCAGGCTGCTTTCAAGAACTTCTTTTCCGGGAAGGCCCGGTACCCACGCTTCAAGAGCAAGCACCATCGCCAGTCGGCAACATTTGCCAGCTCGGCGTTCAAGTACCGCGACGGCCGGATTTTTCTTGCCAAGTGCAAGGAGCCGCTGGCGATTCGGTGGAGCCGCGAGCTTCCCGCCACGCCCAGCACCGTCGTCGTTTCCAAGGATGTCGCGGGTCGATACTTCATCAGTTGCCTATGCCAGGAGGAAGCGAAACCTCTGGCCGTGGTGCCAAAAATGATCGGTATCGACCTCGGCCTGAAAGACCTGTTTGTGACCAGCGACGGGCATCGAATCGGCAATCCCCGCCACACGGCAAAGTACGCGGCCAGACTGGCCAGGGCACAAAGACGGCTGAGCAAGAAAGCGCCTGGCTCGGCGAATCGTGCCAAAGCCCGCCGGAAAGTCGCCCGACTTCACGCCAAAATATCCGATTGCCGGAAGGACAACTTGCACAAGCTGTCCCGCCAGATCGTCAACGAGAACCAAGTGATCTGCGTCGAAAGCCTGTCGGTCAAGAACATGGTCAAAAACCGCTCGCTGGCCAGGTCGATCAGCGATGCCGGCTGGGGCGAATTCGTGCGCCAGCTAACATACAAATCACTCTGGGCAGGTCGGCAGTTGGTTCAGATCGACCGCTGGTATCCGTCGAGCAAACGCTGCTCTGACTGCGGCCATGTCATGGACAACATGCCCCTGCATATCCGCGCCTGGTGTTGCCCGGAGTGTTCCTCGCACCATGACCGCGACATCAACGCCGCGGTCAACATTAAAGCCGCCGGGCTGGCGGTGTTAGCCCTTGGAGAGAATGTAAGTGGCACAGGGCACGCCCCTGCGTCCGATTCTCGATGAAGTGGGAATCCTCTTCCTGATGCGCTAAAGCGCGAAGGGAGGGGAGCAGTCAAGACGCGGCCGCGCCATGGTAAAGCACAATAAGACGACCCATACCAATGTCGCCACAACGAACCGCACGACGCGCCCGGCCCAGGGGCCGGGGAAGAACATATCCGCTAACACAGGAAAGCTGCCATGGCTCGCTTTGCTGCTAACCTCAGCATGCTGTTTACCGAGGTGGAGTTCCTCGACCGCTTCCAGGCCGCCGCCAAGGCCGGCTTCAAGGGCGTGGAGTACCTTTTCCCCTACGACTTCGAAGCGTCCGAGATCAAAAAGCGTCTCGACGACAACGGCCTGGAGCAGGTGCTGTTTAACCTGCCGGCGGGCGACTGGGCCGGCGGCGAGCGCGGCATCGGCTGTCACCCGGACCGCGTGGACGAGTTTCGCGACGGCGTGGATCAGGCCATCGAATACGCCAGGGTTTTGGGCAACGCTCAGCTTAACTGCCTGGCCGGCAAGCAGCCGGAAGGCGTAAGCGACGAAGAGGCGCGCAAGACGCTGATCGACAACCTGCGTTTTGCCGCGGACAAGCTCAAGGCCGAAGGGATTTTGCTGATCGCCGAGCCGATCAACACCCGCGACATCCCGGGGTTTTTCCTCAACCGCACCGAGCAGGCGCTTTCGCTGTTTGACGCGGTGGGCAGCGATAATCTTAAACTGCAGTACGACATCTACCACATGCAGATTATGGAAGGCGACATTGCGCCGACCATCGAAAAGCACCTCAAGCGCATTGCCCACGTGCAGCTGGCTGACACCCCGGGCCGCCACGAGCCGGGCACCGGTGAAATCAACTATCCTTTTCTCTTCAGCCACCTTGACCGCTTGGGCTATAGCGGCTGGATCGGCTGCGAGTACAAGCCCGCCGCCGGCACCCAGGAAGGGCTGGACTGGCTTGACAGCGTGCGCTGATCCGTCAACGCCCGGTGCATGCTGCAACACGCTGTTTGGCGACACGCTATTTGGCGACACACAATTTGCGTAGGAGAACGACATGAGCAAGATCGGTTTTATTGGACTGGGTATCATGGGTCGCCCGATGGCGGGCCACCTGCTGGACGCCGGCCACGACATCTACACCGCGCTGCACAGCTCGCCGCTGCCGTCTGATCTCAAGGAAAAAGGCGCTAACGTGGTCGCAAGCCCCAAGGCGGTTGCCGAACACTCCGAGATCATCATCACCATGGTGCCGGACACCCCGGATGTGGAAAAAGTCCTGTTCGGCGAAGACGGCGTCATCGAGGGCCTGAAAAAAGATACCCTGGTGATCGACATGAGCTCCATCGCGCCGATGTCCACCCAGGACTTTGCCCAGCGCATCAAGCAGGCCGGCGGTGACTATCTCGATGCGCCGGTATCCGGCGGCGAAGGCGGCGCCATCAATGCCGCGCTTACCGTGATGGTAGGCGGCAGCGAAGCGGCCTTTGCGCGCGGCAAGCCGGTGCTTGAAGTGATGGGCTCATCTATCACCCATATCGGCGAAAACGGCGCGGGCCAGACCTGTAAAGCGGCCAACCAGATCGTGGTGGCGCTGACCATCGAAGCCGTTGCCGAAGGCCTGCTGTTTGCCTCCAAGGCCGGCGCCGACGTTGCCAAGGTGCGCGAGTCGCTGCTTGGCGGGCTGGCGCAGTCGAAAATTCTCGACGTTCACGGCGAGCGCATGATCAACCGCGCCTTCGACCCGGGCTTCAAGGTCAAGCTGCATCATAAAGACCTCAACCTGGCACTGGAGGGTGCGCGGACGCTGAACCTGTCGCTGCCGGGTACTGCCAACGTTCAGCAGCTGCTGCAGGCCTGCGTTGCCAGCGGCGGCGCCGAACGGGACCATGCGAGCATCGCCTGTGTGCTGGAACAGCTGGCCAATCACGAAATCGGGCAGTAGTCCGCCGCTGAGGTTTAAATGAATACCGTTTATGTGAATAACGTTCGTATCAACAACAGCGCCTATACGCCCATTCGCCGCACAAAAATTGTTGCCACCCTGGGGCCGGCAAGTGACCGTGAGGGCGAGCTGGAGCGCATGCTGCGCGCCGGCGTTGACGTTGTGCGTCTGAACTTTTCCCACGGCACGGCAGCCGAGCATCGCAGCCGCCTGCAGCAGGTGCGTGACATTGCCCAGCGCATCGGCAAAAGCGTCGCCGCCCTTGCCGATCTGCAGGGCCCCAAGATTCGCATCGCCCGCTTCAAGGACGGCGAAGTCGAGCTCGAAGAAGGTCAGCCCTTCGTTATTGACATGGAGCTTGACAGCGACGCCGGCGACGCCACCCGGGTCGGCTGCGACTACAAGCCCTTGGCGGATGACCTGAGCATGGGCGATCGCCTGCTGCTGGATGACGGCCGCCTGGTGCTTGACGTTGACGCGGTCAAGGGCTGTGAAGTCCACACCCGCGTGGTGGTCGGCGGTACGCTCTCCAACAACAAAGGCATCAACAAGCTCGGCGGCGGCCTGTCCGCACCGGCGCTGACCGACAAGGACAAAGAGGATGTGCAAACCGCGCTGGATATCGGCGTGGACTACATGGCCGTGTCGTTTCCGCGCAGCGCCGCCGACATAGAACAGGCGCGTCGGCTGCTGGGCGAGAAAGGCCGGGAAATCGGTTTGGTGGCCAAGATCGAGCGCGCCGAGGCCGTAGCCGATGACGACACCCTGGACGGCATTATCCGGGCATCCGACGCGGTCATGGTGGCCCGGGGTGATCTGGGCGTGGAGATCGGCGATTCCCAGCTGATTGGCGTGCAAAAGCGCATTATCAAGCACGCGCGCAGCCTGAATCGTGCGGTGATTACCGCCACTCAGATGATGGAGTCGATGATTGAATCGTCTTTGCCCACCCGAGCCGAAGTTTTCGACGTGGCCAACGCCGTACTCGACGGTACCGACGCGGTGATGCTCTCCGCCGAGACGGCCATCGGCGACTTTCCGGTCGACACCGTAAAAGCCATGGATCGCGTTTGCCTGGGGGCCGAGCGTGAACGCAGCGCTCAGGAATCCGGCCACCGGATTCACCAGGGCTTTACCCGCAGCGACGAGACCGTGGCGCTGTCGGCGATGTACGCCGCCAACCACCTGCAAGGCGTGGCCGCGATTGCCTGTATGACATCAAGCGGCTATACCGCGCTGATGGCCTCGCGCATTCACTCGGGCCTGCCCATTGTGGGGCTTGCACACAGCGCTGTCGCCCAGCGGCGCATGGCGCTGTATCGCGGCGTGGTGTCGCTGGCCTTTGATACCAGCCACATGGCGGCCAGCGCGCTTCACGACAACGCCTTGGCGCTGCTGGTCGAAGAGGGGCTTGCCCACGTCGGCGACCACGTCATCGTCACCCGCGGCGATCACAGAAATGCCCATGGCGGCACCAACACGCTGACGATTCTCAGCGTTACCGCCGACCACCGGCGCGGCGCCTAGGCCCTGCTCGGGCAAGCCTTACGCAGGGCGATGCCGCCGTCCGGGCAGGCGTTGGCAAGCGGGGATCAGTTACCGCGGTACGTTGAGTAGCCGTACGGGCTCAGCAGCAGCGGAATGTGGTAGTGATCCAGCTCGCCGTCAATGGAGAAGACCACCGGAATTTCGGGGAAAAACGTTGCGGTTTCATGGTTTTTGAACCATTCGCCGGTCTCAAACGTTACGCGGTAGGTGCCGTTGGCCAGTGCCGTGTTTTCGGGGTAGAGCGCATTAATACGGCCGTTTTCGCCGGTCGTCGCGGCGCTGAGCTGCTTCCAGCCGCTGTCCTGCTTTTGCTCCAGGGTGACATCAACGCCGGACGAGGGCAGGCCATTTTCGATATTGAGCACGTGTACACTCAAGGGGTTGTCAGCGGCGATGGCGGTGGTAGCCAGGGTGGCAGCCAAAGCGCCGGTGGCAAGCGCTGCAGTCAGTTTGGTGCTCATGGTGCGTCTCCGGAAATAAAGTTGTTCAGACGTTATACGTATTTCGGCATGCGGGCGAATTTTTATAGTACTTTGCTGATAGCGTCAAGGGCACAGCCTTCGTCAATGGCCGAGCCGCCGGCACCGGCTACGCCAATGGCGCCAATAACCGCATTGTCAATTTTTACTCATCAGCGCGTAAAGCATCGCCCCATGCGGGCGGTGATAAAAGCGCGCACCGCAACGCGGTGCCGGGGTTGAAGGTCCCATCACCACCTGATATTTATACAAAATGACGAAGCGCGTCTACAAGTAACGGTTTTATCCGACGCCCGAACAAGCCGCCTTGCTGGCGCAATCGTTTGGCTGCGTGCGTTTTGTCTGGAACAACACCCTGGCCTATCGCACCGAAGCGTATCAGCAGCGCGGGGAAACGCTCACCCACTCGGCAGCGGAAAAGCGGCTGGTGGCCCTCAAGGCGGAATATCCGTGGCTGAGGGACGTGTCCAGCGTGATCCTGCAACAAGCCCTGCGCGATCAAAAAGCGGCCTTCGATAACTTCTTCAACACCAAGCTCAAGGCGCGATATCCGCGCTTCAAGGCCAAGGATGGTCGGCAATCCATTCGGCTGACGAAAGCCGCCTTCCGCTATCGGGACGGCGAGATCACTATCGCCAAAACAAAGGCGCCATTGCCGATCCGCTGGAGCCGCCCATTGCCCGGCGCCCCGTCCAGCGTCACCCTTTCACGCGACCGTGCAGGCCGCTACTTCATCAGCTGCCTGTGCGAATTCACGCCCGAGCCGTTGCCGTTCTCTCCTAACACCGTAGGTATTGATCTGGGGCTGACCGACCTGTTCATCACCAGCCAAGGGCAGAAGTCGGGCAACCCGCGCTACCTCAAACGGTACGCCGCCAAACTGGCCTACCTGCAACGCCGACTGAGCAAAAAGCAGCGAGGCTCGAACAACCGCCACAAAATGCGCCGCAAGGTGGCGCGTCTGCACGCCAAAATCGCGGACTGCCGCCGCGACGCCATGCACAAGGCCACCCGGACGCTGGTCAACGAAAACCAAGTGATCTGCGTCGAGACGTTGAACATCACCGGCATGCTCAAAAACAGAACACTGGCCAGAGCCATCAGCGATGCCGGCTGGGGCGAGTTCCTGCGCCAGCTGGCCTACAAGGCCGACTGGGCGGGCCGCCAGCTCATTCAGGTCAGCCGGTGGCTGCCCAGCAGCAAGACGTGCCACCATTGCGGCCACAAGATCAAAAAGCTGCCGCTATCGCAGCGCCACTGGCACTGTGACGGCTGCGGCCAGGCCATTGACCGCGATATCAACGCGGCCAGGAATATCGAAACCGCCGGACGGGCGGAGGTAGCCTGTGGAGCGACTGGATCGGGGCTGTGGCCTGATCGTCACGGTCTAGTGAAGGCGCGTGGAAGCAGGAAGGTTCTCGGGGTGACCCGGGAACCCTCGCCCAAAGCGCATAGCGCAGCGGGCGGGGAGTATCAGCGGTACGCCGCCGCCGAGCAGCAAAAGCCCGTCCACGGTGTTGAGGTTTTGCGACTCGGGATCGTTGCGGGCAAGACACTGTCGGTACGGCTGAATTTTGTAAAAAAGTGTTGTTTCCGTTTGCCGCTTGGCCAGGTGGTTATCGTAATTAAGTAATAATAATTTTTTATTTAATGCGATTTGGCTATAAAAATTCGCTGCGCTATGATGGCTTTTGTATTTGATCATCCCGCACCTATCCAAGACGCTGCTCATATAACCGTCAGGAGTCAACGATGTCGCTACGTATCAACGAGACCGTTCCGGATTTTGAAGCGTCAACCAGCCAGGGCCCCATCCGTTTTCACGACTGGATCGGCGATGACTGGGCGATCCTGTTTTCCCACCCCAAGGACTTTACCCCGGTGTGCACCACCGAGTTCGGCGCCGTTGCCAGACTCGATGCCGAGTGGAAAAAGCGCGGCACCAAGGTGATCGGCGTTTCCGTGGACGGCGTGGAAGAGCACAAGGGCTGGATTGACGATATCGAAACCTACTGCGGCAGCGATGTGGGCTTTCCCATCATTGCCGATGAAGATCTCAAGGTATCTAAACTGTTCAACATGCTGCCGGCTGAGGCCTACCTGCCGGACGGCCGCACGCCGGCGGACAGCGCCACGGTACGTTCGGTATTTATCATCGGCCCGGACAAGCAGCTCAAGCTGTCCATGACCTACCCGATGAACGTCGGGCGTAACTTCGGTGAGATTCTGCGCGCGCTGGACGCGCTGCAAACGGCCGCCGGCCACGGCGTTGCCACACCGGCCGACTGGCGCGTCGGCGAAGATGTGATTATTCCGCCGACCGTCTCTGACGACGATGCCCGGGCCAGGTTCGGCGAGTTCGAGGCGCCGCTGCCCTACGTGCGCAAAACCCGCCAGCCGCACTGACACTCTCCGCCCGCCGCAGTAAACTCAAGCAGGCTGAACGGGCATGCAGGCAAAAAAGAAACCGCCTCGCAAAAAGCGAGGCGGTTTTCTTGCGGTTTGCCGGCAGCGAGTGGGTTAATGGTAGCCGTCATCCGCTTTTACCTTGCCGCGGAACACCCAGTACGACCAGGCGGTGTAGGCAAGAACGATGGGAATCACCAGCACCGTGCCGACCAGCAGAAACATCTGCGAGGCCGGCGCCGAGGCGGCGTCCCAGATGGTGTAGTCGGGCGGGACGATAACCGGCCACTTGCTGGCAATCATGCCCAGGTAGGTAAAGACAAAAAGCCCCAGCGTCATCAGGAAAGGCCGACCTTGCTCACGGCGTTTGACCGCCCGATAAAGGGCGGCGGCGCAGGCCATGGCGAGAATCGGCAAGACCCAGATCACGTGCAGCTGGTTGAGCCAGCGCTCGCGCACATCAACGCTGACCAGCGGTGTCCACAGGCTGACAATGGCAAAAATGCCAAGCACCGCCAGCAGCAGCCGGGGCGTAATCCGGTAGGCCCAATCCTGCACGTAGCCGTCGGATTTCAAAATCAGCCAGGTGGCCCCGAGCAGGGCGTAGCCGGCCATCAAGCCCAGCCCGGTCAGCACGCTAAACGGTGTCAGCCAGTCGAAAGGCCCGCCGACAAAGACCCTGTCTTCCACCGGAAAGCCCTGAATATAGGCACCGACCACCGCTCCCTGGGCGAAGGTTGCCACCACCGAGCCCCAGCAGAACGCGCGGTTCCACCAGTGGCGATTTTTTTTCGACTTGAAGCGAAATTCAAAGGAAATGCCGCGGAAAATCAGGCCCGCAAGCATCAGGAACACGCCGATGTAAAGCGCCGGCAGAAACACCGAATACACCAGCGGAAAGGCACCCAGCAGGCCGGCGCCGCCCAGTACCAGCCAGGTTTCGTTGCCGTCCCATACCGGGGCGACCGAGTTCATCATCACATCGCGTGACGTTTCATCCGGGGCAAAGGGATACAAAATCCCCAGCCCCAGATCAAAGCCGTCCATCAATACATACATGATGACGCCAAAGCCGATAATGCCGGCCCACACAAGCGTAATATCCAGACTCATGACTTGGCCTCCCGCAGGTCGTTGTCGTCAAAAGGCGTATGCACAGCGGACAGCGGGCGCTTGGCGCGCTCCACCTCGCCGTGGACTTCGTCGGGCTCGGGCAGCATGCCGCTTTTGATAACCCGGGTGAGGTAGTAGATCCCCACCATGAACACCACAGCGTATACCGCCATGTAACCGATCAGCGAAAACAGTGCCGTACCGCCGGAAAGAGACGGCGTTACCCCCTCGGCGTGGGTCATGACACCGTAGACCAGCCAGGGCGCGCGGCCGGACTCGGTGACCACCCAGCCGGCCAATACCGCCACGAAAGGCGCGCCGATCATGCCCACCAGGGTTTTCAGATAGAGCGGATGGCGGTAGACGCGCCCGCCCCGGCGCAGCACCAGCCCGGCCAGCGCCACGGCAATCATCGCAAGGCCCAGACCGACCATGATGCGAAACGCCCAGAAGACGATAAACACCGGCGGCTGCTTGTCAGCGGCCACCTCCTCGAGCCCGGGCACCGTGCCGTTGACATCGTGGGTCAGAATCAGACTGGCCAGATGCGGAATGGCCAGCTCCCAGCGGTTGGTCTGGGCGCTCTGGTCGGGCAGGGCAAACAGCAGCAGCGGTGCGCCGGCCTGAGTTTCCCAGTTGCCCTCCATGGCGGCTACCTTGGTGGGCTGGTGCTCAAGGGTATTGATGCCGTGGAAATCTCCGACCACGGCCTGGGCCGGTGCCAAAAAGAGCAGCAGCCACAGGCACATGGAAAGCGCTTTCTTGTTGGCCTCGACGTCGCGCTGGCGCAGCAGAAACCAGGCGCTGACGCCGGCCACCACAAAGCCCCCGGTCAGAAATGACGCCATGACCATGTGGGCAAAGCGATAGCGAAACGACGGGTTGAAGATGGCCTCGCTCCAGGAAGTGATGTGGAACTGGCCGTCGACCAGCTCATAGCCCACCGGGGTCTGCATCCAGCTGTTGGCGGCAAGAATCCAAAACGAGGAAATGAACGTGCCAAGCGCCACCATGAGCGCGGCGAACAGGTGCGCGCCTTCGGGCACCTTGTCTCGGCCGAACAGCAGCACGCCGAGAAAGCCGGCCTCAAGGAAAAACGCCGTGAGTACTTCATAGCTGAGCACCGGCCCTAAAAAGTTGGACGTGGCCTGAGAGAAGTTGCTCCAGTTGGTGCCGAACTGAAACGACATGACGATGCCCGACACCACGCCCATGCCAAAGACCACGGCGAAAACCTTGGTCCAGAACAGGGCCAAACGGTCCCAGGCAGGGTTTTGGGTTTTGTAGAACAGGCCGTGCAGCAGGGCAATGTAGGATGCCAGGCCGATGGTAAACACCGGGAAAATGGCGTGGAACAGCACCACGAACGCAAATTGCAGCCTGGAGAGCAGCAGCGGATCCAGCTCCATGATGACCTCCGAGGAAAAGAGAGCCGATACAGGGGAGACGGCGACGGAGCGGCCGGCGTTTGATCGTCAGGGAAAACGAGATGAGAGGGCGGCCGCTTCAGCGCCGACTATGCGTTTTACGTATATCTTATTACCGAGCGGCAGGTGGTGTGCCATGGTGTATTGTCGCAGCGGCCGGGCGTCCTTCAACGAGAGTCACGCGGCGTGCGATGCCGGCCAGCGCCGCGTCGTCGGCCTCGTGGACAAGATAGACCACGCTGCGCCCGGCAAGCCAGCGGTCCAGCGCGGCGCTGAGCGCCTGCGCGGTAGCGCGGTCGATGCCGGCGAAAGGCTCATCGAGCACCACCAGCGCGGGGTCGCGCAGTACAATCCGCGCCAGCGCCACTCGGCGCGCCTGCCCGCCGGAAATACGCCGGCCGCCTTCACCCACCCGGGTGTTGAGCCCTTGCGGCAGCGCATCGGCCCAGTCAGCGAGCGCAACCTGGTCAAGCGCGCGCCATAGCGCGGCGTCATCGGCGTCCGGGCTGGCAAGGCGCAGGTTCGCCGCCAGGCTATCATCGAGCAGCTCGGACTGCTGGGTCAGTACCGCCACTCGGCGGCGCAGCGCGGCGTCGGGCCAGGCGTCGAGCGCTACGCCGCCCAGCGTAATACGGCCTTCTGACGGCGCCAGCTGGCGGCCGAGCAGGGCGGTGAGCGTTGATTTGCCCGAGCCCGACGCCCCTTCCACGGCCAGGCGCTCGCCGGGCGCGAGCGTGAACGACAGCGCGCTCAGCGCCGGCTGCAGCGCATCCGGGTAATGCACGCCGACGCGCTCAAGCGTCAGCGTCAGGGCGTTTTCCGGCGGGGGCGCTGCGGCCGGCGGGGTTGTCGTCGGCGTGGCGTTCAGCTCATTGAGGCGTTCGGCGGCCCCGCGGGTGGCCCCCAGCCAGGTAAAGGCCGCCGGCAGCGCGCCGAACGCCTCGTTCATGGCCAGCACCGCCATGGGCAGCATGACCATCACCGCACCGCTGATGCCGCCGGCCTGAAAGGCCCGGGCGGCCAGCCACAGCGTGGCGAGCGTGGCGCTGCCCACCAGCCACACCTGCACGGCGTTACCCAGCGCAACCCGGCGCCCCAGCCGGCGCTGGCTTGCGTGCAGGCGCGCTTCCAGCGTTTCAAGCCGGCGCCGGCGGTGGGCCAGAGTGGCGTAGGCTTCGAGCTCTGCCAGCCCCTGCAAGGTGTCAATGACCCCGCCGCGCAGCGCCTCAAGCTCGTCCACGTGGCGCCGGCTGGCGCTCATGCCCAGCCGCGCCTGCCCCAGGGTCAACCACAGCCAGCCGGCCAGCAGCACGGCCGCCAGCACCGCGCCTGCCTGCGGCACAAAAAACGCCGCGCCGGCGCTGAGCAGGGCGCCGGCCAGCAGCGCCACGGCGGGCGGGGCCAGCAGCCGCAGATAGAGGCTGTCCAGGGTGTCGATGTCGGCGGTCAGGCGGTTGAGCCAGTCGCTGGCCCGGCGGCCGGCGAGTACCCGGCTGTCCTGGCCGGCCAGCGCGGTAAAAAGCCGGGTGCGCAAATCGGCGAGCAGGCGCAGCACGGTGTCGTGGTTATAAAGCCGCTCCAGATAGCGGCTGGCCGTACGGGTGACGGCAAACAGGCGAATCGCGCCACCGGGCACGTACACGTCCAGCGTGGCCGCCGCGCCGGCGGCGAGCAGCAGGCCGGTGAGCCCCGTGGCGGTGATAAACCAGCCGGATACGGCAAACAGCCCCAGCGCCGAGAGCAGCGTCAGCGCCATGAGCCCCCCGCCCAGCCACAGCCGGCGCCGCCGCCCGGCGAGCACGCCAAGCCAGGGGCGCAGCGCGGTGATCAAAGAGGGCGCTTTAGCCATGGAAAAGCTCCTTGAGCCGGCCGTGATCGAGCTGCCAGCGGCGGCTGGCCAGCCGGATCAGCGCCGGATGGTGGGTGGCAATCATCAGGGTGCGCCCGGCGGCCTGAAGATCGGCTAGCGCGGCCATCACGGCTTGTTCGCTGTGCCTGTCCAGGCGCGCGGTGGGCTCGTCCAGCAGCACCAGCGGCGCGGCGGATAAAAAGATGCGCGCCAGCGCCAGCCGCTGGGCCTGGCCGCCGGAAAGCCCGGCGCCGTGCTCGCCTATCGGAGTCGCCAGCCCCTGGGGCAGGCGTGCCAGCAGCTCGCCCAGGTGCGCACTGCTTAGGGCTTGGGTCAGCGCGGCGTCGTCGGCCTGCGGGTCGGCCAGGCGCAGGTTGTCGGCAAGCGTGCCGTGCACCAGCAGCGGGCGCTGGTCCATCCACGCAAAGCGCAGGTTCCGGGCGCGCCGGCAGGTGCCGACTTCCTCGGGGGCGACAAAACCGGCCGCCAGCTGCAGCAGCGTGGATTTGCCGCTGCCTGAAGCACCGGTGACCACCACGGTATCGCCGCGCTTGACCGTCGCGGTCACCGGCCCCAGCACCGTGCCGCGGCCCGGGTGGGCTACGCTGGCGGCATCGAGCACCAGCAGGTCTTTGTCGCTTGCCGGGGCGGGGTGTGTGGCGTCGCCGCGGCGGTTGGCCGGCACCGGCTGGTTGAGCAGCTCGGCGATGCGTTCGGCTGCGCCGAGGGCGGCGGCGCGGTCGTGATAGTGCTGGGCCAGGCTGCGCAGCGGCTGAAAGAATTCCGGTGCCAGCAGCAAAATCAGCAGCCCGCTGAACAGCGTCAGCTCGTCGGCGGGGCCGTACTCGATATAGCCCAAAAGCCCGAAGCCGACGTAGATGGCCACCACGGCAATGGCCGCCGAGGCAAAAAACTCCAGCACCGCCGAAGATAAAAACGCCAGCCGCAGGGTGCGCATGCTGCGCAGGCGGTAGCCGTCTGCCGCGGCGTGAACGCTGTGGCCGGCGCGCCGGGTCTGGCCGAACAGGCGCAGCGTGGTCAGGCTGCGCACCCGGTCGATAAAGTGGCCTGAAAGCCGTGAAACGGCGGCAAACTGCTCGCGGTTGAGCCGCTCGGCACCCATGCCCACCAGCGCCATGAACAGCGGAATCAGCGGTGCGGCCAGCAGCAGAAAAATCGCGGCCAGCCAGTCCAGGTAAAACGTTACCCCCAGCACCAGCAGCGGCACCGCCACGGCCAGCACCAGCTGCACGCGAAAGCGCGCAAAATAGCCGTCCAGCGCTTCGATCTGCTCTACCGCTTGATACGCCAGCGAGGCGGTATGGTGGCCGGCCACCGCGACCGGGCCCAGCTCGGCCAGGTGATCCAACAGCCGGCGGCGCAGGCGCTTTCGCACCGCCAGCGAGGCGTTTTGGGCCAGGGTTTCCCGAGCGTAGCCGAAAAGGCCGCGCAGGGGCAGCGCGGCAAGCCACAGCGCCAGCAGCGGCGCGGTGCGCGCCAGCGGCTGGTGGTTGACCAGCAGCGCGCTTGCCACCCAGGCAAACAGCGCCGCTGCGAGCAGCGCCAGGGCGCTTTCCAGCAGCCCGCAGGCCACGGCCAGAGCCAGGCGGCGGCGCTGGGTGGCGGCAAGATCGGTGAGTAATCGGTGGGCGGTAAGCGCAGGCATGCAGGCTCCTTGCGGGACAGGCCACCAGCGTAAGCCCTGCGCCGGCGTGCGCCAACGGCTGCGCTAGTGCGCTGAAGGGGTAATGACGGCGGGTGCCGCCTTCAGCACCTTGTTGCGGCCTTGATCCTTGGCTTGGTAAAGCGCGTCGTCAAGGCGCTTGAGACAGCGGCTCGGCGTATCGTCCGGCGCCAGGGTCGTCACGCTTAGACTGGCCGTAATGCGGCCCACTGTACTAAAGGCGTGGGCGGCAATCAGCTCGCGCAGGCGTTCGGCCAGCTGAAGCGCCTCCCGCTGGCCGGTATCGGGCAGCACGATGACAAACTCTTCACCGCCCCAGCGGGCAAGAATATCGGGGATGCGCAAATTGGCGTCGAGCAGGGCCACCAGCTCGATGAGCACGTTATCGCCCGCGGCGTGGCCGTAGGTGTCGTTGACCGGCTTGAAGTGATCGATGTCGAGCAGAATCAGCGCCGAGCACACCTGTTTGCGCCGCCGCCGGGCCAGCGCTCGGCGTATTTCCTCGTCAAAGCGCTGGCGGTTATGCGCGCCGGTTAAATAGTCGGTGGTGGCATTGCGCGCAAGCTCTTGTTCCAGGCGCTTTTGCCGGGAAATATCGCGCACGGTGGCCTGCAGCAGAACCTCGCCGGGCATGTCAATCCGGCTGAGCATGATCTCGGCGGGAAAGACGCGCCCGCTGTGCGCCCGAAGGCGCCATTCGAACAGCGCCTTGCCGTGGCGCATGGCCTGTTTGACGTAGAGGCTGCCCAGGGTGCGGCTATTTTTACCGCCGGGCTGCTGGGCCGGGAAAAAGTGCATCAGATCCAGCTTGGGCAGGCAAGCGTTGCCCTCGATGCCCAGCAGCGCCAGCGCCGCCGGATTGTAATCAATGATGCGATCCCGGCGGACAAACACAATGGCTTCGCGAGACTGCAAAAACGCAGCCCGGTAGCGCTGTAGCAGGGCGGTGTCGGCACATGGCGCTGACGCTTGCCGGCGCGGTTGTTTTTGACTGCGAACCATCACAAGTTCCCTTCGCCGAGCGGCCGTGCCGGCGAGCCTATCGGGTTGTTGTTTCATGCCCGCCGGCGGCGCCACGCAAGGCAATAAACGCATAAAGTATGCGCGCTACCTGCCTGACTGGCAAACCGGCAAAGCGTGGCCTTCAGGCTTGTATGCAGGGCAGCCAACGATTGTGTGAGCCGCGGCGATGGCGCTTTGGTGCAAAAAGCGGGTTTATTCGAGCAGGTATCATGACCGGCCGTCCGGGTATAGTGGGCAGACACGTTGCAGCTTGACAAGGAGTCTTTATGAGCAAGGAGTTTTTATGAGCCAGTGGATAAGCCCCGATCAGATACGCGCGCGCTTTGCCGGCGCCATGTCGGCGATGTACCGCCGGGAAGTGCCCCAGTACGGCGCGCTGATTGAGCTGGTGGAGGAAGTCAACCGGGATACCCTGGCCGCCGACGAAGCGCTTGCCGCCGGTCTGGCATCGGCCGGCGGGTTGCACCGGCTGGCAGTGGAGCGCCACGGCGCCATACGCGTAGGCACCCCGGATGAGCTTGCCATGCTGCGCCGCCTGTTTGCGGTGATGGGCATGTATCCGGTGGGCTATTATGACCTGGCCCCGGCCGGCGTGCCGGTGCACTCCACGGCGTTTCGGCCGGTCGCCGACGACGCCCTGCAGAAAAACCCGTTTCGCGTTTTTACCTCGCTGCTGCGCCCGGAGCTGATCGCTTCAGACGCCCTGCGCCAGCAAGCGCTGGCGCTGCTTGACGCGCGGGACATTTTTACCCCTGGCGTCAAAACGCTGATCGAGCGCTGCGAGGTCCGGGGCGGGCTTGACGACGCCGATGCCGACGCTTTTGTCGCCGAGGCGCTGGAAACGTTTCGCTGGCACAGCGATGCCACGGTGGACAAGCCTACCTACGACGCGCTCAGCGCCGAGCATCCGCTGATTGCCGATGTCGTCTGTTTTCGCGGCCCGCACATCAACCATCTGACCCCGCGCACCCTGGATATCGACGAAGTCCAGCGGCGCATGCCCGAACGGGGCATCACCCCCAAGGCCCTTATTGAAGGGCCGCCGCCGAGGCGCTGCCCGCTGCTGCTGCGCCAGACCAGCTTTAAAGCGCTTAACGAGCCGGTGCGCTTTGGCGCTGCTGCAGGCTCGCATACCGCTCGCTTCGGCGAGATCGAGCAGCGCGGCGCGGCGCTGACGGCCAAGGGGCGCGCGCTGTACGATCGACTGCTGGCCGAGGTGAAGGCGCAGCCCCAAACGTCGGACAACGCCACCCATCAGGCGCGCCTGACAAAGGCGTTTGCCGCGTTCCCCGACGACGAAGCCGCGCTACGCCGCCAGGGACTGGCGTTTTTCCACTATCGGGTGGCGGACGCTGACCGGCGGAGCCGCCAGCGCCCGGCCGAGGCCCCGGGCGAGGCGCATATTGAGGCGCTGATTGCCGACGGCGCGCTGGCGGCCACGCCCATGGTGTATGAGGACTTTCTTCCGGTGAGTGCGGCGGGCATTTTCCAGTCGAACCTGTCGGCGGATTCACCGTCGGTTGATGAGTCCGCCCGTCGCCCCGGTAACCACACCAGAGACAGCCAGACGGCGTTTGAGGCCGCGCTGGGCAGAGAAGTGATCGACGAAATTGCGCTGTACGCGCAGCGCGAGCGGGCCTCTCTGGAGGCGGCGCTGGAAGCGCTCAAGGCCCGCTGAACGTGAGGGGCCGCCGTGCCAGGCGGTGCGGCGGCCGTAAAAGCTAGCGCGCGTGGGCTTCCACCCCGGGCGCTGCCGCGGCGCTGACGTTATCGGCCAGCAGCTCTGCGGTAATCGCGGAAAGCGTCCAGCCCAGGTGCCCGTGGCCGGTGTTGTAAAACACCGTCGGCTGTTTGCCCCGGGTCACGCGGGGCATCATGTCGGGCATCATCGGCCGCAGCCCGGCCCAGGGCACCACCCGGCGCGTGCTCACGGAGGGAAAGCATTCCTCCACCCAGCGGATCAGCGGACGAATGCGGTCGTCGCGAATGTCTTTGTTAAAGCCGTTGAACTCGGCCGTGCCGGCAATACGGAAGCGATCCGTCCCAAAGCGGCTGGCCACCAGTTTGGTTTCATCGTCAAGCAGGCTGACCGCCGGCGCGGCGCGCTGCGAGGCGTCGTCGTCAAGCTCTACGGTGATGGAGTAGCCCTTGACCGGATAGACGTTGACGCGGTCGCCAAGCTTGGCGGCCAGCGTGCGACTGGCGGTACCCGCGCAGATGACCAGGCCGTCAAAGGTTTGGCGTACCGGGGCCTGGTCGTCGGCCGCCGAGGTGATCCAGGCACCGCTGTGGCCGGCGCCGAGATCGTGTACGCGGTGGCCGTAGAGAATCTTGCCGCCGCGGCGCTCTACCGCCTGTGCCAGCCCATGGGTGAACTTGTGAATATCGCCCGAGGCGTCGCTTTCGGTATAAAAGCCGCCGTAATACTCGCCGGCAAGCGTCGGCTCGATGGCGCGCATTTCTTCCTGGGTGACTGCGCGGCGCTCAAGCCCGCCCCGGGCCAGCAGCTTGGAGACTTCGGCGGCGTGGTCAAAGCCGGCCTTGTCCCGATAAATATGCAGGATGCCTTCATTCTTGAGGTCAAAATCGATGTTTTCTTCTTCGGCCCAGGCAAACAGATGCTCGCGGGCGGCAATGGCCAGCCGGGCGGTTTCCGCGGTGTTGTCGCCGTAGCGGGGAATGGCGCGGATAAACTCGGCAAACCAGCTAAGCTTGTGCCAGCTGGGTTTGGGGTTGACCAGCAGCGGCGCATCGCGGCGCAGCATCCAGCGCAGCCCCTTGGAAATGGTCGGCCAGTGATTCCAGACCTCGGCATTGGAAGCCGACAGCTGGCCGCCGTTGGCGTAGGAGGTTTCCATGGCGGCGTAGCGGTTTTGTTCGAAAACGCTCACGTCAAAGCCGCGCTTCAACAGGCTATAGGCGGTGGTAATACCGGTGATACCGCCACCGATAACAGCAATATGGCGCATGATGTGCTCCCGGAAAGGGTCAAGGGGGTGATAAAAAAGCGTAGCCGGACTGTTGGTCGGCGTTTGGCGCTCGCCCCTTCCGTTTTGAACCTGAGAGATTCACGCCTGCAGCGCTTGCTCCTTCGGTGTGCCGGCGCATTCAGGCCGGCCGCTCTTCGGAATGTTGTGGCGCAGGCGGTCCGGTTGCCTGAGAGTTTCCGGGGCTGTTGCTCCTTCGGCGCTGCCCGCCGGGCGGCGTACGCGTTTGCCACGTACGCGCCGGGGCAGTCTCTCCCGCGTGCGCTGGGTATGTAATACCCCGGGCAGGGCCGGTGATGCAATGCAAAAAAAGTCTATAGGCGCCGGCCTGGTGTCGGCCAACGTTGCGCCCGGCGGCGGGATAAAGGGATGATGGTCGCCAGCACTTGCCAACGCGATATCACTTGCAAACACGAAAGGGGCGATGACATGGCGGCTAGCGGATTTTTTGACGATGCAGGCGAGGCCATCGGTAACGCCATCCAGGCGGTAGTGACGTTTTTACGCTCGCTTTTTGCCAATGTCTTGGCCGCGGTGAACGACGTGGTGAGCGGGCTGACCCGATCGCTTGGCATCAGTGACTCGTTTTTCAGCATCCTGGTGCTGGCGGTGGGCCTTTTTCTGCTGCTGGGCGGGTTTCGCGCGCTGCTGCGCGGCAGGCTGCTCGGGACGATCGTGCAGGTGGGCCTGGGGCTTTTGGTGCTGGGCTGGCTGACCGTGTAGCGTTTTCGCGCTCAGCGACGCCGGCCCAGATGTGCCTGAAGGATGCCGCCGGCCAGTACCAGGCCACCGCCGGCCAGCTGCAGCGGCGTCAGCGCCTCGCCGAACAGGCTCCAGCCGAATACCACAACCGCCAGCGGTTCGCAGTAGGCAAGCGTGCCGTACAGGGCCGTAGGCAGGCGGTTGATGGCCAGCACCGCAAACAGCAGCGCCAGAAAACCGGGCACCAGGCCGGCACCCAGCAGCCACGGCCACTGCCAGGGGGCCGCCGATAGGCCATCAGGGCTGAGCAGGGCGAACGGCAAAATGGCCAGCGCGCCGAAAAACAGCTGCCAGAACGCGCCGGTGCGGTCGTTAAGACGCGGCGGCAGGCCGCGATTGGTAAGAATAAACGCGCTGTACGCAAGCATTGCCAGCAGGCCAAAGCCCAGGCCGATGGCGTCGTCGCCGCCGCGTAGCTGCAGGCGAAATTCCTGCATCATGGCAAAGCCGAAAAGCGCCGTGGCAATGCAGGCAATCTGGGTGCTGCTTAGCCGCTCACCCAGCAGAAAGTGGGCGATGACGGCAGATACCACCGGCGCCAGATACACCATTAAAATGGCGTTGGCCATCTGCGTATAGTTCATGGCCTGGACATAGAACAGAATGAACGCGGCGAGAAAACCGCCGCTGAGCGCCACACCCCAGCCCGGCGCGTAGCGCAGGTAGCGGCCGCGCCGGGTAAGCAGCAGATAAAGCAGCAGAAAAAAGGCGCCAAGCCCCAGCCGATAAAACGTGATGCTTTCGGCGCTTAGCCCGGTAATCCGTGAAATGACCCCGATGGTGGCCATGCCCACGGCGCCGGCAACGGCAAGCAGCAGGCTGGAAAGTGAAACGGCGGTGGACCGGGAGGATGTCGGCATGGTGCTTCCTGGTTCGTACAGCGGTTAAGGCGCCACATGCTATGCCGGCTTGCGGGTATAGCACCATTCCCCAATAGAAGGACGATGCCATGTCAGAGCCTAAACGCGCGATTTTTCTGGTGGATAACGGCTCGCTACGCGCCGGCGCCACGCACAGTTTGCGCCGAGTCGCCGCTCAGCTGAGCGCCGCCTGCGGTGAGCCGGTACAGGCGGCCTCGCTTTTGCATTCGTACAAGATTCCCGCCGAAGCGCTGGACGGTGAACCGGCGATCACCCTGGGTCCGGCCGCTGAGCGGGCCGCCGCGCAGGGGGCGAAGGAAATCATCGTCATTCCGTTTTTCTTCGGCCCCAGCCGGGCGCTGACCGATTATCTGCCCCGGCGGATGGGGGAGATGCAGGCGCGTTTTCCCGGGGTAGCGGTTACGGTGGCCAAGCCGCTGGTGGACGAGCAGGCCCCGGTGGATCTGCGCCTGGCGCAGATACTGGCCGATAACGTGCGCGCCGGCGCGCCGCGCGGCGCGCCGTTCAGCGTGGTGCTGGTAGACCATGGCAGCCCCGCCCCTGAGGTGACGGCGGTGCGCAATCGCCTGGCCGGCCAGCTCAGTGTGCTGCTGGCAAACGAGGCGATCCGCGTGCTGCCGGCGTCCATGGAGCGCCGCGAAGGCGATGCTTACCGCTTTAACGAGCCGCTTTTGGCCCAGGCGCTGGAAAGTGACGCCCTGGCCGAGCATCATCTGGTGCTGGCTTTGCTGTTTCTTTCGCCCGGGCGCCACGCCGGGGAAGGCGGCGATATCGCCGAGATCTGCGCGGCGGCCACAAAACGGCCGGGCCGCGACATCAGTGCTACCGCGCTGGTAGGGGAACATCCCGGCATCGTTGCTATTCTGGCCTCGCGCGTCGCCGAGGTGCTGGCCGGCCGGGCGCTGTGCCGGCTTTCGCCCGAAGCGGGCGAACAGGCCGCGATCACTCGCCGATGATGCGGCGGTAGGTCTCTCGGGTGGCGGGCTTGCGCTGATCGTCGAGCATATCGCCGCCCAGCAGTGCCTGAAGCTCATCGGCAAGTTCTACGTAAACCCGGCTTATTCACCGGAACGCTGATTGGGCATCCTGAAGCCCCGGGGAGCCGGTAGCTCGTCGCCGAACGCCGATTTCGAGACGGCATCGTCTTCCGGTG
>NZ_BAAAZT010000021.1:0-9997 GCF_039537045.1 Halomonas cibimaris | reverse complement strand
AGATCAAGGTTGGACACAAACGTCTGCAGCTAAAAAGCTAGGAGTTTCACAGCCTAGAATCAGCAACCTCATGAATGGAAAAATAGACAAGTTCTCTGTGGATATGCTACTAGAGATACTTTTCAAACTGGGATATACCCTAGATATGAGGTTCAATCCGATGGATCATAAAAACCCTCTAGATATTCGAATCACGAGGGTTTAGAGAAGAAAAAAAAGGGGGGAGCCCCCCCCCCAAAAAAACACACGGGTTAGTCTGCTACAGGCCTTGATTCCAGCCACTGCTTGTAGCGGCCCTTCGCGGTATCCGTGTTCTTTTTGTCAACGCCGTCGCAAGCTTTCTTATATGCGTGCAAGATTACAACCTTGCCAGGGCGTTCTACTACGAAGACGCACCGCTTAGCCGGTCGTCCGTTTCGCCGCAACTCGATTGCCTTAGCTCCTACCGTGCCGCCGAGATGCTGCGATGATATCTCCAATTCAACTCCCCAGGCCGCCATTTCCAAGTTCGTCAAGAACCGTTGGGCGGTTGTAGAGTCCAGGTCGGAGAAATCCTTCATAACCTGCTTGCTCAGGAATATTACCTCATCTGTCGCATGTATATCCATTTGCTTTCGTTCCTCCACTTGCTTCGTTTTAAGTTGTCGTATGCGATTTTCATGTCCATATCTCCTTCAAATCCGCCAAATTTTTTTTAGCGGGGCCCTTAGGCCATTCATGATTTCATGGATTCGACACTGATTACTTTCAGTGCCGAGCCATATATTATATAATAAATTATATAATTTCAAGCGCTATCTTTCAGGCGCTCGGAAAAAGATAGCGGGCTATCTAAATCAACGCTAGTCTAGCCTATTTTGGTGAGATTTATTGTGGGTGTGTAATGATCTTTCGATCTTTTTCCTTGGAGCATTTAATCGAATCTACAGGGTGCCCAGACGCTCAAGCCTTCTACAGTCGCGCCTCTATTTTAACCTGCGGGGTTTTATGCCACGGATACTCAGAGCATCTGCTCCCCGGACACCCCTACTAACTGCCGGCATATGCCAGCACCTTACGAATCCTGCCCTAGCTCTAATCCGTCTTATCTTGAATCTTTACCGGGCTGACTCAGGCCCTTTAGGCCCAGAGCGAGGGAGCGGGGACGCCTCTTGCTTTGAGCGCTTCCGTTCTTCTGGCGGCTCCCCCAGCAATGCGGCTCGTCGCCGCTCAGCGGCCGATGTTAGCTCTCCGAGGTGACTCACTCCAATTGCGGCGAGCTGCTCATCCAGGGCATCTACAAAATCCAGATTATTGCCAGTGTCGGCAGCACGGATCGCCTCCAAGCGTTCAGTAGCATTGGCCATCAGTAGGATGCGTTCGGCCAGCGCTCCTGGCTCCTCTCGCAGTGATTCTGGTGGCCGCTGTGGCATCGATGGTGTTGATGCAGCCGCCAGTCGGTCTTGCCGATCACGCTCGGCTTGCCGAAACATCCACGCCTGATAGGCCGTTTTTACCCGTCCAACTTCTGCTTCAAGTCGCTCAGCTGCCCCGATGATTCGCTCAATTGCCGCGTCAGTTTGTCGAACGCTGCCGCGTGTTGCTGATCGCTCTGCTGAAGGTCGCGGCGAAGCGTCTCGATCTCGCGCTGCATTTGCTCCCGCTCGTTGCGCATCTCCTGGCGAAGCGAGGCGTTCTCGTTCTGCTGCGCCTTCTGCGCTGTCTGCAAGCGCTGTAGCTGTTCTGACAGCGCGTTCACCAACCTCTCGGATTCGCTTTGCTGTTGCTGTAACTGCTGCAATAGCAGGGTTTCCAACTCTGTCACGTGTTGCCACTCCTGGAGCCGGATCATCGGCATCTATTGTTTGCTGCTGATCGACCGATCGGCCTGCAGCCTCTGACTCGCACTCATCGACACGTGGATAGCGCGCTCGGTGGTACTCCGCACGTCGCTCAACGGCCACTGCCAAGCGCTCTCGTGCTCGTTCAGCAGCTGCTGGGTCAGCTCGACCAGCTTGACCATCTGCATCGCTCTGCGCTCGGCGGGCCTCTCGCTCCAAGGTTTGCTCAATAGTCCAGTCATCGCGAAATAAATCCCCCCGCAGCCGAATCGCTGTTTTTGCGCCTTCCGGGCAAACACTCACGTATGACGCGCCAGAGCGCGTAATGTGACCAATCTCGGCCAACGCTGCGCGGATCTCAGCTGCGTTCGTGACCTGCCCTTCAGCGATCAACGCTTCAATATGCGAGGTAATCTCGGTCCGGGTCTGAGGGTGTCGGTCCGGGCGGCTCCGGTGCTGCTCGTTGCCGGGTTGGACACGCCTGGCGCGATTTGGGTCGTCGGGTCGAGCCCATCCCATTTCGTAATTCCAGGCATCGCGCAGCGGGTCAAAAAGCCGTTCATGGCCTGGAGGCGCGATATTCAAAGCTTTGCCGCTGCTCAACTCAACGCGAGCAGTCAGCGTGTGAATATGGGCTGTGCCGTCATGATCTCGGTGCAGTACGGCGCAGCTGGCGTACTGATCGTGCTGAAGTCCTGCGAACGCGGTAGCCTCCCACTCCTCGATGACGGCCTGAATCTCAGCGTGAGAGGGGTTGTCATCGGGTCCCCAGGCGATAACACCACTCGTATAACCCCATTTGTGCCGGCTGCTATCTGCGACTAGAGCAACCAGCTGCGGGTCGCCGCGCAGCACAGTGACCTCGGCTCGGACCTCACCTGTATGATCTTTTTCTTGCAGCAGGTAACGTGCAGCTCCGTTCGCACTGCCCTTGCCATGCTTGAGAAATTTTATGTGCACGGTGCCTCCGTGCCTTGGTCGTCAGGATCATAACTGGGCAACTCGGCAAGTCGGTGCAGCTCACGCTGGATGGCGGCTAGCTCGGCGAGCAGATGCGCATGATCACCAGGCGTTAGGCCCACCGAATTCAGCACGCGGGCGATCTGGTTGACGTTGCTCCCTACAGCGGCGAGCTGTCGCAGCAATTCGGGGTCGGCTGTCAGCGTGCGCAACCGCCGCTGTTGTCGTCGCTGACCGGTCTTCACCGCGCCGGCGCCGTCAACGCGCTGGCGAACCCAGTCGCTGAGCGACAGGTCGGCAGTCTCGGCACGCCGCTTCCACTCGGCGGCGGTGTCGTCAGGCAGCCGTAACGTCACACGCTTGGTAAGCCGTTGCGCCATGGGTTGCCTCCGGGGTTGGGATTTCGGGGGTCGAGGGGGCGCAGCCCCTCGCCAGCCCCTGGCAGCAAAGCCGCGAAGCGTTTTTGTCTGACAGGGTAGGCTGGCTTCTATGGCTAATAGTTTAGCACAGTTTCAAATAGAGTTATTGGGTGCACGCACACCGGCAGGGCAGGGTGGGAGGGGAGCTAGCTTTTTCAAACCATACACTCAACCGCGTTTTGAGGGGGTAATAGCCATAGATTTAACAAAACAGTTATGTAAGCCATTGATTTTGGCTTAGCGCAGCTATATTACCCCTGAAAACATACACGAATTCCTCATTCTTACTGCTCTGGAGATGTAAAGCGATAAAATCGCTGTAGATAGCGCGCGAGCCTTGGCCATTATTCGCTAACCTTGGTCATCCTTCGTCATTCTTCGTCAACTTTGCCCCCTTTTAGACATTCTTCGTCATCTATCGTCATCCTTGCCCACCAAGGAGGCATGCAAAGGCTGGCACCCCTGTCTATAGCAAGACGTTGATTATAATCAATATTTTTTGTTTTATCGGTGGACCTTTGAACACTTTTGAGCTTTTTAGGTCAACGCTCGTTTTTCTTCGTCATTCTTGGGCCGACCGGGCTCACCGAGGCTTCTTTTTGCTGTCCTTTTGAGAGGTGGACGGATCCACTTCGCGTTCCGTCAGCCGATCGATCACGTTTTGGGCATCGTTCAAGCGCGCTTCCAGGCCGCTAAGACGCTCGGACAAACGGGCCGATTCGGCTTCGCGCTGCTGCTCGGCTTCCCGCCAACCACGCTCCGCCTCTGCCAGCTTTCCGCGCAGCCCTTCTAACTCGCGGTCACGCTCGGCCGCTTCCTCCTCGAGCGTCTGTACCGCTTCGCGGGCTTCCTCGACTTCGCCGGTCGCCTGCGCCTGTGCTTCGTCCAGCGCCGCACGCTCCGCTGATAGGCGACGCTCGGCTTCGGCCACCGCTGCATCCCAGGCTGCGGCTTTGAGCTGCTCTACGCGCTCGTTGATGGGCTCCGGCACCTCGATTTCGGCCAGGGCGTGCTCTTCGGTCTGTTTTTCCCGCCACGCCTGCATCGCTTCCGAGATCGTACTGAATGACCCACCGCCGAGGGCTTTGCGGACGCGGGCCAGCGTGGGCCGGTCGCCAGCCTCGGCGATTTTGTCGGCTTCAGCGTGGATTTTTTCCGGGGTCAGGGCCATGTCTGTCTCCTTTTCCGTATTTTGTTGTATGTAGTATAATACAACATACAATTTTATACAACAATATTGTATTCATTGCCTCACATAAACCGAGCTATGCTGCGCGTGAGCATCGAGGGAGAAGGGATATGCCGCATGACATCGCCTACAACCTGCCGCGTATGGCTCACACAGGCCGAATCCAGGTCTACGGCGTTAACGGCCGATACCGCTACCGCTTAACGAACGGCCAGGGCGACATCGAGCACCGCAGCACCGACTGGCCCGGCGGGACATACGGCAACCCCGAACGAGCGCTGCGCGACGGTTTGCTGCGTGATAGCGATCCCCGCCTGGCGGCCGAGCTGGATGCGGTGGCCATGGCCTGCGGCACGACGTACTCGGGTGCCCTGGATCGAGCGCACGACGGCATCACGCTAACGCTCGAGGCATAAGCCCGACGCCCAGGGCGGGAGGTTGCCGGTGCTTTCGCCGAAAGCCTCATTATCAGGCGTCGGCGCCTGGCCTGAAGCGGGTTTATCGCCGCCTTGGCGGCGATGGAAGGGGCGCTTGCGCCCCGAAACCGGCGAGGCACGAGTCCTACCGACCCACAGCAGCTAAACGCCCGCCTTGGAAACTGGCCCAGCCGCCGTACCTTGTTGCCAAACAGGGGTTGCCAAGTCGATAGCACGGATCTAGCGCGGCGTAAGCCGCCCATTAGGGCGCCCAGGCGCGTAGCGCCTCGATGGCGCCCTAGGGCCGCGCCTTGGGCGCGCCATTGTTAGGCGGCCCGAAGGGCCGGGCGGAAGGCGCTTTAGCGCCTGGAGGGTAGGCGAGCGCGTATCGCGCTCTTTTCTGTACCTTTTCCCTTTTCCCCTTTTATCGTTTATAAATTATTGATTATAAAGAGTTAAAAAGGAAATAAAGGGACAAAATGATGGTCAAAAGAGGACAAAATGATGGTCAAAAGAGGACAAAATGATGGTTGAAAGAGGGACAAAATGATGGTTTTATGTGACATATATAAAAAAGTCACACTAGGGGTGTAGCATGCAGCACGCTTTGGTCTACAAAGCCAATGCATTGGTTGAGGCGTCCTACCGCCTAAGTCTCTACGAACAACGCATTGTGCTGGCCTGCATCGCACAGGTACGCCGCAACGAACCGCTAACAGACCAGAAGCTCTACATGGTCAGCGCTCAGCAGATAGCTAAAGACACAGGCACAAAGCTAGGCACTGCCTATCAGCACCTGAAAGCAGCCTCTGAAAGGCTATATCGTCGAGAAGTGACTCTCCATGAAGCGCCCAATGGCAACGGTCATGCCAAAGTCAAGCTTACCCGCTGGGTGCAGACGGTTGAGTATCGGGAGAGCGAGGGCATAGTAGCCCTACGCTTCGGCACCGACATGGTGCCTTATTTGTCCCAGCTCTCGGAGCAGTTCACGCGCTACGCCCTGGCTGACGTGGCTACCATGACCAGTAGCCACGGCATGCGGTTCTATGAGTTGCTGTGCCAGTGGCGCGACGCTGGACAGCGAGAGGTATCGCTCGAATGGCTGCGTGAGGCGCTACAGCTCGGGGAGCACTACCCGAACATCCGCGACCTCAAGCGCCGAGTCATTCAGCCAGCGGTTGATCAAGTCAACGAGCACAGCCCGCTATGGTGCAAATGGGATCAGCGCAAAACTGGACGGCGAGTATCACACCTAGTGTTCACATTCGGTGAAAAAGCCTCAAAAAGCCCACAGAAAAGTCGTAAGGGAAAACCTGGGGCTAGCACCGAAACAAAGGATAAGAACGCCACAGGCGCTATATACGGCATCCCTATGGCCGTCATTAAAACCAAATCGAAGCCCGGTGAATCCTATGAGGATGCTGCGCTACGGCTACTGACTGAAAGCCGGCATTCTTAAAAGCGCAGTCCGATAGTATTAAGCGACCGCCTGAATACCGTTTTTGGCGATCAACGTCAGCAGACGTAATGCCGGCCCGCCAGGACGCTTAATGCCACGCTCCCAGTCGGATACCAAGTTTTTGCTGACGTTGAGATAACGCGCAAAGACCGGCTGTGACAAGTGCTCCTGCTCACGCAGCGCACGGATTTCATCGGGTGACAGGGGCGTCACCGGCGTGAGGCAAGATTCATCAAAGTCACGCATGGTGCGCTTACTGATGGCTCCAACCTCTTGCAGGGCTTCCATGGTTTCATGAATAGCAGCGAATGCGTCGCTGCGATACTGTTTAGCCATTGTCGTTCACCTCCGAAAACTGCCCTTTCTCTATCATGGCGCTTAACTGGGCATCAGACAGTGAAAGTATGTGTTGAGCGGCTTTTTTAAAGGCTTCTTTTTCATCCTCACTGATGTTGTCCTGCTGATTTTTTGCAAAACCATACATGAAAAAAGCCCTGCTTTTTTCGCGATACAGGACGATGGTGCGATAGCCGCCTGACTTCCCCTGTCCAGGCCGGGCGATCCGCTGCTTAATCACACCGCCGCCCAGGTCAGCATCAATCAAGCCTTGTTCTGCCCGCTGTATCGCTGCACGTAGCGCGTCATCCGGCAGCTTTTGCTTACGGGCGAAGCGCTCAAACCAAGCGTTCTTAAAAATCCTCACCGGCCGAATCTCTATTATGTTAAGTATAACACTAAGTGTGACACCTATCCATTATTGGCTGCAACGCCGGCGTATGTAGGGAGTTGCCTGGGGCAGGCTTTTAGCCGTCTGGTAGGCTACATTGCCTACTGACACACCCATGCCACAGTCTCGGTGACACACCATGAAGTTCAGCGTATCCGCCGCCGCCCGGCTGTACAGAAAACCACGCAAGACGCTATACCGCCACATGGCCTTGGGCCGCTTGGCATACAGTGTTGCTGGCGACCACGGGCGAACGCTGGATATGTCTGAGTTGATCCGTTGCTACGGTGAGCCGCCTGCGCATGACACAGGGCAGACACATCGGACACACCCTAAAATGTCCCAGGTGGACACACCCGATGACACACCCCAGGGCGATAGCGCGCTACTTGAAGAAATGCGCCGGCAAACAGCGGTGATTGAACGCATGGCCGATCGTATTGAGCAGCTAGAGGAGGCCATGCGGGCATTACCTGCGCCCCAGGCACCAGGCGCTGTGGAGCCCGAGGCAGAGCCCGCTACTACGCCACCCCGCGATTTTAGCGATTTGCTGGCACGGTTTGAGGCACGCACCAAACCCGATTAAAACGTCAGTCGCTCGAACGGCCGTCCCGACAGCGCCGTGTAGGCCACCGTGTTCTGGATGTTGGCGTGGCCCAGGTACTGCTGCACCGTGCGAATGTCCGTGCCGCTGTTGATCAGGTGTACCCCGCAGGCGTGACGTAAAGCGTGCGGGTGCCAGGGCACGCCCAGCACGCGCTCGCTCAGCCGAGCCAGCATCTTCCGAAACCCCGCCACGCTCACCGGCGCCCCGCGCTCGCTGACGAACACGAAGCCGTCGCGGCGCTGCGTGGCATTCTGATAGCGCTTGAGCGCGCGCACGGTCTCGCCCTGGAGCGGATGGGTGCCGTCCAGCGAGCCCTTGGCCCGCTGAATGGTCAGGGTATGGCCGCTGGCCAGATCCAGGTGCTGCCACTTGAGCGCGATCAGCTCGCTCACGCGGAGGCCATGCTCGAAGGCCAGGCGAATCATCAGCGCGTCGCGCCGGCCCTGGCGGCCTTTTTTGGCTGCTCGGATCAGGCGATGCACCTCGTCGCGGGTCAGGTGCTTGCGACCTCGGGCCGCGTCGTTGGTCGAGCGCGTGCGAACTGTCCGGCTTTCAGTGGCCGGACGCAGGCGGGTCACGCGAGATGAAGCGACGTCAGTCATGGGGTTGGGCTCCCTGGGCGGCCGTAACTGTCCGGGTTTTGGTTAAAAGACAGACAGTTTGTGTGGGTGACCACATAAATGAAGCGAGTATTTAAGTTAAAACCAGAGGAGGAGCTATGCCAACGCAACGCATCCATATGGATGAATATGGGCACACATGGGTAGTTATGGGTTTATCCAAAATAAAGACCTCAAGGGGGGGGACGAGATGCGCAGAAAGACGACTTTTTGAAATTTTACTCGATTCCTATGTTGACTACCCCCAAAAATTTCTGTAGCTTTCTCAGCATGAGAAAAAATGAAGACGTCAACCTACGCGACCAACCTATCGGTAAGCGAATTGGGGATACCCAAGACCTTCCCGACGAGCTCAAATCACAACTTAATGCGTATAAAACCGACGAACTGGAAGACTGGATAATAAATACGCTAAATAAAAGATATGAAGGGATTGCAAGCCTTGATGAGATCATCGTCGGCTTATACCGCGAATATGGGTATATTACGAAAGAGCGTAAATACATCAACAGCAAAATATATCGAATGAGGAATCGAAATTTACTGGAAAGTGTTCCAAAAAGGAAAGGTGTATACAGGGTATTAACGTAAAAGCCAGCCACTGTGGAGGTGGCTGGCTTTACGCATTTCCTGTACCACTAGCAATGTGTCTAAGTTAAACCATCCGGCTTAGACCGCAGAGACTTCTGGTAGGAAAGGTCTTTACTCGAGACATTGATCTTAGCCGATATCCGGGGTCGCTGTACAGCATGAGCCCCCAAAACTTACGTTTTGGGCGGATGGCTCACCCTGGGAGGTGCTAATGGGCAAGGTCAAAACGTATAGCTTAATATTGCTTATGCCCTTCAAGTATTGGCAATTAAGGTTTTGATTTTGAACACTTTTATGCTGCCTCCCTCCAAAAATTGGAGGATCAGCGATGAAAGTCAAAACTGTTTTCGTATCAACGTACGAACGCTTTCGCTACGGCCGCTGGGAAACTGTGGGATGCCACTTCCGCAGCCTACCTAACTGCTAGTTTTAGCCGATGATATCAGGGCCCTCTTGGGGCCCTTTTTTTTGTCAGGTAAATTATTGATTTAAAAGTGGAAATCTACTTTTCTATTCAAAGCGCATTCATCGCGTTCTGATGGCTTTGGGTTTCCAACGCCTTGCCGGGGCCCAGGACGACAGGGCATTTATCTTGAATACAGAAGCACCATCGCTGCCAACACAATCCTTGGCGGTCCACTCCGACCCATCCATCCCTTTTGCTTCCTTCCTGGTCACTTCACGCCCAAGGGCCTCTCGCAGTCCTTGTCTGCTTCCTAAAGGAATTTTTTTGCATCCTCCCTGGGCGCGGCCTGATGGAGGGACGCTTCAAAGGCCAAAAATAACCCTTAACAAGCGATACACCATACGCAATGCGTAAACGTTGCCAAGCCCTTGATAACCATGGAAGTTATGTTGCTGCTTCGCGCCACGGTCAGGCCGGAAACCATGCGTGTGGCGCAAGGGAATACGCTACGGCGATGGGCTATGGAAGGTTAAGGGAAAAAATATTTGAATTAAAATATAATTACTTGTATAATACGCCTACCTTGCTTAGGGAGATCATAAGCATCTACACAGACACAATGTTCCGCATCTATGTGTTTGCATAAAGATTAAATTATAGATAGAGCACAGCGGAAGGAACTGGAGATGAATACTGCTTTCGAACTAATTTCATCAGACCCCGTTGAGTACAACTCAATGGCTATGAGATCTAAGCTTATTGTCATATTAACTAAATTTATAA
>NZ_BAAAZT010000020.1:0-6682 GCF_039537045.1 Halomonas cibimaris | reverse complement strand
GCGCCATTTGAAATGGCTGGGTGCCAGGGTCAATGTGGATGAGCTGAGAAGTTTGATGGAGGATCGAGATATGTTGGCAGACAATCTGGAAAGCTGGGCCAAGCGCGAGCGTCAGGAAGGCGTTAATGAAGGCGTGCAGCAGGGTCGAATTGATACCCTGCGCAAGTTGATCATCTTAAAGTTCAACGAGGTACCGGTCTGGGCCGATCAGCGTTTGGAGCAAGCCAGTCAGGAAGAGCTGGATGCCTGGGTCGAAAATATCCTCAAGGCGGATAGCCTGGAAGCCGTGTTCAACGACTGATTGACCCTCTTTAAGCGATCTATATCGAGCCATGTCCCTTGAGTGGGGCATGGCTTTTTTGTATCCGTAGTGCCGTTTTCTGCGTTCCTGTGTTCCGTTAACTCTTTTGCTTCCAAGTGGTTGACTGTCACGCAAGATATTAGAAAACTTTGGAGTACCGGCGATGGGCCGTGTAGGGTAGGGGCGTCACATGAATAAGGAATGAAAATAATGGCGTATACACTTGATCTGAACGCACCGTTTACCGAGAGCGATGTCGCCGCTTTGCTTGGATCCGAAAACGACGACCAGGATTGGCAGTTGCGGGTTTCGACCCAGGGGGTTGCCTATCTGAGCAAAGACGTGGGAGCCGACAACCTGGATGACGTCTTGTTCCGCGTGGAAACATGGGATGAAGGCAGCGGTTATGTCGGGGAAGGTGCTGCCGATGATACCGAATGGGTTAAGCGTATTTACAATGTCTTGAGCAAAAACTGGCCTGAGCCCACCAGCTCGTACATCGATTTCTTCTAAGTTGACTTGTATTTTGTAAAAGATTTACGGCCATGCCCTTCGGGGCATGGCTCTTTTGTGTCCGTAGTGCCGTTTTCTGCGTTCCCATGTTCCGGCAGTGATCTTTCCTTGCTTGCCGCATTACCTGCCTCCCGCGCATGGCATCCCCGCCGTCTTAACCCCACCTGACAAGCACATATTATTCCTTTGACCACCCGTCGAAGGAGTTGATATGACCACGCTTGATTCCCCGTGCCGGCTAAGCATGCTGGTACTTCCCGCCCCGCTGCACGACTTTCTTATCCATCATTTAATGACGCTGCCTTTTGGCGATGATCCCAATACGGCTCACGACGTTTGGGCCAGCACCGGCACTCGACTGCATGTCCTGAACGCCGCTGACCGCTTCGACGATATTCCCGACATGGATCGCGTCAAGCGCTTCCAGCTGATCCACCTCCCGGAGATATTGATCAACACGCCCGACCAGCACGTATTGCTGCTATCCGTGACCCAGGACGACGGCGGCGGTACCTACCTGCTATTCCCCCGGGATTCGCACTGCCCGACCTTGAAGGCGCTGGGACGGCAGGCCCATGACTAAGCGCTATAGCAAGCACTTCTCGCAAAAGGGCTTCTGGCGAAAGATCTATTACCTGCCCACCACGTACAAGGAGCTGAGCTACCGAGCCAAATTGCTCTACTACCTGCTCAGGAGTCCCGGCGTACCCGTCGCATTGAAAGCCAGCGTCGTGGGAGCTCTGGGCTATTTGATCTGCCCGTTGGACGCCATTCCCGACACGATTCCCATTGTGGGGTACGTGGATGACGTCGGCGTGATTACCGCCACGCTGGGCCTGCTGGAGCCCTACATCACCACGGACATGCGCCATAAAGCTGCCCGCTGAGGCATAAAACGATCGCTACCGATCCCACCTTTGATTTTCTCTTCCATGCTCGCAACGCCCCGGAAATAAGCTCTTTCTGGCAGATCCTTTCCGGCAGTACTGCGGGCCACCACTACGCAAGGAGTTATCTCATGGCCAAGACCAAGACAAAAGCCCCCGCATCCCCCAGGACGGATACGACCAACGCCGCTGAGCTACAGGCGTCCGGTACGGTCGAGGTTGATACGTCCGGCACAACGGAAGCCGACACGCTTTCTGCTATTCGTATTCTCAAGCAGGCCGATACGCCGAAGCTCAGTCCCCGAGGCAAGGGCCACCTGACCTATGAAATGGGCATCACTCGTGATCAAGCCGATGCGCTATTGAAAGCGGATATCGCCAAGGAGGAAGCCACGCTGGCCGATGCGATCTGGTGCCGAGTTACCGTCAATCAGTCCAGCGGCTATTTCAGCAACGAATGGATTTCGCTGGCTCAGGTGATCGAGCTCGTTGACCAGCAGGTCATCCCGTTCAAGGCGATTATCTTTCGAGACCTGTTCGAGCGGAAAGGAGCCAATAATCATGGCTTTCTGGGTGCCGCGCTCAAGGCGGAAGGGCTACTGGTGGCCGATGACAAGCAGCCGCTTATTCTCAGTCCTGCAAGCCGCCGGGAAACTATCTGGAAGGCGATGCAAACCGCGATTAAGGAAGGCCATGACCTTACCGATCACGTCGCTAAAGAACAGGCCCGCAAGGATGCCATTAAGCAGCAACGCCTGGCCGAGCAGAAGAAGCGCCGGGAAGCCTATCTGGCTCAGGTGGAAGATGCCGACACGTCTCACGCATTCGAGTCGCAGCCTATCGCCAAAGGTGTGACTGAAACGAACCTGGAAAAGGCAGCAGAAAGCCCCGAAAACGCATCCGCCAGCACTGACGAAGGGTAATGCTTTCCTGACCTGTAACGGTCGGGATTTTTCATCACACTAAACGTTCGTTTAGCGAAATGCAGGATTCGGCATAGCTCACTTTGGGGCTATGCCGTTTTTGTTTATGCCATCCACGATCAGCCGCTAATAGCTGGTCCCGTTTATAAAGGAGACTGCCATGTCTTTCACGCCCACCATTCAAACCACCGATAACGCTTTACCGTTGCCGCCGGCATTGATCGAACTTTTGCTCAGGGAGATTCAAACGGCTTATTGCCAATCACCGCCGGAACCTGAAGGCGCTCAGGTATTGGCCATGACGATTGTATTCCGTGATCCCAACTATGATCCACTGGCCGGTGGTTATCATCCCGTGGAAATACGATTGGGCCATGTGGAAAGGAATAGCTTTCGACTGGGATATATTACTGACTTCAGCTATACCCCCGTGGATGGTCGCCACGTTCTGCTAACCGAGATCGACTTCGAGTTCAGCGTTGAGCTATGCAAGATGCGCCATTTACCGCCCATTGCTCTTTCCAGAGTCGGAGACTTCTTCGATCTTTATATCAGCAACTTTCTCAGCTATTACGCCAACGGTGTTTATGACGTGGATGTGGTCTGGGAAACCTGATCCATACTCTAACGACTTTAGCTCATTGACTTAATACAACGTCCATCTTCCATGCGGTGCCTCCGGGTGCCGTATGGCGAATTGTTTTCTTCTCGGGATAGCCACCATAAAGGCGCTTTTTATGCGCCTTGATTGATTGCGTAAAGATATCCTTTGATTCGATAAATAACTTATGAAAAGGAGGCACTATGCCTGTTTCCATGCCCCGGCGGTTTGTTGCGTATTACCGCGTGAGTACTCAGCAGCAGTCCCGATCAGGATTGGGTCTCACGGCTCAGCGCCAAGCCGTTCAGGAATATCTGGCCCAATACGGGGGAGAGATCATCGCCGAGTTTCAGGAAATTGAGTCCGGTAAGAACGCCAATCGCCCCCAGTTCCACCAAGCCGCCGACTATGCCGAGCTGGCCCATGCGACATTGCTCGTCGCCAAGCTGGATCGACTCAGCCGTGACCTTCACTTCATCACCGGGCTGCAGCGCCGTGGTATCCGTTTCACGCTGTGCGACCTGCCCGACGTGGATCAGCTTACCATCCATGTGCTGGCGGCAATGGCCCAGCACGAAGCCAATATGATAAGCCAGCGTACCCGGTTGGCTCTGAACGCGGCCCGAAAGCGCGGCAAGGTGCTTGGTAACCCCCGGCTGAACGATATCCGCCACCAGGACACCGGTAAGGCGAATCAGCAGCGCACCCAGCGCCAAAGTGACTGGAAACTGCGAATGCAGCGCCTAATACAGCATCTGGAAGAGCAGGAAGGCATCGAAAGGGGCAGCGATGTGGCCCGCATCCTGAATCAACGCGGCTTAACGACTTACCAGGGGAGGCCATTCACCAGCGCCACGATCAGTCGGCTCAGGCGTTCCTCGGATGGCAAAAGTTTTCCAAAACTACCGGACTAGCGGACTAGCGGACTAGCGGACATCCCGATCCAGGGCGCTGATGCCGGGGCGATGGGGGAGCTAACCCGTCGAATCCGTCTTTGCCGTCGAGGCGTCATATCCCGTGATGTTCTGAAACGTCACGATCTTGCCTATTGAGCCACCTGCGGGTGGCCTATCTCCCTCAAAAGTCCCCCAGATTGGTCCCAAAACGGGCCGATCCGGAGACGTCATGCCTGAAGTAACCAAGGAGCTGAATGATGCCGAAAACAGCCTTGAGTCAATCCGTGATCAAAACGCTTCGCTGCCCCGACGGCAAGCGCAAGATCGAGTACTGTGATACCCAGTTCCCCGGCTTCCTGATGGAGCTGCGGGCCACGAATCCTCACGTGGGGACGCTGTATCTTCGCTACAAGAACGAACGCGGCAAGACGCAGTATGCCAAGCTGGGCACGACCGCCGAGTTAACGATCCCGCAAGGCCGCAAGAAGGCGAAGCAGCTGAAGGCCCGCATCATGCTGGGGGAAGATCCTCGCGCCGAGACGAAGAAACGCAAGGCCACGCCCGAGTTCGCCCGCTTCGTGGAGGAACGTTATCTGCCCTACGTGAAGGTGCGCAAACGCTCCTGGGAAACCGACGTCTCCTTCCTGAAAAACTACCTGTTGCCGGTGTTTGGCGACAGCCCGTTGGATCATATTACGCGGCGGCAGGTCGTGACGTTCCACCAGGCCCTCCGGGAAAAGGGGCTGGCCCCGTCCAGCTGTGATCGTCAGTTAATGCTGCTGAGCTATATCTTCAACCTGGCCATTCAGTGGGATGTCGCCGAGCATAATCCGGTAAAAGGCGTCAAGCATTTCAATGCCGATAACAAGAAGGAGCGCTATTTGACGCAGGATGAGCTAAATCGCCTGCTGCACGTGCTGAATACAGACCATAACCGCGTCGTGTGCCAAGTGATCCTGTTGCTTTTATCCACTGGAGCCCGGCTGGGGGAAGCCCTGAAGGCCCGCTGGCACGACATTGATATCCCGGCCCGGCAGTGGCGTATTCCCGCTGCTAATGCGAAGGGCAAGAAAACGCGGCTGATCCCCCTGAACGATGTTGCCGTCAAGCTGCTGGATGATATTTGGCAGCAGTGTGGCGGCCATGAGCATCTCTTCATCAGTCAACAAACGGGCAAGCCCCTGACGACGATTACATGGGTATGGCACCGCCTACGCCAGCAGGCAGGACTCCCGGAGTTCCGTATCCATGACTGCCGCCACCAGTATGCCTCGATGCTGGTCAATAGTGGTCGTACGCTCTACGAAGTCCAGAAGATCCTCGGGCACTCCTGCCCCAAGGTCACGTTGCGCTATGCCCATCTATCGCAGAAGACGCTCCAGCAAGCGTCCAACGCTGCTTCCACGGCACTGGAGCAGATAGCCTTTACGCCGGTCGATGCTCCTTGATAACGGGCTTTCAGCATCCTCTGCCAGACGGTAGGGGGTGTTTTTTTGATGTTTCATCCTTCCAATATCGTCGTTCATTCGCAAAAATAAGCCTATTGGTCTCTATCTCCTTTTAAATGCCATAAACGGGGCAATAGCGCGCATTATGAGTCAGGTATCACGGTGATCCTGGTCAGAGCCGGGGGAGCTATACGTCGGATATGTCGGGTACGTCGGGTGTAATGAGAGCCTTCATGTGATCATGGAAAGGCCGGTGCAGTTATCGTCGGATATGTCGGGTACGTCGGGTGTAATGAGAGCCTTAAAGTGATCCAGTGGCTGTCGCCTCACCCCCTTTCACTGGGATGGGGGCCAGAGACCATCAATCAGCTGATGCCCGTCTGACCCGTCACGAGTCCGATATTATGATGGGAAGAAATAAAGGGGAGCAAAAGGCATTGGAAGGCGTATTTTGCGATCATTTCTTTATTCGTATGCATAATAAAAGGATGAGGTATCACGGATCATGGCAGTATTTTTTATCATCATTCATTGAAATATATGCGTTAGCCAGAATAATGAAAGGGTAGTCAAGACCGAAGGGATAAAAGATTAGTTATCCCTCGCGTAGCGAAGTTGGTGGATAGTTGATTTTTTATCCTATATTTAATCAATCATATATCACAGATCATCATTCATGCATTCTGTATTCAACCTTTAATTATTACCCATTATCCAGTATTGGTGATTATCACTCTATCTATTAATGGCTATCCTGAGTATATTTTTTATTCCTCTTATTATATAGCGTTAGCCAGAATAGTAAGAATGGTCATGACCGCAGGGAAAGAAGATAATGTATCCCCGCGTAGCGGTATTATGTCCTTTATTATCCTGTAAGAATGATGCGTCAAGTATAGAGACATTTCCAGTGCTTGAGTATAAGGATTGAAGAGTGACCCGACGTACCCGACGTACTCGACGTGAGCTGACGGATACGGTCTCTGATGCTCGGTATATCCTGATAGGTGATCCCAAAAGATAGCCGGAAAGCCCTGAAAATTGCCCTTTGAGTCGTGACGTTGGTTTTATTAATCACGGCATTTCTGCACTCAAATATTGAGCCTTCCGAGC
>NZ_BAAAZT010000019.1:0-44199 GCF_039537045.1 Halomonas cibimaris | reverse complement strand
ACGTTCTTCTACCAGATAATAGCGCAAATGCGGCTGAAAGGCGCGCAGGAAGCTCGGCGGCTTGGGGCTTACCATCTCGTAGACATCTTCCGCCGCTGTCCAGGGTTGGTTGCCGTTATAGAGCACGATGGGGAATACCGGCGGGAACCCCTTCCTGGCCGTGGTGACGCCGTTTTTGATCAGGTGATCATGGAAGCTGGCGACGTAATGCATCATCCGCAGGGGCATGCGTAAATCCACTTTGGACTGAAACTCCAGCAGGATATACAGGTAGACCCGCTGAGTAATGCCCTCCCACGTGGCATTCACGGACCAGACCACGTCCTCGATTTTTTCTTCGTAGAGCGGCGTAATGTAGTGACCGTTGTGCTGCTCCAGCGTAGAGAAATCCATCAGCGCGGCAATCTCGCTCGGCGCAAAGCCGTCGATCAGCTGCTCGACAAATTCAGGGTGGCTAAAGAGCTCTTTGTACCCGGTATCGTGGTGGTTGGTGGCCATGCGTGCTCCTGTGCAATGACCGGTAGTCTATCACATCACGGCAATATCCACGGAAAAGCCCCTTTCTCGGGGCATTTGGGCCGTTTATCTCGGCGGTGAGCAGGATAACCTTCACGGCGGGCTTTCGGGCGGCATAATGGCCTTCCCTGGCCCTTGAGGCAGTCGCGTGTCAGCCCTGCTTGATCTTGCGCAATACCTGAAATTCCCGGTAGTTGACCCCGTCGTCGCACAGGCCGCCGGTCCTGATGACCTCGAACCCGGCGCTGGCGATGGCCTCGGCGTTGTCCGCGAAGCCTGCTTCGGTGGCGTCGATCTGACGACTGCCCTGGCTTTCCAGCAGGACCAGGCCGCCGTCGGCACAGAGGTCATGCAGCGCCTGGCCGAACTCGGGGAGCGGTTTGCCGATCCAGCGGTGTACCGCGCAGGCGATCACCAGATCAAAGCCTTCATGTGACTGCGCCATGAAGTCGTCGAATGTCTGGTGGGTCAGCTGGATATGGTCGTGCCCCAGGTGCTGTGCCACGGCGTTGCCCACGTCCACACAGGCCTGTGAGATGTCGAACCCTTCGCCCGCTGCCAGATGATCGGCGAGTCCCATGAGCAGGTAGCCGTGGTTGCAGCCGATGTCGAGCGCGCGTGCGTTATCGGGCAGGTGCTCGGCGAGGCCGTAGCGGTCGAGGCGATAGTGTGCGGGCCGGGTGCCGGGCAGCCACAGCGGCTCAAAACTCTGATACGGCAGGCCGAAGTCGCCGAAGCTGACGTCGAGCTTTTCGCCTTTGTACCCGTCCCAGATGCGGTTCATGGTGGCGTGCAGGGCCACCAGGTTCCGGTGCTCGGCGTCGGGACTTTGCGGCAGGACGGTTTTCAAGCGCTCCCAGGCGGTGACGGTATGCCGGGAGTACGGGCGCTGCTGGCAGGCTTCCCAGAGGGTGTGGCAGGCCAGGCTGAGGTTGCCGGGGATGTTGGTGCGCACGAGAACGTCGGCCCAGTCGATCAGCAGCTGCGTTTTCGTCGGGGCCAGGGTGACGTCGGGGGCGTTTTCCTGGGCCTCGGTGAGCCATACGCTGGCTCGGGCAAAGCCGTCCAGCGCGGTGTCGCTGTCTCCCAGTCGGGCCTGCAGCGATGAGCGGTAGCGCAGCAGTTCGATGTCCCGGGCGCTGTTCTTGCGAAGCCGGTCGGTGATGGCCAGGGCCTGCTGGAGTATCCCGGGCTGTTCGACGCCGGATTGCAGCATGATCGCCACTTCCCGGCGCTGGATGGCCCGGTTCTGGCGCTGGGATTTATTCAGCGTCTTGAGGTGGCGATGGGCGTCGCGCCACTGCCCCGCCCGCAGGTAGGCGTCGACCAGCGCGGTGTGGGCGTCAATGGACCCGGGGTGCTGGCGGGCCTGCGGGGTGAGGATCGCCAGGGCCTGTCGGTCCTGGCCCAGCAGCGAGAGGCTTTCGCCGTGTTGGCGGCGTATTGCGGTATCGCGCGGATAGGCGCGGGCGAGCCGAGCGGCCTGACCGGCGGCGTTGTGTATCGAGTGGCGATCCAGGGCGTGCTGCAGCTCGGCCAGTGCTGGAGCCCTGGCAGGCTTGCCCGAAGGCAGCTGAAAATCCCAGGCGTTGACGTCGGCCCGGCGGCAGCAGTGTTCATGGAAGGCCGTAAGAATCCGTTGCCAGGCGTGCTGGACCGAATCGTCTTCGGGCAGGTCGGTGAGCCAGGAGCGCATGCCGGGGTTGGCTTCAAAGATCACCAGCTGCCCTTGCGTGTCGGGCTCGGTGGAGACGGCAAAGTCGGCCCCGGTGAAGTCGAGATGCTGGTCGAGCAGCGCCTGACGCATGGCCTCCCACTGCCCCTCGGGGAGGTAACCTTCGGGATCGGCCAAAAACCGTTCGCTCTCATCCTGCAGCCAGGGGTGCTCCTGCATGGCCACGGGGGAGTTGGCGTTGTGGACGTTGTAGGTGTCCAGGGCAAAGCGCAGGTGGGCCGGATAAAGGGTCTCGCCCACCAGCACGACGCGAAACTTGGGGTAAATCCGGGCGTCGGGGATGCGCGCGTCGGTGAACCAGACGTCGTGGTGCTGTATCAGGTAGAGATCGCCGTCGGGCAGCTGGTCGTCGGTGAGGTCGTCCAGCGAGGGGATCAGTCGGGTGTATTGGGCGCCGTCCACGCCGGGATTGCGCACGATGATCGGCGGGGTAAAGCCGTTGTCGGTGGCGCACTGCCGAAAGGCCGCGACGCGGTGGCTGTCGGGTGCCTCGAACAGGGTGATGCGGGGAGCCAGCATGCCGTCGTGCTGAGCAAACTGCGCCTGGACCTTGATACGGTCGGTCTCGCGCACCGCCTCGGGGCGGTTGATCACCGGCAGCGACAGGCGCTCGCCCAGGCGTTCGGCCTGTTTGAGGCCGGTCTCGCAGCGCTCGGCAATGGTCATGCCGTTGACGATCACATCGGCCTTGGGCAGCTTGCGGACGAGTTCGGGCTGGCGATCGAGGCTGTCCACCTGCAGGCGAATGACGCGGATGTGCCGACGGTCGAGCATGGCGGGCCAGTTGACGTGGCCGTTCTGGTACAGGGTCCGAGCGCCGTTGAGGGTGATGTTGCCGGCCACCGCGGTCTGCAGGAGGATCATCGTCAGGCGGGGCTCGTCGGTGGGCTCGCTGACGGTAAAGGCCTGGGCACTGACGGCCTTTTGCGCCCAGTGGGCCGCATGGTCCTCGTGGCCCAGCTTGCCGAACAGCCCCGCCAGAAACCGGCGCGGGGCTTCGGCGTTGGGCGAGAGTTGCACACAGCGCTGCATGGCGGCGGCGGCCGCGCGGGTATCGCCCTCCTCGGCCAGCCACTCGGCGAGCTGCTGGTACATGCCCGACTCGTCGGGGCGCTGGAAGATGACGTTCTGCAGCAGGCGAATGGCCGTTTGGCGTTTGCCGTGCATGCCCAGCAGGTAGGCCTGGACCTCCATCGCATCGGAGTGGAGGGGATCGTGACGCAGGGCCCGGGTCAGGTGTTGTACGGCCGTGCCGTGATCATCGGCCTTGAGGGCGGTGAGAGCCTGGAAATACAGCGTATCGGCGCGGGTCTCGCCGGGCAGGTCGGTACGCACGCGCATCAGGCGCCGGGTACGACGCTCGCTCAGCGAGCGCAGGGAACGGGAAGTCGCCATAAAAAACCGGTAGAGGTGACGGGATAACAAGAAAAAAGCCCGCCTCAAGAGAGGCGGGCCTGGCGTTACTGAGCGACCTCAGTCATGCAGAAGACACGGGGTCTTAGGCAATGGCGAGAACGCCGTCGTCGAAGCTGACCTGGTCTTCGCTGATACCGGTCAGGGTCACGGCGAGCGTGTCGTTTTCTTCGCTGCCGTAAGCGGAGTTTTCCACTTCCAGGACCGTGTCGTCGGCGTTGTTGGTGGTCACGAAGAGCTCCAGCGCGTTGTTGTCGCCGGCTTCGATGTCGTTGCCCTGCTCAACCTCGGTGCCGAAGAAGAGGGCGTCGCCTGCTTCCAGCTCGTTCAGCGTCACACTGACAAAGCCGAGGTCTTCGAGCGCTTCGGTATCGAAGGTGAACAGGTCGTCGGTGTCGGCCTCGCCGAAGAGGATGCCGTCGTCGGCTTCTTTCACCTCGTAGCCCAGCTCGTCAGCGGCGTCGGAGACGTCGGAGACAGCGGCTTCGTGATCGCCCTTCAGGCCTTCCAGGGTGTCAACCAGCTCGGAAGCGGCTTCTTCCTTGGCAATCAGGCCGTCACGATCGTCCTGCATGGCGGTCGCCAGCAGGAAGTCGAAACCGGTCGGCGTGTTACCCAGGTTGTCTGTTGCGTTCGCTACTGTTTCCTGCTTCTCGAAGCGGTCGTCCAGGGTATCCAGCAGCGTCACGATGCTGTCTGATACGCCTTCAATAACGTTGTCCGTGTCCGCGTCGCCACGATCAGTGCCTGCTGAATCGACGTCTTCGAATACACCCTCGATGGCAGAGTCAACGTTGCCTGCCCAAGTGCTGGCAAGGCCATCGATGGTAGCAGCGCTCTCATCGTTTTCGATCGCTTCAACCCAATCGTTGTAGTCGCTACGAACAGTATCCAGGCCGGCAACGTCGTTGTTGTCTTCCAGGAACGAAGCAATCGCCGCGTTGAGCTCGCCGCCCAGGTCAAGGTTGCTGCCCTTGCGGTTGATGTCGCCGTCCAGATCGCTTTGTGCTGCGTTCATCTTGGACTGCAGCTGACGAGCGGTGTATACGTCTTTGTCGGCTACTACATCGGTAGATGACAAGGTAGAACCAGCTACAACATCACCGTTGCTGTCGTATTTACCGGTGACAAAGTCGCCTACCTCGATACCCGTAGTAGAGGATTCTGTAGACGTCGCCTCGAAAAGCACCTCACCGTCTTCATTGTAACGCACACCATCCTTGTTCAGAGCGGTCTGCGCTTCATTAACAACGTCTTCCAGACGTGCGTCGGACAGGCGCTGGCCGTCTTCGATCAGGTCTTCGTTGTAGAATTTGGCGAAGTTGGAACCATCAGCAGCGTCACGCTGATTCGCTGCACTGAATTGAGTGCCGTCAAACCCGGTATCAGCACTACCAGATGTAGGAGTGAGTGCAGAAGAAGCAGCCGTGGCAACATTCTCATCACGATCACCGGACAGGTCAGCTTTAGCACCCGCCAGAGCATCTTCCGCACCCTCGATGGAGTCGGCGATGTAGTCGTCTGCCTTCACGTCATCGGCGTACTTGGGCAGGTTTGCGCCTTCAGCCGCTTCGACGAACTCGTCGAACGCTGTGTCGCGTGCGTCGATGGCAGTTTCGTACTGCTCCAGAGCTTCAGTGAGGTCTGAAGGTGTGCCAGTGCTGCCAACCGGTGTTGCTTCGAGCCCTTCGTCTTTACCGTAGGTGTTGAAGTGCTCAAGCGCAGTAAGGTCAGACGCTTGGAAAACGTCAACAACGTCTTGCACGGTGAAGTCGGCATAGGTATCGCCGTACTTTTCAGTGTTTTGCAGCTCGGCCAGCTTGGCAGTGAGGTAGGCGCCGGTGTCAAATTCGGCGCTGGGGTTCAGGCCTTCTGCCATGCCGTAGTCGAGGTAGTGCTGCTCGGCGTCTACGCCGTTGTCTTCAAAAAAGGTTTTGAGGCTTGCAACGTCGGTCAGGCCAAACTCTTCCAGCTGGCCGGCTTTTTGCAGCTGGTCGAATTTGCTCTGCAGGTAAAAGTCTGCGTTAAACTCAATTGCCATTCTGGCTTCTCCTTTTGCACAACATATGCATATGCTGACGCTTACGCGTCTAAAATTTCCGGTTTAAGCCCCTGTTTTCGGTAGGCCCTTGCCGAGGCTGCATAACCGGAATGAAACACGTGGCGTGCTCCACTGCGCAAAGGTGCATCAATACTCATAGAAAATCAAGCGCCGCCAGCGGTTCGCCTTGGGGAGGTGAGTATACGATCACGCAGCGCAAGCGTGGGCCGCTCCACCAGCCGATAGGCCGCCCAGGCGCCCAGCAGGCTAACCGCTGCGTAGCCTGCCAGCCGCCATACAAGGGGCATGGCAGCGGCAAGGGACTCCCGCTGCATCAGCGGTAGCGCAAACGAAAAATGCACTAGATAAAGCGAATAGGATATGCGGCTAAGCCAAGTAACGGGGCGGATAATCCAGGCGCCAAGGCGGCCCGGCTGCCACAGAGCCGCGGCGGGCAGGCAAAGAGCAATGCCGGCGCCGGTAGCCGTAAACAGACCTGCCCAGGCCAGCACGGGCTGAAAGCCTTGGCTTACGCCAACGCTTAGCCACAGCGCGCAGCCGGCCAGTACACAAAGCCCGAAATCCAGCGCCCGGGCGGCGGTGCGCCGAGCGCGAGCCCGGCAGTAGTGTAGCCAGCACGCCACCAGCCCACCCCAGGCAATGGCATCAAGGCGCAGCAGCACGATTTTTCTCAGCCCGCTGTCCCAGCTGGGCTCAGCCCAGCCTGCAACGGTAAAGCGGGCCACAGTAGCGGCCACTATCCAGCACGCCAGCAGCAGCGGTACGGCCCGGCATGGAACGGGTCGTATCAGCAGGCTTGCCGCCAACAACAAGGGCAGCAGCAAATAAAACCACTCTTCTACCGCCAAACTCCAGGCCTCGGGCATAGCGCGCGGGTGCGGCCAAGCGAAATTTTGCGCAAACACAGCATAGCTTGCATCAGGCGCTGGGGCGTTAAACCAAGCAGCAAACAAAGTGGCATTAAGTAATAAAAAGACAAAATAGTTGGGCAGCGTGCGCCACCAGCGACGCTGCCAAAAGGCCAGCATATCACCGCGGGTGAGCGTTGGCCGTTTGTCCAGCCGGCGTAAAAGACCGCCTACAATCAGCAGGCCACTCAGGGCAAAAAAAAGCTCGACGCCGAAGTAGCCCCCCAGATACAAAAGCTGCGAGCGCAGCTGAAAGGAAATGGCCGGCGCTGCGAGCAATACGCCGTGGGCAAAGACCACAAGCATGATGGCAATGGCTCTGACCGCATCCAACCCGGGAAGACGCTGCCGTTGAGGCATTCAGGGAACCCAGCGGCCGAGCGCGCGAAGTGGACGCGTTATGCGCCAGCTTCTAGAGTTCAGCAATTTTTGTATATTCATACACGCATGATCCAGCTGTTGGCGCAGTACTTTCTTCTCACGTTCATCGTGTTCGCGCTGCTGGTCTAATTGACGCTTAAGCTCGCGGCTACGAGCTTGCCATTCAACGTTACCGCCCAAGCGGGCAAATAGCTGCTGCAGGTGCTGGCCATGCAGCGAAAATGCCTTGCACAGGGCTTTTACCTCAGCAGGCGGATGGTCTCCAACCAGCAGTACGCCCAGACCGTTGCAGTGAGTAAAAGAAAAGTGGGGGTAGTCGACTGATATCTCTTTCCAGAACTGCCAGACCCCGAAATCTGCTTGTCTTATCTCAGTATCATGAAACAAAACCACCGCGCGTGAAGACAGCTTGGGAAGCCACGTATAAAAATCGTGTCGTACGGCCTCGTAGGTATGCAGTCCGTCAATGTGCAAAAGATCTATGCTGGCAGGAGCAAACGCCGTCGCTGCCTCGTCGAAAGTGGTGCGGTGCAGCGTGGAGAAAGCGGCAAAACGAGCGTCATGCCAGCGTTTGATATCCTGATAGATGTGCTCGCCATAATAACCGGAGTGTTCATCTCCTTCCCAGGTATCCACGGCGTGACAGTAAGTATTCAGGCTGTTTTCCTGAACAGCCTGACAAAAGGCGCTGTAAGAAAAACCGTTATGCGTTCCCAACTCTACCAGCACACGCGGCTTATGACGGGCAATCAGCAAGGCAGCAAAAGGTATATGACCAGCCCAGTTAGCCGGCCAGACGATACGTTCCGGGGCAAACAGCAGCGCAGAATCAAGAGCAACAGGTGGGGCTATCATGATGAACTCCTCGTGGCGGTAGCCCGGGGCGCAGGCTGCGCATGGGAGGCTTGTAGAGAAATATGATGCATAGGGATACCGACCAGCCCTGTCGATTCGGAGCTGGAGTGCGACTCCACCAACAAAGCATCGTGTATCCATTGATGCTGGACGTGATCTTGCTGTGAGCCTTCGGCCAGCGCCAGAGCAATGCTGTATTGCCCCTGGGGTAAAGTGGGCATGACGAAGGTAAATTCGGCCTCAAAATTCTGGCCTGCTTCAACACTCAGCTCGCTGTGTGTCAGAAAGGTATTATCGCCAAACAGCGTCTGACCCAGCCTATCCTTGAATAAAAAACCAACGATAGGGCCGTCCATGGAGAGATGGGCGGTACAGACAACGTGCAGCGATACCGGCTCGCCGCCAACAACCCAACGCAACGGCTGGCCCTGCGCATCTCGCAGTGCCACATGGCTGATACTTCCGCCGCCTTGCCCGAAGCTATTTTGAGATTCCTTGAACGCAAAAACTTCCAGATCGTTACGCCATGGGCTGGCATTGATCAACGACTTGCGCGCATCATGGTAATCCAGCGGTGCCGGCATAGGAGACGGTATATTAGTTTCGGCCGCTGCAGTGACGGCCGGCACAGGCGCAGCCTTTGACGCATTTTCTTCGGCATAGCGAGCTGCCAGATAGTGCTCCGTCAAAGCCTTGGCACTGCCTTGCATACGCAGACTTCCCTGATCCAGCCAAATGGCGTGGTCACACAGGCTGGTAACAGCGGCGCTATCGTGGCTAACAAACAGCACGGTCCCCTGCTCCATAAAGCGCCGCAGAAAACGCATGCATTTTTGTACAAAAAAAGCATCGCCAACGGCCAGGGCTTCATCAATAATGAGAATATCAGCATCTACATGGGCAATGACGGCAAAGGCAAGGCGCACCAGCATGCCGCTGGAGTAGGCCTTGACCGGCTGTTCAATAAAGGCACCAATATCGGCAAAGGCCACAATATCGGTAAAGCGTTTTTCCGCCTGGGCGCGTGATAACCCCATAATGGCGGCATATATAAAGATATTCTCACGCCCGGTGAACTCAGGGTTGAATCCGGCACCCAGCTCCAGCAGCGCAGCGATGCGACCGTTGACTTCCACCCTGCCTTCACTTGGCTGCAGCGTCCCACAAATCAGCTGCAACAAAGTCGATTTGCCAGAACCATTGCGTCCGATAATCCCTGTCGTGTGACCTTTAGGCAGCTCAACGCTAATGCTGTCCAACGCAGTGAAATTACGATAGTACGGCGAGGCTTCGCGTCCCAGCCTGCGCTTGAGCGGACGCCAGACCCACTCTTTCAGCCTGGCCTGCGTTGACGGGTAAAGCCGGTAATGCTTGGAGACCCCAACTAGGCGGATAGCAATATCTTCCCGCTTCTCCGGCACTCCACTCGCGTCAGAGCACATCGGCAAACCCCCCTCTGGCTCTCTGGAACACGGCATACCCAATCCAGGCGACAGCGCAGGAAACCACGCTGTAGCCTGCCAGCATCAAGACGCTGGGGGGCTCCCCCCAAAGCAACACGGCACGTGTCTGCTCAATGATGATAGTCAGCGGATTTGCCAGCATCAGCTGGCGAAATGTGTCGCCTAGCGCGTCAGCTGGGAAAAACACCGGGGAGACAAACAGCAGCACCGTGATCAACAGGCCCGACACATGACTGATATCACGAACATAGACGCCCAGCGCCGAAAGCAGCCAGCCAATGCCTGCCAGCAGGGGTAACAGCGGCGCTACCACTACCGGCAGCCATAGGATGGTCAAGTGCAGCGGATGGCCCAGCAGCAGCATAACCATCAGCAGCACAATCACACTGATAAAGAAATGAAACAGCGCCGACAGACACGGAACCAGCGGCAATACCTGCAAGGGAAATACGACCCGTTTGACGTAGTTACCGTGCTCGTACATAAGCCCCGGGCTACGCCCAAGCACTTCTGCCATCAGGCTGTGAATAGTGAGCCCGGCAAACAGCACCAGGGCAAAAGTCGCTCTGCCGTGCTCGGCTTCAATATTCCAGCGTGCCTGAAATACTACTGTAAAAACAAACGTATATACCGTCAGCATTAATAACGGAGTAATAAAGGACCATAATACGCCCAGTAATGAGCTTCTGTAGCGACCGTGTATCTCGCGCCAAAGCATCGTTTTAAGCAGGTAGCGATGCCGGTATACATCACGAACAATAAATAACGGCGTGGTACTGGGCAAATTAGCTGACATCAAACGCCCTTATGGTTGATTGACGACTGGCGGGCCAAGTTCATCAGGCGCTTTTCGCTGGCCTCAATCAGCGCGTCATAGGTTGTATTCTGAAAATGCCACAGGGTGGAGTGGCTATCGGCCCGATGCTGAACAATAAATGGCAGAGGAACCAGCACTGAAAGCCCCAGCCTTTCCAGATAACGATCAATGGTGTTGCGTTCTGCGTTGTTGTCCTCGAAAGGCCAATCCGCCAGCGCGCCCATAGCCCGGGTGCCGTAACGATTGCATACCGTACTTGTCATGCGATTGATGACAATATAGTGCTCGCCCTCGTATTCGAAGTTTTCCAGTATCGCAACATCGTCAGCAATATCAGCCATAAGACCGGACAGCACGTCCAGCTCGGGCCGTTCATCAAATAGCCGGCAGGCCCTCGCCCAGCGCTGCCGGGCAGCAGCATCCATACAGACATCATCTTCGCGCACTTCCATGGCATTAAGCCCGCAGGCACGTGCCTGCCGGGCCATATAGCGGTAGCTTAGCGCACAACCACGCCAACCCTGAGCATGTCGCAAGCCGGGGAATATCGGATAATCGGGAAATTCAGCCTGGAAAACAGCGCGACGTTGATAAGTTTCCGGCAAGGAGAGCCCAACCCCCCGAGACAGCGCTTCAGGGTCAATCGGCGGTGCGATATTATCCAGCTGACAAGCATCCGCCTGATCCAGCGCCACCATCAGCCGGGTGAAATAAAAGTGGAAATGGGCAATATCGTTCGGTAACGTCGGGAAGGAATTCGGTGACAGCGTCTCCAGGCGCTTGCCTATCGCAGCCACCATGGCTTCTATATCGCCAATGGGCGTAAACGTGACATAAGGTAGCAGCGTCGCATGCTCTTCCATATCAACGCTCTTTTCCGACACTACTGCATGCCCTAGCGACAAGCACTCGTATAGCCGGGTAGTTTCCAGCAGCGCGTCTTCGTAGTAATGAACATTAACGATGAGCCGGGCTTTGGCTAGCTGAATATAAAGCTCATCTCCGAAGATTTCACTGATCCGCAAAACACAATAATGTTTCTCCAAGGCATTGAGAAAAGCCTGACGCCTTGGCGTATTAGCATCGCCATAGAAGGCCACATCGTACATCTTGGCAGTGTTATTATCAGCCAGCGACGAGACGTCGCCCTGGTGACCTTTGTCCAGGCAGCCTGCCGGCAGATTAGAGATGGGCGTATAAAATATCTGCTGATGTGAAAGCTTAAACGTCTCCTGAAGGTAAGCAACGTTATAAAGCGAATATTCCATAATGGCGACGGCGCCTTCCAGCCGTTTGCGGTAGCTTTCGTTAAACCAGCGAGAACTGACTGACTGCTCCATCTGGAAAGCAATATAGCAGTGCGGCAGCTTCATCGGCATTTGCGGGCATATGACGATATGCAGCCGCCGAGCATAGCGTGCCGGTGGGGTGTCCAGAATACGCACCGGTGTGATACCCAGAGCCACCAATGATACGCTAACACGTTGAGCAACAAAGCGCGTGTGCGGTGTACAGATGATGTCAACTCCGGGGAGCGAAACATCAATAACAGGGTGATGGTCAAGAGCTTTTCCGGGTATCAAAGGCCCCAGGCGGCGCACCAAACGCTCTGCAATGCCCTGCCAGTCTCCCTCTTTCAGCAACAGCAGAAAAGTGCGCACCTTTCTCCGGATGATGTTCATGCGCTGTATTGCATCCTTTTACTCCAAAGCCGGAGGCGTTGTCAGGTAATAACATTGTATACGAGGCGCTTTGGTTTGCTCCGTTGATCGTCATCATGCGTAAGTACAGAAACGGGCAGACCTCTCAGATCAACATCGTATCATGCCATAATACGTGCACTCCTCCCAACACTCAGGCTGCATTACAGCTTAAAATATGCTGGCTATCCCCACATATCGGCCTCTGGAGAGCGCCTTGGCCTATTTTTGTACTGGATCTTCACCCATCACGGCTTCATCACCCTCGCAACCTACTTCCCTCTCGGCTGCGATGTGCGTACCGACGCTTAACGCCGGTAGCGGCTGGACGGAGTGGCTGGAGCGTATAGCCCCACTGCTAAGTGATGTGACGCTATACGTGGTGGACTCGTCTTCCACCGACGCTACGGCTACTCTCGCTCGCCGGGCCGGCGCACGGGTGCGAGTGATTGACCGGATCGATTTTAGCCACGGCAAAACCCGTGATGAGATGCTGCACCTGATGAAAGAAGATATCGTCGTCTTTCTCACCCAGGATGCACTGCTTGCCGAGACCGACGCGATTGAACGGCTCGTAGCCGCCTTTAGCGATTCCGCCGTAGGCGCAGCCTTTGGCCGCCAGCTGCCCCATAAGGGCGCCAGCCCCATCGCTGCCCATGCGCGGGGATTCAACTACCCCGCCCACTCGTACAGCGTCAGCACGACCGATATTCCCCGGCTGGGGATCAAGACGGCGTTTTTATCCAACTCCTTTGCCGCTTATCGCCGCCAAGCACTGATTGAAGCGGGGGGCTTTCCTCACGGAACGATTTTAAGTGAGGACATGATTGCCGGCGCGCGGCTTTTACAGCACGGCTGGCACCTGGCCTACTGCGCCGAGGCCTGCGTGTATCATTCGCATAACTATTCACTGGCGCAGGAAGCCAAACGCTATTTTGACATCGGCGTGCTGCACGCCCGAGAGGCTTGGCTGCTGGAGAGGCTGGGCAAGCCGGAAGGCGAAGGCGCGCGCTTTGTGCGCAGTGAGATACGTTACCTTTGGCGCTACGCGCCCTGGCGGCTGCCTGAAGCATGGCTGCGTACGCTGTTGAAATACACAGGCTATCGGCTGGGCCGCGCTGAGCGCCGACTGCCAGTCTGGCTCAAGCGTCAGCTTTCCATGCATCGGGGCTATTGGCACTAGGCTTTAACATCCCGCCATGCTCACGGCTGACCATTCACAAACCCCTTGACCAAGGTCATCATCAGTATCTTGATGTCCAGCCCCAGCGACCAGTTGTCGATGTAGTACAGGTCGTACTCCACGCGTTTTTTCATATCGCCAAGCGCCTGGGTGCTGCCGCGCCAGCCGTGTACCTGGGCCCAGCCGGTCATGCCGGGCTTAACCCGGTGGCGCTGCATGTAGTCTTCGATTGCGTCTTTGTAGTATTCGTTGTGATCCATGGCATGGGGGCGCGGGCCGACAAGCGACATGCGCCCCTGCAGCACGTTATAAAGCTGGGGCAGTTCGTCCAGGCTTGTACGGCGCAAAAAGTGCCCAAGCGGGGTAATGCGCGCATCGCCGTGGCAGGCCTGTGCGGTATGCGTCGCGCTGTGCGACGACATGGTACGAAACTTGTAGATCTTGAATCGCTTGCCGTCGACGCCGTGGCGATACTGCTTGAACAGCACCGGCCCGCCCATCCGCACGCGCACCGCGGTCGCGATCAGCAGCATAACGGGCAAAAAGCCGATAAACAGCAGCGCGCCCAGCAGCCGATCTTCCAGATTTTTAATCAGCCTGAGCGGTGTGCTGTCCAGCGGGCTGTAGTTCAGCTCCAGCGAGTAAAGCCCGACAATTTGGGCCATACGATGATTGAGCAGGCGAATATCGGTTAGATCGGGGAAGTAGCGCACGCTGACCGGTACACCAATCAGTGCGGTGGCAATCACGCGAATCTTTTCGCCTTCGCTGAGCGAATAGCCCAGCCAGACTTCGTCGAACCCGCGGTGGAAAGCGCTTTGCCCTGCCAGCGCCCGGACGCGCTGAATAAAGGCGTCGCTGCCGTCGTCTACCAGGCCATCGTGAACCGTATAGCCGGCATGGGCCACATGGGCCAGGCGTTTTTCCAGCCGGGCGACGTTTTGCTCGCGGCCAATCAGCAGTACACGCTTGACGTTGCCGCCCCGGGCACGAAGGCGGCGCAGGTAGCTGTATAAACAGGCGCGCATGGCTATCCCGGTTATCAGCACGCCGCACGCCGTCACGCCCATCCACAGCCGAGAGAAATCCTGGGTGCTGTGGGTCATGACCAAAAGCAGGCTAAGCAGCGTAACGGTCGCAAGCCAGCTGGCAATGTAGACGCCGAGCATGGTGTACAGGCTGCGCCCGCGCCAGGGCTGATAAAGCCCCAGCAGCTCGCCCACGGCGGGCAGTACCAGACTGCCGATCAGGCTGAGAAACAGATAGTCGTGCCCGTCCATGCCCGGCCTGGGCAACAGCCACAGCGCTGCCATGGCCACCAGCAGGGCAATGCCGGCGTCAAAGCAGCGCATGGCGCGGCGCAGCCAGTCGCTTCCTTGTACGGCTCGGGCGGCACTCATGGGCTAGCCCGCGCTGGCCGGCCGGGGCTGCGCGGTGTTTTCCGGCGCATCCGCCGTTCGAGTCATGGAGAAAAGCAGCGCCATCACATCGGTCATGTCTTCACTCGACAGATCCCCCACGGCCGACTGCAGCTTGAGCCGCTGCAGCACGTAGTCGCCCAGGGTGTTGACATACTTGATGCGCTGGTCGTAGAGGCTGGCGCGGGCGTCAAGCACGTCCACCAGGTCGCGCAGGCCGAGCTGCTCGCCGCGCTGGGCGGCGTCTAGGAACAGCTGGCTGGAGTTGATGGCTTTCTGCAGGGCATCCAGCCGGCGAATGCCGCCGTTGAGCGAGCGCAGGCTTTTGCGCACCTGCTGGGCGGCCAGGTTGCGCTGGTTGTCCACGGCGGCCTGGCCGGCGCGAATGCGCTTTTCCCCCTGGCGCACGCGGGCGTTGGTGCGCCCGCCCTGATAGAGCGGCACGCTGACTTCCACCTGGGCGGTGTAGTCTTCGCTGGTGCGCAGCTCGTCTTCGCTGTCGCGGTCGCTGTAGCTCAGGTTGAGGTTCATCTCCGGGTAATAGCCGGCGCGGCGTGTGGTGGTGTCGGCCTCGGTGACCTGCTGCTCTTTCTGGGCACGCACCACGTCCAGGTTATTGGCCGTGCGGCTCAGCCAATCGCCGGGCTTGCCCCACTGGCGCTTGAGCACCACCTCGTCAAGCGCGCCCAGGGCCAGCCGGCGCATCTGCGGGCGCACACCGGTCAAACGCTCCAGCTCGCTCAAGGCGTTGTCCAGCTCGTTTTGCGCCTCGACGGTATCGGCAATGGCCTGATCCAGCCGGGAGCGGGACTCAAGCAAATCGACTCGGTTGCCCACGCCCAGCTCGTAGGCGCGGCTGGCCTGGCGCTGCTGCAGCTTGAGCGATTCCTGCTGAGAGTCCAAAAGCCCCAGCCGCTGAGAGGCCAAATACGCCTGCACGTAGGCTTCGCTGACGCTCAGGGCCAAATCGCGCTCAGCGGCGGCCAGCTTAAGCTCGGCGGCGTCGATCTGCGCGTCGGCCACGTCCAGCTTGCGCCAGCGCTCCAGGCTGAACAATGGCTGGGACAGCTGCACGCGCCAGTAGTCTTCGGTGTACTCGCCGGGCCGAGACGTGGTGCGCGGGTCGTCGTCGCGCTCGGTTTGCACGTTGGTGGTGTCCTGCCATAGATACCCGCCGCTGGCGCTGAGCTGGGGCAGCAGCTGCGAGCGGGCAATGGGTTTTTCTTCCCGGGTGGCCTCAAGGCTGTAGCGCTGCTCGGCCAGCTTGGCGTCGTGCTTCAGGGCCTTGGCAAAAAGCCCCGGCAGCGAGGGCAGTATGGGCTTGCCCGGCGCCTGGCCGGCGGCCTGCTCAAGGGCAGTAAACTCCGCTACGGCCTGCCCGCTTGGCGCTACGCGATTTTCCTCCGATGCGCGATTTCCTGTGGATGCGCTATCCGCGCCCGTTTGCAGGCCGGTGCCCTGGGCGTAGAGCGGCACGCTTATGATGGCGCTGGCAAGCGCCGCGGCAAGTATCCGCGGCGTTTTTCCAGCGTTGCACGTCAGGCGATGGCTCGGCGGTTTCATCAGTCCTCCTGCATGGCGCGCGAGAGCATATCGCTGATCGGCTTGGCGATATAGCTGGCAAAGGTGCGCTCGCCGGTGCGAATCATCACCTCGGCCGGCATGCCCGAAAGCAGGTGCATCTTGTCGGTCATCTCTTTTTTGCCCTTCTCACTGACCTCGACCCGGGCTTTGTAGTAGCGCTGGCCGGTGGCTTCGTCTTTGAAGCTGTCGGCGCTGACGTGGATCACCTCGCCGGCGATGGTCGTGGTGGTTTTCTGGTTGAACGCCGAAAAGCGAATCTCGGCGTACTGGCCGGGATAGATTTTGTCGATATCCCGGGTGGGTACGCGGGCCTCCACCACAAAGCCGTCGCTTGAGGGGACGACTTCCATGATCGGCTCGCCGGCGCGAACCACGGCTCCTTCAGAGTGCACCTTGCGACCCACCACGGTGCCGGAAACCGGTGAGCGGATGACGGTGCGCGCCACCCGATCGGAAAGCGAGGTGATCTGCTCTTCGGCCTGGGCAATCTGGGCCTGGGCTTCGCGCAGCTTCTCGCCCACTTCCTTTTGGAACTCCTGCTTGCGAATCTCGCGCTCGGCGCGGTTTTCGCTGATCTGGGAGCGCAGCTGGGCAATCTTGGAGGTAAACTCGGCGTTGTTGCCCTCGTACTGCAGTATCTGGCGCTCCAGCTCGCGCAGGCGCTGGTTGTCTCCCAGGCCTTCGCGGTACAGCGAGCGAAAATCTTCGGCCTCGCCGCGCAGCGAGGTAATCCGGCGGTTGTTGACGCTAATGCGCTGCTTGAGCCCTTCGATCTGCTCTTTCATCTGCTTGTTCTGTTCGTCAAGCGAGGCCAGAGTGTTCAGATAGGACTGCCGCCGGGCGTGGAACAGGCCCTGCTGCACCGCTAGAATCTGCTGGATGCGGGGGCTGTCGGCGTTTTTCAGCTCGTCGGGGATCTTGAGATTCTCAGCGCCCTGCTGCTCGGCCAAAAGGCGCACTTCCATGGCACGGTTGATCAGGTATTTGGAGCGGGCGATATCTCGCTGGGAGCGCACCTGGGTGTCGCTGAGGATCAGCAGCGGGTCGCCGGCTTCGACGTGGTCGCCGTCGGCCACCGGCAGCTTTTCGACGATGCCGCCTTCCAGGTGTTTGATCGTACGCTTAAACGAGCTCACCGAGACGTCCCCGGGGGCCACCACGGCAACGGCAAGGGTGGCGGTTGTGGCCCAGAGCACAAAGCCGCCCAGCGCCACCAGCAAAACGGCAAAGCCCAACCCCCGGTAGCCCTTGTCGCTTACCGGCAGGTGGGCGCGGGTTTCGCCTTCAATGGTGGCAGGCTCTCTGGGCGTTACGTCAATTTCCTGGCGCGCCGGCATGTTGCGCTTGCTGTGGCTTTCGCTCATGTCAGATTCGCTCATTTCAGGACTCCTCGCCGCTGCGGCCGCCGTTGACCGCGGACAGCCGGCCGGCGCTTTGCTGGCCCACCTTGCCCCGCGGCTTTTTGGCGAACTGGGCCAGCACCTGGTCGCGCGGGCCAAACATGCTGAGCTGGCCGTCTTTCATCACCAGCAGCTTATCCATGTGCTTGAGCACGCTCTGGCGGTGGCTGATGACAAACAGCGTGGTGCCGTCTTGTTTTAGCTGGGCAATGGCCTGGGCAAGCGCGCGCTCGCCGGCGTCGTCAAGGTTGGCGTTGGGCTCGTCCAGCACCATCAGCACCGGGTCACCGTAAAGCGCCCGGGCCAGGCCCACGCGCTGGCGCTGGCCGCCGGAAAGCGCGCCGCTGCCGGCGGATATCACAGTGTCGTAGCCGTTGGGCAGCGCCAAAATCATCTCGTGGACGCCGGCCTTTTTGGCAGCGGCCACCACTTTTTCCGGATCCACGCTGCCAAAGCGGGCGATGTTTTCGCTGACGGTGCCGTCAAACAGCTCGATATCCTGGGGCAGATAGCCAATGTGCGGGCCCAGCTCGTCGCGGTTGTACTGGGTAATATCGCCACCGTCCAGGCGCACATCGCCCACCTGGCTTGGCCAGATGCCCAGCAGCACCCGTGCAAGCGTCGACTTGCCGGCCGCACTGGGGCCGATAATGCCCACGTGCTCGCCTTTATCCACGGCAAAGTTGATGCCGCGAAGGGTCGCCATGCGCGATCCCGGCGGGGCGGCGGCGACGTTTTCCACGCTGAGATAGCCTTCCGGGCGCGGCAGCGACATGCGCCGCTGCTCATCGGGAATCTGGGTTAACAGCTCGTTGAGGCGCTTATAGGCCCCGCGGGCGCTGACAAAACCCTTCCAGCCGCCGATCATCTGATCAATGGGCGCCAGCGCCCGGCCCATGAGGATGGAGCCGGCGATCACCATGCCGCCGGTGAGCTCGCCTTTGAGTACCAGCAGCGCAGCCAGACCAAGAATCAGCGACTGGGCCATCATGCGGATGACCTTGGAGGTATTGGTCAGCGCGCCGGCGCGGTCGCTGGCCCGGGACTGCTTGGCCAGAAACTCGTGATGGCGCTTGGACCAGCGCCCCATAATGCCGGGCAGCATGCCCATGGCGTGGAGCACCTCGGCATTGCGCAGGTTGGAGTTGGCCAGATTCTGCGCCTGAATATGCTCGCTGTTGGCCTCGGATAAAAGCGTCTGAGTGGACTTTTCGTTGGCGATGGCAAGCGCGACCAGAATAATACCCGCCCCGATGGCAAAGATGCCAAGCCAGGGGTGGAAAAGAAACATCACGCCGATATAGATCGGCACCCAGGGGGCGTCAAAAAAGGCAAACAGGCTGTTGCCGGTAAGAAACTGGCGCAGCGAGGTCAAATCGTTGAGCGGCTGTGCGCTTTGTCCGCCCGGGGAGAGCAGGCTTCTGCGAAACATGGCACTGTAAAGGCGCTCGTTGACCATCGTATCCAGCCGGTTGCCCACCCGCACCAGTATGCGCGAGCGCACCAGCTCCAGCCCGCCCATGATGGCAAACAAAAAAATCACCAGCAGCGTGAGCATCAACAGCGTGTCTTCGCTCTGGGTGGAGAGAACGCGGTCGTAGACCTGGAGCATGTACATCGGCGGGACGAGCATCAGCAGGTTGACAAACATGCTGAAAAAACCCACCGAAATAAACGAACCCTTGCAGGCTTTCAGCGCCCGCTGCAGGTCCGTGGCTTCCTGTTGCTTTGCCATGGGGGGAATTCACCGTTGAAGGGAAAATATCAAGCGCGAAAAATAACCGGCGAAGTGTAACAGATGCACCTTGACCGAAGGTAGCGACTTGCCCCCGCCGGCGGCTTGATGCCCCTTCAGGCGGCTAGCGCCCCCACACCACAAAGTGCGGGTTGAGCGTTTGCGCCGGCGTGGCATAGTTGAGCGGGGTGCCGTCCAGCTGTGCCACGCTGCCCCCGGCTTGCTCCACCACGGCCTGGGCTGCTGCGGTATCCCACAGGCTGGTTGGCCCCAGGCGCGGGTAGACATCGGCCCGGCCCTCGGCCACCAGGCACAGCTTCAACGAGCTGCCCATGGCATGCATGTCGTGATCGCCCAGCCTGGCAAGCCAGGCCTCCAGCGCCGGGCTGGGGTGAGAGCGGCTGCCCACCACGCGCCAGCGGCCGCCGGGCTCGGGCTTTTTTGCGGCGTGCAGCCGGTGGCGCGTGCCGTCGGCTTCTACCTTGTGGGCCCCAAGCCCTTGCGCTGCCACGTACGCGGTATGCAGCGCCGGGGCCAGCACCACACCCAGCACGACCCGGCCCTGGGAGATCAGCGCGATGTTGACGGTAAACTCGCCGTTGCGCTTGATGAATTCCTTGGTGCCGTCCAGCGGATCCACCAGCCAGTAATGGCCTTTGGCATCGGGCCCGGCAAAGCCGTCGACGTCTTCTTCGGAAAGCACGGGAATGCCGTCAGGCAGCTCGGCAAGCCCCTGAACGATGATCTCGTGGGCGGCCTTGTCCGCGTCGGTCAAAGGGCTTTTGTCGTCTTTTTCCTCGACGCTGAAATCACGGGCGTAGATGTCCATAACGGCATTGCCCGCGCGGCGGGCAATGGTTTCTACCGTGTCCAGCAGATTCTGGTTGACCAGTGTCATCAGTGCCTTGTTCCTGTTACCGATGGGAAAAATGGCGTGGCTCAGTCGGCATATACCGGAAACTGCCGGCAGACGTCAACCACCTGGCCCTGTACGCTGGCTTCTACCTCGGCGGTGTCGTCACCGGCGGCGAGCACGTCGAGAATGTCGCAGATCCAGCCGGCCAGCCGGCGGCATTCGTCTTCCTTGAAGCCGCGCGTGGTGACCGCAGGCGTGCCGATGCGCAGCCCGGAAGTGACAAACGGGCTTTGCGGATCGTTGGGCACGGCGTTTTTGTTGACCGTGATATGGGCGCGGCCGAGGGCGGCGTCGGCGTCCTTGCCGGTCACGCCCTGCTTGATCAGCGAGAGCAGAAACAGATGGTCGTCGGTGCCGCCGGAAACGATGTCAAAGCCGCGGGCAATAAACACCTCGGCCATGGCACGGGCGTTTTCGATGACCTGCTGCTGGTAGGCCTTGAAATCGGGCGCCATGGCCTCTTTGAAGCACACGGCCTTGGCGGCGATGACGTGCTCCAGCGGGCCGCCCTGGCTGCCCGGGAAAACGGCCGACTGGAGTTTCTTTTCCATGTCGGCGTTGCCTTCGGCGGACAGAATCAGCCCGCCGCGGGGGCCGCGCAGCGTCTTGTGCGTGGTGGTGGTGACCACATGGGCGTGGGGCACGGGATCGGCGTACACGCCGGCGGCGACCAGGCCGGCCACGTGGGCCATGTCAACCAGCAGCCAGGCGCCGGCATCGTCGGCAATCTGGCGAAAGCGCGCCCAGTCCACTACCTGGGAATAGGCGGAGAAGCCGGCGATGATCATGCTCGGCTTGTGCTCCCGGGCCAGGCGGGCGACTTCGTCGTAGTCGATGCGGCCCTGCTCGTCGATGCCGTACTGCACGGCGTTGTAGTGCTTGCCGGAGAAGTTGGGGCGCGCGCCGTGGGTCAGGTGGCCGCCGGCGTCCAGGCTCATGCCGAGGATGGTATCACCGGGCTTGACCAGCGCCTGGAACACCGCAGCGTTGGCCTGAGAGCCCGAGTGCGGCTGGACGTTGGCGTAGGTCGCGCCGAACAGCTCGCAGGCGTAGTCGATCGCCAGCTGCTCGACGACGTCGACGTGCTCGCAGCCGCCGTAGTAGCGCTTGCCGGGGTAGCCTTCGGCGTATTTGTTGGTCAGCTGGGTGCCCTGGGCTTCCATCACCCGAGGACTTGCGTAGTTTTCCGAGGCGATCAGCTCAATGTGATCTTCCTGGCGCTGCTCTTCTTGCTGAATGGCGCGGTGAAGCGCGTCGTCGAATCCGGCAATGGACATGCTGCGGCTAAACATCGGCGGTACCCTCGTAACGAAAGACGAACATGGACAACTCAGACGTCATCATAACGCAGCGCCGGCCGGGTTTCATCGCCGCGTTTTCAGCCTGCGAAGGAAGGAGGGAGTACGGGTATTGTGTGGCGCCCCCATCAGGATTCGAACCTGAGACCTTCCCCTTAGGAGGGGGACGCTCTATCCGGCTGAGCTATAGGGGCAGCTTGCAGGGCAAGGCTGGGGCTTGAAAAAGCGCGGGCAGTATAACGCGTTGGGCCGGGGCCGCCAAGCGCGCCGCCGCGGCCGCACTGCGTCATAGCCACCCTGTCGCTTGCAGGGTAAAAATGCCCAGGGTGACCGTGACGCTGGCCGCCAGGGTGGTCATGGCGATGATATTGGCGGCAAGCCCGGCATGGCCGCCCAGTGCGCGGGCCATGACAAAGCTGCCGGTAGCCGTGGGGCTTGCAAAATACAAAAACAAAAGCCCCAGCTCGCGGCCGCGAAAGCCCAGCGCCAAAGCGGCAAGCGTGGCCAGAGCCGGCAGCCAGAGCATCTTGCACAGGCTTGCGCTAACGGCGGTACGGCCGCTGGTACGCACCGAAGCAATCGACAGCGTGCCGCCAATGCACAGAAGGGCCAGCGGCAGCGTCAGCGAGGCGAAAAGATCACCGGTGTGCATCAGCCAGTCGGGCAGCGTAATCCCCAGCGCGGCAAAGGGCAGCGCGGCCACCACCGCTATGATCAGCGGGTTGGTGGCAATGTTGCGGCCAAGCGTGGTGGCGCCGCCGCTCGGCCCGGGCCGGTGAACCACCAGGGCCACCACCGACAGGCTGTTATACAAAACAATCACCAGCCCCAGCAATACGCTGCCCGCCGATAGGCCGTAGTCGCCGTACATGGCGTGGGCCAGCGCCAGCCCGACGATGCCGCAGTTGCCGCGAAACGCCCCTTGAATATAGGTGCCCCGCTCGCTTGCCCCGGCGCGGTGGCGCGACCACAGCCAGACCAGCGCAAACTGAAGCAGCGTCATCAGGGCGAAAAAACTCAGCAGCGACACGTTCAGCGCCACGCCCAAATCCGCGCGTATCAGGCTGAGAAACACCAGCGCCGGCAGCGTACCCTTGAACACCAGCGAGGAGGCCGTGCCCACAAAGGCCGCATCGATCCAGCCGATTCGCCTAAGGCCCATGCCGGCAAACACCATGACGAACACCGGCAGCGTCACCTCAAGGGTGCGGGCCAGAATCTCCAGCAGCGCCATCAGTCGAAAAGCGCCGGCACGTCGTCATCATCCGGCACGTTGACCACCAGCGCGTTGCGCCCGTTCAGCTTGGCCTCGTAGCTGGCAGCGTCCGCCCGAGAAAGCGCGGCCGCCACGTCCTGATCGCTGTCGATAAAGCTGGTCACGCCGATACTCAACGTCACGCAGTACTCCTTGCCCTGGTGGGTAACGGCAATGTTGCTGACCGCGATGCGCAGCGAATCGGCAATGTTGCGCGCCTGGGGCAGCGTACAGCTGGGCAAAAGTACGGCAAACTCGTCCCCGCCCTGGCGAGCGACGTGATCGCTGCGGCGCACTTCCCAGGCAACGATTTGCGCGATACGGCGCAGCATTTCATCGCCAAGGGCATGGCCGCCTTCGTCATTGATGGGCTTGAAATGGTCAAGGTCAAACAGCAGCAGCGCCGAGGGCGTACTGGTTTTTTTGTACTCGGCAAAGGCCTCGTCCAGCCGGCGCTCAAATCCGCGGCGGTTCAAAAGCCCGGTGAGCGGGTCGTGCTCGGCTTCCCAGCGCGCCAGCGCTTCCTGTTCGCGGCGCTGGGTAATGTCTTTCATGGTGCCCACCAATCCCAGCGACTGGCCGCCCCGGGAGAGCATGACCACCCGGGCGTGCACTTCCAGCCAGAGGGTGTTGCCATCCGGGCGGATGAAACGCAGCTGGCGCACAAACTCGCTGTGCGAGGCCAGGCTATGGCGCCACATATCCGCGGTGCCGTCGTGGTCGTCCGGATGAACGTAGCCAAGCCAGCAGGTGGTGGTAATCGTTGTGCTGACCCCCAGAATATCCAGCAGCGTGGGGTTCATGTAGGTAATTTCGCCGTCGAAGTTCGCCACGAACATGCCCTGGGGCGTGGCGTCGAGCATGGCGTTGAGAAACGCCTCGCGCTCTTGCAGGCTGTTCAAAAGGGTCTTGCGCTGCGCTTCCACGTGGTTGAACGTGCTGGCGATGCTTTGGAACTCGTCCACGTCGCTGGTCAGATCAATCTGCGCGCGGCGCTCGCGGCCTACCTCGCCAATCTGGATTTCCAAATGCCGCAGGGTCTGCAGCATGCTGCCCAGCACCCACCACAAAAGCGGCAGCATCCACAGCACCATCAGCGCCCAGATCCACCACAGCCGCTTGATGAACTCGGCAAGCGGCGCCTGGGCCTGCTCCTGGGTGGTAAACTGCCCCACAATCCAGTTCGCCGGCCACACCTGCTTGTAGGACTGCAGCCCTTTTTGGCCGTCAAGCAGCTCGCCCACCGCCGTGCCCTCCCAGCCGATCAGCGCGCTTTCCAAATTCGCATTGTGGGTCAAAGAGCGAATATCGGTCATCAGCTCATCGCGGTCGGGGTGATACAGCACCTTGCCCGAGGCGGTAAAAATGGTGACGTAGCTGCCGTCGCCGGCCTGCTTGCTGGCAAGACGGGCAAACAGACCGCCGCTTTGCAGGCTCATGGCCCCGCCGATCATGCCGGCAAAGTCGCCGTTGGCATCCCGGCGCGGCACGCCGATAAGCACCATGGGCACCCGGCTTGCGCGACCGACGAAAGGCTCGCTGACGTGGGGGTAGCCGGTGCCCTGGATCATGCGGAAAAACTCGCGATTTTCCACGCTGGCCATGCTTTTGCGGTCTATTTTGGGCCAGCTGGCAGCGATATCGCCCTGGGCATCAGTAATCACCAGCCGCTCAAACCACTCCAGCAGCGCATCGTTGTGCCGCAGCCGGCGCTGCAGCGCCTCCGGGTCGTGCACTGCCTGTGTGATGTCTGCCACATGCGACAGCGTGCGCGTACGCGAGCGGATCTCATGGGACAGCTCATCGGCCAGCATGGCCGTTTCATAGCGCAGATAGGAAAGGCTGGTGTCGTTGACCATGCTTTTGCCCAGATACCAGGTCATGGCCAGCACCAGCGCTACAATGGCAAGCCAGGTAAACGCCAGCCCAACCACCAGGCGCCCTCTGAGCGAGTGCACTGTTCTGCCGGCTTTGATCCAGCGTTTCAACGGCTGCCATGGCGGCGTCATCCACTGTCGCCCGGTCACGCGTCACCTTTGTATGAGGTTGTAGCGCATGAAAACATCGTCCCTTCCTGTCTTTCCCGATTTGCACTGTTTGCCTGGGCCTGCGGCGCTGTCTTTTGCGCCGTTGGCTCGGGCAAAGGCGAGCCGCTTTCTGTCTTTAACGTGCAATGACGCACCACGGCACGACGCATCGTCGATGTGGGTCAACGATCTGCCAAAACAGAGAGTGCTGGAAATCGTTGCCGGCGCCCGGACGCTGCTCTGACTTACAAGACAGCGCCTGCCGTTTACGCTTGAAACTAACTAATGTTTGCGCCTGTTTGAAAAAGCGCGGATTGGCCTTTTGCAATCGCTTGCGTCAACGGTGAGGTGAGCTGCGTAGCGTTTGCCGATAACGGCGCATGATAGCGTGATGCTCTTGCGCTTACCACCGGCTTTGGCACGCGCGCAAAAAGAGCCGGACGGCCTGTCGCGTGTTTTTTAACGCGTCGATACGCGACAGCCAAAAGCGAAAAACCACAGCAAAGTTGCGCTGGAACAGCACCGTAATCCTCTCTTAACAAAACCGGAAAAACCTATTGATTTAATTGGAAAAAAAGTCCATTAAACGCCCGAACATTGATACTGATCAACCCCGCGTGGCGCGCGCATTTCTATGCTTGCCGTAGCGTAGCGCAAAGCGCTTTAGCACCGGCTCTCGTACCGATCCATGGCCCTACTGCAAGGAATTACAAGATGACAAAGGACTTCCGCTTCACTCGCATTACCCTGCCGGCCGGCCTGGTGGCCCTGTGCCTTGGCACGCCGGCGGCGGCAGTGGATTTTACCGTGGGCGATACCCAGGCAAGCATTTACGGCTTTGCCAAGCTCGACATGATCTATGATACCGACAACGACCTGGGCGATCTGGCAGCGCGGCCGCGCATCCTGATCGACGGCCAGCAAGGCAGCGACGGCCACCTGACCATGCACCCCTACCAAAGCCGGCTGGGCTTTAAAACGCAAACGCCGGTTGACGGCAGCGCTTTGGTAACGCGATTTGAAGTGGACTGGATGAAAAACCCGCCCGAAGGCGGCGATTTGCGCCTGCGCCACGCCTACGGCAGCTGGAACGGCGTGCTCGCCGGTAAAACCTGGACCAACTTTGGCAGCCGGCTAAGCCGCACGCCGATTATCGACTTTGCCCCCAGCCCCGGCCAGAGCAAGAGCGGGCGCAAGGCTCAGCTGCGCTATTCCATGGGCAACGTGCATATCGCGCTGGAAAACCCCGACCCGGACGACTTCAAAGACAGCGTTGCCGCCGGCTTCAACGCCGACCGCGGCGTCTACAAGGCAGATGCCGACGCCCGGCAATCCATGCCCGATGTGTCACTGCGCTATCAGGCGGCAGGCGAGCGGCTGGCGTACTCCGCTGCGGCCGTGGGCCGCCGGCTCAGCGTTGACAGCGACAGCGTAGACGACAGCGCCATGGGCTGGGGGGTCAGCACCGCGGCACGCTTCAAGGCAAGCCAGGCGCTGACGCTGCGCGGCGTGGTCACCTACGGCGACGGCATCGGCGAATACCTGCAGAACAACCCTTCGGCGCCGGCGTTTGTTGACGGCAGCTCGGTCGAGACCATCAGCGCCTGGGGCGCCAACCTCGGTGCCAGCCTCGCCGTGGGCCCGGGCGCGGTTAACCTGGGGTACGGTATTTCCCGCGCGGACCTTGACGACGTGCGCAGCGCCGGGCTCGCCGGCGCCGAGGGCGCCAACAAGCAGTTTGAGGCCGTGCACCTCAACTACATCTGGTCGCCGGCCAGCCACATCAGCTACGGCATGGAAACCAGCTACCACACGCGTGAAGTGGCCGACGGCCGCGACGGCGATGCGCTGCGCCTGCAGGGCATGGTGCGCTACGCGTTTTAAGCCTGCCCCGGCCACCGCTGCGCGGCGGCCGGGACGTGGCCGCATCAGTCCAGCTGGCGGACCTTGAGCTCGTAGTTGTTCACGCCGCTGCGCGCCGCGCCAAACTTCTGCCCTTTGACACGCACGCGGTATTCCCCCGGCGCCAGCACGGTGCGCAGGTCAACGTCGCCGTCGAAGCCTTCGCCGGCATCCTGAGCGACGACGTTGCCCTGGCGGTCCAGCACCTCGGCTTCAATGCGATAGGTGCCTTCGTTGCCGGGGAAGGTTGAGGTGGTAATCGCCACGGTGCCCTTTTCCAGCACTTCAAACGTTAGCACCTCGCCGCTGGCGCGAATCTTGACGTCGGTGACGATTTCTTCAAAGCCTTCCTGCGGCGATGCGCTCGCCTCTTGGCCGGCGCTATCGGCCGGGGCCGCTTCGCGCTGCTTGGCGACAGCCGGGGCAGCCGCGCCGGCCTCGGGCGCAGCGCTGGCCGCTGCCGGTGTTTCCCGCTCTGGCTGCGACGGCGGCGCCACCGCGGCCACCGCGCTTGAGCGGCGCACAAAGGCCGTCTTGCCGCCTCCCCGGCGATTGCCGACAAAGGCAATGCCGTCGCCGCGAGAAACGCCGCCGGCCACGTCCACGCCTTCTACCGTCACGTAGTAGCTGTTACCCGAGCCGGTGCTGGAGCCAAACTTGTGGCCTTCGACCTCAAGGGTGTAGTCGCCCTTTGCCAGGCGCTGGCGCAAGGCCAGCCCGCCGGCGTTGCCCAGCGCCCGCCCGCGGGCCACTACGTTGCCGGCGCTGTCGCGCAGCGCAGCGGCAACGCGATAGTCGTCAGACTCGCCTGCCAGAACGTGGCTTTCAAACACGTAGGTGCCGGCTTTTTCTACGGTGAAGTCGTGGGCATGCGTGCGGCCGTATAGAAAACTTTCGCTGCGCGCATCGTTGTCGGACTGCAAAAAGCGCGTCAAATCGATCTGCTTGCCCTGTTCACGAAAGCGATCCTGCACTTCGCTGGCGGCGGCCGGCGCGCTGGCCACGCCGAGGCTGAGCGCCAGGGTTACGATAACTGCGGGTTTCATAAGCGATACTCGGTTGTCGGCTAACGGAAAGTGGCGCCAAGATAACAAAAAAGCCGACCCCAGGGGGCCGGCTTGGTACTGTCGCACGCCGCTTGAACGCATCCGCTAGCGGCGTTAAGCCCGACAGGGCGCTAGCCGCCCTGCCATCCGGGGTCGTCCGCGGTTTAGAAGAGGTATACCGCACCTACGGCGACGCCGTCGTCTACGTCGTCCTTACGATCGTACATCGCGCCTTCAACGAAGGTGTACATGGCGTCGGAGACGTTGTAGGTCGCGCCGAGAACAATTTCGTTGTAGCTTTCGCCGCCGTCGTTCGGGAAGTCACCGTGCTTCAGGCCGTCTGAAGCCGTATCGAGGAAGCCATCACCGCCCACATCGACGTACTGGTAAGCGCCGTACACGTCGCCCATGCCGTAGCCGTAGCGCGCGCCCAGGCCGTAGTAGTTGACGTCTTCGATCAGGTCATCGCCGGCATCAAAGCGCTCAAGCTTCAGCGCCACGCGCAGCGTGTCAACGGTGTACTGCGCGGTGATACCGTACTGGTCACCCGCGTCGTAGTCGACGCCCTCGGTTACGTTGCCAGCAGCGTCCCGGACCCCGTAAGTACCGTCGTAGTTGTCGAGGTTGTCGTAGACCGCAGCGATAGAGAACGCGCCGGCGGTGTACTTCACGCCGCCGAAGAAGGAGGCGTTGCTGTCAGACTTCTTGTTTACATCTCCATCACCAAAGACATCGGATTTTTCAAAGTCTTCAGCGTCGCCCTCGAACTGGGTACCCACGGCGAACTGGAAGCCGTTAAAGGACGGTGAGGTGTAGGACACCTTGTCGCCTTCGCGCTCTGACAGACCAACGATGTTCTGGTTTGTATCAGAGATATCGAAGTATTCGTTGTTGGTAACAGGATCCTGGATCCAGTCGTCGATCAGCGGATCCCAGGAGCCGACACGCACGTCACCGAAGCTGCCCTTCAGGCCGGTGTAGGCCTGGTCGCCGGTGTTCAAGCCGCCGGCAGTCTTGGCTTCGTCAACGTCGTGCTCGAACTCGGCCTTGAAGTAGCCTTTCAGGTCGCGAGTGATCAGGTGCTCGCCGGCAAAGCCGATGGTGGAACCGTTGTCAAACAGCTCGTCTTCACTTTCGGTACCTGTATATTCAACGCCGCCAGCAGCATTTACCGCGTTTTGTGCGGTTTCAACGCTCTTGTAGGCAATCTGAACGTTGCCGTAGAGGTCAAGCTTGGTGCCGTCTTCGTTGTAGATCGTGGCAGCCTGTGCGCCGGAAGCGAAGGCAGCACCCGCAATAGCAGTCGCCAAGAGTGTCTTTTTCATGAGATTAATCCTTAACTAACCTACTGTTTCGATCGTCTTTGGGCGCAAGGCCCGCTATTGGCTTGAAAGCATGCGGTTCTTTTATTTCCGTCGCGTTACACGCCGGCAAGCGCCATGTTTTGCTCAAGCCTGGTACGTTTTCCAATGCTCGCAGGGAGAACTCTATACCGGGCTTTGCGGGAACGCAATAGAAAAAAACACTGTTTTTTTACGTTGCGCCCACTTTTTGTGGAACTCTGCCAGTGTGCCTTTGTCTGAGGCCGGCAGTACGCGCAGCTATTCTTGCCCGCCAAAGCGGCGCTGCAAACTCGCCAGCTTGTCTTCCATGCTTTGCTGTGCCGGACGCTTGGCCGCCTCGCTGTCTGCCGGTGCGCCGGTGGCGGCTTTTTTTCCGGCGCCAGACGCGGCCCCGGTTTTGGGCGAGCGCCCCGGCTTGTCAGCCGGTTTCTTTTTTCGCGCCTCTGGGCGGGCTTTGCTCGCCGCCTTGCGGCGGTATTTTTCCTGCGCGGTCTGGGCGGCGGTGGCATCCACCGTACCCGCCGGGTTGCCGTCAAGGTCGATGCGCGTCGCGCCTTCTTTCAGCGCCTTGACGTAGCGGGGCCGGTTAACGTAGCCGGCCAGCGCCCGGCGTATCAGCTTGGTGGACCAGGGCTCGCGCGCCGCCAGATCATGATGAATGCCCACCTTCAGCGGGCGAGCTTCGGCCCCGGCAAACGCTAGGGGGTAGCGCGTCTGCCACTGCTTGAGCAGCGCCTGCGGGGTGGGCGGCGTTTCGGGGGCCGTGGCGCTGGCCTGCTCGGCGCTGGCCGAAGTTTCGCGCTCGGGCGCGGCGGGGGACGAGTGATCGGGCATCTTGGCGTCTCCGGAAAATAAAGGGGTAACGGCGGGCAACGAGGTCGCGGCGGATACAAAAGCCGTGGCAGATAAGGCGTCGGAATCAATCGGGGCGCTGCGTTCTGCGGCCAGCAGCTCGGCCAGGCGGCGTTTCAGCCGGCGGTTATCCTCGCGCAAGACGGCGAGCTGCGTTCGGGCCTTTGCCAGGCGGGCTTCCAGGTCATCCAGCAGATGCATCACGCGTGCAGGCATCCGTCTTCCTCTTGTGGGGTTTTGTGCCGTGGCTCACTCGCCCGAAGCCGGGCCAGGGCGCTACGTCGCACGGCGCTCATAGGTAACAAAGTCGTAGCCGGGCTGGCCTTCAGCGGCAGCGCCGGCCCGGCGCCGGGTTTCACGCCAGCGGGCAGCGTCGATGGCGGGAAAGTAGGTATCGCCTGCCAGCTCGGCATCCACCTCGGTAAGATAAAGCCGCTCGGCGTAGGGCATTGCCTGGGCGTAAACGTCGCCGCCGCCTATTACCATGATCTCTTCGGCGGCCTCGACGGTGGCGTAGCGGTCAGCCAGCGTAAGCGCCTGCGTCAGGCTATGGCAGACCTCAACGTCCGGGTGGGCAAACGCCGTATCCCGGGTGATGACGATATTGCGCCGGCCGGGCAGCGCACGGCCGATGGAGGCAAAGGTCTTGCGCCCCATCACCACCGGTTTGGCCTGGGTCATGCGCTTGAAAAACTGAAGGTCTTCGGGCAGATGCCAGGGCAGCGTGCCGTCCACCCCGATGACGCGGCTGCGCGACATGGCGGCAATCATGGCCACGGGCACCAACGGCGCGGCGTCGGGCCAGGCGAAGGCGCTGGCGCTGTTGCGAGCAGTCATACGGCCACCTTGGCTTTAATCGGCGGATGGGCCTGGTAGCCCTCCAGATGAATATCATCAAAGGTAAACGCCAAAAGATCGTCCACTTGCGGCGACAATACAAGCCTTGGCGGCGCTTTGGGCGTGCGTGCCAGCTGCTCCCGGGCCTGTTCCAGATGGTTGCTGTACAGGTGGGCGTCGCCCAGGGTGTGGATGAACTCTCCCGGCTCCAGCCCCGTTACCTGCGCCACCATGCACAGCAGCAGCGCATAGCTTGCGATGTTGAACGGCACGCCGAGGAAAATATCCGCGCTGCGCTGATAAAGCTGACACGACAGCCGCCCGTCGGCCACGTAAAACTGAAACAGGCAGTGGCACGGCGGCAGCTGCATTTCGTCGACCTGCCCCGGGTTCCACGCCGACACAATGAGCCGGCGCGACTGCGGGTTCGTGCGGATCTGCTCGACGACCCGGCGGATCTGGTCGACGTGGCCGCCGTCCGGGCGCGGCCAGCTGCGCCACTGGTAGCCGTAGACCGGGCCGAGGTCGCCGTTTTCATCGGCCCACTCGTTCCAGATGCGCACGCCGTTGTCCTGCAGGTAGGCGATGTTGGTGTCGCCGCTTAGAAACCACAAAAGCTCGTGGATGATCGAGCGCAGGTGCAGCTTTTTGGTGGTCAGCGCGGGAAAGCCCCGGGCAAGATCAAAGCGCATCTGGTGGCCGAACACCGAGCGCGTGCCGGTGCCGGTGCGGTCGTCGCGGTCGCTGCCGTGCGCCAGCACGTAGCGCATCAAATCGAGATAGGGCTGTTCAAGGGCCGGTTGATTGGCGATCACAAGGCGTTCCCGTTTATTCAAAGTGCATGGTCTTCAAGGGCATAGTCTTCAAGGGCATATCAAAGGCCAAAGGCCGCATTATGCCTTGTTTGTCCCTTTTTTTGTGCCCTCATCAGCCAAGCGCACATCGACAGGCTGGCGGCGCGACCACGCCACCAGCAAAAGGCCAAAGGCCACCATCGGCAGCGTCAAAAGCTGGCCCATGGTCAGCCAGCCGAAGGCGATAAAGCCCAGCTGCGCATCCGGCAGGCGGACAAATTCGACGGCAAAGCGAAATACGCCGTAGCCGATGAGAAACACCCCCGACACCAGCCCCCGGCGCCTGGGGCGCGCGGACACCCACCACAGCAGTGCAAACAGTACCGCGCCTTCCAGCACGGCCTCGTAAAGCGCCGAGGGGTGGCGCGGCTGGCCTGCCGTGCCGGGAAACGGCATGCCCCAGGGCAGCGACGTGACCCGGCCCGGCAGCTCGTGGTTGATGAAGTTGCCGATGCGCCCGGCGCCGAGGCCGATGGGCACCAGCGGGGCCACAAAGTCGGTCAGCGTAAAGTACGCCAGCCCCTTTTTGCGGGCAAACCACGCTGACGCCAGCAGCACGCCGATCAGCCCGCCGTGAAAGCTCATGCCGCCGTCCCAGACGCGGAAAATCCACAGCGGGTCACCGGCCCACTGGCCGAGGCCGTAAAACAGCGCATAGCCCAGCCGCCCGCCAAGCACCACGCCCAGCGCGGCGTAAAACAAAAGGTCGCTGACGTCGTCCCGGGTCAGGCCAAGGCGCGCGGCCCGACGCCCGCCCAGCCACCAGGCAGCGACAAAGCCCACCACATACATCAGCCCGTACCAGTGCACCTGCAGCGGGCCGAGCGATATGGCGACAGGATCAATAGCGGGGTAGGCAATCATACGGGCCTCAAACGGCAAACAGGGAAGGGAGTCACGGGCGTTAACTCATGATAAAGCGCACGCCGACCACGATGAGCAAAACGGCAAAGGCGTAGCGCAGTATATGGCCGGGCAGCACGTGCGCCAGGCGGACGCCTACCCGGGCAAAGGGTACGCTTGCCAGCACCACGCCCAAAAACGCCGGCCACATGACAAACCCCGTGGCGGCAGCGGGCAGCACGGGGTTGCCCCAGCCAACCACGATGAAGGTAAGCGCGCCGGTCAGGGCGATGGGCAGCCCGCAGGCGGCCGAGGTGCCCACGGCCTGCGTCATGCCGGCACCGCAGCGCGAAAGCCAGGGCACGCTCAGCGTGCCGCCGCCGATGCCGAACAGCGCTGAAATGCCGCCGATGACCACCCCGGCCACGCCCATGGCGGCCCGGCCCGGCGGCTGTGCGCCGGGTTTGGGGGCAAGCCCCAGCAGCATCTTGACGGCCACCAATACCACGAACACGCCAAACAGCGTGCCCAGCAGCGTCGCCGAGAGACCGTCGGCGACAAACACGCCGAGCACCGCGCCGGCAACCAGCCCGGGCAGCAGCGCCTTGAGCCAGGGCAGACGAATGCTGCCCCTCTGCCAGTGGCCGTAAGCCGACGACGCCCCGGTCACCACAATGGTGGCAAGCGAGGTGCCCACGGCCAGGTGCACCACCACCTCCGGGGCCACCCCCTGCAGGCCGAAGGCAAACACCAGCGCAGGCACAATGATGATGCCGCCGCCCACGCCGAACAGGCCGGCCAGCGTACCGGCGGTAGCGCCCAGCGCCAGATACCCAAGCAGGGTCAAGGCAATACTCATGGTCAAGGCTCTCGTATCAAAGGCAGTGCATTGCGCGAATGCCGTGTTGCCCCAGCATCTTCGCGGGCTGAAATCCGCAACAGCGGCGCCTCCGTCTTCTGGCGCTGCCGCCGCGATAAACGTCGTACAGCCGGGCAACCTGCACCGGCGCTGGCGGTATTCTACGTTGCCGCCTGCGCCTGTCGCCACCCTGCGTTAGTGCGCCGGGCCTTGGCGGACCTTCAGTCTTTGGGGGGCAGAAGATGCGCCAGCTGCCAGCCGGCCATGCGCGACTGCAGGTGGCGATGCACCTCTTCCGGGGTGTCCTTTTCCATGACTTCTTCCAGCAGCGCGCGGGCGTCGTCCAGCGCGACCCGGCGAATGGCAGCGCGCACCTTGGGCAGGCTGGGGGCGTTCATCGACAGGCCGGTAAAGCCCATGCCCATAAGCAAAAGCGCCCCGGCCGGGTCGCCGGCCAGCTCGCCGCACAGCGAAATCGGCCGCTCAAGGCGCCGGGCGTCCCGGGCCAGCTTGTCAAGCGCGGTCAAAAGCGCCGGATGCAGCGGGTCGTAAAGCTCCGATACCCGCGGGTTGTTGCGATCCACAGCCAGCAGATACTGGGTCAGGTCGTTGCTGCCTACCGAAAAAAAATCCACACGGCCGGCCAGCGCGTCCATCTGATAGAGCGTAGCGGGCACCTCGATCATGGCCCCGACCCGGGGCCGCGTGACGGCCACGCCCTCCTCGCCCAGCTCGACGATGGCGCGCTGCAAAAGGCCCAGCGCCTCGTCCACCTCCCCTACGTTGGTGATCATGGGCAGCAGCACGTGCAGGTTTTCAAGCCCCACGGAGGCCTTGAGCATGGCGCGCAGCTGCACCATCAGCACCTCCGGGTGGTCCAGCGTCACGCGCATACCGCGCCAGCCGAGAAACGGGTTGGCCTCGTCGATGGGAAAATACGGCAGATCCTTGTCGCCGCCGATGTCCAGGGTGCGCATCACCACCGGCAGCGGCGCAAAGCCTTCCAGCTGGTCGCGATACAGCCGGGTCTGCTCCTGCTCGCCGGGAAAGCGCTGGGTAATCATGAACGGCACTTCGGTGCGGTAAAGCCCCACCCCGCTGATGCGGTTTTTGAGCAGCGCCACGGCATCCACGGCCAGGCCGGTGTTGACCATCAACGGCATATCGTGGCCGTCGGTGGTTTCGCTGGGCAGGTTCTGCTCGTGCTCCAGCAGTTCGCTGAGCTCGCGCTCCTCGTTGACCAGGGTGGCGTAGTAGTGCTCCAGCTCCGGGGTGGGATGAACAAACAGCCGGCCGCGATGGCCGTCTACCACCACCGGGGCCCCGGAAAGGCGCGGCAGCGGCAAATCCATCATGCCAAGCACGGTGGGCACCCCCATGGCGCGCGCCACAATCGCCACATGCGAGGTGCTGGAGCCGCGCACCGACACCACGCCCTTGAGCTTGCTGCGCGGCACTTCACCGAGCAGTGCTACGCTGATTTCATCCCCCACCAGCACGGTGTTGTCGGGGTAAACGTCGGGCGTGGCGGACACGCCCTGCTGCAGGTGCGCCAGCACGCGCCGGCCCAGATCGCGAACGTCGGCGGCGCGCTCGCGCAGGTAGTCGTCGTCCACCCGCTCCAGATACTGCACGTGGCGGCGCACCACGTCGGCGAGCGCCCCGGGCGCCCACTGGCCTTCGCGAATGCGTTTTTCCACCTCGCGTGAAAGCGCCGACTCGCCGAGCATCTGCTGGTAGGCGTCAAACAGCGCCAGCTCCTGGGCGGAAATTCGTTTGGAAAGCCGCCGGCCGGCGCTGCCGATTTCTTCTCGGGTTTTATCAATGGCCTCTTTAAGCCGGGCGATCTCGAAGGCCTCATCCCGGGGGATCAGATCCGGCACGCTGTTCAAATCCGCCGGCGGGGTAATCACCACCGCCTCGCCCATGGCAATACCCGGCGCTACCGCCACGCCGCGAAACACCTTCTGGCGCCCGGCCGGGGCGGGGCGCGTTAAGTCTCCCGTTGCCAGCGCATGGGCCAGTACCCCGGAAAGCTGGGCGGCCATGGTGACCAAAAACGCCTCGTCTTCATCGTTGTAGCGGCGGTTTTCCGCCTGCTGCACCACCAAAACGCCGAGCATGCGGCGCTGGTGGATGATGGGAATGCCCAGAAAGCTGGAGTAGCGCTCCTCGCCGGTGGAGGCAAAGTAGCGAAAATGCGGATGGGACTGGGCGTCTTCCAGGTTGAGCGGCTCGCTGCGCTTGGCCACCAATCCCACCAGCCCCTCGCCCAGCGGCAGCATCACCCGCCCCACGGCCTGGGTGCGCAGGCCGATGGTTTCCATCAGCACCAGCGTTTCCAGCGCTTCATCGTAGAGATAAAACGAGCACACATCGGTGCCCATGGCCTTGCGGATACGGCGCACCATGGTGGCCAGGGCAGCATCAAGGCTGCGCGCACCGTTGACTTCCTGGATGATGCGGCGCAACACCTCAAGCATGGAGGTTTTCTGCTTCACGGATTGGTGCCTCGCTGAGGGGTGAAGCCGCTCACTGCGGCCGGCGTTTACCGGGCGATACGCTGAAGTCGCGGCGAGAGCTCGCGCAGCGCGCGCCGGTACACGTCGCGCTTGAACGCCACGACCTGCCCGAGGGGATACCAGTAGCTCACCCAGCGCCAGCCGTCGAATTCCGGCTTGGGCGTAGCACTCATGCAGATCTGGCTGTCCTGACAGCGAATCCGCAGCAGGTACCACTTTTGCTTCTGGCCGATACATACCGGCCGGGAATGTGTGCGAATCATGCGTCGCGGCAGGCGGTAGCGCAGCCACCCCCGGGTGCAGGCCACAACGGCAACGTCATCGGCGGTAAGGCCGATCTCTTCGTGAAGCTCACGAAAAAGCGCCTGTTGCGGTGTTTCGTCTGCCTTGATGCCCCCCTGGGGAAACTGCCACGCGTTTTGCCCGACCCGACGCGCCCAAAGCAGCTGCCCGCTGGCGTTGGCGATAATGATGCCAACGTTGGGGCGAAAGCCGTCTGCGTCGATCACGGACGTCACCTTAAAAAAGTATCAGTTGCGCTCATTTTTCCACAATGGTCACAGCACGATCAATACATTCGTTATACCGTTGAGGCCGGCACATGATCCAGCAGCGCCGGCCGGCCTTGCACCGCAATCGTTTTGCACGTTGGGCAAACCGTACGGCTTTTGCCATAATCGCGCCGCAATGCCATTAACGTTAAGGGGAGTGCCGTGAGCCTGGCCATTTTCGACCTGGATAACACCCTGCTGTCCATCGACAGCGATCATGCCTGGGGCGAGTTTCTGCTCGAACAGGGGGCGGTGGACGCCAAGGCCTACCGCGAAGCCAATGAACGCTTCATGGCCGATTACGAGGCCGGCACGCTGGACATCGATGCCTTTCTTGCCGTGGCCCTCAAACCGCTGGCCGACAACACCCCGGAGCAGCTTGCCGCCTGGCACCAGCAGTTCATGGCGGCCAAGGTGGAGCCGAGCATTCTCCCCCGGGCCGAAGCGCTGATCGCCCGCCACCGCGCCCAGGGCGACACGCTGCTGATCATTACCGCCACCAACCGCTTTATTACCGACCCCATCGCCGAGCGGCTGGGCATTGATCATCTTATCGCCGTGGAGCCGGAGGTGGTGGACGGCCGCTACACCGGCCGGGTCACCGGCACGCCAAGCTTTCGCGACGGCAAGGTGACCCGGCTTTACCAGTGGCTGGAAACGCGCAGCGACACCCTTGACGATGCCTGGTTCTACAGCGACTCGCACAACGACATCGCGCTTTTGGAACAGGTAGAGCACCCCGTCGCCGTGGACCCCGACCCCACTCTGCGCCAGACCGCACAGGAGCGCGGCTGGCGCATTCTCTCCCTGCGCGGGTAAGCGCAAAGGTACGGCTACACCTCGCCGAGCAGCCTCAGACTGGCCGCCGGGGCTGCTCGGCGCAGCCCCCTGGAAAGCGCGTGACCGATCACCCCGATCGCCAGCGCCCCGCCCAGCGGCAGCGCCAGCCACACCCAGACGTGCAGCTGCACCGGCAGGTCCAGCCAGTAGCGGTACAAAAGCGCCGCGGCAAGCTCGGCCAGTGCCGCCCCCAGCAGCCCGCTGGCGCCGCCCAGCAGGGCAAACTCGGCCCCCTGCATCCGCGAGATCAGCCGGTTGCCGGCGCCAAACACGCGCAAAAGCCCGCTTTCATGGGCGCGCACCGGCTGGCTGGCGGTGAGCGCGGCATAGAGCACGCTGACGCCGGCCAGCAGCACCAGCACGAGAATCAGCTCAATGGCGCGGGTCACCTGAAACAGCACCTCACGCACCTGCCCCAGCAGCGCGTCAACGTTGAGCAGCGACACCCCCGGAAAGCGCTCTGCCAGGCGGTTGGCCAGGCTCTGGTCGTCGTCGGGCAGATAAAACGCGGTAATGTAGCTGTGGGCGAAATCTTCCAGCACTCCGGGCGGAAAGATCACGTAGAAGTTGGGCGTAAAGCTGTCCCAGTTGAGGCTGCGCAGGCTGGTAATGCGCCCGGTCAACGACTCGCTGCCGATGCCAAAGGTCAGCGTGTCGCCAAGCCCCAGACCCAACCGCCCGGCCAGGCCGTCTTCCATGGAAATCGGCACCGGGGCCTCAGCGGGCACGGCGTCCACCGCGCCCAGCCAGCCCTCGGCAGCATCGTGCGAGGCGGCCTCGTTCGGGGAAGCGTCTCGCTCAATGTCGGCGTCGGCAAACCATTCGCCGGCCACCACGCGGTTGCCCTCGGGCAGCGTGGCCCGCCAGGTCAGGTTCAGCGCCCGGCGCAGCGCGTTGTCGGCCAGTGCCTCGGACGACAGCGCCTCGGCCGGCGGTGCACCGTTCACCGCGCTGATGCGCCCGCGGACCATGGGATACAGCGCACTTCTGGCCTCCACGGCCGGCGCGATGGCCTCGGCAAACGCTTGGCGCTGGCCGGGCTGAATGTTGATGGCAAAGTAGTTGGGCGTGTCATCCGGCAGCTGAGCCTGCCAGGTGGCCAGCAAATCGCCGCGCACCAGCGTCATCATTGCCATGGCAAAAAACGTCACGGCAAAGGCCAGCAGCTGGCCAAGCCCGGCCCGGCGGCGCCGGGCCAGCTGGCCGCCGCCCAGCCGCAGCGCTTGCGACCAGAGGCCGCGGCCCGTCAGCCGTCCGGCCAGTGCCAGCACGCCGCGCAGCAGCAGCGCGCCGCCGACCCACAGCACGCCCAGCGCAGCACCGCCGCCCAGCAGCACCGTCAGCGCCAGCGTCAGGCTTTGCGAATACAGCCACAAAAGGCCGCCAAACACCGCCGCCGCCACGCCGGCCACCAGCCAGGCCGAAGGCGGCAGCGGGTCAAGCTCGCGGCGCAGCACCTTCAGCGCGCTCACCCGCTTGATGCGCAGCAGCATCGGCCCGGCAAAGCCCACCAGCACGGCAAGGGCGGTGAACGTGCCCAGAAACAGCGGAGCGATGCCCGGCGCCGGCAGCGTCAGCGGCAAAAAGCCCGCCAGCAGCCGCACCAGCAGCGCCTGACCCGCAAGCCCGGCGAGCGCGCCCAGCATGGAAGCCGCCAGCGCCAGCGCCAGCAGCTGGCCGGCAAAAATCAGCGTCAGCTGGCGCTGGCCGGCGCCAAAGCAGCGCAGCAGCGCGGCGGTATCCAGATGGCGCTCGACGTAGCGCCGGCTGGCCATGGCCACGGCCACCCCGGCCAGCAGCACCGCCGCCAGCCCGGCAATGCCCAGGTAGTTTTCCGCCCGGGCCAGGGCGCTGCCCAGCCGCGGGCGGTCGCGGCGCACGTCACTGATCTGTACGCCTTCTTCACGCAGCCGCGCCAGCAGCGGCTCAAGGCGCTCAAGCGCCGCGGGCGGGCCGGCGCCCAGCAGCGCGTAGTCAATCCGCGAGCCGGGCTGCACCAGCCCGGTGGCCTCAAGGTCAGCGGCGTTGAGCAAAACCCGCGGGTTGAAGCTGCCAAAGCCGCCCGACGGATTGGCCTCGCGTTGGATAAAACCGCTCACCTGCAGCTCGGCCTCGCCCACTTGAAGCGTATCGCCAAGGCTTAGTCCCAGCAGCGACTTCAGCCGCGGATCGGCCCACACGCTGCCCGCCGCGGGCGGGCGCTCAAGGCTTGCACTGCCGCCGTCACGCGCCACGTCCGAGCGGCCGTAGTGCGGCCAGGCGTCATCCACCGCCTTGAGGCTTGCCAGCTGAAAATTCTCGCCCCGGCGCAGCATGGACGCCATTTCCACCTGGCGGCTGACCGTCAGGCCGGCGTCCTGCAGCTGTTTGACCAGCGCATCAGCAAACGGCTCGGGCTGCTCCAGCACCAGATCCCCGCCCAAAAGCTGCCCGGCCTGGCGCTCCAGGCCGCGCTCCAGCCGGTCAAGAAAAAAGGCAATCATGGTGGCGGCGGCCACCGCCAGCACCAGCGCCATGAACAGCGCGCGCACGTCGGCGGCGCGCAGATCACGTTTCAGGCCGGTCAGCGCCAGCCGCAGAGCAGCCGTCATGGTGTGGCCTCCCCGTTGGGGTCGAACGCTTCCAGCCGCCCGTGGGCAAGGCGCAAACAGCGGCTGCAGCGCCTTGCCAGGGCGTAATCGTGGGTGACCAACACTAGCGTCGTGCCGGCCTCGCGGTTGAGGGTAAACAAAAGCTCGATTACCGCCGCGCCGGTTTCCGGATCGAGGTTGCCGGTGGGCTCGTCGGCAAATACCAGCTCGGGCTCGGTAACGAAGGCCCGCGCCAGCGCCACGCGCTGCTGCTCGCCGCCGGAGAGCTGCTTGGGCAGATGCCCGGTACGCTCGCCCAGCCCCACGCGGGCCAGCCACTCCCGGGCCGCATCGCGGCGGTGGCCGCCGGGGGCAAGCTCCAGCGGCAGGGCCACGTTTTCCAGCGCGCTGAGCGTGGGCAGCAGCTGAAAGTTTTGAAACACAAAGCCCACGCGCCCGGCGCGCAGCGCCGCGCGGGCGTCTTCATCAAGCGCACCGAGCGGCTCGCCGAACAGCGCAAGCTCGCCGGCAGTTGGGGTATCCAGCCCGGCCAAAAGCCCCAGCAGGGTGGATTTGCCTGAGCCGCTCTTGCCCAGAATCGCCACGCTCTCCCCCGGTGCTACGGCAAGCGACAGCTCGTGTAAGATGGCAAGCGAGCCCTCGCCGCTTGCCACCTGCTTATTCAGGCGATCGGCGCGGATCAGCGGTGCAGCGGCAGAAAAGGAGTCCGACATGAGCGTATGTATCCCTGGAAAAAAACGCGGGTTAGCGCAGGCAGGTGCCATCGTACTGGCAGCGCTGACCCTGCTGGCCGTGGTGCCCGCAGTCGCCGCGGGCCGGCCGGCGCTGTTGGTCATGGGCGATAGCCTAAGCGCGGCGCACAACATTGAGCAAGACGCCGGCTGGGTGAATCTTTTGCGCCGGCGGCTGGAAGGCAAGGCCCGCGTGATCAACGCCAGCATCAGCGGCGAAACCAGCAGCGGCGGCGCGGCGCGTTTTCCCGCGCTGCTGGACCGGCACGCCCCCGCGCTTGTGGTACTTGAGCTGGGCGGCAACGACGGCCTGCGCGGCACGCCGCCAAGCGCGCTTTACGCCAACCTGGCGCAGATGATCGAGCAAAGCCAGGCGGCGGGGGCCCGGGTTTTGCTGGCAGGGATCGACATTCCGCCCAACTACGGCCAGGCCTACCGCCGGGCCTTTACCCGGGTCTATCCGCGCCTGGCGGCCCGGTATCACGTGGCGCTGGTGGCGTTTTTGCTTGACGGCATCGCGCTGGACGACTCGCTGATGCAGGAAGACGGCATTCATCCCACCGCCGAGGCCCAGCCCGCCGTGCTGGCCAACGTCTGGCCGGTACTCGCGCCGCTTTTTAAAGCCGCCCGCTAAGCGCTCGCCGGGGCTGGCTGCGTCAGGTTTTCTGGCGCTGCTGCAGGGCCAGCCCGGCGAGAATCAGCGCCAGCCCGGCAAGGGTCGAGGCGCGAATCGGCTCGTCGACGACCAGATGCAGCAGCAAAAGCGACACCGGCGGCGAGAGAAAGATCAGGTTGGACACCTTCGCCGTGCGCGAAATCTTGTGCATGGCCAGCTGCCAGAGGATAAACGCCACGCCCATCTCGAAAAGGCCCACGTAAACCCCGGCGGAAAGCGCCGCCCAGCCGTGCCACTCAAACCCGGGGCCAAAGGCCAGCAGCGCGCCGAGCACCGGCAGCCCCACGGTGAAGTTCTGCCACTGGCCCACCAGCGGCTCGCGCGCGTCCCGGGTGTTGAGCAGCCAGTAAAGCGCCCACAGCAGCGTGGACATCAGGGCAAAGATAACGCCCAGCGGGTCGGCGAAGGCGACATCCAACACCGCACCGCGGGTGGCGATCACCCACACCCCGGCGTAGGCGATCAGCCCGGCGGCCACGTCCGTGCGGGTAATCCGCTGGCCGAGTATGGGCACGGCGAGAAACGCCATGGCCAGCGCCCAGGTGTAGTTCAGCGCCATGGCTTCCTGGCCCGGCAGGCGGTCGTAGGCGGCGAACAGCACCAGATAGTAGGCCACCGGGTTCATCAGCCCGGCCCACAGCGCGGTGCGCCAGCCGCGCGCAAGCGCCCGGCCGAGCTGGCCGCGCTTGACCACCAGCGCCCCCATCAGCGCCCAGGACACCAGGGCGGCCAGCGCCATCAGCTCCAGCGGGCTCATATACCCCAGTGCTACCTTGAACGCCGTGGCCACGGTGGACCACAGCGCCACCGCGCCCAGGCCGTACAACATTGCCTGACGATCCTGGTTCATGCTGGCTCCTTGCGTGGAAAACGTGACATTGCGTCGGGGACTGGTAACACTGGTGGTACGCCGGCATCCGCCAGCGCCGGCAGCGCGCGCGGCAACGGGGTACCATGTATCGTGTGCAGCATAACACCCAAGGAGCTTTCATGGCCGATCAGGACATCTCTCAGTCACGCCTTTACGAATGGCTGACCGGCGACGAAGACAGCCGCATGTGCGACGACATTCCCGACACCGCCTGCCGCGACCAGCCGGCCAACTTTGCCCGCCACCTGTGGGCGGCGCTGGGCAACAAGCTGGCCGATGAGCTGTCCAGCGCTCGGTTGGTGCTGCCGTGGCTGATGGGCGTTATCGGCGCACCGGTGTGGATGGTGGGCCTTTTGGTGCCCATTCGCGAATCCGGCGCGCTGCTGCCCCAGCTGTTCGTGGCCGGCTTTATCCGCCTCAAGCCCCAGCGCAAGTGGGTATGGGTAGCCGGCGGCGCGCTGCAGGCACTGGCCGCGCTGGCGCTGGCGCTGCTTGCCGTTTGGGGCCGCGGCGGGGTCGGCGGCGCGCTGGTGCTGGCCGTGCTGGTGGCGCTGTCGCTGGCGCGCGGGCTTTCCTCCATTGCCACCAAAGACGTGATGGGCAAAACCATCGCCAAAAAGCGCCGCGGCACGCTGATGGGCTACAGCGGCAGCGTGGCCGGCGCGGTCACGCTGGTCGCCGGCGGCGTGCTGATGCTGTTCGACGAGCGTCCCGGGGAGCTGGCGCTGGCTGTGCTGCTTGGCGTGGCGGCGCTGGGCTGGGCGCTGAATGCGCTGTTCGCTGCACGTATCAGTGAGCAGCCCGGCGCTGTGGACGGCGGCGAAAACGCCTGGGACAGCCTCAAGCTGGGGTTTTCCCTGCTACGCGAGGACCGCGCGTTTTTACACTTCAACGTGTCGCGCACGCTTTTGCTGTCAAGCGCGCTGGCACTGCCCTACATCGCCCTGCTGGGCCAGCGACAAAGCGACGCAGCGCTAGGCGGGCTGGGGCTTTTGGTGGTGATTTCCGGCGTCGCGGCGATGGTGGCAAGCCCGGTGTGGGGCAAGCGTGCCGATGCCTCCAGCCGGCGAGTCATGTGCGATGCCGCGCTGGGCACCGTCGCCTGCTGCCTGGCCGGGGCGGGCCTTGTCTGGCTGCCCGGTGAATGGAGTGCCAGCGTGCTGCCCTACGCGGTAATCTATGGGGTACTGGTCATTGTGCATCACGGCGTGCGCCTGGGGCGCAAGACCTACGTGGTGGATATGGCCAGCAGCGACAATCGGGCGCTTTACGTGGCGCTTTCCAACACGCTGACGGGTGGTTTAATGTTGTTGTTTGGCAGCCTACTCGGCGCTTTGGCGCAGTGGCTTGGCAGTGCCGCCCTGCTGGTCGTGCTGGCGGCGGCGGCTCTGGGCGCTTTTTTCAGCGCCCGCACGCTTCCCGACGTCGAATAGCCGGCAGCTCAGCAAAACGGCGATGCCCGCCGGTACCACATTAAGGACTGGAGTCAACTACCTCTCCCTGAAGGGAGAGGCTTGTGAAAGCAGGCCCGGTTGACCAGGGAGAGCGGGCAACATGGCCGCTACGTTGATAACAGGTCGTCAAGACTCACCGCCGAATGCTTCCTCAGTTCGGCGCTCTGAAAGGTCGGGATCATGCGGGCGCAAGGTAAAACGCCGAAGGTTCTGACCGCTGCCGCCAGGNGGAGGAAATCGCCATGGCGGTTTTCGTATGGGATAAACACAAGCAGCCGTTGATGCCGTGCAGCGAAAAGCGTGCCCGGCTGCTGCTGAAACGCGGTCGCGCCGTGGTGCATAAACGCTACCCGTTCACGATCCGGCTCAAGGATCGGGTGGGCGGCGACACGCAACCGCTTCGCCTGGGCATTGACCCCGGCAGCAAGACCACGGGGCTGGCGCTGATGCGTGAATCAGACGGTGAGCAGCGCCATGTGCTGTGTCTGTTCGAGCTTTTGCATCGCGGCTTCCAGATCAAAAAGGCGCTGGAGCAGCGCGCCGCGTTTCGGCGCCGCCGCCGTTCGGCCCATCTGCGCTACCGGGCGCCACGATTTAACAACCGCACGCGCAAAGCCGATTGGTTGCCGCCCAGCCTGCAGCATCAAGTCGATACGGTGATGGCGTGGGTAAAGCGGCTAAGCAAGCTCGCCCCCATCACCGCGCTGGATAAGGAGCTGGTGCGCTTTGATACCCAGCGGCTCGACAATCCGGAGATAAGC
>NZ_BAAAZT010000018.1:0-75078 GCF_039537045.1 Halomonas cibimaris | reverse complement strand
CGTCACCGGAAGACGATGCCGTCTCGAAATCGGCGTTCGGCGACGAGCTACCGGCTCCCCGGGGCTTCAGGATGCCCAATCAGCGTTCCGGTGAATAAGCCGGGATTATGGTATGAGGCATCTGCTTTTCAGTTATCTGTCGGGTCCCGTGTGATTAACAACCCGCTTGGTAAATAACTCAGGTCGCTTGGCCTGCCACTCCTTCATCGCCGCAATCGGTGATTGATGATGCAGTGCCTTCTGCGAGATGTGGTGATTGTACAGCCAAGCGTAGCGTTTGAGCGTCTGCTCCAGATCCTCGCCTGAGGTATAGCGCCGGGTGGCCAGCACGTCGCTGATGCGGCCGTTGAACCGTTCTACCATACCGTTCGTCTGCGGCCTTCCCGGCTTGATCAGGCGATGGTCGATACCATGGGCCTGGCACTCCAGATCGAAGGGATGGCGGCCGCTGGGCCTGCGCTCACCTGCCCGCGTGAAGCGATCGGTGAACGACTTGCCGTTGTCAGTCAGCACCGTCTGGATCGTGAAGGGCGCCTTTTCCTCCACACACTTCATGAACGCCTTGGCATCCCTGGCGGACTGGCTGCGCCTGACTTCCAGATAGACCCAACGTGTGGCACGGTCGATGGCAACATATAGGTAGCGCTTTTGCTCCTCGTCGGGCATCTGGGGCAGGTGCTTGATATCGACATGCACATACCCAGGCTCGTAGTCCTTGAAGGGCTTGTGCCGAGGCTTGCCATCATCTCCGGCATCCTGACGGGCCAGTTCCGCGAGTGTCGGCACCTCACGGCGCTTAAGCATGCGATGCAAGCCGGAGCGTGACAACCGAGGATTCAGAAACTCACGTGCCACGACGAGCAAGTCATCCAGACCGAGGCGCAGGAACTCGCGAGCGGCGATCAGCACTTCCTCCTGCTCGGACGTGAGCGTAGCCAGCAGGTTATGGCGTGTATGGGACCGATCATGAACATCGTCGCGGTACCGCCAACGGCGTATCGTCGAATCACCAACACCGTACTGGCGCGCCAACTCGCTATCGCTGATGCTGGCGGGCGCTGCCTGGATGTCAGCACGGATCTTTGGTGTGGTGGTGGCCTGCTTATGCAGCTTGATGTCCATGTCTCTGCTCCCGGATGAACTGCTGTAGAAGCTCTCTTGCTATCAGCAGAGGGTAACTTCTATCACTCATTTGATCATCAGGGACCCTACAGTTATCAAATACCAGGGAATCCCTTTAAGCTTCCAGTACCGTTGCTCAATCTCGAGCTTTTCAACAGTTCGCGGATCCATCAAGTCGGTAGAGACTTTCACCTGAATGGCCAACCTCTGTGGCCCGGTTGGCATGGAGAGATCAACGACGAAATCGCTGGACATAACCTGATGGTATCCGCCTACCTCGGGGTGGCGAATGTTGGCTTCGTCAGCGATTGTTAGAGTGTCTTCTATTCGGAGAGGAAATTGCTCGCGGATGTCGGTAACTGCGGGGTTCCATTCAAGCAACAGGAAGGCTGCCAGTTCTGTATCAGAAAAAAAATGATGGGTTCGCCCGGTAAGGTGTCCCATCACCCTGTGCGAGCGCCCCTTGGAGGATAGATTTCTGACCGTCAACCAAGGGCGGTAATCACTACCGCTACCTTTGCCGCGCTCTTCTTTAATCCATTTTTCCGTTTTTTTGTCTAGCTTGCAGCTGGCCATTCCCTATACCCCTTGAGGAGAATAGCCTGACTTTGCCACATTGGGTGCCTGTTACCAACTCTATTTATAAGGTACCAACTTTTTTCCCTAGTTACTGACTTTATTACCATCCCACAGCGCCAGTACGAGCGCGCCCGTGCCCTATTCCACCGTCACCGACTTGGCCAGGTTGCGCGGCTGGTCAACGTCGGTGCCCTTGAGCACGGCGACGTGATAGCTCAATAGCTGCAGCGGCAGCGTATAAAGCAGCGGTGCCAGGGCCTCGTGGACCGGGGGCAGATAGAGCACGGTAACGTCGTCTTCGCTATCGTCGATGCCCACGCCTTCATCGGCGAAGACAAACAGCTCCCCGCCCCGGGCGCGCACTTCCTGGAGGTTGGATTTGAGCTTTTCCAGCAGGGCGTCGTTGGGGGCGACGGAAATCACCGGCATTTCGCTGTCCACCAGCGCCAGCGGCCCGTGCTTGAGCTCGCCTGCCGGGTAGCCTTCGGCGTGAATGTAGGAAATTTCCTTGAGCTTGAGCGCGCCTTCCAGCGCAACGGGGAAATGCGCGCCGCGGCCGAGAAACAGCGCGTGGCGTTTTTCGGCAAAGGCCTGGGCGAGCGTTTCAATATCGCCGTCCAGCGCCAGCACCTGCCGGCAGATATCCGGCAGCGTTTTCAGCGCGGCGACGATCTCGGCCTGTTCACCGGCAGACGCCCGGCCCTTGCCCACCGCCAGCGTCAACAGCATCAGCGCGATCAGCTGGGTGGTGAAGGCCTTGGTGGACGCCACGCCGATCTCGGGGCCGGCCCGGGTCATCAGCGCCAGGTCGGATTCGCGCACCAGCGAGCTTCCCGGCACGTTGCAGATGGCCAGCGAGCCGACATAGCCCAGGGCCTTGGCAAAGCGCAGCGCTGCCAGGGTATCGGCGGTCTCGCCGGACTGGGAAAGCGTCACAAACAGCGTGCCGTCGGCCACCACCGGGTGGCGGTAGCGAAACTCCGAGGCCACCTCGATCTGCACCGGCACGCCGGCGTAGCGTTCCAGCCAGTAACGTGCCACCAGCCCGGCGTGGTAGCTGGTACCGCAGGCAATGAGCTGAATCTGGCGGGTTTGGGCAAACAGCGCAGGTGCTTCAGGGCCAAAGCTTTCCGCCAGCGCGCTTGCCTCGCCCAGCCGGCCTTCCAGCGCGGCGCCGATCACGGCGGGCTGCTCGAAAATCTCTTTGAGCATGAAGTGGCGGTAGTTTCCCTTGCTCGCCGCGCCGTCGGCGTATTCAAACATATGCACCGGGCGCTCGACGGTCTGGCCGTCGCGGTCGACAATGCGGATTCGGCCGCCGTTTTTAAGCTCGACCAGATCACCCTCTTCCAGGTAGATAAAGCGATCGGTGACCTGCAAAAGCGCCAGCGGGTCCGAGGCCAGAAAGGCCTCGTCGATGCCCACACCCACCACCAGCGGGCTGCCCTGGCGGGCACCGATGACCACGCCGGGCTCGCGCGGGCTCATCACGCCCAGCGCATAGGCGCCGCCCAGGGTGCGTACGGTGTGCTGCACCGCGTCAAACAGCGTCGCGCCGCCGGCAAGCGTATCGGCCAGTCGATGGGCGATGACTTCGGTGTCGGTTTGCGAGCTGAACGCATAGCCGGCGGCTTCCAGCTCGCGCTTGAGCCCCTCGAAGTTTTCGATGATGCCGTTGTGTACCACCGCCACCTGATCATCGCTGTGATGGGGGTGGGCGTTGGCCGCGGTGGGCTTGCCGTGGGTCGCCCAGCGGGTGTGGGCAATGCCGGCCTTGCCCGGCAGCGGCGCGTTTGCCAGGCACTCGTCCAGCGCGGCGACCTTGCCCACGGTGCGGTGGCGGGTCAGCGCGCTTTTGTGCATCACCGTCATGCCGGCAGAGTCGTAGCCGCGGTATTCCAGCCGCTTGAGGCCTTCCAGCAAAATGCCCTGAACGTTGCGCTGGGCAACGGCGGCGACAATGCCACACATAGCGTTTCTCCTTGTAAAACCCGATTGGCGTATTAATCGCGCTTGTTGGGACGTGGCCAGTTCGCTTTTTCGCGCTGGGGCGCCCGGGTAATGCCCAGCGCCTTATCGGCGACGTCTCGGGCGATGGTCGAGCCGGCGCCCACGGTGGCACCCCGGCCTACGCTGACCGGCGCTACCAGCGCACTGTTGGAGCCGATAAAGGCATCGTCATCAATATGCGTGCGGTGCTTGTTGGCCCCGTCGTAGTTGCAGGTGATCGTCCCCGCACCGATGTTCACGTCGCGCCCCACAGTCGCGTCGCCGACGTAGCTTAGATGGTTGATTTTGCTGGCCTCGCCCACATCAACGTTTTTGGTTTCGACAAAGTTGCCCACCCGGGCGGCCACCGCCAGCCGGGTGCCCGGGCGCAGCCGCGCGTAAGGGCCGATGGCGTTGCGCCCGGCGGCCACGCACTGCTCCAGCACGCTGTGGCTTTCAATCACGCTTTCCGCGCCTACGGTGGCGTTTTTGAGCACGCAGTAAGGCCCCACGCGCACGCCCTCGCCCAGGCTAACGTCGCCTTCAAACACGCAGCCCACATCAATGAACACGTCGTGGCCGCAGGTGAGGCTGCCGCGCACGTCGATCCGTGCGGGGTCGGCAAGGGCTACACCGTCGGCCATCAGCCGCTCGGCCCGGGCGCGCTGGCAGGCGCGCTCAAGCTCGGCCATCTGGGCGCGGTTGTTCACGCCCTGCACTTCCACCGTGCTGGCCGGCTGGGCGGTGGCCACCGTGACCCCGTCGGCGGCGGCCATGGCGATCACGTCGGTGAGGTAGTATTCGCCCTGGGCGTTGTCGTCGGAAAGCCTGGGCATCCAGCGCTTGAGCTGGGCGGCGGTCATGGCCATGATGCCGGTGTTGCACTCGGTCAGGGTCAGCTCAGAGGGGCTTGCGTCTTTTTGCTCGACGATTGCCACGGCGCTGCCGGCGGCGTCGCGCTTGATGCGCCCGTAGCCGTCGGGGTTTTCCATCTCCACGGTCAAAAGCCCCATGTGCTGATCATCCACCCGCGCCAGCAGCGCGGCCAGGGTTTCCCGGCGGATCAGCGGCACGTCGCCGTAAAGCACCAGCACCTTGCCGTGGCCAAGCTGTTCAAGGGCTTGCGCCACGGCGTGGCCGGTGCCTTTCTGTTCGGCCTGCAGGCAAAAGTGTACCGCCTGCTCGGCCAGCGCTTCGCGCATGGCCTCGGCGCCGTGGCCGATCACCACCTGGGTGCGCTGGGGGTTCAGGCCCGCCGCCGTGTCCAGTACGTGGCGCACCATGGGCTTGCCGGCCAGCGGATGCAGCACCTTGGGAAGCCGCGAGCGCATGCGCGTGCCCTTGCCGGCGGCGAGAACGACAATATCCAGCTCGTCGTGCATGACATTATCCTTGTGTCTCGGCGGTGGCTTCGTCTGCCACCGGGATGGTGTGGTCGGCCATGAACGCCTCGCCGATGAATTCGGCAAACGCCGGGCTTGCCAGACTCTGCCAGCCGTCGCCTTCGCGTACCAGCATCAAGACCCGAAGATCCAGCCTGCGCGCCAGCGCCATGCCGTCTTCTGCGCCCAGCACCGTCATCGCCGTGGCCCAGGCATCCGCCCGGGCGTTGGACGGATCCACCACGGTCACCGAGGCCAGCGAATGGGTAATCGGCCGGCCGGTGCGCGGGTCAACGGTGTGGGAGAAGCGCTGACCGTCCTGCTCGAAATAGTGGCGGTAGTCACCGGAGGTGGCCACCGACATGCCCGACAGCGGAATCACGTACTGGGCGCTGCGCCCGCTCGCCCGGGGCTTTTCGATGCCGATGCGCCAAGGCGTGTGCTCGTCGGGATTGCGGTATCCGCGCGTGATCAGATCGCCGCCCAGGTTCACCAGGTAGTGCTCGATGCCCTGCGCGTCCAGGTACGCAGCGACGCGATCGGTGGCGTAGCCCTTGGCCACGGCGGAAAGATCGACAAACACGTCGCGTTCGCGCCGGGCGCGGCGGGCCGGCTCGTCCACGTCCAGCGCCTCAAAGCCGATCTGGCGCAGCCGGGCGGCCAGCACGTCGTCCGCGGGGATTTCCTGCGGCCGGGCTTCAGGGCCGAAGCTCCACAGGTTGACCAGCCCGCCAACGGTGACGTCAAAGGCGCCGCCGCTTTGCCGGGCCACCTGCTGGCCAAGCGCCATCACTTCGATCAGCGCCGCCGGCAGCGTTTGCCACTCGCCAAGCGGGGCGCGGTTGAACGCCACGAGGTCGCTGTCGTCACGGTAGGTGGACATGGTCTTGTCCACCTGCTCCAGCTCGTCAAGAAAGCCTGCTTCCAGGGCATTGCGCTCATCTTGGGTCAGCGCCGCGTTCACCGTAACCTGGTAAAACGTACCGAATACGCTGCCCTGAAAGCGCACAGGCGACGACGCCGGCGGCGCGCTGTCGCAGCCGCTCGCCAGCGCCAGCAGGGCCAGCCCCAGCCCCGCGGCCAGCGCGCGCAACGTGAGATATCGCATAAGCGCTCCCTTTGCCTTACTTGCTGTCGTTTTTGCCGGGCCGTTCATTGTCTAGCCGTAAAACAGCCACAGCAGCCACACGCCCAGCACCAGGCGGTACACAACGAAAGGCTGCATGCCCAGGCGCGTAATCACTGCCAGAAACAGGCGAATGCAGAAATAAGCGCTGATGCCCGCCAGCACCGTGCCCCACGCAAGCGCCGACCAGTCGATGGGCGCCGCCTGGCGGCTTAGCGTCATCGCCTCCATGCCGCCGGCAAGAACAATGACCGGAATCGACAGCAGAAACGAAAATCGCGCCGCCGCTTCCCGGCCCAGGCCCAGCAGCAGTGCGGCGGTCATGGTGATGCCTGAGCGCGAGGTGCCGGGAATCAGCGCCAGCGCCTGGGCCAGGCCGATAATGGCGATGTCACGGCCGCGCAGGCTATATTCGTCGCGACGCCCGTTACCGCCGCGGTCGGCATAGCCCAGCAGCAGGCCAAAGCCGATCATCGCCGCGGCGATCACCGGCGTTACGCGCAGCTGGCCTTCGATAACGTCGTGCAGCACAAAGCCGATGGCACACACCGGCAGCGTTGCCAGCACCACGGCAAGCGCCAGCCGCGCCTCGGCATCGACGCCGCGGCCGGCCATCGCGGCCAGGCTGCTACGCCCCATCGCCGCGAGATCGCGGCGAAAATACGCCATCACGGCCAGCAAACTGCCCAGATGCAGGGCCACGTCAAACGCCAGTCCCTGATCGCCCCAGGGCGTAAGCGCGGGTATCAAGATCAGGTGAGCCGAGCTGGAAACCGGGAGAAACTCGGTAAATCCCTGCACCGCGGCCAGCACGATGACCTGTAGCCAATCCATCGGACACCTGTAAAAGTCAGCGGGCAACGCCCGAATACGTGAAACGAATCAGCCGCCTGCCAGCGCGCAGGCGGCTACCGGCGCTCAAGAATACACGTCTGCCGCGGCGTTGTCCGCCCTGTGTCCTACCGGCGGCGATGCGTTACACTGGCCGCTGTCTGTCAAACGCCAAGCGCGGCCGGCAACGGCCGCCGCCACCGGGTCGCCATGAGCTCTCCTGCCGATTTGCCGCAAAACGAACAAAGCCGCGCCGCCAAGCACGTCACCCACGTCGGCGCCTGGCTTGATGGGGTACTGAGCCTGGCCAAGATGATTGTGGGCTTTTGGGTCGGATCGGCAGCGCTGATCGCTGACGGCGTCCACTCGCTTTCCGATCTGGTGACCAACGGCTTTGTGCTCGCCGCGATTCACTACGGCCGCCAGGGGCCGGATCACGACCACCAGTACGGCCACGGCCGCATCGAGACGCTGACCACGCTGCTGTTGGGCAGCGTGCTGATCTTTGTTGCCGGGGGCATTGCCTGGTCAAGCCTGGAGCGGCTGTTCAGCGGGCGAACGGTCGCCGCACCCGGCCTTTGGGCGATTGTGCTTGCCGGGCTGGCGCTGATCGCCAAGGAGTGGATTTTCCGCTACACCATGCGCGTGGCCAAACGCATCCGGTCAAAACTGCTGGAAGCCAACGCTTGGCACGCCAGAAGCGACGCGCTGTCCACCGTGGTGGTGCTGGCAGCGATGGTGGCCGCCCAGTTCGGCCTGGGCTGGGTGGACGCCGTGGCCGCCGTTATTGTTGGCTTGATGGTTGGCAAGGTGGGCTGGGATCTGCTCTGGGACTCCGCCCGGGAGCTGGTCGACACCGCCCTGCCCGACGACGCCCAGCGCCAGATGCACGACGTGGCAAAGGGGGTGCCGGGCGTGGAAAGCGTACACGACCTGCGCACCCGCCAATCCGCCGGCTGGGTCATCGTGGATTTACACGTGGTCGTCGCCCGCCGGGTAAGCGTCTCGGAAGCCCACGAAATCGGCAACGAAGTCAGCCGCCGGCTGCGCCACGCCTTCCCCGCGCTGACCGACGTGACCTTTCACATCGACCCTGAAGACGACGCCGGCGAAGGCGATCCCAGCCGCTTTCCCGGCCTGCCGCTGCGCCCGGAGGTCGAGGCCACGCTGGACGCGCGCTGGCACGCCAATCCGGTATGGCGCACCTGCACCGAGCTGCAGCTGCACTACCTGGGCGGCAAGGTGTCGGTCTCGCTGATCGTTGGCGATCACATCCACCTCCCGCCCCAGTGCCTGGCCAGCCAGCTCAAGGCCCGGGCCGGCGACGTGGCCTGGCTGGGCCACGTGGAAGTGCTGCTGATTACCCGGGCCACCAGCAGCGCTGCCGGCTAGTGCTGTGCGCTAGCCGCCGGCGCCGGCGCCGGCGAGCACCGTGGTGGCAATGCTGAAATAGATCACCACGCCGGTGGCGTCAATCACCGTTGTCACCAGCGGCGCCGAGGCCGTGGCCGGGTCGAGCTTGAAACGTTCAAGCACAAACGGCAGACACATGCCCAAAAGGCTGCCGAACAGCACAATGGTAATCATGCTAGCCGCAACGATCAGGGCCACCGCATTGCCGCCGCGCATAATGCCGATGGGGGCCACCGCAAGGGCCATGGTCAGCCCCAGCGAGCCGGCCACCAATAGCTCGCGGCCCAGCATCTTGCCCCAGTCCTTCACACCCACATCGCCGGTGGCCATGCCGCGCACCATCAGCGTCGCCGCCTGGGCACCAGCGTTGCCGCCGCTGCCGATCAAAAGCGGCAGGAAAAACACCAGCGCCACCTGGGCGGCGATCGTATCTTCAAAGTAGGCGATGCCCGCCCCGGAAAACAGGTTGGCAAACACCAGCAGCACCAGCCACAGCACGCGCTTGCGGTACAGGGTCCACAGCGGTACGCGGCTGACGCCTTCTTCCAGCTGGCCGATGGACATTCCCTTGTGGATATCCTCGGTGGCCTCGAACTCGGCCACGTCCATGGCGTCGTCGTGGGTGACAATCCCCACCATGCGATTGTCGCCGTCGGTCACCGGCAGGGCAATCAGGTCGTAGCGGGCGACGCTGCGCGCCACCTCTTCCTGCAGCTCGTCCACCGTGGCCTGGATGACATCGCGAATCATGATGTCATCCACCACCGCACCGGGAGGGGCCACCATCAGCTGGCGCAGCGACATGGTGCCGATAAGCTCGCCGTCCGCCGCCAGCACGTAGAGCTGATACACCGTCTCTGCATCCGGGGCGGTCTGGCGTACGCGCATCAGCGCCTGAGACACCGTCATGCCACTGGCTATGGCCACATAGTCAGAGGTCATGATGGCGCCGGCACAGCCTTCCTCGTAGCTTGCCAGACGCTTGAGGTCTTCACGCTCCTTGCGCGCCATGCGCCGCAGCAGCGCTTCGCGGCGGTCGTCCCCCAACAGGTTGAACAGGTCAGCGCGCTCGTCCGAGCCCATCTCTTCCAAAAGCTTGAGCGCCTGGGCATCGTCCAGCGCGCCGACGATGGCCAGCTGGTGGTCACCGGGCAAATAGCCCAGCACGTTGGCCGCACGATCGTTTTCCAGCAGCGCCAGCGTCGCCACGGCGGCCTCCAGCGCGCCGTCGTCTTCAATCAGGGCCTCCAGTATCTCGCCGATATCCGGCGAGCGAATCTCGCCCAGCCGCTCGGCGGCGCGATCCGGCGTCTCTGCCGGCGCCGCGCCGTCTTGCTGCGCGGCGCTCACGTAGCGCGTGAGCAGATCATTTTTCAACGCGTCCAGCGTTTTGTCATCAAGCGCCATAAAGAGTCCTCCGCGCGGCAGTCAGGAGTGGCAGGGGCTGCACAGAGCCGATTTTGTCAGCTCCCTGCGCTATATTAACAGACAAAAAAAGCGCCCCCCGGCTCCGCAAGGAACCGAGGGGCGCAGAGCCGGCGCCGCTTTTGGGCTAGCGGCTCTGGTGGCGCAGCTGCTGGATGGTACGCAGCTTGGCCACCGCCTCAGCAAGCTCTGCCGATGCCCGAGTATAGTCAAGCTCCGCGGTTTTTTCGTTGAGCAGCCTGAGCGCTTCGCGACGGGCCTCTTCAGCGGCGGCCTCGTCAATGTCGTCGGCGCGAATGGCCGAGTCCGCAAGCACCGTCACCACATCGGGCTGAACTTCCATGAAGCCGCCGGAAACAAAGAAGTTTTCTTCGCGGCCGTCTTCAAGCTTCACACGTACCGGTCCCGGCTTCAGCGACGTCAGCAGCGGGGCGTGCCCCGGCAGAATGCCGAGATCGCCCGCCGTGCCGGAGGCAATCACCTGCTCGACAGTGCCCGAGTAGATGGCCGCCTCGGCACTGACGATGTTGCAATTAACGCTATTCGCCATGGCGAACCTCCCTGGTAGACGGGATTACTGCTGCATCTTGTTGGCTTTCTCGACGGCTTCATCGATGGTGCCGACCATGTAAAAGGCCTGCTCCGGCAGCTCGTCGTAGTCACCGTTGAGAATGCCCTGGAAGCTGGCAATGGTGTCTTTCAGCGGCACGTAGGTGCCCGGTGACCCGGTAAACACCTCGGCGACAAAGAACGGCTGGGACAAAAAGCGCTGGATTTTACGCGCCCGAGACACGGCCAGCTTGTCTTCGTCGGAAAGCTCGTCCATGCCCAGAATCGCGATGATATCCTTGAGCTCTTTATAGCGCTGCAGCACGCCCTGCACGCCCCGGGCCACGCGATAGTGCTCGTCACCGACCACTTCCGGGGCCAGCTGGCGCGAGGTGGAATCCAGCGGGTCGATGGCCGGGTAGATCCCCAGCTCGGCAATCGAGCGCGCCAGTACCACAGTGGCGTCGAGGTGCGAAAACGTCGTCGCAGGCGAGGGGTCGGTCAGGTCATCCGCAGGCACGTACACGGCCTGGACCGAGGTGATCGAGCCGTCTTTGGTCGAGGTGATGCGCTCCTGGAGAACGCCCATTTCCTCGGCCAGCGTCGGCTGATAGCCCACCGCGGACGGCATCCGCCCGAGCAGCGCCGAAACCTCGGTGCCTGCCAGGGTATAGCGGTAGATGTTGTCAACGAACAGCAGCACGTCGCGGCCTTCGTCACGGAAGTTTTCCGCGATGGTCAAACCGGTCAGTGCCACGCGCAGGCGGTTGCCCGGCGGCTCGTTCATCTGGCCGTATACCAGCGATACCTTGTCGAGCACCTTGGATTCGGTCATCTCGTGGTAGAAGTCGTTCCCCTCACGGGTACGCTCGCCCACGCCGGCAAACACGGAGTAGCCGCTGTGCTCGGTGGCAATGTTGCGGATCAGCTCCATCATGTTGACGGTCTTGCCCACGCCGGCGCCGCCGAACAGGCCGACCTTGCCGCCCTTGGCAAACGGGCACACCAGGTCGATGACCTTGATGCCGGTTTCCAAAAGCTCTTCCGAGGCGGCCTGATCGGCATAGCCCGGGGCCTTGCGGTGAATCGGCATGCGCTTTTCTTCGCCGATGTCACCTGCCTCGTCGATAGGCTGGCCAAGCACGTTCATGATCCGGCCCAGGGTAGCCTCGCCTACGGGCACGGAAATGGCAGCGCCGGTGTTGCTCACTTCAATCCCGCGCTTGAGCCCTTCGGTGGTCCCCATGGCGATGGTGCGCACCACGCCGTCGCCCAGCTGCTGCTGAACTTCCAGAACGGTCTCGGACTGGGAGATATTCAGCGCGTCGTAGACCTTGGGCACCGAGTCCCGCGGGAATTCTACGTCAATCACCGCGCCGATGATTTGTACGATACGTCCGCTCATCTTGGTTCCTCTTTAAAACCTGCAAATGAAACCTGTGTGCCGGAAGGCTGCGCCTTCCGAGGCGTTATACGGCAGCGGCACCGCCGACGATTTCGGAAATTTCCTGGGTGATGGCGGCCTGACGGGCCTTGTTGTAAACCATCTCCAGATCGTCGACCAGGTCGCCGGCGTTGTCGGTGGCGCTTTTCATGGCAATCATGCGCGCCGCCTGCTCGCAGGCACCGTTTTCCACCACCGCCTGATAGACCTGGGATTCGATAAAGCGAACCAGCAGGCTATCGAGCAACGTCCTGGCATCCGGTTCATACAGGTAGTCCCAGCTCTGGGGACGGGCGCTGTCCTGGTCCTGCTCGTCGTCGCCCATCTCGGACGACAGCGGAAGAAGCTGACGCACTACCGGTTTTTGCGTCATGGTGTTAACAAACTCGTTATGCACCACATACAGGCGATCAAGGTGGCCTTCGTCGTAGGCTTCCAGCATGACCTTGACGCTTCCCACCAGGCTTTCGGCCCGGGGCGCTTCACCCAGCCCGCTCTTGGCTGCGACCAGCCTGCCGCCATACTTGTGGAAGAAATGGCCGGCCTTGCTGCCCAGCGCGCAGAAATCAAGCTCTACGCCCTGGTCTCGCCAGGCACCCGCGTCCTTGACCGTGGCCTTGAACAGGTTGGTATTCAGCCCGCCGCACAGGCCGCGATCCGACGACACCACGATGTAGCCGACGCGCTTTACGTCATCGCGCGGGATCATGTAAGCGTGACGGTAATCGGGGCTGGCATCCGCCAGGTGCGAGACCACGTTGCGGATCTGCCGGGCGTAAGGCTGGCTGGCCTTCATCAGATCTTGCGCTTTACGCATTTTCGACGCAGCCACCATTTCCATGGCGCTGGTGATCTTCTGCGTATTCTTGATGCTCCCGATCTGGGAGCGTATCTCTTTTGCAGCTGCCATAGCGATCTACCTTTCGTTCGTGGCTCTCAGAAAAGAAGGCAGGCCCACCGCAGCGGTGAGCCAAACGCTTTACCAGGTCTGAGTGGCCTTGAACTTCTCAAGCACGCTTTGCAAGCCGTCCTTGGTCTCGTCGTTGTAGTCGCCGGACTGGTTGATCTGCTCCAGCAGAGCTGCGTGTTCTGCGCGGGCGTAGTCGTGCAGGGCGCTTTCAAAGTCCAGCACTTTCTCCACCTCGATGTCTTCCAGGTGGCCTTCGTTGGCGGCAAACAGCGAAAGCGCCATTTCGGCTACGGACATCGGCGCGTACTGCTTTTGCTTCATCAGCTCAGTGACGCGCTGGCCGTGCTCCAGCTGCTTGCGCGTGGCTTCGTCCAGATCCGAGGCGAACTGGGCGAATGCCGCAAGCTCCCGGTACTGGGCCAGCGCCAGACGCACGCCGCCGCCCAGCTTCTTGATGATTTTGGTCTGGGCCGAGCCGCCGACCCGGGAGACCGAAAGACCGGCGTCGATCGCCGGGCGAACGCCCGAGTTGAACAGATCCGTCTGCAGAAAGATCTGACCGTCGGTGATCGAGATCACGTTGGTGGGGACGAACGCGGAAACGTCGCCGCCCTGGGTCTCGATGATCGGCAGCGCGGTCAGCGAGCCGGTCTTGCCGGTGACTTCACCGCCTGTAAACTTCTCGACGTAGTCGGCGTTTACGCGTGCGGCGCGCTCCAGCAGGCGCGAGTGGAGATAGAACACGTCGCCGGGGAAGGCTTCACGGCCCGGCGGACGGCGCAGCAAAAGCGATACCTGACGGTAGGCCACGGCCTGCTTGGACAGGTCGTCGTAAACGATCAGGGCATCTTCGCCGCGGTCGCGGAAGTACTCGCCCATGGTGCAGCCGGCGTAGGCGGCGAGAAACTGCATGGGAGCCGGATCGGCGGCGCCGGCACAGACGATGATGGTGTGCTCCATCGCGCCGTGCTCTTCGAGCTTGCGCACCATGTTGGCAACGGTGGACTGCTTCTGGCCGATGGCCACATAGACGCAGGTAACCCCGGTGCCTTTCTGGTTGATGATCGCGTCGATGGCGATCGCGGATTTACCGATCTGGCGGTCACCGATGATCAGCTCGCGCTGGCCACGGCCGATCGGCACCATGGCGTCGATGGCCTTGAAACCGGTCTGGATCGGCTGATCCACGCCTTCGCGGGTGATAACGCCCGGCGCAACCTTTTCCACCGCGTCGGTCATCTTGGTGTCGATGTCGCCCTTGCCGTCGATGGGGTTACCCAGCGCGTCGACCACCCGGCCAATAAGCTCAGGGCCGACCGGCACTTCCAGAATGCGGCCGGTGCACTCGGCAACCATGCCTTCTTCCAGCTTAAGGTAGTCGCCCAGCACTACAGCGCCCACGGAGTCGCGCTCAAGGTTGAGCACCATGCCGTAGACGCTGCCGGGAAATTCAATCATTTCACCAAACATCGCGTCTTCGAGGCCGTGCACTTTCACAATGCCGTCGGAGACGCTGACGATGGTGCCCTGATTACGGGCTTCGGATGCGACGTCAAGCTTCTCGATACGCTGCTTGATGATGTCGCTGATCTCGGAAGGATTCAGTTGCTGCATGCCATGTCCCTCAAACTCAAGTGGTCAACGCTTCGGAAAGGCGGTTCAGTCGACCGCGCACCGAGCCGTCAATAACGGTATCGCCGGCGCGCAGGATGGCACCGCCAATCAGCGACTTGTCCACCTGAGTGGTAATAGAGATTTCGCGATTCAGACGTTTTTTAAGCGCGTTGAGCAAAACGCTCTGCTGCTTGTCATCGAGCTTAAAGGCTGACGTCACGTTTACGTCGATACGCTGTTCATAGTCGGCGCAGAGCTGTTCGAACTGCGCGGCAATGGGGCCCAGCGCGCCCAGGCGATGCTGTGCGGCCAGGGTGGCCAGAAAGCGCTCGAACGCTTTGCCGGCGCCCTTGGCCAGCTTGCGGTCTTGCAGCAGGCCGGCAAGAAACGCGACCTTCTGCTCGCCGGTCAGGCGCGGGCTGCTCAGCAAAGTGCCGGCCTCCCGGTCTGACGTGACCTGGCCCAGCAGCGCCAGCGCATCGGACCAGGCCTTGAGCGCATCGTTATCGCGGGCGTAGTCAAACGCTGCCTTGGCGTAAGGACGAGCGACGGTGGATTGTTCCGCCATGGTTGACCTCCTTACAGTTCGGCAGCCAGCTCATCAAGCAGCTTGCGGTGCGCTTTTTCGTCGACGGCGTTTTCCAGTACGCGCTCAGCGCCCAGCACGGCCAGATCGGCCACCTGGCTGCGCAGCTCTTCGCGGGCGCGCTGCACGTCCTGCTCGATGGCGGCGCGGGCGCCGGCGATCATGCGCTCGCCTTCGGCACGGGCCTCTTCGCGGGCGTCTTCGACAATCTGCGTAGAGCGCTTATTGGCCTGCTCGAGAAGCTCAGACGCCTGCTGCTTGCTTTCGCGCAGCGTCTGCTCTGCCTGTTCCTGAGCGACTTCCAGATCACGGGATGCACGGCTTGCCGCGTCCAGACCATCAGCAATTTTTTTCTGGCGCTGATAAAGCGCATTGCTGATCGGCGGCCACACATACTTTATGCAAAACCAGACAAAGATCGCGAAGGCGATCGTCTGTCCGATTAGCGTCATGTTGATATTCACAGGGATGTACCTCTGACAAGTTCGTGGCGACCGGGGTGAAGCAAAACCGAGCGGCTAGCGCTCGGCTTGGCTTGTCTTAACCGGCAACAACGAAGATGAGGTACATCGCAATACCCACGCCGATCATCGGCACAGCGTCGAGCAGGCCGGCCATGATGAAGGTCTTGGTCTGCAGATCGTTACCCAGCTCGGGCTGGCGCGCCGTGGATTCGATCAGCTTGCCACCCAGCAGGGCAAAGCCGATGCCGGTAGCCAATGCGCCCAGGCCGATGATGATAGCGGCGGAAAGGTAGATGAAGTCCATGGTAGTGCTCCTAGCGGTTAGGTGAGGTTAGGGGTGTAACGTGTTGCTCGGTTAGTGACGTTCGTGTGCAGCGTTGAGATACACAACGGACAGGACGGTGAAGATGAAGGCCTGCAGGGTAACGATCAGGATATGGAAGATCGCCCAGGGCACATCCAACAGCCAGATTGCCCAGAACGGCAGCATGGCAATCAGGATGAAGATCACCTCGCCGGCAAACATGTTGCCGAATAGACGCATGGCCAGGCTGAACGGCTGCACCATCAGCGCGACAACTTCGAGCAGCAGGTTAAACGGAACCAGCGCCCAGTGGTTGAACGGCTTGAACGAGAGCTCACGCGCAAAACCGCCGGCGCCTTTGACCTTGAAGTTGTAGTACAGCACCAGCAGGAAAACGCCCAGCGCCATGCCGAAGGTGGCGTTGATATCGGTGGTCGGCACGATTTTCATCTGATCGACGCCCAGGCTGGCAAACACGCCGGGGAAGTAGTCGACCGGGATGATTTTCAGCGTGTTCATCATCAAAATCCACACGAAAAGCGTCAGCGCCAGCGGGCCGATGATGGGGTTTCGGCTGTGGAAAGTAGAGCGCGTCAGGTTTTCGATGAACTCGAAGGTGACTTCAATGATGCTCTGCAGCGTGCCGGGTACGCCGGTCGTGGCGGCCTTGCCTACCTTGCGAAACAGCCAGATGAACAAAAAGCCCATGCCGATGGACCAGCCCATGGTGTCCAGATGAATAGCCCAAAAGCCCATGTCGCTTGCCTGCTGGGCGTTTTCGGCGATCGACCAGCCGTTTTCCGGGTGCAGTCCGAACGTCAGATTTTGCAAGTGGTGCTGAATATATTCAGCCGGGGCGACTACGTTTCCTGCTGCCATGGCGCTAGCTACCTCGATCAGTTACGCGATGCCGGCGCAGAAGCCAGGGAGTCAGCCAGTGCGCAAGGACAACCGCTACGTAAGTACTAAAGAAGAAAGCGGGGTTTGACGGGGGCACTGCGATAAACGTCAAAGCGAAAAGCACCGCCGTCAAACCAAACTTTCCGGCCTCGGCGCGCATCAGGCGCCGGGCCCCCTGCAACGCCCGCAGGCGCGGATCCAGCATGCCGGCTCGCAGAATGAAAAAAACCTGCGGCACAATACCCACCAGACCGCCTGTCAGCGCCGAAAGCAGCCCGCCAGACCCGGCCAGCAGGCCTCCCAGCGCCCCCGCCACCGCCGCCGTGGCTGCCTGGGTACCGAGCAGCTGGCGAACGTAATGCCGGCGATGCCGGTGTTGATCTGGTTGCATGAAATCCTGAAAGCCGTATTGCCTGGGATTTGCGTCTCACGGGCGCAGATGCCCTGACGCAAAGCCTGCAAAAATCATGCGCGATTATAGGGAAGCCCCTCCCCGCCTTCAACCGAGCGAGGTACTTTTTCAACCGTATTGGCGTATTTTGCTACCAAAGCGGCAGAGTTAAAGGGCGTTACCTGCCGAATAGTTAATAAGCCTGCTATTGGATTCGTCCGAGAATCCCGTCAAGTTCTTCCAGGCTCGCATAGCGAATGGTCAGCGCGCCCTTGCCCTTTTTCCCCTGCCTGATCGAAACCGGCGCGCCAAGCTTTTCGCTTAGCGTGGTTTCCAGCCGCGCCACGTCCGGCGAGGCCGGCCGGGACGCCGAGGGCTGCGACGGCGCATCGCCCTTGGCGGCCAGTTTTTTCACCAGCGTTTCGGTGGCGCGCACGGTCAGGTCGCGGTTGATGACGTCCCGGGCAACGCGCACCTGCTGGCCGCCGGCAAGCCCGAGTAGCGCCCGGGCGTGGCCCATGTCCAGATCGCCGCGCTCCAGCAGGGTTTGCACTTCACCGTCCAGGGTCAAAAGGCGCAGCAGGTTGGCCACCTGAGTGCGCGATTTGCCTACGGTGTCGGCGATTTGCTGCTGGGTCAGGGCAAATTCGTCGCTTAGACGCTTGAGCGCCAGCGCTTCTTCCACGGCGTTGAGGTTTTCGCGCTGGATATTTTCGATCAGCGCAAGGGCCAGTGCCGTGTCGTCGTCCACGTCGCGAATAACGGCGGGAATAACGTCGAGCTCGGCCAGCTGGGCGGCGCGCAAGCGGCGCTCACCGGCGATGATTTCATAGCGCTGCTCGCCCACCGCGCGCACCACGATCGGCTGCATAACGCCCTGAGCGCGAATCGAGTCGGCCAGCTCTTCCAGGGCTTGCGGGTTGAAATCGCGCCGGGGCTGATACGTGCCGCGGGAGAGCTGCCACAGCGGCAGCCGTTCAAGGCGCTCGCCGTCTTCGCCGCTGTCTTGACGCGCATACGCGGGATCGCCGGCGCCGGGCGCGGCATCGTCTACTGGTTTTACACCGCCGGCCGGGCGGCTGTGGGAACCGATCAGGGCGTCCAACCCGCGCCCCAGCGCGCGTTTACGCGTCATTGGCTTTTCCTCGTCATCAACCGAAAGTGGCTATCGCTGAGCGAAGCACGGGTATCTCTGGCGTGCAAACGTCACAGCGCCAGGCGGCTCAGCATCTCCTTGGCGAGCACGCGATAGGCCTGACTGCCGCGGGAAAACCGCGCGTAGTGGCTGACCGGCAGGCCGTGGCTGGGCGCTTCGGCCACCTTGACGTTGCGCGGAATCGTCGCCTTGAGCAGCCGGTCACCAAAATAGCGGCGCAGCTGGCTGTCCACTTCCCGGGTCAGGCTCATGCGCTTGTCGTACATGGTGCGCAGAATCCCTGAAATGTCGAGGTCGGGATTTACGCTCTGCTGAATCTGCTCGATGGTGTCCAGCAGCGCCGAAAGCCCTTCCAGAGCGTAGAACTCGCACTGCAGCGGAATCAGCACGCCGTCGGCGGCGGTCAAGGCGTTGACCGTGAGCATGTTAAGCGACGGCGGGCAGTCGATAAGGATGACGTCGTAGGTCTCGGCCAGCGGCGCCAGCGCCCGGGCCAGGCGGCTCTGGCGCTCGTCGCAGTGCAAAAGCTCGACTTCGGCGGCGGTCAAGTCACCGTTGCCCGGCAGCACGTCGTACCCGGCAGGCGAGTCGCAGACGATGGCGTCCCGGGCGCTTGCGTTTTCCAGCAGCACGTCCAGCACGCTGGTGGCCAGGTCGTGTTTGTCAATGCCGCTGCCCATGCTGGCGTGCCCCTGAGGGTCTAGATCCACCAGCAGCACGCGGCGTCCAAGCGTGGCCAGGCTGGCGGCGAGGTTGACGGCCGAGGTGGTTTTGCCCACGCCGCCTTTCTGATTGGTCAGGGCAATAATCTGGCTCACTTATTCCCCTCCTTGCGGGGTCAGAATCAAAAGCTGGCGTTCGCCGTCGATAAAAGGCACGTCGAGCCGATGACGCCGGGCAAGTGCCACGCCGCCGGGCAAAGCGGCAAGCTCGTCGTCGGCGCCGGGGCCTTTCATCGCCAGCCACTCGCCGCCGGGTGCCGGCAGCCGGCGCGTCAGCGCGATAAAGTCCGCCAGGCTGGCAAAGGCCCGGGAGATCACTTGATCAAAGCCGCCGGCCGTAAACGACTCGACGCGGGCCTGGGTGGCAGTGACGTTTAAAAGCCCCAGCTCCATGATCGCCTGGCGCTGAAAGCGCACCTTCTTGCCGTTGCTGTCAAGCAGGGTGACCGCAAGCTCCGGGCGCAAAACGGCCAGCACCAGCCCGGGAAAACCGGGGCCGGCGCCCACATCAAGCAGCGCCCCGGAGCGGATGAAGGGCAGCACCGCGGCGCTGTCGAGCACGTGGCGTGAAACCATCGCGTCAACGTCGCGTACCGCGGTGAGGTTATAAGCCCGGTTCCACTTGTGCAACAAGGCTACAAGCCCCAGCAGCCGGCGGCGCTTGACGTCGTCCACGGCAATGTCCAGGCGCCTCAAGCCCTCGTCCAGACGGGCTGACGCGTGCTCGGGCAGCCCGGCCGTCAGCGCCGGGACGGGCAAAGCGGTTGGCGTGCTCATCCGTTGGCTACCTCTTCTTTGCCAACTTCCGCGCTGTGCAGCAGGCGATGCTTTTTCAGATGAATCAGCAAAATTGATACGGCCGCAGGGGTCACACCGGCAATGCGCGCCGCCTGAGCCAGCGTTGCCGGGCGCGCCTCGCCGAGTTTCTGGCGCATCTCGTGGGAAAGCCCGTCCACGCGGGTGTAATCCATATCCGCCGGCAGCGGCGTGGCCTCGTGGCGCTTGAGCTTGTTGATTTCTTCCTGCTGACGGTCGATATAGCCCTGGTACTTGGCCTGGATCTGCACCTGCTCGGCGACGGTGTCGTCGCTGATCGGAGCGCCGTCGATGCCCGGCAGCGCGGCGACGTCGGCGTAGCCCAGCTCCGGGCGCTTGAGCAGTGCGGCCAGGGTAAATTCTCGGGCCAGGGGTTTGCCCAGCGTTTCGGCAAGCCGCTGGCCGGCGGCAGAGCTTGGCTGTACCCAGGTGCTTGCCAGGCGCTGGTTTTCTCGCTCGATGGCCTCGCGCTTGTCGGTGAAGGCCTGCCAGCGTGCGTTGTCCACCAGCCCCAGCTCACGGCCGGTTTGGGTCAGGCGCAGATCGGCGTTGTCTTCGCGCAGCAGCAGCCGGTATTCCGCCCGAGAAGTGAACATGCGGTAGGGCTCTTTGGTGCCAAGCGTGATGAGATCGTCGACCAGCACGCCCAGATACGCCTCGTCCCGCCGCGGCCACCAGGCGTCCAGCCCTTTGGCGCGGCGGGCTGCGTTGACCCCGGCCAAAAGCCCCTGGGCGCCGGCCTCTTCGTAGCCGGTGGTGCCGTTGATCTGGCCGGCAAAAAACAGGCTGTGGATAAATCGGGTTTCCAGCGAGTGCTTGAGGTCTCGCGGGTCGAAAAAGTCGTATTCGATGGCGTAGCCGGGCCGGGTGATGTGCGCGTTCTCCAGCCCTTCGATGGAGCGCACGACCTCCAGCTGCACGTCGAACGGCAGCGAGGTGGAAATCCCGTTGGGGTAGAGCTCGTGGGTGTCCAGCCCTTCGGGCTCGATGAAAATCTGGTGGCTGTCCTTGTCGGCGAAGCGGTCAACCTTGTCTTCGATCGACGGGCAGTAGCGCGGGCCGACGCCCTCGATGCTGCCGGAATACATCGGCGAGCGGTCGAGATTCTGGCGAATGATGGCATGGGTGCGCGCATTGGTGTGAGCGATATGACAGCTCATCTGGCGCGGATGCATTTCGCGGCGGCCCATGTAGGACATCACCGGGCGGGGGTTGTCACCGGGCTGTTCGGCCAGCTTCGAGAAATCCACGGTTTTGGCGTCAATGCGCGGCGGCGTGCCGGTTTTCAGCCGGTCGACCCGAAACGGCAGCGCGCGCAGGCGCTCGGCCAGGGCGTTGGACGGCGCGTCACCGGCGCGGCCGCCCAGGGTTTTATCCAGGCCGATGTGGATAACCCCGCCCAGGAAAGTGCCGGTGCACAGCACCACGGCGTCGGCGTGAAAGCGAATGCCGGTTTCGGTCACCGCACCGCGCACGGTATCACCGTCGACGATCAGATCGCCCGCGGCCTGTTGGAAAATCGTCAGGTTGGGCTGGTTTTCCAGCATCGTGCGAATCGCACTTTTGTAGCGTACGCGGTCGGCCTGGGCACGCGTGGCGCGTACGGCCGGTCCTTTGCGTGCGTTGAGCACGCGAAACTGGATGCCGCCTTTGTCCGTTGCCAGCCCCATGGCGCCGCCCAGGGCGTCGATTTCCTTGACCAGATGGCTTTTGCCGATGCCGCCGATGGCGGGGTTACACGACATCTGGCCCAGGGTTTCGATGTTATGGGTCAACAGCAATGTCTGACAGCCCATGCGAGCGGAGGCCAGTGCGGCTTCGGTTCCCGCATGGCCACCGCCGATGACGATGACGTCAAAGCGGTCGGGATAGTTCAAAAGACACCTCGTTTGTGCGCTCGGCACCGATGGCAGTGGGTATTCAAGAGCACAGCGCAGACGCGCCGCGGTTGTTCAGCCGGGCAGTATAAACCTCCTGTGGGTAACCGTCAGGTTTTTCCACACCGGGTTTGCCTGTTCTCTGCTGAGTTAATAACAAATCAATTAAATAATAGAAGTTCTGTTGTTGTTGTAATTATTGGGGTTGACGTTTTCTGTGGAAAACTCATTTTTTCATTAAAAAATCAGCTATCTAGTCTGTTGGCAAAGCGGTGGGCAAACTGTTGGAAAGGCGTGCATGAGCAGTGGACGGCCGGTGGATAAACAGCCTGCTTATCCACAGGCGGTGTTAGCAACAAGTTATTCACCGATGTATACCGCCTTTATGCACACGGTTATCAACAGGGCCAACAGCCGGCAGTTTTCGTTGCGAAAGCCGCTGACGGCGCGGCTTGGCAGGAAAAACGGAAGGCACAAACAAAAAATGATATCCACAGGCAAAAATCGGCCTTGCGACCGCTCAAACGCCAGGCGAATGTGCCAAAGTAAAGCGCCGCCACGGGGAATCAGGAGAGCAAAAAGCGCGCAGGGCACGGTCGGCTTGAGGCTGCACGGCAGGCAGCGTTAGTCTGGGAAGCTGCATTGTTCAATCACGCAACGCTGCTTTATCACGCAACGAGGAGTTCGGTATGGAAGAACGTGTATTGCTGATTACCGGTGCCTCCAGCGGCATCGGCGCTGCCACCGCCCGCGCCGCGGCGGACAAGGGCTACAAGCTGGTGCTGGCAGCGCGCCGCCACGATAAGCTGACGGCCCTCGCTGAAGAACTCGGCGAAGACAGCGTCATGACAATAGGCTGTGACGTCACGTCAATGCCCGACCAGCAGGCCCTGGTCGAGCAGGCGCTGGCGCGCTTTGGTCGTATCGATGCGGTATTCGCCAACGCCGGTCGCGGCGGCTCGCCCGGCGGCTTCAGCGAGGCGGATCACGAGCAGTGGAAAGACATGCTGCTGACCAACGTCTACGGCGTCGGTTTGACGCTGCAGGCAACGCTGCCGGCTCTCAGGGAAAGCCGGGGGCACGTGCTGCTGACCGGCTCCGCCGCCGGGCGCGCGACCATTCCCGGCTCCATGTACAGCGCCAGCAAATGGGCGGTGACCGGCATTGGCTACAATCTGCGCGAAGAGCTGCGCGGTACGGGGATTCGCGTCACCCTCATTGAGCCCGGCATGGTGGACACGCCCTTCTTTGATGAGCGTCCGGACCACGCCATGAAAGATGAAGATATTGCCAACGCGGCGCTGTACGCCCTGGAGCAGCCCGCCCATGTAGACGTCAACGAAATCCTGGTACGCCCCACGCCGGCCGTTGAATAACGCTCGCAGCTAGTGCTTGAGCACCCGAGCCAGAAAGCTTCGGGTGCGCGCGTGCTGCGGCGCGTCGAACAGCTGCTCCGGCGGGCCCTGCTCGGTGATTTCGCCCTGGTGGATGTAAATCACGCGGTCGGCGACCTCCCGGGCAAAGCCCATCTCATGGGTGACGATCACCATGGTCATGCCTTCCCGGGCCAGCTCGCGCATGGCGTCGAGCACCTCGCCGATCATCTCCGGGTCCAGCGCCGAGGTGGGCTCGTCAAACAGCATCAACCGTGGCTCCATGGCCAGCGCCCGGGCCAGCGCCACGCGCTGCTGCTGGCCGCCGGAAAGCTGTGCCGGGTACTTGTCGGCCTGATCTTCGATGCCCACCCGGGTCAGCAGTCGGATTGCGCTGTCCCGCGCCTGCTCGCGCCCGAGCCCGCGCACGCTCACCGGCGCTAGCGTGACGTTGTCGCGCACGCTGAGATGGGGAAACAGGTTGAACTGTTGAAACACCATGCCCACTTCCGTGCGGATTTTCTGCAGTGCCTGTCCGCCTTTGCCGTGGGGGAGCAGCGTCTTGCCGGCCACGTCCAGCGTCCCTTGCTGAAACTCTTCCAGCCCGTTGATACAGCGAATCAGCGTGGACTTTCCCGAACCGCTGGCGCCGATCACCACCACGACCTCGCCTTGGGTAATCTCAAGGTTGATATCCTTGAGCACGTGCAAACTGCCGAAATGCTTGTTGAGCTTGTCCATGCGCACGATGGGCCGTGCGTTTTGAGCTGGCTGAGCGGATTGTGTCGTTGCGTTCATGGGTTGTCCTTATTCTCCGGCCAGGCCGCGGCGTTCAAGCTGGGCGAGCACGATGGAAAGCGTCCAGGTGATCGCCAGATACAAAAGCGCCACCATGAAATAGACCTCCATGGCGGTGAAGGTCGTGGCAATGTAGATCTGCCCCTGGCGGACCAGTTCACCGACGCCGATCACTGAAAACAGCGACGTATCCTTGATGCTGATGATCGCCTGGTTGCCCAGCGGCGGGATCATGCGGCGCAGCGCCTGGGGCCAGATCACATAGCGAAACGCCTGGCGCGACGATAAACCCAGCGACAGCGCCGCTTCGCGCTGGCCCCGGGCGATGGACTGCACCCCGCCGCGCACGATTTCGGAAATATACGCACCGGAGTTCACCGCGATCGCGGCAATGCCGGCGGTGAGCGCATCGATGGGCCCGCCCAGCAGCTGGGGCAGGCCGTAGAAGATGAACAATACCTGCACCAGAATCGGCGTGCCGCGAAACACTTCGATATAGACAACGGCCAGCCAGCGCATCCAGCGCAGCGGGCTGATGCGCATCAGCCCGAACACAATGCCGATAACAAAGCCGACGGCAAGCCCGCCGAACGAAATCAGAAGCGTCCAGGGGATCCCGGGCAGCAGGTGGGGAATCGAGGCGAGCGCCGCTGCCCAATCAAAATTGAAGGTGACGTCCACGTCGAATCTCCTGAGAAGGGACGATACATAAACCAAAGCGAAGAAATGACGCAGGGCCGGGAGCGACGCCCACCGGCCCTGATCAACCTCTTGGCTGACAAGAAATCACAGATAGCGCGCCGGGTTACTCGGCGCTGGGGGCTTTACCGAACCATTTGCGGTAGATTTCGTCGTAGGTACCGTCTTCTTTCATCGCGGCGAGCGCTTCGTTAGCGGGTTTGAGCCACCGGCTGCCCTTGTGGAAAACGATGCCGTACTGCTGGCCTTCGTACAGCGGACCGACGACCTTGGCGCGGCCTTCGCCCTGGGTCTGGGCAAAATAGGCGACGTTGGGCGCATCATAAAAGGTGGCGTCGACGTTGCGGCCAAGAAGTGCCATGTACATGTCGGAGGTGCCGGGGTAGGGCGTAATCTCGGCGCTGTCGCCCAGATTTTCCTGAAGGTAGTCGTAGCTGGTAGAGCCGATCTTGGTGGCTACCGCTTTGCCTTCGAGGTCTTCCAGCGTTTGGATGTCGTCGTTGCCTTCGCGGACCATCAGGCGCAGGCCGGAGTCGTAGTAGGGGTCGGAGAAGTCCACGACCCTGGCACGCTTGTCGGTGATGGTGGTGCCGGCAATGGCGATTTCCTGGCTGCCGGTCTGCACCGCGGGGATGATGCCGGAGAACTTCATGGTGGTCAGGTTGACCTCGAAGCCGGCGCGGTCGGCGACTTCGTTGATGATGTCCATGTCAAAGCCGACCATCTCGTTGGTTTCGGAATCCAACATTTCGAAGGGGACAAAGCTTGGGTCGGTGGCCACGTTGACGCTGGGCTTGTCCTGTTCTTGGGCGGCGGCGATGCCGGCACTGCCAAGACCTGCGGCCAAGACAGCCGCCAGCACAGCGGATGCCAGCGGCGTATGGCCGATGGCCTGGTGGGCGATGGCGCTCAGTTTTTTGTTCAGCATTGTCGTAACCCCGTCATGGAAGTGCCTGTGGCGCACCGCCGGAAAACCCGCGTGCGACCACGGCTGTTGTTGGTTTTTTTAGCGACTGGACGGGATAACCTTGGCGAGAAACCGCTGGAGCGTCAAGTTTATTGGCGCTGACGGGGCCAGACGTTGAGTGCTTGATAGAAGCGGCGACGGGGCAGGATTACGTTACACCATAAAGGAGGCGCCGCAGCCGCAGGTGGAGCTGGCGTTGGGGTTTTGTACGCGAAAACGTGCCCCGGCCAGGCCTTCTTCATAGTCCACGGTAGAGCCGACCAGATACTGGTAGGACAGCGGATCCACTACCAGGGTCGCATCGCCAAAGTCGATGACGGTGTCGTCGTCGGCGAGCCGGTCGGCAAAGTCAAAGCCGTACTGAAAGCCCGAGCAGCCGCCGCCGGTCACGTAGACGCGCAGCCTGGGTGCTTGATTGCTCTGCTCTTCCATCAGCGCCTTGAGGCGTATACGAGCGCTGTCGGAAAGCAGCAGCGGAGTGGGGACAAAAGATTCGGCGCTGCTCATGGTTATCTCCGCAAGCGTGAGAGGAAATCAAAGTCAACAACCGCTCAACGGTTATTGCCGCCATTATGGATATCCCTTGGCAAAAGGGTCAACGTCTGCCGGGGCGCCGGCGGTCAGGGCATCAGCGCCGGGGCGGCAAGGCCCAGGGTTTCGTCTCGGCCAAACATCAGGTTGAGGTTTTGAACGGCCTGGCCGGATGCGCCCTTGACCAGATTATCAATCACCGACAGCACCACCACGGTATTGCTACCTTCCGGGCGGTGCACGGCCAGCCGGCAGGTATTGTTGCCCTTGACGCTGCGGGTTTCCGGATGGCTGCCGGGGGGCATCACATCGACGAACGGCTCGTCAGCGTAACAGTGCTCGAACAGCGTCTGAAGATCGGCCTCCGGCTCGGCGATAAGCTGGCCGTAGAGCGTGGCGTGAATGCCGCGAATCATCGGCGTCAGATGGGGAATAAACGTCAGGTTGATCTCGCCATTGTGTGCGGCAACCAGCCCCTGGCGAATTTCCGGCAGATGGCGGTGGCCGCCGGCGGCGTAGGCCTTGAGCGACTCGCTGGCCTCGGCCAGAAGCGAGCCCACCTTGGCGCCGCGCCCGGCACCGGTGACGCCGGTCTTGCAGTCGGCGATCAGCTGGCCGGGATCGATCATGCCGGCCTTCAGCAGCGGCAAAAAGCCTAGCTGTACGGCGGTGGGGTAGCAGCCGGGCACGGCAATCAGGCGGGCGCGCTTGATCGCCTCGCGGTTGACTTCGGGCAGGCCGTAAACGGCTTCTTCCAGCAGCGCCGGGGCGCCGTGGGTCTGGCCGTACCAGGCTTCCCATTCGGCAACGTCGCGCAGGCGGAAATCCGCCGAGAGGTCGATCACTCGGGTGCCGCATTCGAGCAGCTCGCCGGCAAGAGCATGGGCCACGCCGTGGGGCGTGGCGAAAAATACCGCGTCCATGTCGCCCAGCTGCTTGGCGTCGGGCGCGGTGAAGGCCAGACGGTCGTAGTAGCCGCGCAGATTGGGATACATCGCGGTGACGTTTTTCCCTGCCTCAGAGCGCGAAGTGATGGCCTCGACGCTAACCTCGGGGTGCTGGGCCAGCAGGCGCAGAAGCTCCACGCCCGTATAGCCGGTACCGCCTACAATGCCAACCTTGATCACGTTTGACTCCTTCACGGGCGCCTTGAAGCGCCGGACTGTCGAAGTTGATGCGCCTATGATACACAATAGAGTGAACATCATGGTAAAGCGTACAACCGCAAAAACACTACAAGGACACCTCTGGCGTGGCACGCGTATTTCGCTCCTTATTGACTCTTGAGCGCTTCCGGCGCCAGCTCGCCAACGTGGATGCGCTGCCCCAGCTTTGCGTGCTGGGCCTGGTGTCCGGGGTGATGACCGGCGCGCTGATGGTGGCCTTTCGCTTTTTGCTGAGTCTGGGCGCCACGCTTTATATGCCCGAAGGCAATCCCGAAGCCTTTGAGCAGCTGGCCCCTTGGGGACGAGCGCTGCTGCCGCTGATCGCCGTGGCGCTCATCGGCCTGTGGCTTGGGCGCTTGTCGCCGTCGGCGCGCAAGATCGGCGTGGCGCATGTAATCGAGCGGCTGAGCTACCACCAGGGGCGTTTTCCTCGGGGAAACTGGTTCACTCAATGGTGGGTAGGGCTTGTGTCGGTGCTCGGCGGGCTGTCTGCCGGCCGGGAAGGGCCGGCGATTCATCTGGGAGCCGCGGCGGCCAGCGGGCTCGGGCAATATATGCGCCTGCCCCACAACAGCCTGCGGGTGCTGGTGGCCTGCGGCACGGCGGCGGGCATTTCGGCATCGTTTAATACGCCCATTGCCGGGGTCATCTTCGCCATGGAAGTGGTGATGATGGAATACACCATCACCGGATTTATGCCGGTGATTTTGGCGTCTACGGTCAGCGGTTTGATCGCCCAGCTGGTGTTCGGCTTTGAGCGTCCCTTTCAGGTCAGCGATCTTGCGCTGGGCGCTTTTGCCAACCTGCCCTGGATTGTAATCAGCGCGCTGGGCATCGGCATACTGGCCGCCGGCTTTTTGCAGCTGGCCCGGCTGTCCGAGCGGCTGGCGCATTTTTCCTTGACCGTGCGCTGCATTGCGGTGGGCGTGCTGCTGGGCGGCACGGCCTGGTTTTATCCTCAAGTGCAGGGCATGGGCTACGATACGCTGGGGCTGACGTTCGGCGCGCATTTGGCCGTTGATGTGCTGCTGGCCGTGGCTGTGGGCAAGCTGTTGCTGACGGCGGTTACCGTGGCCTGCGGCATTCCGGTGAGCATCATCGGGCCGATTCTGGTGGCCGGCGGCGCGGCCGGGGCCCTGTTCGGCGTGCTGGGGGCTCAGCTGATGCCCAATGCCTCTGCCAGCCCGACGATTTACGCCATGCTGGGCATGGCCGCCATGATGGGGGCGATTTTGCAGGCCCCGCTGGCCGCGCTGATGGCGCTGCTGGAGCTGACCCATACGCCCAACATGATGCTGCCGGGCATGCTCAGCGTTGTGGTGGCCTGTTTGACCACCCGCCAGCTGACCGGCAGCAAGGGCTTTTTCAACCAGGCCCGTCAGGGCAGCCGCCATCCGCTGCAGCACCCGCTGATGCAGGCGCTGTCGCGGGTGTCGGTGCCGGCGGTCATGGAGCGTAATCTGGTGCGCAGCCAGCGGACGGTAACGCCGGCCGAGGCGCGCAAGCTGCTGACGACCAACCCGGTGTGGCTGGTGATCGAGCGCGCCAAGGATGACAAACCGCCGCTGGCGCTGAAAGGCTCGGCGCTGGCACGCTGGCTGCTGGAACATGAAACGCCCATCAATGAAGGGCACCGCGGCTATCAGCACGTTGATCTGCTGGAAATTCCCGGCCAGCGCCTGGAACTTGCACCGATCAACTTGCAGGCCACGCTGTCCGAGGCGTTTCTGGCCTTGCAAAACGAGACGCTGGGCGCGCTTTACGTAGTGCACGGCTATCGGCATAAGCAAAAGCGAATTTCGGGTATCATCACCCGTGGCGCCGTCGAGCGTTATTACCGCTATACCGACCACATTCCCGAAAGCCGCAGCCCCGAGCGTGGCCCCTGAGGCGTTTGTCGGTCCGTCCGCTGTACAAGGAGCTGTTATGTATCTATGGGTGAAAGCATTCCACCTGATGGCTGTGGTGACCTGGTTTGCCGCGCTGTTTTATCTGCCGCGTTTGTACGTGTATCACGCCATGGCCCGGGATAGCGGCGAGCACGAGAGCATCGCGCGTTTCAAGGTCATGGAGCGCAAGCTGTATCGCGGCATCATGACACCGTCGATGATCGCGGTTGTCGTGCTGGGCGGCATTCTGCTGGCGCTGGCGCCCGGCTGGCTCAGCCAGGGCTGGATGCACGCTAAGCTGTTGTTTGTGGTGCTGTTGATTGCCTACCATCACGTCTGCCTGATCTATCTCAAGCAGTTCGCCGAGGATCGCTGCACAAAGCGCCACGTGTTCTTCCGCTGGTTTAACGAGCTGCCGGTGCTGGCGCTGATTGCCATTATGATTTTCGTCGTGGTGAAGCCTTTTTAATGGCGACGTCATTGCTCAATGAGCCGCTTCCGGCGGCGGTACTGGTGCTCGCAGGCCACGACCCTACCGGCGGCGCGGGGCTTATCGCCGACAGCGAAGCCGTGGCGGCCAACGGCGGCTGGGCGCTGACCGTCCCTACCGCGCTGACCGTGCAAAGCTGCGACGATGTGCGCCGGGTGATCCCCGCCGACCCCGACACGATGCTGGCCGCCGTCGAGGCGCTTGCGGATATCCCCGTAGCGGCGATCAAGATCGGCCTGCTGGCCGACGCCGCTACCACCGACGCTGCGGTGCAGATCGTGCGCCGCTTTCCCGGCGTGCCGGTGGTGATCGACCCGGTGCTCAGGGCCGGCGGCGGCGCGGAGTTATCCACACCCGAACTGTGCCGGCGGTTTGTGGATACGCTGATCGGGCATGCCGATATTGTGACCCCCAACCGCCACGAGCTTGCCCGGCTGACCCCGGAGCAGGCCGGCGCAAACGATACCGAGCGCGCCGTGGCGCTGCTGTCTGCGGGCTGCCAGGGCGTGCTGGTCACCGGCACCGACACCCCGCTGGCGCACGGCGAGCAAACGGTGACCCACACGCTGCACACCCCGGAAAGCGCCCGTCAGTGGCACTGGCCGCGCCTGGCGGCGACGTATCACGGCTCGGGCTGTACGCTGGCGGCAGCGCTGGCCGCTCGCCTGGCCGCCGGCGATGCGCTGGTCACGGCCTGCGAGCAGGCCCAGCACTTTACCTGGCAGAGCCTGTCCCACGGCTACCGGCCGGCGCACGGCCAGCATCTGCCCAACCGCTTTTTTGCTCATTGCCACTTACCTGCGACAAAGAGGATGCCATGACCACTTCCGCTGAACTGTTTGAACGCGCCAACCGCCACATTCCCGGCGGCATCAACTCGCCGGTACGCGCCTTCAAGGGGATGCACCGCCCGCCGGTGTTCATTGAGCGCGCCCAAAACGCGTATCTGTTCGACGTGGAAGGCAACCGCTACGTGGACTACGTAGGCTCCTGGGGGCCGATGGTCACCGGCCACGCCGACCGCGACGTGCTGGCCGCGGTGCGCGCCCGGCTGGACAACGGCCTGTCGTTTGGCGCCCCCACCGAAATCGAAACCACCATGGCGGATCTGATCTGCGAGATGATCCCCAGCATGGACATGGTGCGCATGACCAGCTCCGGCACCGAGGCCACCATGTCGGCCATTCGCCTGGCGCGGGGCTACACCGGCCGTGACAAGATCGTCAAGTTCGAAGGCAACTACCACGGCCACTCCGACTCGCTTTTGGTCAAGGCCGGCTCCGGTGCGCTGACCCACGGCGTGCCCAACTCACCCGGGGTGCCCGCTTCGCTGGCCGAGCACACCGTGACGCTTTCGTTTAACGACCCGGACGGCGTGGAAGCCTGCTTTGACGAAATCGGCGACCAGGTGGCCTGCATTATCGTCGAGCCGGTAGCGGGCAATATGAACTGCATTCCTTCACGCCCGGAATTTCTCGACACCCTGCGCCGGGTATGCAGCGAGCACGGCAGCCTGCTGATTTTTGACGAGGTGATGACCGGCTTTCGCGTGGCCATGGGCGGGGCCCAGGCACACTACGGCGTGACGCCGGATCTGACCTGTTTGGGCAAGATCGTCGGCGGCGGCATGCCGGTGGGCGCATTCGGCGGCAGCCGCGAGATCATGGAGCAGATCTCGCCGCTGGGGCCGGTCTACCATGCCGGTACGCTCTCGGGCAATCCGCTGGCCATGGCCGCCGGCACCACGCTTTTGAACAAGCTTCAGGTGCCGGGCTTCCACGACGCGCTGACCCAGCGGGTCGAGACGCTGTGCACCGGCCTCAAGGAACGCGCCGACGCCGCCGGCGTGCCGATGGTAGCGCAGTGGGCCGGCGGCATGTTTGGGCTGTTTTTCACCGCGCAGAGCCGCGTGGACAACTTCGCCCAGGCCACCGCCTGCGACCCGGAAGCCTTCCGCCGCTTCTTTACCGGCATGCTCGATGAAGGCGTGTACCTGGCGCCGTCGGCGTTCGAGGCCGGCTTTATGTCCAGCGCCCATACCGCTGAGGACATCCAGCACACGCTGGACGCCGCCGAACGGGTGTTTGCCGGCATGGCGTAAGCACGGCCTACCGTGTCCGCCTGATGTAACCAAGTGTTACACTTGTGGGCTATACTGAAGAAGCCGCCTATAGGCGGCTTCTTTGCGTTGTGACACGCCACCGGAGGTTTCCATGCTGCGTTGTATCATCCGCTACGGCCTGCCCGGGGCGGCGCTATGCGTCTCGTCGCTGCTGCCACGCCGGGAGCCGGTCGACGGCTACGTGGTCGCTGTCGATCAGTACCAGCACCCGATCAGCGGGCGGGGCCTGAAACACCCCGGCAGGGGGGTGTATGCAGACGTTGCAGCCGGTCTTTTCCCCGAGATAGTCCGCAAACAGCTGTGTTTGCGGGCTTTTTTGGGTAACCAGGTAAACAGTTTTGCGGGTGTTGTCCTGCGACATGAAAGTGACCCTCGAGCAGAGAACGGCTGAGCAGGTGCCGGCTGATTTGTTGCTTAATGTATTTAAGTTTGTAAATTAAAGTTACGCAAGAAGATTGTAAAAGAAGGCCGTAAAAGCAGGTCGTAAAAAGGCTCGGATGCCCCGTCCTTTTGGTCTACTCCGACCCGGCGTACACTGGCCGGCCGCCAAGGAGACCACGCTATGACCGCAACAAAAACGCTGATACTGGCCAGCGGCAACGCCGGAAAGCTCAAGGAATTCAACCAGATTTTGCAGCCGCTGGGATTTGACGTGCGCCCCCAGGCAGACATCAATGCGCCGGACGTTGCCGAAACCGGGCTGACGTTTGTGGAAAACGCCCTGCTCAAGGCCCGCGCAGCCAGCCGCATCAGCGGCCTGCCGGCGCTGGCGGATGATTCCGGCCTGGAGGTGGACGCCCTCGCCGGCCAGCCGGGGATCTACTCCGCCCGCTACGCCGGCGAGCCCAAAAGCGACGCGCGCAACAACCAAAAGCTGCTGGAGGCGCTTTCCGACTGCCCCGAAGGCCAGCGCACCGGGCGCTACTGGTGCGTGCTGGTGTATCTGCGCCATGCCCTGGACCCGGTGCCGATCATCGTCCAGCAAAGCTGGGAGGGCGAAGTGCTGGCCCACCCCCGAGGTGCGGGCGGCTTTGGCTATGATCCGCTGTTCTGGCTGCCCGCTCAGGCCATGAGTGCCGCAGAACTCCCGGCCGAGGAAAAAAACCGCCTGAGCCATCGCGGCCGCGCACTCAGCGCGCTGGTGGAAGCGCTGAACGCAGCCGGTGGCAAGGGGGCAGCATGACCGAGCCGATGGCGAAGCGGCGCCCGCCGCTGTCGCTGTACATCCACACGCCCTGGTGCGTGCGCAAGTGCCCCTACTGCGACTTCAACTCCCATGAATCCGGCCGCCGGGCGCTGCCGGAGCGCGACTATCTGGCCGCGCTGCTGGAGGATCTGGATCAGGACCTGCCCCTGGCCGGCGAACGTGAACTGGTGTCGATCTTTATCGGCGGCGGCACGCCAAGTCTGCTGTCCCCCGAGTTTTACCAGACCCTGCTCAGTGCAATAAGTGCGCGGCTGGCTTTCGCGGCGAATATCGAAATCACCATGGAAGCCAACCCCGGCACCACCGAATACCACGCCTTCAGCGGCTATCGAGCGGCCGGCATCAACCGCCTGTCGTTCGGCGTGCAGAGCTTTCAGCGTGCCCAGCTCAAAGCGCTGGGCCGGATTCACGACGGCGAGGAAGCCGTGCGCGCGGTAGAGCAGGCCCGGGCCGGCGGGTTTGACAACCTCAATATCGACCTGATGCACGGCCTGCCCGGCCAAACTCCGGCGCTGGCGCTTGATGATCTGGAACAGGCGCTGGCGCTGGCGCCCGAGCACCTGTCCTGGTATCAGCTTACCCTGGAGCCCAATACGGCGTTTTACGCCCGCCCGCCCGTGCTGCCCGAGGAAGATACCCTGTACGATATTCAAGAGCTCGGCCACCGTTGTCTGGAGCAGGCCGGTTTGTCACGCTATGAAATTTCCGCCTACGCCCGCCCGGGGCACGAAAGCCGGCACAACCTCAACTACTGGACGTTTGGCGACTACCTGGGGATCGGCGCCGGGGCGCACGGCAAGCTCAGCGACGTGGACCGCCAGGGCCGCTGGACCATTGAGCGGCGCTGGAAAACCCGCCAGCCCGAGGCCTATTTGCAGCGTCGTTGGGATATGCGAGGGTTTGTAGCGGGCAAGCGCGAGGTGCCGGCCGATGAGCTGCCGCTGGAATTTTGCATGAACGCCCTGCGCCTGACCGAGGGCGTGGATGCCGCACGCTGGCCGGCGCATACCGGACAGCCCCTCGGCGCGCTGCAGGTTTTGCTGCAAGACAGCGTCAAAAAAGGACTTTTGCAGGAAACGTCAAACAGACTGCAACCGACGCCTCAAGGTCTATTATTCTTGAATGAACTGCTGGCAGACATCAGCAACGGATAACAACCGCGACGTTTCAATGACCGTAAAGGAGTAGAGCAATGCGAATGGTTCGAGCAATGGCCCCTTTGGCGGCGGCGATTCTGCTGGCCGGCTGTGCCGCCCAGAATCCCTACGGCGGCCAGCAGGGCAGCCAGACTCAACGCTCCAACAAGACGGCGATGGGCGGCGGCGTCGGGGCCGCCGTGGGCGCGGTGGCCGGCGCGCTTTCCGGTGACGGCAGCACCAGCCGCCGCGACCGCGCGCTGATCGGGGCGGCCGTGGGCGCTGCCGCCGGCGCCGGCGTAGGCGCCTACATGGACCGCCAGGAAAAGCAGCTGCGCCAAGGGCTGCAGGGTTCACGCATCGAAGTCGACCGCCGCGGCGACGACATCGTGCTCAACATGCCAAGCCAGGTGACCTTCGGGTTCGACTCCGCTCAGCTGACCGGCCAGGCGCAAAGCGCGCTCAACGAAGTGGCCAGCGTGCTGCGTGAGTATCAGGATACCCGGGTCAACATCGCCGGCCACACCGACAGCACCGGCGATGCCGGCTACAATCAGAAGCTGTCCGAGCGCCGCGCCCGGTCGGTGGGCAGCTATCTGACCCAAAACGGCGTATCCGCCATGCGCCTGAATACCGCAGGCTACGGTGAAAATCAGCCGGTAGCGGACAACGATACCGACGCCGGCCGCGCGCAGAACCGCCGCGTGGAAATCACGCTGACGCCTACCGGGGACGCCGGCAGTCGCGGCGGCCAGCGCCCGCCCCGCTAACGGCCGCTCCCTGAACGGTGCATCGGTCGCCGTCTGAGCCCGCCATGCCTTGCATGGCGGGCTTTTTTTGCGCTTTTGGACCGGCATGAAAACACCGGCCCGGCGCTGCGCTATCGAGTCTGGCCAAAGTGTTCAAGGGGGCGGGCACCGGCGGGTGTTGGCCCGAAAAGATGCGTTTTTAATACCGCATCACATAAGCGTTGTATTTTCACACCGCACCGGCTACGCTGATTGTAGCTGTACAGAAAAAGGATTTTGTACAGCTGTTGTGGAAAGGACTTTATAACGCGTCATCCGCGCTTTTCCGCGATGGTCTGGGCCCTCCATCTCAGCGAAGCGTGCGTGATAGCTGCCTAAACCAGCAATCGCCGTTGGAGATCATAATGGAACTTGAAACGCTATCCCTTGGGCAATACACCTTCATACAGAACGGGTACTCGTTCGGCTTTGCCGTCATGGCCGCCGCGTCCCTGTTTTTCTGGCTCATGAAGTCTGAACTCGCCCCCTCTTACCGCCTGGCCGTCACCATCACAGGGCTGGTAACGGCCATCGCGGCATACCACTACCTGCAGATCATGCTTTCGTGGGGAGCCGCAGCCGATGTCACCACAGGAGAAGTCGTGGCCACGGGTTCGCCCTTTAACCAGGCCTATCGCTACGTGGACTGGCTGCTGACCGTACCGCTGCTGCTGATCGAGCTGATCCTGGTCATGAACCTGACACGCCAGGAAACGATCAAGAAAACCACCATGCTCGGCGGTGCAGCCGCACTGATGATCGTGCTTGGCTATCCCGGCGAAGTATCCAGCACCGGCGGGCTGCGCTTTGTGTTCTGGGTACTGTCCATGATCCCGTTCGTCTTCATCGTCCACCAGCTGGTCGTTGGCCTGAAAGACTCCATTGCCAAGCAGCCTGAAGAAGTGAAAGGACTGATCAACATTGCGGTATACCTGGTGATCGGCGCCTGGCTGTTCTACCCCATCGTCTACCTCTTCCCCCTGGTGGGTCTGACCGGTGGTGCCGCCATCACAGCGCTTGAAGTGGGCTACACTATTGCCGACATCGTCGCGAAAGCCCTCTTTGGCGTATTCATCTTCACAATCGCAGTGCGCAAGTCAAAGGCAGTCGAAAACACGGAGAATGAAGCAGTCTAAAGCGAGTGCTGACAGGGACGGCAGCGAAAGCTCAACGCTCCAATAAGCACTGATTCAAGATCAAGGAGCTTCACCCGGCCACGGATGGCCCCGAGCTAAAGGATATTGGCATGGTCAATGTAACGGCTCATCAAACTGCTGATTTCACCGTCGCTGAACACATCGATGCGCCATCGTTGGCACCACGTCGCGAAAAGGCGCCCTGTGCGCCCGCGGACATCCTCGACGTGGATCACGAACTCGAATGCGTCACCTCTCTGATGCAGGCCAGCATAAGCGCACCGGCTAGCTGGCCTGCCACCCAAGCGAGCCTTTATCACCTGGATACCGGCGGCAGCCTTCTACGCGCACGGCTGGCTTTGCTCAGCGGACAGGCCTATGGCGCATCAAAGGCCCACCGGACGGCGGCGGCCGCCGCCGCAGAGCTCGTTCATAACGCCTCGCTTGTGCATGATGACCTTTGCGACGGCGATACAATACGTCGCGGCAAGGCAGCCGTGTGGAAGCGCTATAACCACCACGTTGCCGTATGCACAGGCGATCTTCTTTTAACAACGGCCTTTCGCGCCGCGCTCGAAAGCGACCGTTGTGAACACCGTCTGGCGCTGATAACGCTTTTGACCCGGCAGACCAGTCAGGTAATCGCCGGGCAGAGCATTGAAGTGGCCCCGCCGGCCGCACGCCAGGAGACCGCACGCCAAGCGTATGACAACCCCCCTTCGCTGAGCGCCTATCTGCAGGCGACTCTGGCCAAAACCGCTCCTCTGATCGCACTGCCGCTGGAAGCCGGCGCCCTTGGCGGCACGGTCTCCGGCGAACAGCGCCTGCTGCTACAGCGGTTCGCCGGCGCGGCAGGGCTGGCCTATCAAATCATCGACGACCTGGATGATATTGACCTTGCCTGCCCTTCGCGCTCGCAGCCGGATGCCTTTCATCCCTATCACGCCTGGCCGCGCCACTGGCCGGCAGGCCGGCCACAAAGCGACGACGCCGGTGCCCGTGCGGTGCAGCGCGCCGCCCGACACGCGGCGTCTGCGCTGGCGCGCGCCGAAAAGATCACGCCCTGTTTTCCCGAAGGGCTTGGCACGACGCTGCGACAGATGCTTGCGGACTTGCAGCGACGGCTGCTAAGCCACCTGCACGCCGCGGCGCTGGATCGAGACAGGTACCATACAACTACACGCCAGAGAGACAGGTACCAACCCTGCCGTCAGCCTTACGGAGAGCGAGCCTCATGACCGCGCCACCCAGCACACCGTTACCCAACATGGCCTCGCCCGACACCTCGTCTGCCTGTGCCGGCGCGAAAGAAAAAATCGGAAAGGCCCTGGTCATTGGTTCAGGCTTTGGCGGTCTGGCAGCGGCCCTGCGCCTTCTTGCCGACGGCTGGCACGTAGAACTTGTGGAACGTCACGGTGACCTTGGCGGGCGCGCCCGGGTGTTCAAACTGGACGGGGTTGGCTTTGATGCCGGCCCCACCGTGATTACAGCCCCGTTTATTTTCGAAGCGCTTTTCGAACGCTTCGGCGAGCGCTTTCACGATCACGTGACGCTGCTGCCGGTGGACCCTTTCTACCGGATGGAGTTTGCCGACGGCAGCCGTTTTGAATACAAGGGCACGGTCAGTGAAACGATCGAAGAAATCGATCGCATCGCGCCGGGGCAGGGGGCGATCTACCACGATTTTCTGGCTGAAACCGAGAAGATGTACCAGCGCGGGTTTGTCGATCTGGCCGAGCAGCCTTTTACACGGGTCACGGACATGCTCAAGGTGTTGCCGGATTTGGTTCGCCTGCGCGCCGATAGAAGCCTGTACGATTTTGTTTCCCGCTTTTTTGCCGATGAACGCCTGCGCCGGGCCTTTTCCGTACCGTCGCTGCTGGTCGGCGGCCACCCTTTTCGCACGTCCTCGCTGTATGGCCTGATTCACGCCCTTGAGCGCCGCGGCGGCGTCTGGTATCCCAAAGGCGGCACCGGCGCGCTGGTGCAGGCGCTGGCGGCGCTGTTTGAGCGTCACGGCGGCGTCATCCATACGCGCCAGCAGATAAGTGCGCTGGACGTGGACGGCAGCCGTGTGATCGGGGCAAAGACGGTCTCCGGCGAATATCACCGCGCCGACATCGTCATCAGCAACGTCGATCCGCTGCATGTCTACGACCGCTGGCTGCCGATGAAGCCCTGGGGCCGCTGGCTCAACGCCTGGCGGCGGCGCATGAAGCAGTCGATGGGCCTGCTGGTCGTCTATTTTACAACCCGGCGCCCGTATCCTGAGCTTGAGCACCACACCATCGTCTTCGGGGATACCTACAAAGAGATCCTCGACACTATCTTTGACAAGCATGAAATGCCCGACGACCTCAGCCTTTATCTGCACCGTCCCGGCGCTACGGATTCGCAGATGGCCCCCGAGGGCGGCGATGCGTTTTATGTGCTGGCGCCGGTGCCCAACCTGCAGGGACACCACGACTGGGATGCCCTTGAGCCTCGGCTGACGCATCAGATCTTCACCATGTTACAACGCCGCCTGATGCCGGATGTGCTGGATCAGCTCGGCGCAACGCACACGGTATCGCCGCGTTATTTTCACGGCGCGCTCTCCAGCCCGTTCGGCAGCGGCTTTTCCATCGCCCCCACGCTGACACAGTCGGCCGGCCTGCGTTTTCACAATCGCTCACCGCACTATCGCAACCTGTATTTTGTAGGAGCCGGCACGCATCCGGGCGCAGGCGTTCCGGGGGTGGTTTCGTCGGCAGGCGTTGTCGCCCGGCTTGTTAAAGAAGACGCGGCAACCCGACCCGGTGCCGCCGCTTCCAAAACGGCGTGAGGTCAACATGACGTCCTCTCCTTCACAGTCACGGGCAACGCTGCGCCGCCACGGCCGAAGTTTTCACTGGGCCGGCCGCTTTCTGCCGGAGCATCAGCTGCATGCGGGGGCGCGCCTTTATCATGTATGCCGCCAGGTGGACGACATTGCGGATAACGCCGCCAACGATGCCCAGCGCGACAGGGCAGCGCGGCTGCTGGCAGCGCTGCAACAGCGCCTGGCGGCGCGCCGACCGGCTTCAAGCACCTCGCCTTTGATCATTGACGTGCAGGCCCCGGGCCGCGTCGCGGACGCAGGCGCGGCCAACGCTGCGCTGTCATCGGACGAGCAGCGCCTCGTTGCGGATATCCAGGCCGATATAGACGCGCTTTTTGCAGAGAATTCGCTGGCCGTGCATGCCATGCAGGACCTGCTGGCCACCATGCAAACGGATCTTTCGCCGCTGCACCTGACAAGCGAGCAGGCGCTGCTGCGCTACGCCTACGGCGCGGCCGGCACCGTCGGCGTTATGATGTGTCCGCTGCTCAACGTCCGCGACCAGGCGTGCGCACTTCCGCACGCCATTGATCTGGGCATGGGGATGCAGATGACCAACATCGCGCGCGATGTGCTGGAAGATGCCCGGCGCGGCCGGGTGTATCTACCGCGTAGCTGGCTGACCGGCGATGTAACGGCCGAGGCCATCGCTGAGGGAGACGCGCACGCGCGCCGCCAGGCCTGGTTGGCCGCCCGGCGGCTGGTAGCGCAGGCCGATGCCTACTACGCCAGCGGCTGGCAGGGGCTGGCGTATCTTCCGTGGCGTGCCCGGCTGGCTATCGGCGTGGCGCTGCGCGTGTATCGCGCCATCGGCAAGCGCCTTGAGCGCCTGGACGAGCGCGCGTACTGGGCCGGCCGCGTTGTGGTTCCAGCCGTCAGCAAAGGCTATCAAAGCATACGGGCCATGCCGGCGCTGTTCGCCTTTGGGCGCCGGGGCCAACACGACGCCAGCCTGCACACGCCGCTGGGCCACTGCCTGTCTCCCTACGGGCTTGGCCCGGCCGGAGACGCGCCATGAACTCGGCGGATACGGACGTGGCGATCCTTGGCGCCGGCCTTGCCGGGCTGAGCATTGCCGCTTGGCTGGCCACCACGACTTCCTCGCAGGCCCCGGCACCGCAGGTGCATATCCTTGATGCGCGCCGCGAAGACACGCAGGATCGCACCTGGTGTTTCTGGGATCAGCAGCCGCACCCGTTTCGTCAAGCAATCAGCCACCGCTGGCCACGCTGGCAGGTGCGCCACGCCGGACAAACGGTCGAGCGCGAAGACGGCAGGCACGGCTACGCCATGATCACGGCCACCGACTTCAGGCGCAGCGCCTACGCCGCACTGGCTGAGCGCGAGGAGTTCACCATGATCCGGGGCGTGGCGGTGGACGCGGTGACTTCTTCCGACAGCGCGCTCGACGTGGCCACGTCGAGCGGTCGTCTCAGGGCCAGGGCCGTCATCGATACGCGCCCGCCGCCGAGCACAGCGCTTGTCGCCCACGGCGGTGTGTGGCAGGTCTTTCACGGTCTGGAAATTGCGGCCCCGGATCATGGCTATCCGCCGTCTACCGCCCGTTTGATGGACTTTCAGCCGGCATCGAGCGGTATTCATTTCATCTATGTGCTGCCCCTGGGAGCCCATCGGCTGCTGGTTGAGTGGACCTGTTTTCATGCCGATCGCGCGCACGAGGACTGCCAGGCGCTGCTGAACCAGCACGCAACGCCGCCTGCGCTGGGCGAATGGCTGGACAAACGGCTAAGGCCGGGCTGGTCGGTGACGCGTCATGAAACCGGCTGTTTGCCGATGATGCCGGTCTTGCCGCCGCGCCGGGGGCCACGCTATCTCTCCGCCGGCATTCGCGGCGGATGGATGCGCCCTGCCACCGGCTACATGTTTGCCAGCTGCCAGCAAGGCGCTGCCGACGTGGCGCGCCAGCTGCGCCAGGCCCACGCGTCCGGCCGCTGGAATCTCGTCGCACCACGTATCAGACCGTCTTCGCTTCAGTGGATGGACAAGGTTTTTCTGCACGCCATACGCCGGCATCCCGAGCAGGCGCCTGACTGGTTCATGCGGCTGTTTCAGGGCAGCAGCGCCGCACAGCAAAGGCGCTTTCTCGGCGATCAGCCCCGCTTGAGCGATCTTTTTGCCATCATGCGCGCGCTGCCGCCGGGGCCTTTTTTGCGTGCCGCTTTTACCCCCACCCATAGCGCCTGACGTTCAGGGGCTGAGCTGTTTGCCGGGCTAAAAAGCCGAGTAAAAGGGAGGTTTTCTCATGCCAGCGCTTGCAAGCACTACCGTTCGACGCCACCGCCTGGGACTGGTCATCACGGCTATGGCATGCGGTGTCGCATCCGTGTGGTTGCCCACCATGGATCTTGCCGGCCAGTTCTGGGTCGTGCTGTTACCGATCGCCGTTTTCGGCATGTCACACGGCGGGGCGGACCCGATTCTCATCAGAGCGCTTAGCGCGACCAAGCGCTCCAGCAGCGCCCTCTGGCTAGGCGGCTATCTGATACTGATGGCGCTGACGGTGGCGTTTATCGTATGGCAGCCAACGCTTGCGCTGGTGGGTTTTTTGTGCCTCTCGGCCTGGCACTTCGCCTCCACGGATCGCTTGTTTCTGCCCGCACAAACGCCTTCACTTGCCGGATGGCTAAGTGGGAGCCTGCCCATCGTTGGCCCCATGGTCGGCCATCCAGAGCAGGTGGCCGCACTTTTTGCCTGGCTACTCCAGCAGCAAGCCAGCGCTTTGGTACCGCTGGTAAAAATCGCAGGGTATGGGCTGCTGCTCGCCTGGGGAGCGCTGCTGGCCGGTGTTCTGGTTAAAACGGCTCGCGACAGCCGCGCGGCCCTGCTGATGGAGCTGGGTATCGTGGGCGGTCTGCTGCTTGCCTTGCCGCCGCTGCTGGGCTTTGCCTTTTATTTCTGTGCGGTGCACAGCATGCGCCATTTTCTGGCGCTGCTGGCCGCGCAGCGCTGCCAGCAGCCGGCCTTTAACGCGGCCGCTCTGGCACGGCGCGCCGCGCCCGCCACGCTCGGGGCGATCGTGCTGGGTCTGCTGGCATGGTGGGGCCTGCAGCGCGGGGGTACGTACGCCGCGCTGCAGGCGGACTGGCTAGCGGACGGTGTCAGAGTGGTGTTCTGGGGGTTGGCCGTGCTGACCGTGCCCCACGCCTTGCTGGTCGGCCTGTGGATGGTATCGCCCAAGGCGTCCCGGGCGATACCTTAATCACTGTCGTCTGTTCCCGGCCCGGCTCCGCTGCGCGAGGCCTCGGTGGACTCGACCAGTATGCGCGTAGCCAGGTGTTTGAGCCTGTCCCAGACGGCGTCATCGATAAGGATGCCGTCAAGCATGGCGCGCTCGCGGCTGGCCAGCAGGTCGGATTCTCTATGGCAGGCCAGCAGGTCATACGCGTATTCCGAGCGCATGGAAGGCAGCAGCTCCACGTGGTTGGCAAATAACAGCGTAACGCCGTCGTTGTGGGCGTTTTCTTCGGGCACCTGGGTCACCGCGTACACGCGGATTTCGGGCACCGAGCCGCCCGCGCGAAAGCCGACGACCTGTTCGGTCAGCGGGGCCTGGGCGTTGCGCCAGAAGGCGGTGGCGTTCATCCCGCGCCCGGCAATGCGCGCCAGATAGCCCATGATCAGCTGGCGGTTGTGGCAGCGGCGAATCTTGATCACCGCAAGGCCCCGAGCGCGGGCCTTGGCAAATCCAAGCTCCAGCGCCAGGCTGGAGCTGCCCAGCACGCTGCCGCCCTGGCCGTCGAGCACCGCGAGATCGCCGTCGGCGTAGAGCATCACCGGCGTGCGTGCGCCTTCCAACTGCTCAGCCAGCAGGTAGTCAAGCCCGCGGTTGAGCGCCTGGAGGCCGTCAAGCTCGTGAAGCTGCATCCAGGCGACCATGTCGGCGGCGTCGCTGGCATCGCCGTCGCCAAAGCCCATGCCCAGAAACGCCTTGCGGCAGAGCCCTTGTAGTTCGTTGTAGGAGACCTTCATAAGGCGACTCCGTTCGTGGCCGCAGTACGGTGTGAAGCGGTGCGGTGTGAAAGACAGGCCGAGTCGGGTGCGCTTGTTTCAGGCGACGGCTCCAGAGGAAAGCTCCAGTCGTCAAAATCGCGCAGGTCGTCGGGCTCGGCGTTGAGCTCTTCGACCAGCGGCGCGCCCTGGAACAGCGTAATACGTACCCAGCGGTCCGACTTGGGATCAAAGCGCCCGGCGCCGAAAAACGCAAGCTTGGCGCGCAGCAGGTGCATGGGCTTCATCTCCCGGGCCCAGAGGTTGGCACGAATCTCACCGTAAGGGGTTTCGGCCATGGTCTGAATGCGCCGTACGATGTCCTTGTGGCGACAGTGTGCGATCAGGAATTCCACCGTGGTGGCGTGGGGGTTATCACCGAGATATGCCTCAACGGCGCGGTGGGTGTCGGCCACGCGTGGGGCAATCGCCAGCTTGAGTTCGCGGTCAGCGCCGGGCTCATGGCCGCGTACGCCAAGGCGCGGCTCTTCTTTTTCCACCGAGCGGTACCAGAACCAGTAGCGGCTGTCCGGGGCGTCGAAGTCAACGGCCAGCGCCCAGTCGTAGTGGGTTTCAATGAGCTGCTTCAAGTGCACCAGCGGCATTTCCGGGGTGAGCTCCAGGCGTTCATCAACGCCCATGCGGTTTTCGAACGGCTCGACAATGGCCGGATAAAGCTCCAGCAGCAGGGTGTTGATCAGCTCCTGGGCTTCCAGCGGCAGGGTGCGATGGCTCCATTCGGTAAGCTCGCGCCAGAGATCGGCGGTCAGCGGCACCTGCTCAAGCCAGGCGCGCACGTCGGGCAGCGCGGCGGCCGTTTCACGGTTGCGCTCGCCCTGTTGAACGTCTCCGGTGATCGTTTGCTCCAGATGGCGCCGGGCGCGCTCCAGCAGCGCCAGCAGCCGCTCGCGCTGGGCCTCGTCCGGCGTTTGCGCGCTGATCTGGGCCAGCGCCTGCTCGCGGCTTTTGACCCACTGCTCGATGAGCTGCGGGTGGTTGATCAAAAACGGCGCCATGCCAAGCCCGGTGGCGTTGCCGATGCCCAGATAGCGCTTCAGCGGCGTGGCCAGGCCTACGGCGGTCGCCGGCGCCTGGCGGCGGGCAATATGCTCCACCTGCTGGATGGAAAAGTGACGCAGCAGATAGACCGCCAGCATCTGGGCGGAAAACGGCCGCTGGAAGTCGGGATTGTCCTTGAGCCGGCCAAAATCGGCGATGCCGAACTTGCCGTTGCCGTACACCGCGGTGGTGCGATACAGGTAGCCGGCCCGAGTCAGCCAGGCCGGGTCGGGCTGGTAACCCTCGGCCAGCGCCCGGGTGAACGCATCAAAGTTGCGCAGGCTGCGGTTGGCCCGGGACAGCACCAGCAGACGCGGATGCTGGCGGCCGGCTTCCTGCAGCGGCACGTTGGCGGCCATCTGTTCCAGCAGGGCCTCGTCGACCTCGCCTTCAACCACGCCGAAAGTAACATCCCAGGCCTCGGCGATGACCCGATCCGAGCGCGCCTCGTCGTCCAGCGGCTGGGAAAAGATCACGCCGTGATAGCGCCCGCGCGGCGTTTGCAGCCGGTAGATCACCGTGCCGTGGCCTGCATCATCCAGGTCGAAACGGGCGGCGCTGATCTGCCAGCGCTGGCGGGCCATCTGTCGGATCAGGCTGCGGGTAAAGCTCAGCCGGCTGGCGTGCAGGCTGCCCAGCCGCTCCAGATCCATCACCCGCTCCGGCGGGCGCAGGCGCAGGTTTTCTTCACGCGGGGAAATACGGTTTATCATCTCACACCTCCCGAGACGGCAATGGCGCGCGTCAGGCAACTGAGGCCACCGCGCACTGCGGCGCGGTGGTGCGTTCCAGCAGGGCGACCCAGTTCTGCCCCATGATGCCGGCGACTTCGTGTTCGGCGAAGCCCGCCTCGCGCAGCCCGGCCACCAGGTTGGGAAAATCGCGGCTGTCGCGCAGCCAGGAAAGCGGGTCGGGCCAGCCGGCGTTGGCCGCGCTGCCCTCGCCGTAGTCCATGTCCTTCGACCAGCGGCCGTTGCGCATCCACTCGAGCACCGATGTCGGCTGGTTCTGGCATAGGTCGGTGCCGATGCCTAAGTGCTCCACGCCGATTTTGTCGGCGGTACGGGCGATCATCTCGCAGTACTCGGCCAGCGTGCAGTCCGGGCCGTTTTTCAGGTGGAAAGGGTAGGCCGAAAAGCCCAGCAGGCCGTCGCTCTCGGCGATGGCGTGGAGTACTTTGTCCGACTTGTTGCGTTTGGCCGGCTGCCAGGCCGCGGGGTTGGCGTGGGAAATGATCACCGGCCGCTCGGAGAGTTCAATGGCCTCAAGGGTCGAGCGCTCGGCGCTGTGGGACATGTCGATGACCATGCCCACCCGGTTCATCTCGCGGATTACCTGACGGCCAAAGCGGGTAATGCCGCTGTCTTCGGACTCGTAGCAGCCGCAGGCCAGAAGGCTCTGGTTGTTGTAGGTCAGCTGCATGATCAAAAGCCCCAGATCGCGCATGACCTCGACCATGTCGATATCGTCCTCGATGGGCGAGCAGTTCTGCGCGCCGAGAAACACGCCCACCCGGCCCTGTCGGCGGGCGCGGTGGATATCCGCCGGCTCGCGTACCGGCATAATCAGATCGCTGTGCGCCTCGAAGCGGCGGTTCCACTCGCCCAGCCGGGAGAGCGTATCGCGGGTGGTTTCATGGTAGACAAGCGTGGCGTGAACCGCGTCGACGCCGCCCTCGCGCATCTGTTGGAAAATCTCCCGGGACCAGTTGGAATACTGCAAACCGTCGACGATCAGCATGTCCTGTGACATATCAGCCTCCTTACGCTTTGACTCGGTTGGCCTTGACTCGGTTGGCCTTGACTCAGTTGGCTTTGACATAGCTGGTCTTGACCACGGTGTAGAATTCCCGGGCATAGCGACCCTGCTCACGGGGGCCGAAGCTTGAGTTCTTGCGCCCGCCGAAGGGCACGTGGTAGTCGGTGCCGGCGGTGGCCAGGTTGACCATCACGCAGCCGGTTTCGGCCCGGGCCTTGAACTCGGTGGCCAGCGCCAGCGAATCGGTGATGATGCCCGCGGTCAGGCCGTACTGGGTGTCGTTGAGCACTTCGATGGCCTCATCGGCGTCGGCCACCTTGATCACGCAGGCCACCGGGCCGAAGACTTCCTCGCGGTTGATCGCCATGTCGTTGGTGGTGTCGACAAACAGCGTGGGTGCCATGAAGTAGCCGTCGGTGTCGCGCTCGAGGCGCTCGCCGCCGAAGGCAAGCGTGGCGCCGTCCCGCTGCGCGCGTTCGACCCATTCGAGGTTGGATTCCAGCTGGCTCTGGCTTGCCACGGGGCCGAAGTGCACGCCGTCTTCCAGCGCGTGGCCGACCCGGACCTGCTCAAGCTTTGCGGTGAGTTTCTCAACGAAGGCGTCGTGGACCTTCTCGGTGACGATCAGCCGGGACGAGGCGGTGCACTTTTGCCCGGTGCCCGAATACGCGCCGTTGAAGGCGGCCTCCACGGCCAGATCCAGATCGGCGTCGTCGGCCACGATCAGGGCGTTCTTGGAGCCCATTTCCAGCTGGCACTTGACCAGGTTCGCCGCGGTGGCAGCCGCCACCCGACGGCCCACGGCCAGCGAGCCGGTAAAGCTCAGGGCGTGAATCTCGGGGCTTGAAATCAGCGCGTCACCCACGGAGCTGCCGGGGCCCAAGATCAGGTTGAAGGTGCCGGCGGGCATGTCCTGGCGGCTGATGATCTCGGCCAGCGTCCAGGCGCTCGCGGGCACCAGATTGGCGGGCTTGAACACCACGGCGTTGCCGAACGCCAGCGCCGGGGCGATCTTCCACACCGCGGTAGCCAGCGGGAAGTTCCACGGGCTGATAATGCCCACCACGCCCACCGGCTCGCGGCGGATATCGACTTCCACGCCCGGGCGTACCGATTCGGCGCGCTCGTCGATCTGGCGCAGCACTTCGGCGGCGTAGTAGTGGAAAAACTGCCCCGAGCGGTGCACCTCGCCCGCGCCTTCGGCCCGGGTCTTGCCTTCTTCCCGGGCGAGCAGCTCGCCAAGCTCGGCCTTGCGCGCGATCAGCTCGTCGCCAATCGCCATCAGCACGCCGTAGCGGTGCTCAAGGCCGGTCTTGGCCCACGCTTTTTGCCCCTGCTTGGCGGCAGCAACGGCTTCGTGCATCTGAGCCACGCTTGCCTGGGCATAGTGGCCGATCACGTCGCTCAGGTCGGACGGGTTGCGGTTTTCCACGTGGCTTTCACCTTCGACCCACCGGCCGTTGAGATAAAGCGCATGGCTCTGCGTGCGAGACGGGGACGCTGCGTGTGTCATGACTGCCTCCTTGAAAGTCGGTAATGACAGGCTAGGGGCGCGGCATGTATAAAGATAATCAATAATTAATACTGAATGATCACTTTTTCTTACCGCTGCGTTGCACAGCGATTGCCCCGCTTCTCGCGGCGTTTTTCCGGAGATGTGCCATGCTGCCCGAGCTTAAAATAACGCCGCTGCGCTACGTGCTGGCGGTGGTCGACCAGGGCGGGTTTCACGCCGCAGCGCGTAAGGTACACCGCACCCAGCCGGCGCTTTCCATGGCGATACGCGAGCTGGAAAGCCGCCTGGGCGAGGCGCTTTTTGAGCGCGGCAACCAGGCCACGCTCACGCCGTTCGGCCGCTACTGCGTGCCGCGCTTTCGCGAGCTTTTAACCCAGCACGACCGGCTGGGCCGGGAGCTTACGGCGCAGGTAGAGCGCCAGGCCGGGCATCTGGACATGGCCGCGGTGCCGTCGGTGGCCAGCCGGCTGATGCCCGAGCTGCTAGCCGATTTTGTCGCCGACTATCCGGGCATTCGAGTGAGCCTGCACGACGGCAACGCCGACTTCGTCCGTGATCAGGTGCTCGCCGGCGAGGTCGATCTGGGGCTGACCAGCCTGTGGGAGGAAGAGGCGGCGCTGGGCTTTACCCCGCTGCTGCGCGACGCGCTGGGCGTGGTCTGCCGCGATGATCATCCGTTCGCCGGCCGGCAGGCCGTGCACTGGCGGGAGCTTGTAGAAGAGCGCTTGATCGGCAACGGCACCTCACGGCTGTTGCAGGGCACCGACGCCGCCGCACTGAGCGAGCACCACGCTTTTTATATTTCCAACATGGTGTCGCTAACCGCCATGCTGGTGGCGGGGCTGGGTGTTACTACCCTGCCCCGGCTGGCATTTCCCGAAGAGTACGAGCGCCTGCGCTTTGTGCCGCTGAGCGCGCCCCGGGTAACGCGGGAAATCGGCCTTTTGCGCCTGGCCGGGCGCAGCCTTTCACCCGGCGCCCGCGCCATGGCGGATTTCGTTACCCGGGCACTGGGCTAGCCGCGCCGCCTTAAGGCCTGCCCTGCAGCGCGCTATGTCGCGCTTTTTGATGCGCTCGACGCCGGCCGCCAGAACCGTCTCAGGCCGGTAATCACGATCAATAGCGTCGCGGTGCCGGTGATGGCGCCCAGCCAGGCGCTGCCCGTCACCCCGGCGATATAAAACGCCACGATTCCCGCCGTGCCGGCGCTCAGCGCGTAGGGCAGCTGGGTGCGAACGTGGTCGATATGATCGCAGGAAGAGCCCGCCGAGGAGAGAATGGTGGTATCGGAAATCGGCGAGCAGTGATCGCCGAAGATGCCGCCGCTGAGCACCGCCGCGATGGCCAGCGCCAGCGGCATGTCCAGCGCCATGGCCACCGGCATGGCAATGGGGATCATGATGGCGAAGGTGCCGTAGGAGGTGCCGGTGGTAAAGGCGACAAGCGAGCCGATAAGAAACAGCAGCACCGGAATCAGGCTCGGCGCGACGCCGGCCTGGGCCAGCGTGACCAGGTAGTCGGCGGTGCCCAGCGCCTCGGTCACGCTGCCGATGGACCAGGCAAGCGTCAAAATGATGTAGACCAGCGTCATGCTCTTGATGCCGGTTACCACCAGCTCCATGGCCTCGCGAAAATCAAACAGCCGCTGGGCAAGGCCCATGCCCAGGGCAACGCTGACGGCGAGAAAGGTAGCGATCAAAATCGACTTGCCGCCGTCGGCTTCGCCCATGGCGACGATCAAGCCGTTTTCAACGACGTTGCCGGTCCACAGGAACAGCACCGGGATCAGCCCCACCAGCACGGCGATGGGCACCAGCATGTTGCGCTTGAGCGAATGCTCCTCGGCGACGCCCGCCATCTCGGCGACTTCGCGATCCGAAGGCGGCTGAGCATCGTCTGCCAGCAGCTTGCCGGTTTCCCGGGCGCGCGCTTCGGCCTGGGCCATGGGGCCGAAGTCGCGCTGGGTTATCACCATGATCAAAATCAGCAAAAGCGCCAGCCAGGCGTAGAAATTGAGCGGTATCGACGACAGATAGATCAGATACTCTGAGCCGGCCATGTCCATCTGGGTCAGCTGGGTGCCGATCAGGCCCATGACAAACACCACCCAGGTAGAGACCGGCCCGAGCAGGCACATCGGCGCCGAGGTCGAGTCGACGATATAGGCCAGCTTTTCCCGGGAAACGCGCATGCGGTCGGTAATCGGGCGCATGACGCTACCCACCGTCAGCGCGTTGAAGTAGTCTTCAAAAAAAATCAGCACGCCAAATCCCATGGCGGCGCCCTGAGCGCCCCGGGGCGAGGCCACCCGGGTGGCAATCGAACGGGCAATGGCCTGGGCGCCGCCGGTTCGCTGCAGCACCGTGATCAGCACCCCGAACAGGGCGCAGTAGATCAGCACGGTCGCGCTCCATTCGTCGCCCACGCTTGGAATGATGAAATCACCGAAGCTGCTGTAAAGCCCGGCCGCCGGGTTGCCGCCGCTGAGCATGGTGGCGCCCAGCCAGACCCCGCAGAACAGGGCAGGAATCACGTTGCGGGTTGCCAGCGCCAGCACGATGGCGAGCAAAGGGGGAAGCAGGGAATATAGGCCAAAGGACATCGTGGCTCTCTCTCAGGGTATCGTTGTTGCCAGTTTCAAAGACGCGGCGGCGTCGAGGTCGGCAATACTAGCGCATTGATCCCCGCTTCGCGAAAGCACCTGGCCATATTTGTCCCGGCCGCCGGAATGCAGCTGCTTGAAGCGGCCAGGTCAAGGCAGCAAACGCTGGCTGATCCCTAGAAGCGGTAGCTCAGCCCGGCATAGTAGGTCTGGCCCTTGAGCACCTCGCTGTAGGTATCCGGGCTTGATATTTCCTGATCTGTTATGTTGTTAAGCCCCAGTTTTACATCAACATCGGCCAGCAGGCTGTAGCGCATGCCGACGTCTAGCGTGGTATAGGCATCGGCAACGTCGTTATTGCCCAGCTCACCGGTTACCTCGCTTCTGTACTGCGCTCTGGCAAATACATCCATCACGGGGCTGGCGAACCAGTTGGCTTTCAACGAAGCTTCATGCTCTGAGGTGCCGACGAGAACGTCACCGCGATTGTCCTACGCATCCAGGTAGGTGTAGGAAAGATCAAGGTCCATTTTTGCAAACTGCTGCTTTACAGAGAGTTCTACTCCCTTGAGCGTCGCTTCGTCGACGTTGATAAAAGACACATCATCGTTTGTGGGACTGGGATTTGTTGCCATCCTGATGATGTCGTCAACTTCGTTGTAGAACAGGGTGGCGCTGGCAGAGGTGGCGCCGTTTGCGTAGTACGCGCCCAGTTCGCTGAACGTGCCCGTTTCGGCGTTCAGATCAGGGTTACCGTTGACGCTGCACCTGCCGGCGCAGCCCGGCGCGGAATAGGAGGGCGATATTTGCGCCATGGTAGGGGCCTTGAAAGCGGTGCTGGCGCCCGCCTTCAAACTCCAGCTATCGGTTAGCGACTGGGTCAGATAGCCCCGGTAGGTGTATTCATCGTCAAACAAGGTGTCGTGATCGAAGCGCCCGCCCAAGGTCAGCTTCGTTGTGTCGGCCAGCGCCAGGGTTGTTTCCACAAACGCAGCGGAGCTGGTTCTATCGGTTGAGCCGCCGGCAATGCGCGTGTTTTCTATTTCCGCGTTTCGCGCTTCAGCACCCACCGTCACCGTATGGTCCTCTATAAAAAAGACCGCCTGTGCATCGCTGCCGTAGTCTGTCTCAGTGATGTCAGAGGCAGGCGTGTCGTAGTCAACGTCAAAGTCGCTGTAGTACACATGGGCGTCTGCCTCGGCGGTGGCGGACTGGTAGCCGTAGCCAAGGGTGTAGCGGTTCAGGGCGCGCTCTTGCTCATAGGAACGCCCTCGAAACAGCGATGTGCCCGTTTGGTTTTCTTCTGACAGCTGAATTTCAAGATCCAGGCTGTTTTGCTCATCCAGGGCAACATCAAACCGGTTGACCAGGTTGTAGTTTTCCTGAGAGCGGTGTTTGGTGGCGTCGGGATGATCGTCGTAGAACGACTCGTCGACATCCAGATAGTTGCCGTAAACGGTATAGCTCAAAGATTCGGTTGCCGGCGCTGAATAATACACGCCGTACACCTGGCCGTTGCCGTTTTCGTCCCCCTGGTTATGCTGGCCTTCCACGCTCACAGCGCCTTCTGCAACGCCGCTGTGCTTGCGGGTTTTCACGTTCACAACCCCGCCCATCGTATCCGCTCCGTAAAGCGTCGACATGGGGCCGCGGATCACCTCGATGCTGTCAATGGCAATGCTCGGGGTAAGGCTCAAGGCGTTATCGCTTCCGCGCCACAAGGCCTCTTTGGTGTAGGAGCGCCGGCCGTTCAACAGCACCTGGGTGTACTCGTTGCTCATGCCGCGAATGCGAACACCGCGTGAACCGTTTGACTGCGACGATACGTTCACGCCGGGTGCATCAGCGATCAGTTCCCCCACGTCAGCGGCCATTTGGTATTTGCTTTGCTCCTGGGCATCGATCACCGTCACGGTGGCCGGCGCTTCAAGCCGTGTGGTTTTCAGCCCTGCGCTGGCGGTAATCACCATCTCTTCGAGCTCAGCGTCAGCCGCCAAAACCATCTGCGCCGGCAATATCGTCAGGCCGGCCAAGCAGGGCGCGATGCGTTTGCAGTGTGTTCTCTTCATGGGGGTGCCTTTGTGATGTGGTGTGTACGGCGGGCCGCATTATAGCGAAAAATAAAGCGATTGAAATTGATTCGCATTCATTTATTGCTTCAAACGTCCCGCTTTACTTGCCAATACAAAAGCTGCCGAAAATTTCGCCCAGCAGGTCGTCGGCGCTGAACTCGCCGGTGATCTCGCCAAGCGCCTGCTGGGCGTCGCGCAGATCTTCGGCGAGCAGCTCGCCGGCGCCAAAGCCGGTGAGCTGGCCCTGGCCGCTGTCCAGCGCCGCGGCGGCGCGGTCCAGGGCGTCCAGATGGCGCCGGCGGGCGGAAAAACGCCCCTCGGTGGTGGCGTTAAAGCCCATGATGGATTTCAGGTGGTCTTTCAGGTTATCCACACCCGCCCCGGTTTTGGCCGACAGGCGCACGGTTGGGTGGGCTGTGGATAAGTCGGTTTCCGGCGTTTCTTCGCTGGTATCGATTTTGTTGCGCACCAGCGTCAAACGCCCAGTATCCGGCAGGCGATCGACAAACTCGGGCCAGATCGCGCGCGGATCGGTAGCGTCGGTGGTAGCGGCGTCGACCAGCAGCAGCACGCGGTCGGCGGTTTCTATTTCTTCCCAGGCCCGGGCCACGCCGATTTTTTCGATGGCGTCGGGCGTGTCGCGAAGCCCGGCGGTGTCAATGACGTGTAGCGGCATGCCGTCGATGTGGATATGCTCGCGCAGCACGTCCCGGGTGGTGCCGGCGATGTCGGTGACAATCGCGGTGTCCTGCTCGGTGAGCGCGTTGAGCAGGCTGGACTTGCCGGCGTTGGGCCGCCCGGCAATCACCACGCTCATGCCCTCGCGCATCAGCGCGCCCTGGCCGGCGGCGGCGCGCACCTTACGCAGTTCGGCCATGACGGCGTTGAGCATGGCTGCCACGCGGCCATCGCCGAGAAAGTCGATTTCCTCCTCGGGAAAGTCGATCGCCGCCTCGACGTAGATGCGCAGCTCGATCAGGCGCTCCACCAGCCCGGCGACGCGCTGGGAAAATTCGCCCTGTAGCGAGCGCACGGCGTTTTGTGCCGCCGAGCGCGAGGTGGCGTCGATCAAATCGGCAATGGCTTCGGCCTGGGCGAGGTCGAGCTTGTCGTTGAGAAACGCCCGCTCGGAAAACTCGCCGGGCCGGGCCAGCCGCGCGCCCAGCGCCACGCAGCGCTCAAGCAGCAGGTCCATGAGTACCGGGCCGCCGTGGCCGTGCAGCTCCAGCACGTCTTCGCCGGTAAACGAATGCGGCCCGGGAAAAAACAGCGCAATGCCTTCGTCGATAATCTCGCGCTCGCCGTGCAGGGCGGCGCTTCCGTAAAAAGGGCCATAGTGGGCGTAGCGCGGGGCCGGGCAGCGGCCGAGAACGGCGGCGGCCATTTCCCGGCTGTGCGGGCCGGACAGGCGAATAATGCCTACGCCGCCGCGACCGGGCGGGGTGGCAAGCGCGGCAATGGTATCGGGGGTGTAAAAGTAATCGGCCATAGGGGCTCTCTGTGGGCAGCTGCCGGAACGCCGAACCCCCGCAGGGGCGGGGGTTCGGAGGGTACGGTAACAGGCTCAACCAAACGCTAGGTCTTGCCCTTGCCAATACTCGGATCGTTGTCGATCTGTCGGGTGATAAAGTACTGCTGGGTGATGGAAATCACGTTGTTGACCACCCAGTAGATCACCAGACCGGCCGGGAACCACAAAAAGAAGAACGTGAAGATCACCGGCAGCATCTTCATGATCTTGGCCTGCATGGGATCCGGCGGCGTGGGGTTGAGCTGCTGCTGAACGAACATCGAAATGCCCATCAGAATCGGCAGGATGAAGTACGGATCCTTGATCGACAGGTCCTGAATCCAGAACATGAACGGCGCGTGGCGCAGCTCGACGGATTCCAGCAGCATCCAGTAAAGCGCAATGAAGACCGGCATCTGCACCACGATAGGCAGACAGCCTCCCAGCGGATTGATCTTCTCCTTCTGGTAGAACTTCATCATTTCCTGGGACATCTTCTGGCGATCGTCGCCGAAGCGTTCCTTGATGCGCTTCATTTCCGGGCCGAGCTTGCGCATCCGCCCCATGGAGCGGTAGGCCTTGGCCGACAGCGGGAACAGCGCGGCCTTCACCAGCACGGTGAGCAGCACAATCGACCAGCCCCAGTTGCCGATCACGTCGTGGATCTTGTCCAGCAGCCAGAACAGCGGGTTGGCGATGAACCACAGCCAGCCGTAGTCCACGGTCAAACGCAGGTTGGGGGCGACCTGTTCCAGGTAGTCCTGCACCTTGGGCCCCATGTAGAGCGTGGCATCAAGCGTGGTCTGTTCGCTGGCGCCAAGCTCTTTGGTGGGGCCGGCAAAGGCGGCGACGTTGCGCCCCTTGGCATCGGTGGTGACGTAGTACAGGTTTTGCTGGTTCTGCGGCGGCGCCCAGGCAGAGACAAAATAGTGCTGCAGGATGGCGATCCAGCCGCCCTCGGCTTCGCGGTTTTCTACGTTGCCTTTCTGAATGTCTTCAAAGTCGACCTTCTCATAGCGGTTTTCCGGGGTAGAGTAGGCCGCCCCCAAAAAGGAGCGCATGCCTACGCCGGAACCGGTGGAGGGGTCCGGGCTGTCATCGCGGACCAGCTGGCCGATAAAGCGCGCATCCACCGGTGTCTCGCTTTGGTTGTCGACCAGATAGCGCACGTTGACCGCGTAGTCGCCGCGCGTAAAGCGTAGCCGCTTGGTCACTTCAACGCCGTTGACCTCTGCTTTCAGGTCGACGTCAAGCCGATCTTCGTCTTCGCTTAGGTGGTATTCGGTTTTTTCCGGCGTAAACGCAATACGGCTGGCGTCACCGCCGAGCTGCAGGCCGGAACGCGCGACGTAGCTGCGCACGCTGTTGTCGGAAAGCAGCACGTAGTTGCGCTCGGTGTCCAGCGTCTGCTTGTGCTGCGGCAGGGCGGCATACACGATGTCGCCGCCGTGCGGGTCGATACGCACGTCAAGCACGTCGGTGGTCACAGCGATCACGTCGCGGCCCCGGCTTTCATCGCCGGCATCGGCCAGGCTGGCATCGTCGTCGGTCTTGGCAGACGGCGTTTTATCAGGAACAGACAGGCCGTTGTCGTCGGTGCTGGCCGTACCGGCTTTGCCGTTTGTAGCGCTATCAAGCCGGGTATTTTCAACGGCAGGCGCAGGCTTTGCCGATTGCCCGTAGTCCTGATTCCATTGGACCACCAGCAGGTACGCAAGTACTGCCAGTGGAATCACTAATATCAGTCGTTTAACGTCCATGAGGGTTCTGCCCGCTGGGTGATGAACATGCAATGGCGCAGTGTTGTTTTACCCGACCCATGACGTGCAAAAGCCTGCCGTACGGCAGGCCGGGGTCGAGCGGCGTGTTGGCATCAAGCGTCACGTTATGTCCTGGGGGCGCCGCTGCGCCGCAAGGCTTCGCGCTTTAGCCGTTTCCATAGCCCGTGTAGCTGGCGTTGCAGCATGGCGTTGTCCATGTCGTCTACGCCGCGCCGGGCAAGTATCACCACGTCAACGGCAGGCAGCGTTTCCTGGCGCAGGCGAAACGACTCCCGGGTCAGGCGCTTGAAGCGGTTGCGCTCGACGGCAAGCTTGACGTTTTTCTTGCCCGCTACCAGACCGATGCGCGCATGATCGCCGTCGTTGAAACGGGCCAGTGCCAGCATGCCTTTCGCGTGGATTTTCAGATCGGCTTGCGCAAAAACGTAACGGAAATCCCCGGCGCTTAGCAGACGCAGCGCGCGGGGAAAACCTTGACGGGACACACCCAACGCTTGATCAGGCGCTCAGACGCTTACGGCCTTTGGCACGGCGGCGGGTGATGACCGCCCGACCGCTTTTGGTGGCCATGCGGGCACGAAAGCCGTGCAGGCGCTTGCGCTTGATAACACTGGGTTGAAAAGTGCGTTTCATAACTGGTGATTCCCACGTGGTTTAGGACGAAACATCAATGCTGGAAGCCCCTGTCCGGCAGCCGCCGCACGGGGATATCCAATGAAAGACCGCAAATTGTAGAGCTTCCATCCGCCCGGTGCAATTTTTCCGTGGCGAATTCCAAAGCGACCGGCGTGCGTTTTGCCGGTTTGTGATTCGTTATCGGCGTTTCTGAGCGAATTCGGGTCTGGCTTGATTGGACCCACGCCCGGGATAAATGGGGAAAACGGCCATGCCGCACAGGCGCGGGCATCGGGACATAACAGTTACTATTGTTATTAAAGGTCTACTGCTGTTGTTATTATTGGTGCAGGCCATATCTGTGGATAACTCATTTTTCACTGCGTGAATCAAACGGCTAGATAGATGAAAAGTCTGTGGGTAAGCGTTGGAAAAAGTGCGCATAACCTGTGACGAAGCAGTGGACGCTTTGGAGCAATTCGGTTATCCCCCGAGTTATCCAGCGGTTATCAACGAGAAATCACCATGTTACCAAGAGGTTATCCACAGGCAGAGTCGTGCGTATTTGCATGTGGATAACAGCGTCGCTGAGCGCTACAATGGCCGACCTTTTTCAATCCCATGGTGAGATAAGTGTCACTCGCGCTTTGGCATCAGTGCCTGGACTGCTTGCAAGATGAGCTTAGCTCCCAGCAGTTCAATACCTGGATACGCCCGCTGCAGGCCGAGCAGGGAGAAGCCAACGAGCTTTTTCTGCTGGCCCCCAATCGCTTCGTGCGTGACTGGGTAAGCGATAAATATGCCAAGCGAATCAGCGAGTTGATGCGCGAACTTGCCCCTGCCAAGCCGCCTCGCGTCAGCCTGAGCGTAGGCAGCCGCCGCGCCGCCGCTGCATCCGCCCCTGACCCGCGGGAGCTGGGCAACCCGGTGTCGGCCGCACCGGCCAGCACCGGCTCGGCGGCGCATTCGCCTCCTCGCAGCAGCGCAGGCGGCGAGCACGCCGTCAACGGTCTTAGCCAGCAAACGCCGCGTCCCTCGGGCGAACGGCAGGTGCAGGTGGAAGGCAGTCTCAAACACACCAGCGGGCTGAATGCCAATTTCACGTTCGATACCTTTGTTGAGGGCAAATCCAACCAGCTGGCCCGGGCCGCTTCGCGTCAGGTGTCGGAAAACCCCGGCGGGGCGTATAACCCGCTGTTTTTGTACGGCGGCGTGGGGCTGGGTAAAACCCATCTGATGCATGCGGTGGGCAACGCTCTGGCCGGGCGTCGGGAAAACGCCCGGGTGGTGTATCTGCATTCCGAACGCTTCGTCGCCGACATGGTCAAGGCGCTGCAGCTCAACGCCATCAACGATTTCAAGCGCTTCTATCGCAGCGTCGACGCTTTACTGATCGACGATATTCAGTTTTTCGCCGGCAAGGAGCGCTCCCAGGAAGAGTTTTTCCACACCTTCAACGCGCTGCTGGAAGGCGGCCAGCAGATGATTTTGACCTCGGATCGCTACCCCAAGGAAATCAGCGGCGTCGAAGAGCGGCTGAAATCACGCTTTGGCTGGGGGCTGACGGTGGCCATCGAGCCGCCGGAGCTGGAAACCCGGGTTGCGATCCTGATGAAAAAAGCCGATCAGGCCAAGGTGGACCTGCCCCACGACGCGGCGTTTTTTATCGCCCAGAAGATTCGCTCCAACGTCCGCGAGCTGGAAGGCGCGCTGAAAAAAGTCATTGCCGACTCGCACTTCATGGGCAAGCCTATTACCCAAACCTTCATTCGCGAGTCGCTCAAGGATTTGCTCGCCCTGCAGGACAAGCAGGTGGGGGTGGACAACATCCAGCGCACCGTGGCCGAGTATTACAAGATCAAGGTGGCGGATCTGCTCTCCAAACGGCGCTCGCGCTCGGTGGCGCGTCCGCGTCAGGTGGCCATGGCGCTGGCCAAGGAGCTGACCAACCACAGCCTGCCCGAGATCGGCGATGCCTTCGGCGGGCGCGATCACACCACGGTGCTGCACGCCTGCCGCAAGGTGCGTGCGCTGCAGGAAGAAAACGCCGATATTCGCGAAGACTATAAAAATCTGCTGCGCCTTTTGACCAGCTGACGGCGCCTTTCAAAAGGCGCAAATGGCGCCATTCCAATCCTTCAAGTCGAAACCGGAGCCTTGATGAAATTTTCCATTTCCCGAGAAGCGCTGCTGCGCCCGCTGACGCTGGTGGCAGGCGTAGTGGAACGCCGCCAGACGCTGCCGGTGCTTTCCAACGTATTGATTGACATCGACGGTGATCAGGTGGCCCTGACCGGCAGTGATCTTGAGGTCGAGCTGATCGGGCGCACCGTGGCCAGCGCCGTAGAGCAGCCGGGAGCGATTACCGTGCCGGCGCGCAAGCTGATGGATATCTGCAAATCGCTGCCCGAGCAGGCCGAAATCGAGCTGTCTGTGGAAGATCGGCGCGTTTTGCTGGTCAGCGGGCGTTCGCGGTTCACCCTGTCTGCGCTTCCCGCGGCAGAATTTCCCGGCATTGAGGGCACCGACGCCAGCCAGGAGCTCAGCGTACCTCGCGGCACGCTCAAGCGCCTGATGGACGCCACAGCCTTCGCCATGGCCCAGCAGGACGTGCGCTACTACCTCAACGGCATGCTGCTGGAAATGCAAAGCGGCCTGCTACGCGCCGTGGCCACCGACGGCCATCGCCTGGCCATGTGCTCGCGCGAGCTTGAGGTCAACGTTGACGCGCCGCAAAAGCTGATCGTGCCGCGCAAGGGCGTTCTTGAGCTCACGCGGCTGCTCGACGACAGCGACGAGCCGGTCAGCCTCACCCTGGGGCCAACCCACGTGCGCGCCCACACCGGCGACTTTACGTTCACCTCCAAGCTCATCGACGGCAAATTCCCCGACTACGAACGGGTGATACCGCGCGGGGGTGACAAGGTCATGCTGGCCGAGCGCGCCGAGCTGCGCCAGGTGCTGTCGCGCACAGCGATTCTGTCCAACGAGAAATACCGCGGCGTACGGCTATACCTGGAGGCCGGCAACCTCAAGGTCATGGCCAACAACCCCGAACAGGAAGAGGCCGAAGAAAGCGTCGCTGTGGAATACGACGGCCCGGCCATGGAGATGGGCTTTAACGTCGGCTATCTGATCGATGTGATGAGCGTGCTGGGCGAAGACCGTGTGCAGGTGACTCTGGCCGACCCCAACAGCAGTGCGCTGCTGGAAGAGCCCGGCGGCGGCGATGCGCTTTACGTAATTATGCCTATGCGACTGTAATGCCGCGCAAACTGTGGCTGTAGCGCCGTTTTCTTTTCGTTTATTGCCACTGGGTGCCCACATGAGTCCTGCATGAGTATCGAGCAGCTAACGTTTCACGGGCTGCGCAACCTTGACCCGCTGTCTCTGGCGCCGGCGGCCGGTATCAACCTGATCACCGGCGCCAACGGCAGCGGCAAGACCAGCCTGCTGGAAGGCATTCATATCCTGGGCATGGGACGCTCGTTTCGTACCCGCCAGCTGAAAAACGTCATCCAGCACGACGCCCGCGAGTTGGCTCTGTTCGGCCGCCTGGCCGCTCGGGAAGACGGCAGCGGCGGTGCCACGCTTGGCGTTCGCCGGCTGCGTGACGAGCGTGAACTGGAGCTGCGTTTGCGCGGCGAGCGCGGCGTGCGCCTGGCCGAGCTGGTGGAAACCCTGCCGCTACAGCTGATCAATCCGGATGCCTTTCGCCTGCTGGAGGGCTCACCGGCGGGGCGGCGGGAGTTTCTCGACTGGGGCGTGTTTCACGTGAAACATGCGTTTTTAGCCGCCTGGAAGGGCGCACGCCGGGCGCTGANAGCTGGACGTATGGGAGCAGGAGTTGGCCGCTCACGGCGAGGCCGTGGATCGGCTGCGCCGCGAGTGGTTTCGCGCTTTTTTGCCGGTGTTTGAAGAAACCCTGAAAGCGCTGCTGCCGCTTAGCGGGCTGACCCTGCACTACGCCCGTGGCTGGGACAGGCAGCGCTCGCTGAGCGAGGCGCTGTTCGCCGGGCGCGGCACCGATACCCAGATGGGGTTTACCCAGCAGGGCCCCCAGCGGGCGGATCTGCGCATTCGGGTGTACAAAAAACCGGCGATCGAGGTGCTTTCCCGAGGCCAGCAGAAACTGGTGGTGAGCGCGCTCAAGCTGGCTCAGGGCCGGCTTCTGGAAAGCATGTCAGCGTCCAGCGCGCCCGGCCGGCACTGTGTTTATCTGATTGATGACCTGCCGGCAGAGCTGGACGACGGCTATCGGCAGCGCTTCGGCGAGCTGCTGGGCGCCATGCAGTGCCAAGCATTTATTACCAGCGTTGAACCGGGTGCCCGCTGGCTCCCCCAGGCGGCGGCCAAAATGTTTCACGTGAAACATGCCGACGGGGAGGAGCCGGGCCGGCCGGCGTCAGGCCGGCTGGTGGAAGGCTAGGCGACACGGAACGCGACAGACTTCACGACGGAGTGGTCAATGAGCGATCAGGCTTACGATTCATCCAGCATCAAGGTGCTCAAGGGGCTGGACGCGGTGCGCAAGCGTCCGGGCATGTACATCGGTGATACCGACGACGGCACTGGGCTGCACCATATGGTATTTGAGCTGGTGGATAACTCCATCGATGAGGCTCTGGCGGGCCACTGTAGCGAGATCCGCGTGGTCATTCATCCGGACGAATCGGTCACCGTAAGCGATAACGGCCGGGGCATTCCAACCGAGATCCATGAAGAAGAGGGCGTCTCCGCCGCCGAGGTCATCATGACCGTGCTCCACGCCGGCGGCAAGTTTGATGACAACTCCTACAAGGTATCCGGCGGGCTGCACGGTGTAGGCATTTCCGTGGTCAACGCGCTGTCCGAAGAGCTGCGGCTGACCGTCTGGCGCCAGGGTGACGTGTTTGAGCAGGTATATCACCACGGCGTTCCCCGGGCCCCGCTCGGCGTGGTGGGCACCACGGACAAAAGCGGCACCCGCGTGCACTTTCGTCCCTCGGCGGAAACCTTCGCCAATATTGAATTCCACTACGACATCCTGGCCAAGCGCCTGCGCGAGCTTTCGTTTCTCAACTCCGGCGTTGCCATCCGGCTGATGGACGAACGCAGCGGCAAGGAAGAGCTGTTTCGCTACGAAGGCGGCCTGAAGGCGTTTGTTGAGCACCTCAACAGCAGCAAAACGGTGCTCAATCCGGTGTTTCACTTTACCGCCGAGCGTGACGACGGCGTGGAAGTGGAAGTGGCCATGCAGTGGAGCGATACCTTCAACGAAAATATCCTCTGCTATACCAACAATATTCCCCAGCGCGACGGCGGCACCCACCTGGCCGGCTTTCGCGCCTCGCTGACGCGCACGCTCAACCACTACATCGAAGCCGAGGGGCTGCTGAAAAAAGCCAAGGTCAGCACCGCCGGTGACGACGCCCGGGAAGGGCTGACGGCGATTGTTTCGGTAAAAGTGCCGGACCCCAAGTTTTCGTCCCAGACCAAGGAAAAACTGGTCTCCAGCGAGGTGAAAACCGCCGTCGAGCAGGAAATGGGCCGGCTGCTGGCCGATTACCTGGTGGAAAAGCCCAACGAAGCCAAGGCCATTGTCAACAAGATGCTTGACGCCGCCCGCGCGCGTGAAGCCGCGCGCAAGGCCCGGGACATGACCCGGCGCAAGGGCGCGCTGGATATCGCCGGGCTGCCGGGCAAGCTGGCCGACTGCCAGGAAAAAGACCCCAGCCTGTCCGAGCTCTATCTGGTGGAGGGCGACTCCGCCGGCGGCAGCGCCAAGCAGGGGCGCGACCGGCGCATTCAGGCGATCCTGCCGCTCAAGGGCAAGATTCTCAACGTCGAAAAAGCCCGCTTTGACAAGATGCTCTCCTCGGCGGAAGTCGGCACGCTGATCACCGCGCTGGGCTGCGGCATCGGTCGCGAAGAGTTCAACCCGGACAAGCTGCGCTACCACTCGATTATCATCATGACCGACGCCGACGTTGACGGCTCGCACATTCGCACGCTGCTGCTGACGTTTTTCTTCCGCCAGATGCCCGAGCTTATCGAACGCGGCCATGTCTACATCGCCCAGCCGCCGCTTTATAAGGTCAAGCGCGGCAAGCAGGAGCTCTACCTCAAAGACGAGCAGGCCATGGTGGACTACCTCACCAGCACCGCGCTGGACGGCGCCCAGCTCTACGTCAACGCCGACGCGCCGGGCATCAGCGGCTCGCAGCTGGAAGCGCTGGTAACCCAGTACCGCGGAGTGATGAATCGCATCGAACGCCTCTCAAGGATTTATCCGTTCACCGTGCTGGAACAGATGGTGCAGGCCTCGGCGCTTTCCGGCGAAGAAAGTCTGAAAGATCGCGTCACCATGCAAAACTGGATTGATGAGGTTCAGCAGCTCATGGACAGCAAGGCCGCCTACGAAGGCGGGCCGCGCTACCATTTTTACCTGCACGAAGACGAAGAGCGCGGGCTGCATCTGCCGGCGGTATCGCTGGTGGCCCACGGCGTTACCAACAGCTACGTCTGGGGGCTGGATTTTTTCGAAAGCGCCGACTACCGGGCCATGACGGTGATGGGCGAGGCGCTTGCCGGGCTTTTGGAAGAGGGTGCCCACATTACCCGAGGCGAGCGCAAAAAGCCGGTTGCAAGCTTCGCTGAGGTACTCGCCTGGCTGATGCAGGAAGGCCAGCGCGGGCTTTCCGTACAGCGTTACAAGGGCTTGGGCGAAATGAACCCCGAGCAGCTGTGGGAAACCACCATGGACCCGGAAAGCCGGCGCATGCTGCGCGTGAGCATTGAAGACGCCATCGCCGCAGACATGATGTTCAATACCCTGATGGGGGATGAAGTCGAGCCGCGCCGTGACTTTATCCAGTCCAACGCGCTGGTGGCCAATATTGATATTTGATCGTGCATAAACGACAACGGCCATGTTTCACGTGAAACCTATCGGGCTCGTATCGTAGTTTTGCGCAGTACGTGCAACAAAAAACGCCGCTTATTCAAGCGGCGTTTTTATTTGGGCGCAAAACAAGAAGCGCTAGCCTGAAAATTTACCAGTAGGTTGAAAAACCGACGCGAATTTCATGCGCCTGATCATCTCCTTCTACGCCTGCGCGAAGGTCAAGGGTTTTGCCCAGACGCCATCGATACTGCGCTTCCCAGCGTGTTGTTTGACCTGCTTTGCCTTTCAAGGCATCAGTTCGAGTGATTTTCATCAGTGTACGCTGATGCGTACTCCAGTTGCTGAGAAGGCCCAGCTGTACGGCAGGTGCGAGCGGGCCTGTCTGATGTCGCGTGGTTCGCAGCTGTCCTCCGAACAGCGCAAAGGGGAGGTGCCGGCCTAGTCGGGATGATTTTCCTGCCAGGAGTGTCACGCCGCCCTCAAGGCAGTTATCGCAGCTCAGGCGGGCGCGGTAAACGCTGCCGGAGGCATGCCAGGCCGTGCCTGGCAGATCAGGGAGCGGCACGCTGCGAGCGTGAAGGTTCGTGATGTGGAATAGATCGAAGCGTCGCAGCCGGACAGAACCTTCGTGGAAGTCCAGCTCTGTCCGTGCCATCTCCAGTGCTGCATCCGGCATGCGTGAGGCATTGCTGTCCAGAAGGTCATACTGCAGAGGGCGAAGCGTTAGCCTGGCCGCGTTGCCCAGTTCGCTGTTATGAACGCCGGAAATCCGTACGAGCCCCGGCGGCGTGCTTTCATGGATTGGTTGGATATCGCGCTCAGGGAGCGCAGCTGCTCCGGCAGGTAATTCAAGGCGTGCCTGAAGCAGCTGCCGCTCAATGCCGGCCAGCTCTGCTGCCTCTCCGGTTTGTTTGAGAAAAGCAGCATGCCCCAGCAGCGTATCGAGAACGGCCGATTGGCGCTTTTCTTTCAGCCGCTGAAAACGCGGGGCGTGCAACGCAAGCGTATTGATCAATGGCCAAACGGCCTGAGCGGCCTGCTGCTCGTTGTGCGTAAGGTCGTGGTATCGCCACTGCGTTTTTAGCCGCCTTGAAGGTTCGTGGCGGACGTCGGCAAGTAGCGGCGTGCCGTCCATATGGGCTTTGCCGACGGCACGAATCAGCGCTTCCGGTGCGACCCAGGGGGCATGGCCAGGTGTCAGGTCCTCATCCACGACAAGTTCTAGGGTGCGTGCAATACGCGAAGCGCAATTTTGGGTAAGGAAAAGGTATTCATAATCGTGTCCCATGATTTCATAAAGATGAGCGACCAAAAGCTCACGATCGGGCTCTGACAGTGCCAGGCGGTACTGCCAGAGATCGCGCATCTCGCGTTCTGAATACAGCGTGGTGTTGCGATAGAAAGGCGCACGCGAATATCGGGCTCGGTAGCCACCCAAAAGCCCTTTGGCCATATAGGTGGCAAGTCCGTCGTTTTCGGGTACGTCAGCGCCAAAATTGAGGCTTGTATCCATCAGGTAGGAAAACGCAGCGTCCTGCGGTGAGGCCTTTTGCTCAAGATGCAGCATCAAGTGGCCAAAAAAAGAAGCCGGATTGCCCAAGTAGCCAGAAGCAAATATCAGTGTAGGCGCTGTTTGTCCGTGCCGTTGCTGCCAGGCTTCCCATTCCGGGCAGGAGGCTTCAGGCCACTGCTCCCCGAGTTTGCGGGTGAGCCACAAAGCGCGCGCGGGAAATCGGCAGCGTGCGTGAGTCTTGCCCTCTACCGGCGGCTGACGCAAAGCGTTCAGGGTGGCACGTAACTCCCGCTGAGGAGAATGGCGGCCATCCGGGGCAAAAAAAAAGTCGTTGTCGAGTACGGCACTGCGCGGCTGATCAAATAAACCGTCGCGGTCGAAATGCAGCATTGAAAGCCACTGGGGGTCGCCGGCCAGAGCATTCAAACGAGCATGAGCTGTGCTAACTGACAGGCATAGAGCCGCCGTCAGCGCCACCGTAAGGCGTCGCATGGAGATAGTACCTGTGGGGCGTGCAAGAAAGGAAAGGATAAAAAAGGCCGGGCTGGCCGGCCTTTATACATCACCTGCTATTGGATTTTAGCTAGCGCTGCAGTCGGCCGTGGCCTGGTTCAGGCTTTTGTAGTAGTCGTAGGCTTTTGCAGCGTAGGGCTGCTCTGTGTAGCTGGACACTGCGCTGGCGGCCGACAGATCCGAACGAAGCTGGCGTACCACGTTGTCTTGAGTGGCGCTGTGACGACAGTTCATAAGGCTCAGTGCTGCATTAAGATACTCACCTTCCCCCATGGCGGTTTCCAGTGCCAGTTGATCGTAGCTTTCATCGATAAACTGGGCGACTTCCACTTCCTTGCTGTTACAAGTCTCGGGAGACATCGTCGCCGACGTTACGGCCGTGGTACCCGAATCCCAGATAACGTTGGAAAGCGCGGCAGCCGTGGTGTTGCTGTCAAAGATAGCGGCGCCGATGCCGCAGTGCTGCCATGGATTGATGTCATCCGAAGCGCTGACTGATGTGGCGCTCAAGGCAAGCAGGCTGCCAGTGAGGGCGGCGGCGGTTGTAAAAGAAAATTTCATCCAGGTGTCATCCCTTGTTCCTGATGTTGGCCTTGGCGATGGATCGGGCAGGCCAACCTATGCCCGATATCTGGTATGTTTTTATTGGTAAGAAGTACGAAAAATGAATGCATGATTTTTGCACAATAAGTCAAAAAGTTAAATATAGTTAATCAATTATTCTGATGTTTTCTGCCCTGTGTGCAAACCGCGCTTATTCCAGCACCCAGTCGGCAAAACCTGCTAGGTCGTCGAACACCGGCGTATCGGCGGCGTAGCACCTGGCTTCAGTGCGTGCGCCCTTGCCGGTGCGCACCAGCGCTGGGCGGGCGCCGGCGGCCGTGCCGGCCTGCAGGTCGCGCAGGCTGTCGCCAACCATCCAGCTGCCTGCAAGCGTCTCAAGGCCCAGTCTGTCGCGTAGCTGATAGAGCAGGCCGGGCAGCGGCTTACGGCAGCTGCAGCCGTCTTCCGGGCCGTGGGGGCAGTAGGCAACGGCATCGAGCCGGCCGCCGGCTTTTGCTATCTGTGCGTGCAGGTGCGCGTGCATCTGTTCCAGAGTGGTGATATTGAAATAGCCCCGGGCAATGCCCGACTGATTGGTGGCAACGGCCACGGCATAGCCGGCCCGGCTCAGCCGGGCGATGGCGTCAACGGCCTGGGGATAGACGACAAACTCGTTGATGGTTTTGACGTAGGCGTCGGAGTCCTGATTGATCACCCCGTCCCGATCGAGCATGATCAGGCGCGTTGGCAAAAGGGATAGCGGGGCGGTTATCGCCTTCATATCTTGATCCTGGATAAGTGTTTCACGTGAAACATGACACGGTGCGCGAAGGTGGCGCATAAAAAAAGCCCGGCAAGTGCCGGGCTTTCTCGTCCGTTATGGTGCGGCCCGGGTTACTGAGGCAGCTCGGCAATATCCGCGACTTCCAGGAACAACGCCTGCAGGCTGGCCAGCAGCGCCAGGCGGTTGCGGCGCACGGCGTCGTCGTCGGCCATGACCATTACCTGGTCGAAAAAGCGGTCGACCGGCTCGCGCAGCGTTGCCAGGGCGTCCAGGGTGTCCGTGTAGCGGTCTTCGGCCAGCAGCGGGGCCACGCTTTCGCGGCGGTTGCCCAGCGCTTCCAGCAGCGCCTTTTCCGCCGGCTCGCTGAGCAGCTCAGCGTTTACGCCGGTGCTGCCGTCGTGGTCCTGCTTGGCGAGGATGTTGGACACGCGCTTGTTGGCGGCGGCAAGCGCGGCGGCTTCGTCGCGCTGGGCAAACGCCTTGACCGCGTATAGCCGGCGAGCGAAGTCCAGCGGCTTGGTCACCGGGCGCTTGCGCACGGCCAGATACATCTCGGCGCTGATGCCGGCATCCTGACCCCAGGCGCGGAAGCGGTCGAGCATGTAGGTCAGCACGTCGTCGACCACGGTGTCGGCCCCGGGCAGATCGGCGTGCTGCTCGGCGGCCAGCGTCAGCAGCTCGCGCAGGTCCAGATCCAGCTCGCCGGCGACCAGAATATTGATCACGGCGATGGAGGCCCGGCGCAGGGCGAAGGGGTCCTTGGCGCCGGTGGGGCGCTGGCCGATGCCGAAAATGCCGGTCAGCGTATCCAGCCGGTCGGCAAGGGCAAGGGCCTTGCCGGTGGCCGTTTGCGGAATAGAATCGCTGGCAAAACGCGGCAGATACTGTTCCTCAAGCGCGACGGCGACCTCACTGGCCTCGCCGTCTTCGGCGGCGTAATAGCGCCCCATCACGCCCTGCAGCTCGGCGAATTCCTGCACCATTTCGGTGACCAGATCGCACTTGGCAAGCTGGGTCGCGCGCTTGGCGTGGGCCGGCTCGCCGCCGATGCGCTCGGCGATAAAGGCGGCCACGGCTTCGCTGCGCCGCGCCTTGTCGGCAAGCGTGCCCAGCCTGTGCTGAAACACCATGCTGCCAAGCTCGGCCCGGCGGCTGGCCAGGGTGCGCTTACGGTCGGCGTCGAAGAAAAACACCGCGTCGGCCAGGCGCGGGCGGATGACCTTTTCGTTACCCGCGATGACCTGCGCGGGGTCGCGGCTTTCAATGTTGGCCACGGTGATAAACAGCGGCTTGAGCCGGCCGTGCTCGTCGAGCAAATGGAAATACTTCTGGTGGCCCTGCATGGACGACACCAGGCACTCCGCCGGCACGTCCAGAAAGCGCGCATCGAAGCTGCCGGTCAGCGCCACCGGCCACTCCACCAGCCCGCTGACTTCGCCGAGCAGGTCCTCGTCGATGACGGCGGTGGCCTCGTTGACCTCGGCCTCGGCCAGCACCTGCTCGCGGATGCGCTCTCGGCGCTGTTCGCGATCGACGAGCACAAAGGCGTTTTCCAGCGCGGCGACGTAGTCGTCGGCGTGGGCCAGCTGCAGCGCGTCCGGCGCGTGAAAGCGGTGGCCGTAGGTGGTGCGGCTGGCACTCAGCCCCAAAGCTTCAGCGGCGACGACCTCGCGGCCGTAAAGCGCGACCAGCCAGTGCACAGGGCGGGAAAACTCGGTGCGGGTATCGCCCCAGCGCATGTATTTGGGCACCGGGAGCGCGTCGAGCGCCTTGTTGAGAATGCCGGGCAAAAGCGCGCTGACGCGCTCGCCTGCCTGGCGTTCGCGAAAGCCAAGCCAGGTGCCCTTGGGCGTTTCCAGCTCGATCAGCTGATCCACGGCCACCCCGCAGGAGCGGGCGAAGCCCTCGGCGGCCTTGGTCGGCGCGCCGTCCTTGAAGGCGGCGGCGAGTGCGGGGCCGCGGCGTTCGATTTCGCGGTCGGGCTGGCTTGCGGCAAGCTCGGTAACGACCACCGCCAGCCGGCGCGGCGAGGCAAGCGCCCGCACCCGGCCAAAGGGCACCTCGGCGGCTTCCAGGCCGCTTTTTATGCCCTCGGCAAAGGCGTCGGACAGAGCGTCCAGGGCCGCCGGCGGCAGTTCTTCACAGCCAAGTTCGAGTAGCAGCGTATCCGTGGCCATCAGGCGTCTCCCTGGTCGTTCACAGGTTCATCATTGAGCAGTTCATTGCGCAGCGCTTCGGCGGCGAGCGGGAAGCCGGCCGCGCGGCGAGATGCGTAGTAGGCGCTGGCCACGTTGCGGGCCAGGGTGCGCACGCGCAGGATGAAGCGCTGGCGTTCGGTCACCGAGACGGCGTGGCGGGCGTCCAGCAGGTTAAAGGTGTGGGATGCCTTGAGCACCTGCTCGTAGGCGGGCAGCGGCAGGCCGGCGTCCAGCAGGCGGGCGCATTCGCTTTCCTGATGGTCAAAGGCCTTGAACAGGTAGTCCACGTCGGCGTGCTCAAAGTTGTAGGCCGACTGTTCGCGCTCGTTTTGCAGGTAGACATCGCCGTAGGTCACGCGGCTGCCGTCCGGGGCGACGGTCCACACCAGGTCGTAGACGCTATCCACGTCCTGCAGGTACATGGCGATGCGCTCCAAACCGTAGGTCAGCTCGCCGGTGACCGGGAAACACTCAATGCCGCCGGCCTGCTGAAAGTAGGTAAACTGGGTGACTTCCATGCCGTTGAGCCAGACCTCCCAGCCCAGCCCCCAGGCGCCAAGCGTAGGGGATTCCCAGTTGTCCTCGACAAAGCGCACGTCGTGGACCAGCGGGTCCAGCCCCAGACGTTTGAGCGAGCCCAGGTACAAATCCTGAAAGTGGGCCGGCGACGGCTTCATCACCACCTGAAACTGGTAGTAGTGCTGCAGGCGGTTGGGGTTTTCTCCGTAGCGGCCGTCGGTGGGGCGCCGCGACGGCTGTACGTAGGCGGCGTTCCAGTTTTCCGGGCCGATGGCGCGCAGAAACGTTGCCGGGTGAAAAGTGCCCGCGCCCACTTCCATATCCAGCGGCTGGAGCACCACGCAGCCCTGTTCGGCCCAGTACTGCTGCAAGGCCAGGATCAAGCCCTGGAACGTCGACACGTCGGGTGTCGCGCTATTGGTTGAAACACTCATCGCAAAGCCCCGTTGACCATGAATTCACAGACCGTCAAGTATACAATTCATGGCAGACAGGTTATAGGCGCCCGTCGCGTTGAGACCGGCGCGGCGCCAGCGATTTCACAAAAGGAGCCAGCATGATCGTAGTCACAGGCGGCGCCGGGTTTATCGGCGCCAACATCGTCAAGGCGCTCAACGCGCGCGGGCGCACCGACATCATGGTGGTGGACGATTTAACCGACGGCACCCAGTTCGCCAACCTGGCGGACCTGACGCTTGCCGACTACCGCGACAAGAACGCTTTTTTGGCCGACGTGCGCGCGGCCCTTGCCGGCGAGCCCACCGACCTTCCGCAGATCGAGGCGATCTTCCACGAAGGCGCCTGCTCGGACACCACCGAGTGGGACGGCAAGTTCATGCTGGAGAACAACTACGCCTACTCGCGCACGCTGCTGGACTACTGCGACCGCTACGGCGTTGCCTTTCTCTACGCCTCATCGGCGGCGACCTACGGCGGCAGCAGCGTGTTCAAGGAAGCCCCCGAATACGAGCGTCCGCTCAACGTCTACGGCTATTCCAAGCTATTGTTTGACCAGCACGTTCGCGAGCGCTGGGACACGCTTTCCTGCCAGGTGGTGGGCTTTCGCTACTTCAACGTTTACGGCCCGCGCGAGCAGCACAAGGGCAAGATGGCAAGCGTGGCGTTTCACCACCACACCCAGATCAGCAACGGCGAAAATCTCAAGCTGTTCGGTGCCTGGGACGGCTACGAAGCGGGCATGCAGAGCCGGGATTTCGTCTACGTGGGTGACGTGGTGGACGTCAATTTGTGGTTTCTGGACAACCCCGAGCGTTCGGGCATTTTCAACCTGGGCACCGGCCGGGCCGAGCCGTTCAAGGCCATCGGCGAGGCGGTGATCGACTTTTACGGCAAGGGCCGTATCGACTACGTCGATTTCCCCGAAGCGCTCAAGGGCCGCTATCAGAGCTATACACGGGCGGACATCAGCCGCCTGCGCGCGGCCGGCTGCGACGTGGCATTCAAGACCGTCGCCCAGGGCGTGACGGCCTATCTGGAGTGGCTGAATGGCTGAACAAGCCCCGCGCCTGCTGGTGGTGGGCCCGTCCTGGGTGGGCGATATGGTCATGGCCCAGAGCCTGTTCATCATGCTCAAACGTCGCTACCCGGGGGCCACCGTCGGCGTGGTAGCGCCGCCCTGGTCCGAGCCGATTCTTGAGCGCATGGCCGAGGTGGACGCCGTGCACCCGCTGGCGGTGGGCCACGGCGAGTTCGGCTGGAAGGCCCGCCGGGCGCTGGCCCGACAGCTTCGCGGCCGCTACGATCGGGCCATTGTTTTGCCGCGCTCGTGGAAGGCTGCGCTGGTGCCGTTTTTGGCGCGCATCCCTGAGCGGGTAGGGTTTTTAGGCGAGCAGCGCTACGGACTTTTAACCGAGCGCCGCGCGCTGGACAAGACCGTGCTCGACCAGACCGTCAAGCGCTTTGTGGCGCTGGGGCTGCCCGAGGCCGAGACCGCAAGCGGCGCGTTTGCGCTGCCGGAACCGCGCCTTGAAGTCGACCGTGCAAGCCAGACGCGGCTGGGCGAGCAGCACGGGCTGGGCAAGCGCCCGGCCATTGCCATGATGCCCGGCGCCGAATACGGCCCGGCCAAGCAGTGGCCGCTGCGCTACTTCCACGCTCTGGCTGCACGGCTGAGCGAAGACGGCTATGCCGTACGCGTGATCGGCGGGCCGAAGGATCATCCGGCCGGTGAGGCCATCGTTGAAGGGCTTGCGCACGCCCGCAACCTGTGCGGCGAGACCTCCCTTGCAGACGCGGTGGACTTGCTGGCGGGCAGCGAGCAGGCGGTGACCAACGATTCCGGGCTGATGCACGTGGCCGCCGCCGTGGGCACCCGGGTGCAGGCGATTTACGGCTCGTCTTCGCCTGCGTATACGCCGCCGCTTACGGCCAACGCCCAGATTCACTATCTGGCACTTGACTGCTCGCCGTGCTTCAAGCGGGTGTGCCCGCTGGGCCACACTAACTGCCTGAACCATCTCTACCCCGAGCCGCTGTATCACGCCGTTACCCGGCGCATCGCCACCGACGGCTAGCCCGGTCAGCGGCCGGCGCGGCCGGGGTTGGGCGCAAGCCCCTCCCACAGTCTGCGCTGCAGAGCGCTTTCTTCCAGCAGCCGGGCGTTGAGTTTGTCTTTGCCGTAGCGCTCCAGCAGCGTGCGGGTCTCCGGCTGTAAAAGCGAAACGCCAAGCCCGGCGCGGTTCTCTTGCGGCGGGTAGCCCAGAGCATCAAGAACGGTGGGGAACACATCGACAATCGAGGCGCGCCGGGAAATACGCCGCGGCTCAAGGCCGTTGCCCAGCAGCATGAAGGTGTTTTCCCGGGGCAGGCCGACAAGCTTGTCCCACGCCGAGACGCGCATGGACAAATGATCGCTTGCCACCACCACCAGGGTGTTGTCCAAAAGCCCTTGGTCGTCCAGCCGTTCAACCAGCCGGCGCGCCAGCCAGGCCGAACACCTCACCGAGTAGAGAATATCGTCGCCGTCCCACTGGCCCTGGCGCCGGCGGCAGCGCCGGGCAGGAAAGCCCACCGGCGCATGGGCGGCAAGGCTGATGTTGACCATGCCCCAGGGGCCGTCGCCTTCGGCGTCCAGGCGCTTGATTTCTTCAACGGTAAGGTCGTAGAGGGTGTCGTCGTAAAGCCCCCAGTCGTTGACGTAGTCTGCATCATTCAGGCGCGGGCGAAGCTCGTCCAGGCCCAGCACGCGGTCAAAGCCGTGGCCCTGATAGAACGTGCCCTTGCCGGCGAACGCCTTGCTTGCCCCGCCGAGAAAGCTCAGCCGGTAGCCCTGTTCGCTGAGCACATCGCCCAGGCAGTCCACCCCCGGCACCACCTCGGCCAGCGGCGCAAACTGGCGGTCGTGCACCAGCCCGGCAGGCATCAAGGGCGTGCCGCACTGGCTGCCGATCATCCCGGCCATGGTCCAGCCGGTGTTGCTGATCTGCTCGACGCCGTCAAACACCACGCCGTTTTTGCCCAGCGCACGCAGGTCATCGTAGGCATCGCCAAACGCCGGGGCGGCGTAGGTGCGCTCCAAACTTTCCAGATACAGAACCAGCAGGTTAGGCGGGGCCGGCTGCGGCTCGATAACGGGCGGGCGATAGTGGCGGTCCAGCCAGTTGCCGCCCTCGGTAACCACCGCCGCGCTGCGCTGCCCGACGCCGACCAGCAGCGGATTGCTCACCAGCAGCGCCAGCGCAATCAGCGGCTCGATGCGGCGCAGCCGCGTATCCCGGCGCACCAGCCAGGTAAACGCGTAGAGCAGCCCCAGCATGGAAAGCGTGTAAAGCCCGGCGGCGATAAGGCGCTCGCTACCGCCGTGGTCGGCAATGCCTGCCTGCAGATGGAAAAATACCGCGCTGAGATCCACGTTGCCGAAGCTGTCCGCCAGGTAGACGTAAAGCCCCCACAGGCACAGCGGCACCAGCGACCACGGCCGCGCCCGGCGATAGCCGCCGGCTGCCATGCCCGCCCGCACCCGCAGGCCAAGCGCGCCGGCCAGCGCGGCAATGCCGGGCAGCGTCCACCACGGCAGGCGCGTCAGGGTAATCAGCGTATAGCCAAGCCCCAGGCCCAGCGCCGTGGCGGGCAGCCACGCAGCGGGCGCTAAGCGCGAAAGCATGCTGAAACGCGAAGGTTTAGGTAGTGATCTTTCATGAAAAATAAGCCCGAGTGCATCACGGCGAAAGCGTATCACGGAGATGAAAACGGCACGACCCGAAGGCCGTGCCGCTGCCGGCAAATAGCGCTGGCGAAGCGCAAATCGGCGATCAGCTCGTTGACCACCGCGCGCACCGGCATTTCCTTGTAGTGCTCATTGGTGGTCCTTGTGCCTCGGCCAGAGCGTCTTTGCTGGCGTAGATCTAAAGGTGGAACAGCGCGGGGGTGTTATAGTTGGCGATAATTCCCGACTTATCGCCACCGTATAATAAAATCAATAGCTTACGAGACACCGATATGCAATTTTGCAGGCCGTTCTGCAATTTTGCAGGGCTTTCCATGGAATCGTATTTTCTGCAATTTTGCAGAATCGGCTCATTTCAAACGCTGCCGACTGTTGCTGTTTTGCACGGTGGCTCTGCAAAAATGCAGGGCGTTTGGCGGAATGCGATTTTCTGCAATTTTGCAGGATTAGCCGAAAAATCGCACCGGTTTGGCATCAACCGATTCTGCATTTTTACAGTGGCGGTCTGCAATTTTGCAGAGGAAACTGCGGAATGAGATTTCCCGCAAAATTGCAGGATTTGCCATAAATTTAGCAATCGCTAAATAGAATAATCGAAGAAAAGGCGGGAAGAAAAGTCAAATTATTGGCGAGAGGAAGGAAGTGATGGCATCAAAAATTGCTGTTTTGTTACCTGACTTTTGATGCCATGCGACCGAAGCCATAAGGCGAGAGGGGAAAGAAAAGTCGTGTCACTTTAATTAGCGAAAGTTAATTATTTGCCCAGCGACCAGCGTGACCAGCCGCGTTTAGAAGTGGCAAGCGGCCCCGGTCAGTCGTTACCGAAAAGGTCGCGAGTATAGACTTTATCCCTGACGTCCGCGAGCTCACTGACCATACGGTTGCTGAGTATTACATCGGCGGCGCCCTTGAACTCATCAATGTCACGCACGACTCGTGAGCCATAAAAGGTGGCTTCTTCCAGCACCGGCTCGTACACGATCACCGCAATCCCCTTGGCCTTGATGCGCTTCATCACCCCCTGCATGGCGCTGGCGCGGAAGTTATCCGAGCCGGCCTTCATGATCAGGCGATACACCCCCACCACCTGCGGCCGGCGGTTGATGATCTGCTCGGCGACAAAGTCCTTGCGGGTACGGTTGGCATCGACAATGGCCTGGATGATGTTGCTGGGCACGTCCTGATAGTTGGCGAGCAGCTGCTTGGTATCCTTGGGCAGGCAGTAGCCGCCGTAGCCAAAGCTGGGGTTGTTGTAATGATCGCCGATACGTGGGTCGAGCCCCACGCCTTCGATGATCTGGCGGCTGTCCAGGCCGTGGGACTCGGCGTAGCTGTCCAGCTCGTTGAAGTAGGCCACGCGCATGGCCAGGTAGGTATTGGCAAACAGCTTGATGGCCTCGGCCTCGGTGCTGTGGGTCAACAGCCGGGCGATGTCCCGTTTTTCTGCCCCCTGTTTCAACAGGCCGGCAAACTGCTCGGCGCGTTCGGAGCGTTCGCCGACAATAATCCGCGAAGGGTGCAGGTTGTCGTACAGCGCCCGGCCCTCGCGCAAAAACTCCGGTGAAAACAGCAGGTTTTGCGTAGCAAAGCGTTCGCTGGCTTCCCGGGTGTAGCCCACCGGCACAGTGGATTTGATCACCATCAGCGCCTCGGGATTGACCGCCATGACGGCGCGAATCACCGCCTCCACGCTGGAGGTATCAAAGGTGTTGGTGTCCGGATCGTAGTCGGTGGGCGTGGCGATCAACACGATATCGGCTTCGCGGTAGGCCGCCTCGCCGTCCAGCGTGGCGCGAAAGTTTAGCGAGCGGTTGGCGAGAAAGTCGCTGATCTCGGCGTCCTCGATGGGCGAGACGCCGTCATTCAGCAGGCTGACCTTTTCCGCCACGATATCCACGGCGACCACGTCGTTATGCTGGGCCAGCAGCATAGCGTTGGAAAGGCCGACGTAGCCGGTACCGGCAACAGCGATGTTCATAGTGTTCCTTTTCGTCCGTTTTCTGTAAAAGAGCAGCGCGGCCGTTTCATGCCACCCATGCCAGCGCACCCGTGATCGTCACGCTGAGCGTCGCGCGATAACGACGCGCATGATACCGACCGCGCCGTAGTGCGTGCCAGCGGCGCGCCCGGGGCAAGCGAGCATTGGCTTAAACCCGGCTTATTCACCGGAACGCTGATTGGGCATCCTGAAGCCCCGGGGAGCCGGTAGCTCGTCGCCGAACGCCGATTTCGAGACGGCATCGTCTTCCGGTG
>NZ_BAAAZT010000017.1:0-2879 GCF_039537045.1 Halomonas cibimaris | reverse complement strand
GATGGTCATGTTGCCTGCTGGGTGGGGGAGTCGAATGACGGTACTATGCCTGAAGGAACAGCGGGTTGGCGAGTCTCACCCGACGCCACCTGAATAGTTACAAAGCATTAAGCGTGAGGTTGAGAGCAACGCGTAGAAAGCGGGGACTTCGGATAAACCGGCACTTTCCAGCCGGCTTATATATCCACATTCACTCTTATTTAGACGGCTTGGCCGCCCGGCTAAGCTACTCAGGCTTGCGCGCCAGCAGCGTGGCAAACTGTAGCCGGGCGCCGTTGTGCATGGTGCCCGGCTCTTCGTTGTATTTGATCAATTCCCAGCCGGCGTAGGCCTCGCGCAGCTGGCCTTCTTGCAGGGTGAAAGGAAACGGCATCGGGCAGGGGTATTGCGGCGTACTCATGGCGCAGACGATCAGGTTGTAGCCGCCGGGACGGGTGTGCGCCTGCATATCGGCCAGCACGGCGGGCACGCTTGCCGGGTTGAGAAACATCAGCGTGACGGTGCAGGCAATTAAGCCGTAGTCGGCGTCAAGCGCGGCCGAGTTGATGTCGTAGACCCGGGGTGTGACGTTGGTGATGCCTTCGGCGCTGAGAATTTGCTGCAGGCTGTTGATGGCCCCGGGATTGTTGTCCACGGCGGTGACGTCAAAACCGCGTTCGCCGAGATACAGCGCGTTGCGCCCGTTGGAGCAGCCCATGTCCAGCGCGCGGCAGGGCTCGATCACCTTGCATGCCTCTACCACTTCGCTGTGGGCGGGGTTCAGGCCGTAGCGGCCGTTGAGATCAGCAGTCATAAGATCACCTTGAGCGGTTAAACGAAGGTCTGCATGGTAGCGCGTCAGGTGCGTCGGCCGAAGGCAATACCCGAGCTTTTTTTAGCAAAAATCCGCGTAAACCTCCGCCCAGTGCGGGCGGAGATACAAGCGGGAACTGCGAAGCAGTTCTAGTCTGGTATCTTCTGCCCCTGAACATAGGCTTTAAGCGTCTCGCTAGTGGCACCGCCTGCACTACAGGCGAAATACGACCGTGACCACAGCGCGGTGTTTTTGCTCAAACGCGGGATATGCGTATTCAGGTAACGCACGCGTCGAGACGACGTGGACTTCAAGTTGTTGACCAGTACGCTGATCGACAGCTTCGGCGGATATTCCACGAGCAAATGGACGTGATCTTGCTCGCCATCGAACTCAAGGATGCGGCAGTCGAGCTTTTCACAAGCAGACTCAAACGCCTCCTGAAGCTGGCCGATCATGTAGCCGTCGAATACCTTGCGGCGATACTTCGTCGTGAAGATGAGGTGAACAACCAGCCGCGTGACGCTGTACCGACCTCGTCGGTAACCTTCTTGTACACTCACTTGATTTTATCCTTCTGATACCTTAATTTATAGGCATTGTAGCAGTGAGCACTGACATGCTTAAGGCCATCAAGGTACGCATTTACCCCACCACCGAACAGGCGGATTTACTGAACCGCCAGTTCGGCGCGGTGCGTTTCTGCTACAACACCGGCCTTCGCATCATGTCCCATCGCTACAAGCGTCACGGCCAGTCGCTGAGCGCCAAACACGACATCAAGAAACTGCTGCCGGTGGCCAAAAAATCGCGTAAATACGGCTGGTTGAAAGAGGCGGATTCGATAGCGCTCCAGCAGGCGTGCATCAACCTTGACCAAGCCTTCCAGCGCTTTTTCGATCCCACACAGAAAGCCGGTTACCCGCGCTTCAAAAGCAAGCGAGGTCGGCAGTCGAGTTACCACTGCGTCGGCGTTAAAAGCGGCGACAACTGGATCAAGGTGCCGAAGATTAAAGCCATCAAGGCGCGTATTCACCGCCCGATGGAAGGCAAGCTCAAGAGCATCTCGCTGTCGCGCACCGTCACCGGCAAGCACTACGCCGCGCTGCTGTTTGAAACGGGGCAGGACGCCCCGGAACGTCTGCAAGACCTCGATGCCTCAAGCGTCGTCGGCCTCGACATGGGCTTGTCGCACCTCGCCATTGACTCGAACGGTCATAAAACACCCAATCCTCGCTTTCTCAAGCAGGCGCAGCGGAACCTCAGGCGAAAACAGCAAGCATTGTCGCGCAGGCAAAAAGGCAGTGCCAATCGGGCTAAAGCCCGCCTGCTTGTTGCCAAGGCGCACGAGCGGGTAGTGAACGCCCGCAAGGACTTCCAGCACAAACTGTCCCGACAAATCGTTGACGATAATCAAGCGGTGATCGTCGAGACGCTGAAAGTCAAAAACATGTTGAAAAATGCCAGACTCGCCAGGCACATTGGCGATGCGTCCTGGCACGCCTTGGTCGCCAAGTTGGCCTACAAAGCAGAGGAAAAGGGAAAGCATCTGGTCAAACTTGACCCGTGGTTTCCCAGCTCCAAAACCTGCCATACATGCCATCACAAGATGGACGCCATGCCGCTAAACGTCCGGTCGTGGGCGTGCCCCGCCTGTCATACACGCCACGACCGGGACATCAACGCGGCCCTGAACATCAAGCATCNAAGATGGCGAGGGGTTTCTCTTGTAGAATCAGGATGTTCCAGCCAGAACTTGATTCAAGAGGACCTCTCGCCATGGGTGAAAGATTATCGTCGTGGACGCCTTCCTGCAATGGCTCTGTTCGGGCCGAGATGAGCGGCCACCGCACCACCAGCGATAGCGGCGCCTTGCTGCTGCGTGAAGCCCTCGACAACAGCGGTGTCATCCAGGCGCTGGAAGAGAGCCTGGTCGACCGGCGTAATCCACTGCGTATTCGTCATTCCCTGGCCAGCCAGTTGCGAACCGTCGTGTTGCAGCGCGCCATGGGGTGGATCGACCTGGACGATACCGACACGCTGCGTCACGATCCGCTCTGGCAGCTGGCGTGCAGCGATGCACGCG
>NZ_BAAAZT010000016.1:0-7905 GCF_039537045.1 Halomonas cibimaris | reverse complement strand
GCGCCATTTGAAATGGCTGGGTGCCAGGGTCAATGTGGATGAGCTGAGAAGTTTGATGGAGGATCGAGATATGTTGGCAGACAATCTGGAAAGCTGGGCCAAGCGAGAGCAAGCCGAAGGCGAAACGCGCGGCATGGCGATTAGCCTGCGCAGCCTGATCACCTTGAAGTTTAATGGCGTGCCAGACTGGGCCGAGCAGCGTATTTCCGCCGCCAGTAATGATCAGCTCAAAAAATGGATAGAAAACATTTTGACAGCGGATAGCCTGGAAGCCGTGTTCAACGACTGATTGACCCTCTTTAAGCGATCTATAACGAGCCATGTCCCTTGAGTGGGGCATGGCTTTTTTGCATCAGTAGGGCCGTTTTTCTGCGTTCCTATGTTCCGGCAGTGATCTTCCCATGCCTGCCGTATTACCTCCCCCGCGCATGGCATCCCCGCCGTCTTAACCCCGCTTCACAAGCACATATTATTCCTTTGACCACCCGTTGAAGGAGTTGATATGACCACGCTTGATTCCCCGTGCCGGCTAAGCATGCTGGTACTTTCCCCCACGCTGCACGACTTTCTTATCCATCACTTAATGACGCTGCCTTTCGGCGATGATCCCAATACGGCTCACGACGTTTGGGCCAGCACCGGCACTCGACTGCATGTCCTGAACGCCGCTGATCGCTTCGACGATATTCCCGGCATGGATCGCGTCAAGCGCTTCCAGCTGATCCACCTGCCGGAGATATTGATCAACACGCCCGACCAGCACGTATTGCTGCTATCCGTGACCCAGGACGATGGCGGCGGTACCTACCTGCTATTCCCCAGGGATTCGCACTGCCCGACTTTGAAGGCGCTGGGACGACAGGCCCATGACTAAGCGCTATAGCAAGCACTTCTCGCAAAAGGGCTTCTGGCGAAAGATCTACCACCTGCCTACCACGTACAAGGAGCTGAGCTACCGAGCCAAATTGCTCTACTACCTGCTCAAGAGTCCCGTCGTACCCGTCGCATTGAAAGCCAGCGTCGTGGGAGCGCTGGGCTATTTGATCTGCCCGTTGGACGCTATTCCCGACACGATTCCCATCGTCGGCTACGTGGATGACGTCGGTGTGATTACCGCCACGCTGGGCCTGCTGGAGCCCTACATCACCACGGACATGCGCCATAAAGCTGCCCGCTGAGGCATAAAACGATCGCTACCGATCCCACCTTTGATTTTCTCTTCCATGCTCGCAACGCCCCGGAAATAAGCTCTTTCTGGCAGATCCTTTCCGGCAGTGCTGCGGGCCATCACTACGCAAGGATTTATCTCATGGCCAAGACCAAGGTAAAAGCCCCCGCATCCCCCAGGACGGATACGACCAACGCCGCTGAGCTACAGGCGTCCGGTACGGTCGAGGTTGATACGTCCGCCACAACGGAAGCCGATACGCTTTCTGCTATCCGTATTCTCAAGCAGGCCGATACGCCCAAGCTCAGTCCCCGAGGCAAAGGTCACCTGACCTATGAAGTTGGCGTCACCCGTGATCAAGCCGATGCGTTATTGAAAGCGGATATCGCCAAGGAGGAAGCCACGTTGGCTGAGGCGATCTGGTGCCGAGTTACCGTGAACCAGTCCAGCGGCTATTTCAGCAATGAATGGATTTCGCTGGCTCAGGTGATCGAGATCGTTGACCAGCAGATGGTGCCGTTCAAGGCGATTATCTTTCGAGACCTGTTCGAGCGGAAGGGGGCCAACAACCATGGCTTTCTGGGTGCCGCGCTCAAGGCCGAAGGGCTGCTGGTGGCCGATGACAAGCAGCCTTTGATATTGAGCCCCGCCAGTCGGAGGGAAGCTATCTGGAAGGCGATGCAAACCGCTATCAAGGAAGGCCATGACCTCACCGATCACGTCGCCAAGGAAAAAGCCCGCAAGGATGCCATCAAACAGCAACGCCTGGCCGAGCAGAAGAAGCGCCGGGAAGCCAATCTGGCTCAGGTGGAAGATGCCGACACGACTACGGTATCCGGGAGTCAGCATACCGCCAAAGGTGTGACTGAAACGCCCCTGGAAAAGGCAGCAGAAAGCCCCGAAAACGCATCCGCCAGCACTCACGAAGGGTAATGCTTTCCTGACCCGTAACGGCCGGGATTTTTCATCACACTAAACGTTCGTTTAGCGAAATGCAGGATTCGGCATAGCTCACTTTGGGGCTATGCCGTTTTTGTTTATGCCATCCACGATCAGCCACTAATAGCTGGTCCCGTTTATCAAGGAGACTGTCATGTCTTTCACGCCCACCATTCAAACCACCGATAACGCTTTACCGTTGCCGCCGGCATTGATCGAACTTTTACTCAGGGAGATTCAAACGGCGTATCACCAGTCACCGCCGGAACCTGAAGGGGCTCAGGTATTGGCCATGACGATTGTATTCCGTGATCCCCACTATGATCCACTGGCCGGTGGTTATCATCCTGTGGAAATACGATTGGGCCATGTGGAAAAGAATAGCTTTCGACTGGGGTATATTACTGACTTCAGCTATACCCCCGTGGATGGTCGCCACGTTCTGCTAACCGAGGTCGACTTCGAGTTCAGCGTTGAGCTATGCAAGATGCGCCACTTACCGCCCATTGCTCTTTCCAGAGTCGGAGACTTCTTCGATCTTTATATCAACAACTTTCTCAGCTATTACGCCAACGGTGTTTATGACGTGGATGTCGTCTGGGAAACCTGATCCATACCCTAACGACTTTAGCTCATTGACTTAATGCAACGTCCATCTTCCATGCGGTGCCTTCGGGTGCCGTATGGCAAATTGTTTTCTTCTCGGGATAGCCACCATAAAGGCGCTTTTTATGCGCCTTGATTGATTGCGTAAAGATATCCTTTGATTCGATAAATAACTGACGAAAAGGAGGCACTATGCCTGTTTCCATGCCCCGGCGGTTTGTTGCGTATTACCGCGTTAGCACTCAGCAGCAGTCCCGATCAGGATTGGGTCTCACGGCTCAGCGCCAGGCCGTCCAGGAATATCTGGCCCAATACGGGGGAGAGGTCATCGCCGAGTTTCAGGAAATTGAATCCGGCAAGAACGCCAATCGCCCCCAGTTCCACCAAGCCGCCGACTATGCCGAGTTGGCTCATGCGACATTGCTCGTCGCCAAGCTGGATCGACTCAGCCGTGACCTTCACTTTATCACCGGGCTGCAGCGCCGTGGTATCCGCTTCACGCTGTGCGATCTGCCCGACGTGGATCAGCTTACCATCCATGTGTTGGCGGCAATGGCCCAGCACGAAGCCAATATGATTAGCCAACGTACCCGACTGGCTCTGAACGCGGCCCGAGAGCGCGGCAAGGTGCTTGGTAACCCCCGGCTGAACGATATTCGCCACCAGGACACCGGTAAGGCGAATCAGCAGCGCACTCTGCGCCAAAGTGACTGGAAGCTGCGGATGCAGCGCCTAATACAGCATCTGGAAGAGCAGGAAGGCATCGAGAGGGGCAGCGACGTGGCCCGCATCCTGAATCAGCGCGGCTTGACCACCTACCAGGGCAGACTGTTCACCAGCGCTACTATAAGTCGGCTCAGGCGAGGGTGAAGTGGTGTCGGACCGGTGCTGTAGTGCCTTAGAAAGCGTAAAATCAATAGAATATAGCTATAGGTGCTTTTTCATAACCCTTTGTTATGCGGTATTTTTAATAGCCTATTTCAATATTAGATAGTTTAAAAGTACCCTTTATAAACTGAATGTCGCCGCGCACCTGCATTTTTTCCAGTATTTAGGTGAGTTTGCTTTCTTGCGGCGAGTCCATGAGGCTTGCTTCCGCAGGCCAAGCAAAGCACGCCATGAAAGTCGTGGTGTGAGGAGGCGTATTTACTGAAGTCGACTCGCGGCCCTGCAAAGTGATCCATCATCGAATATGTAAGGTAGGTTTTTATGTTAGCACTAAGTAAAGTTGTTCAGTTATCAGTTCTGTTCTGGCTGGTGAGGCCATTTCGCCAACAGCCTTCAGCGTTAAAGCAAGCTCGCATTGCCGCCAATGACCCGTCGTACCAGACGCATCTGTCAATCAGGCTGGACGAGCAGAGCGGCCAGCCGTTGCTTTGTTACTATGACGAGAACTGGGCCTGTGTATTTGCTCAGCCTTTTTACCCCCAGGATGGTGCCCATGCGCTCTCCGATTGGCTGCGCTTTTGCCTGACAGCCCAGCTAGGTACATCGAACGCCATGTGCCAGACCCAGTGGCTCATTGGCGCGGTCGAGAAGGCCCGTACCCATCAGCGGCATACCGTGCCCGCCTATGGCGTTTCTTCCTATCACGGCAATGGCGTTGCCATGCTGCTTCCCGACGGCCCCTGGTGCGTGACGCCCGAGCAAGGTTGGCATCGTCCTGCGTGCCTGCTGACGCCGTTTTATGCCCCGGAGTGCCTGTCTCACGACCGGGTTATCGATCCGCTGGCTGGCTTGCTCACGGAAACACAGCCCTATGCCGAGGAAGCCTTGCGCATCCTTCCGCTGCTGCCCCTGGAACATCCGACGCATCCTGAGCTGATGCGCTGGTTGGTGGCCTGTAGCTACGCTGCCGGTGAGTCACCCTCGTTTTGGTGCTCGCGAGCCCGTGAAGTGTTAACGGCATCGATGCGTCGCTAAACCGCCACGCTCTTTCTATTTCTCTTTTATGGCGGCATGCCCTTCGGCGTGCTCAAGGGGATGTCGTCTCTCACTTTTAGCAGGTAATAAAAATGACTCATAAATCTCATGGCAAGCCGGTAGTACAGCCAAAGCCCAAGCGTCGTCCATCGCAAAAAGAAGAGCTCAATACGGCGCTTCCCGAGCTGCTGGAGCAGGACTATACCATCGTGAACGATCAGGCGGCTCGCCAGCTGTATGCCCGGCAAGCCGATGGTCGCGCCTTCCCGCTGGATCAGCTGGCCTTTTGCGAGACGTTGGCTCTCCAACTGGATGATCAGGGGATTGACGCCACGCCGGATAAGGTGCGGCAGTGGTGCCACGACAATGCGTTCAAGCTGAAGCCCAAGGCGCTAATGACCCGCGTTATGCGACGTATCCAGGGGTCTCCGCACGTCGGGCGTGTGATCATCGATCTGGGCAATGCCGCTGGACAATATGCGGTGCTGACGCCGGATGAAGGCGTGCAGCTCACAACGACTTGCCCTGATGAACGTGTGGTCATGGTGCCTTTTGATCGGCAGCTCGCGCTACCGACGCCCACGAACATGGATACCCATGATGCGGTGAGCGAGCTCATTGGGTTGATGCCGCAGCTGGAAGAAGGAGAAGCGTTGCTCTTTATCGCCTGGCTCACCTATAACCTGACCCATGAGCGCGACCCTCGTCTGATGCGGGTGTTTCTTGTGCTGCTGGGGCCACAGGGGAGCGGTAAGACCTCGTTTTGCCAGCACATTATTCAGCGCTTTCTGGACCCCAGTGCGATCGGGGTGCAGCGGATGCCGGATAGCTTTGACGATATTGCGGTTAGCTCGCTGGCATGCGACGTACCGATATTCGACAACATATCGCGTATCTCTTCGCGCCTAAGCGACAGCTTCTGTCAGGTCGCTACCGGCAGCGCTATGGTCAATCGCAAGCTGTTTACGAATCGGGATTCCGTGGTCACGCAGCTGCAAAGCACGCTGGTATTCAATGGCCTCAAGCAGCCGTTTGTGAAACACGACTTGATCAGCCGCTCGCTCTATCTGCATTTCAATCCGCTAACGCCGGATCAGCGCCAGTCGGAATCCGAGATGACCGCATGGCTGGATGATAACGAATCACGCATTATGGGGAGTTTGCTGCGGCTCTGCGTGGATATCATGCGGGAATGGCCTGACGCCAGGCCACACATCAATGAACGGGCGGTGGATTTCTGCCGCTGGCTGGCCGCCTTTGACCGGGTGCAGGCACAAGACGATGGCGAGCCGGATGCCCAGGACGATACCGATGATGCTCCCCATGGCGCTGATCAACCCCATGCCGACGACGTAGTGGATACGGATACGGGCGAAGTCGTTAACAGTGACTCATCCGTCGAACCCGACTCATCCGTCGAGCAGGCATACGCCGATAATTTACGCCACGCCTATGCGACGACGTTACAAAGCGACCCCGTGGCTTACCTGGTTGATCAGCTACTGCAAGTCAGGCATGGGCACTGGGAAGGCACACCCACGCAGCTGCTGGAAGCGCTGGACGAGCTTGCGCCAGAGGTGGCCCGTTATGTCTCTCCCCAGGCACTCCCGCACAACGCCGTCTCTCTGGGAAAACGGCTGCAGCAGGGAAGCGACCTTTACGAAATGCTTCAGCGGGCCGGTATTCACGTTGTTCGCCAACGCACGCAAAAGCGCTATGTGACGCTCACCTACCATGCTCAGCTGCTCCACGCCTCGGCATAGCGCCTTACCCGTGATGTGCTGAAACGTCACGATCTTACCTACTGGGCCACCTGCGGGTGGCCTATCTCCCTCAAAAGTACCCCAGATTGGTCCAAAAAAGGGCCGATCCGGAGACGTCATGCCTAAAGTAACCAAGGAGCTGAATGATGCCGAAAATAGCCTTGAGTCAATCCGTGATCAAAACGCTTCGCTGCCCCGACGGCAAGCGCAAGATCGAGTACTGTGATACCCAATTCCCCGGCTTCCTGATGGAGCTGCGGGCCACCAATCCCCACGTGGGCACCCTGTATCTTCGCTACAAGAACGAACGCGGCAAGACGCAGTATGCCAAGCTGGGCACGACCGCTGAGTTAACGATCCCGCAAGGCCGCAAGAAGGCGAAGCAGCTGAAGGCCCGTATCATGCTGGGGGAAGATCCACGCGCCGAGACGAAGAAGCGCAAGGCCACGCCCGAGTTCGCCCGCTTCGTGGAGGAACGTTATCTGCCCTACGTGAAGGTGCGCAAACGCTCCTGGGAAACCGACGTCTCCTTCCTGAAAAACTACCTGCTGCCGGTGTTTGGCGACAGCCCGTTGGATCAAATTACGCGGCGGCAGGTCGTGACGTTCCACCAGGCCCTCCGGGAAAAGGGGCTGGCCCCGTCCAGCTGTGATCGCCAGTTAATGCTGCTGAGCTATATCTTCAACCTGGCCATTCAGTGGGATGTCGCCGAGCATAATCCGGTAAAAGGCGTTAAGCATTTCAATGCCGACAACAAGAAGGAGCGCTACTTGACGCAGGATGAGCTGAATCGCCTGCTGCATGTGCTGAATACAGACCATAATCGCGTCGTTTGCCAAGTGATCCTGTTGCTGTTATCCACTGGAGCCCGGCTGGGAGAAGCCCTGAAGGCCCGCTGGCACGACATTGATATCCCGGCCCGACAGTGGCGTATTCCCGCTGCTAACGCCAAGGGCAAGAAAACGCGGCTGATCCCCCTGAACGATGTTGCCGTCAAGCTGCTGGACGATATTTGGCAGCAATGTGGCGGCCATGAGCATCTCTTCATCAGTCAACAAACGGGCAAGCCCCTGACGACGATTACGTGGGTATGGCACCGCCTACGCCAGCAAGCAGGACTCCCGGAGTTTCGCATCCATGACTGCCGCCACCAGTATGCCTCGATGCTGGTCAATAGTGGTCGTACGCTCTACGAAGTCCAGAAGATCCTCGGGCACTCCTGCCCCAAGGTCACGTTGCGCTATGCCCATCTATCGCAGAAGACGCTCCAGCAAGCGTCCAACGCTGCTTCAACAGCACTGGAGCAGATAGCCTTTACCCCGGTCGATGCTCCTTGATAACGGGTTTTCAGCATCCTCTGCCAGACGGTAGGGGATGTTTTTTTGATGTTTCATCCTCCCAATAAGTGCTTATTCAAAATTAATCGCGTATTCAGTGCCATAACCACCAAGTAGGCGGTGTACCTCATCACAGAGGCGATCAAAAGAGAGATAGGCTCCCAGCGGC
>NZ_BAAAZT010000015.1:0-55991 GCF_039537045.1 Halomonas cibimaris | reverse complement strand
GTATAAATATCAGGTGGTGATGGAACCTTCAACCCCGGCACCGCGTTGCGGTGCGCGCTTTTATCACCGCCCGCATGGGGCGATGCTTTACGCGCTATTTGGTAACCCGTTCCATCAGGCGTGTCCGGCGCCTGGGCGCCACCGCTTATTTCAGGTAATAGTCCACCGTGGTGACCACGCGGACGGTCTTTTCCGCCTGCTGGGTCTGGCTGACGCCGGCGGCGTGGTCCCGGGCGCGGATCTGGAACACGCCCTGGTTGGCACGGCGAAGCTTGCCCACCTCGGCGTTGGCGTCTTCGGCAAACTGCTCGGCGGACTGCCGGGCGGCGGCGGTGGCGTTGGCGATCATTTCCGGTTTGATGTCGTTGAGCCGGCTGAACAGATAGCTAGGGCCGCTGTCGCCGTAGTCGGACGACAGCACCACGCCGGCATCCACCAGCTCGCCGATGGCCTGTGCGGCCCGGCGCACGCGATCGATATTCTGGCTGCGCACGGTGAGGGTCTGGTTGATGATGAAGGTCGGCCCGCCGTCGCTGCTCTGGTAGGGGTCGGCGCTGGTATCGTTGACGCTGAGTTTTTGCAGCTCTACTGCGTCGGTGTCGATCTGCTGGCGGTCCAGAAAGGCCATGACGGCGCGCTGGCTCTCCCGGGCGTTGGCCTGAGCGTTTTCCAGGGTGTCGCCGGTTGCCACAAAGCGCAGCGGCCAAAGGGCGGTGTCGGCGGTGACGTCGCGCTCGGCCAGGCCTTTTACCGTCACGTAGCGGTCGCCGGTGCCCAGATCGGTCAGGCCGCTGCCGATGAAGGTAGCGGCGATAATGCCGGCGGCGCCTAAAATCAGCGCGGGAACGATACGCATAGCGACCCTCTGTGTTGGGCTGGATGGATGCTGGATTAGCCAGTGACGTGCGGGGGGCCGATCAGGCGTCGGGAATCTCCAGCGCGTCCTGCACGGCGGGCCAGGCTTGCTGCTCGCCGCTGCGGGTAGTTACGCCGTCGACAAAGGTCTTGACCTGCGCGGGGTGGTTTTGCAGCCACTGGCGAGCGACGTCGTCGGCGGGCTTTTCGTCAAAGCTGTAGCCGTAGATCATCGCGCTCTGGTCGTCGGCGCTGAAGCGCAGCTGGTTGAGAAGCCGGGTGGCGTTGGGCTGCTGCTCGGCAAAGGTCTGGGTGACCAGGGTGCGCACGTTGCTGCGGCCGCTTTCGTCGCCCCAGAAGTTTTCAGGGTCGTCAAGGTAGCGCACGTCGTATTCGATGTTCATCCAGTGCGGCGTCCAGGCGGTGAAGACGACCCACTCTTCGCGCTGTAGTGCGGACTTGACCGTGCTCAGCATGCCCGGAGTGGAGGTTTCGGATACGTTCCACCGGGTCAGATCGTAGGTGTCCTTGTCCCTGTTATCGTCAAGAATCTCACTGATGCCCGAGCCTACTTCGATGGCATAAATCGTATCGCCAAATTTTTCGCGCAGCTCAGGATCCTTGAGGTCCTCACCCGAAGTCACGCCGGCATCATAGACGTAGGTGGGCACGGCAAAGCCCAGCCGTGCGCCGTCGACGTTGTTGCCCAGATCGTTGATCACGCCCTCTTTCATGGCGGTATCGTAGGAGGCGCTCTGGCCGGGCAGCCAAGCGGCGAGGTAGACGTCCACATCGCCCTGGTTCAGCGCTTCGTAGGCAATGGTGGAGCCCAGCTCCTGCTGCTGGGGCGCGTAGCCCAGCGCTTCCAGCAGCTGGCCGGCAAGCTCGCTTTTGACGGTGACCCCGGGCCAGGAAGGCACGGCAAAGCGCACCTCGGCGGGCTCTTCGGCTGCGGCGGCAGCGCCGGCGGCAAGCGCGCCGATGAGCACGGCGGCGCCCAGGGCGGGCGGAACAAAGCGTTGGTGGGAATACATGATGGCTCCTTGAAAATCCGCGAATGAAACGTCCATGCACCGAACGTTGACGAAGAAAAGGTCAGAGCCAAAGCTTACCCGCCCAAGCGCACGGAGGGCAAAAAGCGGCTACAGCAGCAAAAGCGACAGCAGGTAGACCAGCACAATGGCGGTGACGCCCTGTACCAGCGTCGCCAGGGTCTGGGCGCGGTAGGCAAGCCCCACGCTCATGCGGCTAAAGCGCGAAACCACCCAGAAAAAGCTGTCGTTGGCGTGGGAAACGGTCATCGCCCCGGCGCCGATGGCCATCACCGTCAGCGTGCGGCCCATGTCGCTGCCCAGGCCCAGCGCGTCAAGCATCGGCGCGACCAGCGCTGAAGTGGTCACCAGGGCTACGGTGGACGATCCCTGAGCGGACTTCAGCCCGGCGGCGACGAGAAACGGCATGAAAATGCCGATGCCCAGGGCGGAAAGCGTGCTGCCCAGATAGTCGCCCAGCGGCGAGGCGCTGAGCACCGCGCCGAACGCCCCGCCGGCCCCGGTAATCAGCAGAATGGGCGCGGCAGAGACGATGCCTTCGCTGATGCGCTCGCTGAACTCGCTGATCTTGCTGTCGCTTTTCAGCAGCGTTGTGGACAGCAAAAGACCGATGAGCAGGGCGACCAGCGGCTGGCCCAGCAGGCTGAGCACGGCCATGACGCTGCCTTCGCCGAAGGGCGCGGCGGGCAGCCGGGCCACGGTGCCGATGCAGATCAGCGCGATGGGCACGATGATCGGCGCGAACGCCGCCAGCGGCCGGGGCAGGCGACCGTAGCTGGCCTTGAGCGCTTCCCAGTCCTGGTGCTGGTGGCGGGCATCAACTTCCGTCAGGGTATCGTCCACGTCCGGCTGGGTATTGACGAAGCGCCGCGCCCAGAACATGCCGGCAAGGGCGGCTACCGCAGCCACGGGAATGCCGGCGGCAATCACCAGCCCCAGGTTGGATTCAAGCCCCAGGTTGCCCGCAGCGGCAATGGGCCCCGGCGTGGGCGGAATAAAGGTGTGAGTGGCGTAAAGCCCGGTGGCCAGCGCCACGCTCATGGCGATGGGCGAGGTGTCGAGCTTTTTGGCCAGCGACTCCTTCAGTGAATTGAGGATAATAAAGCCGGAATCGCAAAACACCGGAACGGAGACGATGTAGCCGATCACCGACATGGTCAGCGTAGGGAAGCGATCGCCGAGTTTGGCGATCATGACGTCGGCCATGGTGATCGCCGCGCCGCTTTTTTCCAGGATCACTCCGATAATGGTACCCAGCACGATGACCAGACCGATGTAGCCCAGAATGCCGCCAAAGCCGGCGGTGACGGTCTCGACTATCGAGTCGATCGGCAGCCCGTAGGCAAATGCGGTGATAAACGCCGCGCCCAGCAGAGCAAGAAACGGATGCAGCTTGAACTTGCTGGTGGCCAGGATGATACATCCCACCACCAGCAGTAATGTCACGATCAGACCCATGGTGATCCCCGGCAGGTTGCGTTTTTCTGTTGGGCGGCGGAGTCGCCGCGTCGCCGGATGCTTTAATACGCATCCGCCAGGAAAAAGTAAAGAGGCGGCCGCGTTTTGTGCCCGCACTTTGGCGCGGGCACCCGGCGCTTAAAACGCCACGGTAAGGCCTAGATTGTAGCGGCGGCCGTCGAGGACCTTTTCGAAGTCGGCGTAGTTCACGTTTTTGTCCAGGGCGTTGTACACGCCGCCAAACAGCTTGGCGCTGGGCGTGAGCTGATAGGTGGTGCCCACGTCAACGAAGGTGTAGGAGGGGATTTCCCGGCCGCTGCTGCCGTGAAACTGCGGCGCGCCGCTGGAGCGGCCGCGGAAGTTGACCCGGGTCCAGGCGGAAAGCGGGCCTTGCGGCGCCCAGTCCAGGGTGGCATTGGCCATGTGCTCGGGCAGGTTGTTGAGCGATGCGCCCTTGTCATCGCCGCTTTTCTGCTCGGAGTCGGTATAGGTGTAGCTGGCGGTAAGCGAGTAGGTCTCGGCCAGCGGCAGGGTCAGCGTGGCTTCAATGCCCTGGGTCACGGCCTTGTCGATGTTCTTGCGGGTATCGATATAGGCGTATTCGTGGTCGTCGCCTGCCACGATGCACTCCGGTGCTACGTCGTCGCCGCGGTAGGCGCCGCTGTAGCACACCGGGTCCTCGGCGATTTTGTCTTTGAACTTGTTGTGAAAGACGGTGAGCCCTGCCTGAACGCCGCCGTCACTGTCCCAGCGCACCCCCAGCTCTTTGTTCAGGCTTTTTTCCGGCTCCAGATCCGGGTTGCCGATGAGCAGGGCGTTGCCGCCGGGCCCGCCGGTGGCCTGGCCCCAGCTCGGCGCGGTGTAGCGCAGGTCCGGGGCGCGATAGCCGCTGGTCACTCCGCCTTTTATTGTCCACTGCGGTGTTGTGTTCCACACGCCGTAAAGCCGCGGCGTCCAGTGGGTGCCGTAGTTTTCATCCTTGTTCAGGCGCGCGCCGCCGGTAAGGGCGAAGTCTTCGGTGAGCATCCACTCGTCTTCAACGAACAGCGCCCACTGCCAGCGGTCGATCTGCCCTTCGCCGTCTGCCAGGGTGTTGCCCTGGCTGGTGAGCTTTTGCGCCCCGTACTGGCCGCCAAGCGTTAGCATGTGCATGCCCAAAGGCAGCACCGTCTGGGTGTTGAACACGGTGTTTTCGTAGTCGATGCCGCCCCGGGCGCTGGGGTTGCGGACCTTCTCGTGCTGCACGTAGCTGTCTGAGGTGCCGATATCCCAGCTGCCTTGGTGGCTGAGCGTATAGTGGCGGCGGTCGTATTCATCCGTGGAGCGGGTGTTGGGGCCGCGCCGGCCTTCTTCGGCGATGGACTTGCCGGGATTGGTGGTGCGCTCCTGCTCGCTATAGCCGGCTTCCAGGGACAGATCGTGATCCTCGGAGACGTTCCAGCTCAGCTCGGCCGTGGCGTTGGCCAGGCGCTGGTCGCTGTAGCCGTTGACGATGCGGTCTTCGTCGCGCTGTGTGTACTGCCCGTAGACCTTGAGCCCGAGCACGTCTTCTGTGAGCGGCCCACCCACGTAAAAGCGGCTCTGCTGGCGGTCGCCGGAGTCGGCGTCTTCCTGAATGGTGGTGTCGACGGTGACGCTGCCGCCCCATTCCCGTTCGACGCTGCGGGTGATGATGTTGATCACCCCGCCCAGCGCGTCAGAGCCGTAAAGCGATGACATCGGCCCGCGGATGACCTCGATTCGCTCGATGGCGGAAAGCGGCGGCAGCCAGCCCTGCTCGATGCCCGGGCCGTCGCTGCCGGGGCGCGTCTCGCGGGAGCCCTGGCGCTTGCCGTCCACCAGCATCAGCGTGTATTTGGCGCCCATGCCGCGCAGGCTGATGTCCTTTGAGGAGCCGCCGCCGGTGACGATGACGCCGGGCACGTTTTTCAGCGCGTCGGTGACGTCGCGGTAGGCCTTGTCTTCAAGGGTTTGGCGATCGATCACGCTGATTGAGGCCGGCGCATTTTTGGTCTGCTGCTGGTGGCCGGTTGCGGTGACCACCACATCGTCAAGCTTGGCGGTGTCTTGGGCCTGGACAGCGGCGCTGGCGAGTCCGGCCATGGCCAGCGCCAGCCCGCGCTGGGAAAACCGGGAGTGGGGACGTAAGGCCTGCCGGGGCGGAAGAAATGACATGAGGTTCCCTGACGGATGCGGTGTGTGAATTAGCAACGCGCTATAAGCTAATGGGAATACTTTTTATTTGCAATAACTATCGCATCCATACGGGAATTTTTCGTGCTACAGCGCCGCCGCGACGGCGTGGAATCGTTGCCCAGCGTTCGCCGCAAACGTGTGCCGCAAACGTGTGTCGTAAACGTCGAGCACAAAAAACCGGGCCGCGTTGGCGGCCCGGTTAGAGGAACGGCGTTACGCGCTGTGCCGGTTCGCGTCAGCCGGCGTTGCGCGGTGCCGGCTGGGAAAATACCGTGACCTCGGGCAGGTCACCGGTAAATTTCTCAACGTCGGCGACCCCGGTCTGCCCGCAGTTGGCCTGGGCCAGCTTGGAGGTGGCAATGCCCGGCGTCAGCACGTTGACGTCGCCGTAGCTGCACAGGCTGCCGATATTGCGGGGAGTGACCGGGTCGAACCAGCCGCCTTCCTGCACGCGGATGACGCCGGGCATGATGTCTTCGGTGACCACCGCGCCGGCGAGCAGCTGCCCGCGATCGTTGAACACGCGCACAACGTCGCCATCCTTGATGTCGCGCGCGCTGGCATCCCGAGGGTTGAGCCAGCAGGGCTCGCGCCCCTGCACCGCGTAGGTCTCGCGGAAGGAGGTGCCGCAGATTTGCGAGTGCAAACGCCCGCGGGGGTGGTTGCTGGCAATGCTCAGCGGGTAGCGGGTGGTGGGGCCGTCAAGCCGCTCGATGGGCTCAAGCCAGGTCGGATGCGGCGGGCAGTCGTCGTAGCCGTACTCGGCGACGGCGCGGGAGTAGATCTCGAACTTGCCGGTGGCGGTGCCCAGGGCGTTGAGGATCGGGTCTTCGCGGAAGGCTTCGTGCCTGACGAAGTATTTCTGTTCGTCCTTTAACGGGAAAGCCAGCGGCTCGTTGGAGTCCCAGAACACGTCAAAGACCGGCATTTCCATGCCCTTGGCGCGGGCCTCGATCTTGGCGCCTTCGTAGAATCCGCGAATCCAGTCCATCTCGGTGCGGCCTTCGGTAAACTCGTAGCCCTTGCCCATCTTGTCGGCAATGGCGGCGAAAATGTCGAAGTCGTTGCGCGCCTCGAACTGCGGCTCGACGATCTTTTTCATCGCCACGACATGGCTCAGGGCGTAGTCGCCGAGCTGCTCGATGTCGTTGCGCTCGTAGGAGGTGGTGGTGGGCAAAACGATATCCGCGTGCCGCGCGGTGGCGGTCCACTGGAAGTCGTGCACGATAAAGGTGTCCAGCTCCCGCCAGGCGCGGAGCATCTCGTTGCGGTCCTGGTGGTGGGCAAAGGGGTTGCCGCCTGCCCAGTAGGCCAGCTTGACCAGCGGAAGCTCAATCTCGCTGCCGTTGAACTGCATGGTCTCGCCGGGGTTGAGCAGGGTTTCGACGAAACGCGCCACCGGGATCATGATATCGCTGCCGGACTCGTCGACAGAGCCGCCGTCACCGCCGCCGGCGGCATCGCCGATGGCCTTGAGAATCGGGCTTTCGTGAGTCGGTGCGCCGCCGGACGAATAGTGATAGCTAAGGCCGTAGCCGCCGCCGGGCAGGCCGATCTGGCCGAGCATGCAGGCCAGGGTGACCAGCATCCAGGTGGACTGCTCGCCGTGGTGCTGGCGCTGCATGGAATAGCCCAGCGCCAGCATCGTGCGGTGGCCGGCAAAGCGCCGGGCCAGATCGCGAATGGTGTCCGCCTCAAGGCCGCAGATCTCCGCCGCCCAGTCGGCATCCTTGGGCTGGCCGTCGGTCTCGCCGGTCAGGTAGGGGAGGAACTTGTCAAAGCCGCTGGTATAGCGGTCGAGAAAGGCCTGATCGTGGAGGTCTTCGCTGTACAGCGTATGGGCAATGCCCAGCATCAGCGGCACGTCTGTCTGCGGCTTGGGGGCGATCCATTCGCCGTCCAGGTACTCGCAGGTCTGGGTCATCAGCGGGTCGATGGAAATAGCCTTGACGCCGGCTTTCTTGAGCGCCTCCATGCCCTCGAAGGCCCCGTGGTCGGCGATCTGCCAGGAGATCTGGGAGTTGTTGCGCGGATCGCAGCCCCAGTACACCATCAGCTCGGTATGCTCGGCGAGCACCGGATAGGTGGTGCACTGCTCGTAGACTTCGATGGAGCCGCTGACGTAGGGCAAAATCACCTGGGCCGCCCCGGTGGAGTAGTCACCGATGCTTGAAGTAAAGCCGCCGGTCAGGTTCAACATGCGCCGCAAAAGCGTTTTGCAGTTGTGCAGCTTGCCGGGGCTTTTCCAGCCGTAGGAGCCGCCGTACACCGCCTGCTGGCCGTAGGTGTCGCGCACCCGGGTAATTTCCCTGGCGACCAGGTCAACCGCTTCTTCCCAGGTAACGCGGACGAAGTCGCCGTCGCCGCGGCTGTCCGGGTCGGCCCCCGGTCCCTGCTCCAGCCAGGCGCGGCGCACCATCGGGTAGCGGATGCGCGAGGCGGAATAGATCGAATCGCGCACGCCTGCCAGCATCGGGGTGGGGTGGGGGTCTTTGGCCCAGGGCTTGAATTCGATGGCGCGGCCGTCTTCGACGATGCCCTTGAAAGCCCCCCAGTGGCTGCCCGAAAGAATGGCCTGCCGGCCGCTTTGGGCCCAGGCGCCGCGGCTTAGCAGCGACATCGAAAACGGCAGAGAGCCCAGTGCCGCGGTGGCGGCAGAGCCCTGGAGAAAACGGCGCCGGGAGAAGGCGCTGACGGAAGCGTCGGAAAACTTGGTACTCATGCGGACTCTCCTTCAATTCGTTCGGTCGCTATCGCTTCTTCTCCCTCAAGCGCAGCGGCAGACTCACCGATCAGGGCAAGCACTAAATCGCCGGCGGCGGCGTAAAAGCCGTCGGCGTCCTGGCGGGACAGCGCCGCGCAAAAGGCCGGCACCCAGCCCTGAAGCCGGCGGGTCATGGCCCGGGCGAGGGCGGTCTGGCTCTCGCCCAGGGCCATGGCAAGGGCGGCAAGTTCAACGGACAGGTGGTCCGCCGGCTCGCGGTACGCGCCGCTGACGTGCCGGTCAAGGGCGCGCAGGGTGGCTTCCATCTCGGCCACCGGCGTGCCGCCGAGCACCGTGCCATCGGTGCCCGGCTGCCAGGCGCTTTCGTAGGGCAGCACGGCGCTGGGCGGAAAGATGCCCTCGAACAGCGCCGTATAGCGACGCTGCAGCGTGACGGCAAGCGCTGCGGGGGCTTCCCGGGTAAGGGCCCGGTCAATGGCCCGGGCCGTTTCTTGGGCGCGCAGCCGCTCACCGATTTGCGCCCGCGCATCGCGCCCGGCCGGGGCGGCGTTGGCTTCAACCCATTCTGCGTCGGGCGGGGCGGCAAAGGCCCCGCCAAGCCAGTCTGCCGCGGCCATCAGCGTGGCGATGTCGGCTTCGCGGCTCATTGCGGCACTCCTTCGCTGGCGTGCTTGGGCACCGGCTTGCCGGTTTGGTCGGGCGACAGATCGCTTGAGTGGTTTTGCAGGTAGGCAAGGATCAGGCGGTATTCGTCGTCGCTGAAGGTGGTGAAGCGCTCCATGGACTTGAGCGTACCGACCCACTGGTTGGCCGTGTAGTGCTCCTTCGCCGGCAGCGTATGGCAGGACGAGCAGCTGGTCTGGTAGGCGTTTTTGCTGTAGCTCCAGAGCGCATCGAGGTCAACGTTCACGTCGCCGACGTCAGACCAGGCCTGCAGCGTCACCGGGCGCCATAGCTGATCGGTGTCAGGATCGGTTTCGGTTTCGCCGCGCTGGGTGGCCTCAATGGCGTCGTCGCCAAGGGCGGCCATGATGACCCGCTGGCCTTTTTCCTGATAGATCACCATGGGGGAGTTGGCCGGCTGCCAGCCTGTGATCTCGAACTTGAGCCTGTCGTCTTTGCGATCCAACACTTCAAGCGAGGCGCCGCCAAGAAGCTTGCCGTCTTCGTTTTCACCGCGGGAGGCGTCTGCAGAAAGGTACAGCGACTTGGTGCCGGCAACGTAGATGCGCTCGCCCACGTCGATTTTCTGCGGCTTGCTGGTGGGCAGCGGCGGGCGGTTGTCCACCACGTTATCGAGCATCACCACTTCTTCGGTGCGGTTGGGTTCAGGCATGCCCGGCGCCGGATTATCAATGGCCGGCAGGTGGTTCAGGTAAACGGCCATGGCCTGCACGTCTTCCCAGGGGAGCTGGGAGGTGTTTTCGATCACTTCTGCCATGTCGCCGCCGGCCTTGCGGCCGATGGGGCTAATGCCGGTATGCAGGTAGTTGGCAATGGAGGCGGCCGACCAAAAGCCGATGCCGGTTTCGTCCGGGGTGATGTTGGGGAAGTAGCCGGTGCCTTCGGGGTTTTCGCCGCCGGCGTAGCGCATGTCGCCGGGTACGTTACCCATGAAGGTGCGCGGCGAGTGGCATTCAACGCAGTGGCCGGCGCTTTCCACCAGGTAGCGGCCCTTCTCGAACTGCTCGTGGTCCACCCCTTCCGGCAGGCTGTCCGTGCTTACGCCGATCTCTTGGGTGCTTTTGTCGTTAAGAAAGGCAAGCCGCCAGACACCGATGCCCCGGCGCAGGTTGTAGGGGAACTTGAGCTCGTGGTCGGGCACGACCTTGTCGCTTTCCGGAAGCGCCATCATGTAGGCGTAGAGGTCACGTACGTCTTCCGGCGCCATGCGCACATAGGACGTGTAGGGAAACGCCGGATACAGGTTTTTGCCGTCGGGCCAGGGGCCGCCGGGGCCGACGCCTTCGCGCAGTGCGCGGTCAAACTCGGCCAGGCTCCAGCCGCCGATGCCGTGCTCCGGATCGGGCGAAATGTTGGGCATGTGAAACTTGCCGAAGGCGGTATCCAGCACCATGCCGCCGCCCAGCTGTTCGTCGCTCTCTTGGCCGGTGGTGGCGTGGCAGGTGGCGCAGTCGGAGGCGACGAAAATGCGCCGGCCGTTGTCGAGATCGGCCTCGCCCTTGGCGCTTTCAATATCGGGAATGTCGTGTGTCGCCGACCACATCCAGGGGGAGGTGAGGACGAGGAATCCGGCGACGCCGACGGCGGCAAGTGCCACCACCGTCACGGAAATTTTTTTGCCTTTGCTTGGCATGGCATGCTCCCTTGGTTGGCGCAAGACGGTTGCGCGTCGCTTACGCAATACGCGTCTTTACGCAATACACAGCTCGAATAATCGAACTTGAAAAATCGGCTATTGTTGTATTTTCTTAATAGACGGTACGAGTTTTTACGTATTTATGAAACAGTATATAATAGTATCTTAATAAATTACGATGCTGGCGGCAGGTGCGATGCCCCATAAACTGCACTTTGGTTGATGCGCGTCAACGGTGCCGTTTTACTATACGTATTCAGTAAAACAATCCGAAAAGTAAAAGATGCTTTTTATATATGTTTTATTATCAGTTTCTTTTATGTTAGCTGAGAGCGGCCCGCGCGGTGTGCATGAGCCGCTATCGGCAGAAAGGCCAGAACTCCAGCAGGCCGTCGCACCGAAACTCTGCCTCGCAGGCCGCCAGCTGACGCTGATAGCGTGAGGCGCTGCGCGATACCTGACGGGCCGCTTGACGGACCGCCGGCTTGCGCCGATAGGAGCCGCGCTGATAGCCGCCCTGTCCTTCGTGATAGGCCAGATACAGATGCTCGGGGTTATGAAGGGAGAGCCCTGTCATGCGGTGCGTGCGGGCGTTGTACCAACCGATGAAGTCGGTGGCGTGCTTCATGTGGGTGCGGCGTGCAAAAAGGCGCCCGGCGTCGTCTTTGTATTCTCCCCAGACCGGGTCCTGAGCCTGCGCGTAGCCGTAGGCCGACGAGGGGCGCGTCCAGGGAATAAAGCCCAGCAGCCGCCTTCGCGGCGGTTTTACATGGCTGCGAAAGCTGGACTCGCGCTGGATAAATGCCATCTGCGTGGCGATAGGTGTGCCCCATTTCGCCTGCGCGTCTCGGGCGTAGTCGTACCAGTCGGGCTGTTCGCGAAAGATCTCGCAGATATTTTGCTGGTTGGGCGGCGGCGCCGGCGCCAGCATGGCACAGCCGGTCAGCAGGGCGGCCAGCGCCGGCACGCTGACCGTCTTTAAAAGCGATGCCGGACGGCAGCGGGATTGCATGGTCGTAAAGCTCCTTTTTTGCAGCGCACTCGCTTGCAGGCCGGGTATGTTCAAAGGCCTGCAAACAGACCAGAGTGCTTATAATAGGTTAGGATGCTTATAATAGACCAAAGCACTCAAGACGGGCGTTGAAAACGCTGACACTCCCTGCCCGCCGCGCTACGCGCTCATCGTCTTTGACGGCGGATTTTTAATCGGACGCCTTTAGAGGCGATTTGTAATGAACACACGTTACCGAATCGGAGCTGACCATGCCTGCCATGCTGCACGTGTACTTTCCCTTTAACGGCCCCTTTGGCGAGGCCATGCACGAGATGATGGCCGAACTCGCCGCCAGCATCAACGAAGAGCCCGGCCTGCGCTGGAAACTCTGGACGCAGTCTCCTGAGCGCTGCCAGGCCGGCGGGGTGTATCTTTTCGATGATACGGCCAGTGCCGAGGCCTACCTTGCAAAGCACAGCGCGCGCCTTGGCGAGATGGGCATTGCCGGTATCGAAGCGCAGATCTTTGAGGTCAACGAGCCTTTGTCACGCATCAACGGTGGGCCGCTCGGCCGGTAGGCGGCGATCACCCGGCTGGAAAGCAGGCCGGGTGGGCCCGCTGCATCAGTTGCGGGGGTCGTCTACCGGCTTGTTCGCCGCTGCATCGCGCGGTGGCGTAGCGTGGTCATCGGGGCGCACATAGGGGCGGCGCAGGGCAATACGCAGCGCCGGGATGAACGTCAGCAGCAGCAGACCAAACGGCAGCCCGCTGGCAATGGCCGCCGACTGAAGCGCATCCAGCCCGCCGGCGCGCAGTAGAAAGGCGGTCACCAGCCCCACCGCCGCGACCCAAAAGAAGCGCTGCCGCCAGCTGGGGGCGTTACCGTTTGAGGTAAGCGTTGAGACCACCAGCGCGCCGGAGTCGGCCGAGGTGACGAAAAATATCAGCACCACCAGCACGGCCACGCCCGTGGTAAAGGTGCTGAACGGGAGATAGTCGAGCAGGCGATAAAGGCTCTCGTTGGGGGCAACGGTGACGATCTCGGCAAAGCCGGCATTTTCGAAAAGCTCCAAAAACAGCGCGTTGCTGCCAAACACCGTCATCCACAGAAAGTTGAACAGCGTCGGGACAAACAGTACGCCAAGCAGGTACTCGCGAATGGTCCGGCCCCGGGATACCTGAGCGATGAACATGCCCACAAACGGCGACCAGGAAATCCACCAGCTCCAGTAGAAAATCGTCCACTGCGACTGCCATTGGGTGCCGGTGTAGGTTTCATTCCACGTAGACAGCTTAGGCAGGTCGTTTATATAGGTGCCCAGATGCTCACCCAGCGCCTTGAAAATGAAAAGCGGCTGGCCGGCAAACAGTACAAACAGCATCAGGCCTGCCGCGATGATCAAGTTGAGCTTGCTGAGTAGACGAACCCCGTTACCCAGCCCGCTGAGCACGCTGACCATGGCAAGTGCGCACACCACGCCGATCACGCCAAGGTTGAGCCCCAGGCTGGCGTCCAGCCCGGTGAGCTCAGCGATGCCGGCGCTGGCCTGGCTGGCACCGAGCCCGAGAGAGGTGGTGATGCCAAAAATCGTACCGATCACCGCGGCCATATTGGCCACCCAGCCCACCCGGCGCGCCCAGGCGGGGGGCAAAAGCTCACGCAGCGGCGCCTCAAAGCTGAGCCTGTGACCGGTGTTATAGTGAAAAAACGCCAGCGTCAGCCCGACCAGCGCGTAGATGCCCCAAGGGTGCAGCCCCCAGTGCAAAAACGTCATCTCCATAGACACCTGGGCGGTTGCGGCATCGCTATCCAGGTACGGGCCAAATGAAGCGTAGTGCTGCAGCGGCTCGGACACGCTGTAGAACAAAAGCCCGATGCCCATGCCGGCAGCAAACAGCATGCCAAACCAGTCAAGGCGGCTGAACTCGGGGCGTGCGTCAGGCCCGCCCAGGCGAATCCGAGCCAGCGGCGTAAACAGCAGATACAGGGAAAACAGCAGCACCGCGTTCATGATGAGGATGAGCAGCCAGCCGGTAGAGCTTGCCATGGTGTCCTGCAGGCGGGAGAACAGCGCCGCTGCCACGTCACCCTGCCAGCCTACCCACAGCAGCAGCAGGGCAATAACGGTGGCGGAGGTGATAAACAGGCTCATTTTCTTGAGCGATGGCATGGTATCGGGCTTCCGTAAAGCGAGCGTGTTGCGCGCCAATCGCCTGTTTCAAAAAGCACAGGGCACAGAGCATGGCGCCGGCGTCCGAATACTATATCAGACCAACAGAATATATCAGACCAACAGAATATATCAGACCAACAGAATATATCAGACCGGCAGAATACATCAGGCCGGTGAAACACGGCGGCAAGATTTGGGGGGGCGGCTTGAAATAGCGCTTGAAAGGGCAGACGTTGGGGGTAGCCCGGCGCGCCGCCGATGCATCGTTTGCGTCGCCGCTACGCGCTCGACCATCCACAAGGGAGGACGACATGGCAAAGACACATCAAACCATCAACCCGGCCACCGGCGAGCCCATCGCCACCTATGAAATGCTCAGCGACGAACAGGCGCTGCAAGCGGTTCGTGACTCACACCAGGCCTTCCTTGAATGGCGCAAAACCAGCCTTGAAGAGCGCGGCCACATCCTGCGCGAAATCGCCCGGCGGCTGCGGGCCAACAAGGAGGAGTACGTCGCTCTGATGACCCGGGAAATGGGCAAGCCGATTGCCCAGGGCGGCGGCGAGATCGAACTGTGCGCGGCCATCTGCGAATACAGCGCCGATAACGCAGGGAAAGAGCTGGCGGATGAAGAGCGCGAGCTGCAAGGCGGCCGAGCCCTGGTCAGCTACCAGCCCACGGGCGTGATTTTGGGCATTCAGCCCTGGAACTTCCCGTTTTATCAGGTCATACGCTACAGCATCGCCAACATCATGGCGGGCAACACCGTGCTGCTCAAGCACGCCCCCAACGTCTGGGGCTCGGCGGTGGCGATTGAAAAGCTCTTTTGCGCGGCTGGCCTACCGGACAACGTGTTTCGCAACCTGCTGATCGACGCGGATCAGGTCAACCCGCTCATCGAGCACGAATACGTGCGCGGCGTCACGCTGACCGGCAGCCCGCGCGCCGGCAGCGCCGTGGCCGCCAAGGCCGGCGAGTGCCTGAAAAAATCCGTGCTGGAGCTGGGCAGCAACGACGCCTTTTTGGTGCTGGACGACGCCGACATCGACCAGGCAGCGGAAATCTGCGCACAGGGGCGCATCTACAACAACGGCCAGACCTGCGTGGCGGCCAAGCGCTTTATCGTGGTGGATTCGGTCTATCAGCAGTTCCGTGACAAGTTCGTCGAGAAGATGCGCCAGATCGAATACGGCGACCCCACCGACGCAAATACCCAGCTCGGCCCGATTGCCCGGGAAGACCTGCGCGACACCCTGCACGACCTGGTCAAGCGCTCCGTGGACGCCGGGGCGACCTGCGTATTTGGCGGCGAGATTCCCGACGGCCCGGGTTATTTCTACCCCAGCACCGTGCTGGAAGACGTGAAACCCGGCATGCCCGCCTATGACGAAGAGCTGTTCGGTCCGGTGGCCTCCCTGATTCGCGTGAAAGACGAAGCCGAGGCCATCCGCGTGGCCAACGATTCCCGCTACGGCCTGGGCGGCGGCATTTTCTCCAGAGACGAAAAGCGCGCCGTCGACATCGCGCGCAACCTGTTCGATACCGGCATGGTCAACGTCAACGGCTACAACATCGCCCAGCCGCAGCTGCCCTTCGGCGGTGTTAAAGACAGCGGCTACGGCCGTGAGCACGGCGGTTTCGGCATGAAAGAGTTCGTCAACGTCAAATCCGTGATGATTGCGGACCAATAAGCGACGCTTTTCGACAAATTAACGTCGCTTTTTGCACTTTTGTTATAACCTGGACAGGGGACACTGGCATCAACGTTTTGCCAAGAGGTCCCCATGAACCGCAATGTCATCCTCACCTGCGCCGTTACCGGCGCCGGCGACACCACCGGTAAGAATCCCAACGTACCGGTAACGCCCCAACAGATCGCCGACAGCTGCATCGAGGCCGCTCGCGCCGGTGCCAGCGTGGCGCACATCCACGTCCGCGACCCGGAAACCGGCGGTATCAGCCACTCCACCGACCACTTCCGCGAGGTGATGGAGCGGGTCCGCGAGGCGGATACCGACATTGTCATGAACATCACCGCCGGCGGCGGCGGCGACTGGACCCCGGATCCCAACGACCCCACCCGCGGCGGCCCCGGCACCGACATCCAGACCCCGGCCCAGCGCCACGAGCCGGTGGGCGAGCTGCTGCCGGAACTCTGCACCCTGGACTGCGGCAGCCTCAACTTTGCCGACATGGTCTACATCAACACCGCCGACTGGCTGCGCGAGCATGCCCGCCTGGTGCAGGCTGCCGGCGTCAAGAGCAGGATTCGAACCTGCGACCCTCGGCTTCGGAGGCCGGTCTTTCCCAATTTTACTGAGCTCTATTTTGTTCCGAGGTAGTTTCTGAAAACCTGAAAACATCCATTTATCAACTGCTTATAATAAATTTTTGTAAAAACTACCTTTTTTAAGAACCGTATGCAGCACCGATTAACGCCACCCTTCGCCATACGGCTGGACACAGCGTGGCACATAATGTGATTTGGGCGTGTCCGATTTCCGGACACTTTTGACCCTTGGCCAAGCTGTTTTTTGAGGGAAGCGATATCGTCGCACCAAAAAAAATGGTGACGTGATTCCAGCGGTAGCCATTCGTTGCGCTTCGGCCTGTCGCCCGGCAGATTGATATCTGTTTTTGAATGGCCAGCTCGCAGTCTGCGGGCTAGCTTTCGTACACAGTCGAGGTGCTTAATCGGAACGTCACAAGAAGCCACCAGCTATGCCGGCGGGTGAAAATAGACGAAGCATGGACAGTCTGCAAGCCCAGCTTGATAGCTATCGGCCGCTGCTGCCACCGTGCGCAAGTAACTGGCCATAGGTATATGGCCGGCTGACAGGGTGATAATCAGCACGTCGCTGATGCGGCCGTTAAACCGCTCTACCATACCGTTCGTCTGCGGACTCCCCGGTGTATTGGTCTAATGAAACCGGACACTCACTTGGGTGGTAAGCTTGCCACCCTGAACGAGGTGTCTCATGACCAGAAAACGACGTTCCTTTTCCACGGAATTCAAGCAGGAAGCTGCTATCCTGGTGCTGGATCAAGGCTATTCGATAGCGGCAGCCAACCGCTCTCTGGATGTTGGCGAAAATACGTTGCGGCGATGAGCGCGGTGGTATTACACCGGCCTCCAGAACATTGACCCCGGAACAACAGCGTATTCAGGAGTAGGAAGCCCGCTGCCAGCGGCTGGAGCAGGAGAAAAACATACTAAAAAAAGCTACCGCTCTCTTGATGTAGGACGGAATGAATCGTACGCGCTAATAGACCAGTTGAGTGAGCAAATGCCGGTTTCCATGGTCTGTGATGCGTTCAATGTCAGTCGCTCAAGCTACTACGACTACCGCCAGCGGCGGCAAAACATCGATGCCAATCGACTGTCCCTGAGAGCGATGGTTCGTCGCGTGTTTACCCAGAGTCGAGACTCAGCCGGTAGCCACACGATCAAGGTGTTACTCAATCAGGTCGGCATCTCCAACGGACGCTTCAAAGTGCGTCGTCTGATGCGTGAGCTTGGCCTTGCCTCCAGACAGCCAGGGCCATATGCCTATTGGACGGCAACGGTGGAAAAGCCGGATTTTCCCAACTTGCTGGCTCGGGAGTTTACAGTTAGTCGCCCCGACCGTGCCTGGTGTGGCGATATCACTTACATCTGGACAGGGCAGCAATGGAGCTATCTGGCGGTGGTCATGGATCTGTATGCACGACGTGTGGTGGGCTGGTCATCAAGGCGTTGGATCATGCCTGGACATCGCGCGGCAAACCGGACGGTGTCATGTTCCACCCGGATCAGGGTAGCCAGTATGCCAGCCGGTCGTTCCTTCAGCGGCTATGGCATTATCGCATGCAGCAAAGCATGAGCCGTCGTGGCAACTGCTGAGATCCACCGGTGTCTCAAGCGCTACATTGTTCGTGAGCTCTATCCGCCCATCATCAAGGATTTACAGGCTGCCGGTGCCGTGCTTTGACATAGGAGCATCAACGCCCCGATGGAGCTCCTGTTCCGCAGTCTGAAAACGGAATGGATACCTGCGCTGGGTTATACGGCGCTGCACACGACTCGTCAGGATATTGGTGACTATCTGATGGGCTATTACAACCGACAGCGTCCTCATGCCTTCAACGGTGAGATATCGCCCGTGGTAACTGAGGAAAAACTTAACGTACTGTCCGGAATTAATTGACCACTACAGCAAGACGCTGGAAGTTTATGCGGGCGTGCTCAAGAAATCGGTCGCAGGCACAAGTACTCTTCAGTAGCGTTACATGACTGTGTGGCCGAGCTGGGCGACATCAGCCGCTTTGACTCACCGCGACAGCTGATGGCCTACCTGGGCTTGGTGCCCAGTGAGCANGCAGCCTCAGGCCGCACAAGCATAACGGTGGGCTGCCGCCGAATGTGGCAGAAAAGAACTACTGGAATGCTCAAAACTCAGTGGCCAAAAACACTTGACCACTACAATCAGGAGTCAGTAGCACTATGTTGGGGCATCGGACTGGCTAGCCTTCAAGGCGGCGTAGAGGGCCGTCTTGCTGACCTTGATCCGTGCAGCGGCCTCGCGGACATTCAGCCCATTGGCCAGGTGCTCCATTGCCCGCTTCAATTTGTCGTCGGTGACGACGGGTTTGCGGCCTCCTTTACGGCCACGAGCGGCGGCAGCGACCAGTCCCGCCTTGGTGCGATCCCGAATCAGGTCGCGCTCGAACTGCCCCAGGGCGCCGAACACGTGGAAGATCAACCGCCCACCGGGCGTGGTGGTATCGATGGCTTCGGTCAACGACCGGAACCCGACACCACGCATCTCCAAGGTGCTGACCACCTCGATCAGATGCGGCAGCGAGCGCCCCAGTCGATCCAGTCGCCACACGACCAGCACATCCCCGTCGCGTAGGAACTCCAGGGCAGCCGTCAGGCCGGGGCGTTCCGCCTTGGCCCCAGAGACGGTGTCATCGAAGATTCGCTCGCACCCCGCCTTGTGAAGCGCATCGGTCTGCAAGGCGGAGTCCCCCCCAGTGTCAGGATGAGTGTCGTGCCCTCTGGTACCCTGTTCTTATAAACCGATCAGGGGGCAAAAGGAGACGCTCATGCCTCGCTACTCCGAGGAACGCCGACAAGCCGTGGTGGCCAAGCTGCTGCCACCCCACAACCTGACCCCGCACGAGGTGGCGGAACAGGAAGGCATCTCAGTGGCTACCGTCTACAAGTGGCGCAAGGAGGCCCGTGCCGAAGGCCGTTGCCTGCCGGATGCCCTGGGCAAGGGCGCTGACGGCTGGTCCTCTCGAGACAAGTTCACTGCCGTGGTCGAGTCTGCTGCGATGAATGCCGAGGAGATCGCCGAATACGGCCGGCGTCGTGGCCTGTACCCCGAGCAGTTGGAGCGGTGGCGCCATGACTGTGAGCAGGCAGCCAGCCTGTCGCATACCGAACGCCAGCGTGAGGCCGATGAAGCCAGGCAACAGCGCAAGCGCATCAAGCAGCTGGAGAAGGAGTTGGCCCGCAAGAACGAGGCTCTGGCCGAAACCGCTGCGCTGCTGGCCCTGAGAAAAAAGGCGAGGGCGATCTGGGGGGGCGAGGACGAATGATCAGCGGCCCGGATCGCCAACATGCTGTCGAGCTGATCGACGAAGCCCGCGCCAACGGCGCTCGTCTCGAGCCTGCCTGTCGTGCGCTGGGGCTCACCGCCCGTACGTATCAACGTTGGACGCGTGACGGTGGCCTCCAGGAGGATCAGCGCCCTTTTGCCGAACGGCCGGTGCCCGCCAATGCCCTGACGGCCGTTGAGGAGCAGGAGATCCTCGACGTGTGCCACCGGCCGGCATTCGCCAGCCTGCCACCCGACCAGATCGTCGTGCGGCTGCTGGACGAAGAAAGCCGCTACATCGCCTCGGTATCGACGTTCTACCGGGTATTGCGACGGCATCACGAGGTCGTCCCCCGCGGGCGTGCCAGAGCGCCGAGGCACCACGCCAGGCCCACGACCTACCTTGCAACCGGCCCTAATCAGACCTGGTCCTGGGATTGCACCTGGCTCGGTGGGCCGATCAAGGGTGAGCATTATTACCTGGTGATGATCCTCGATATCTTCAGCCGCAAGATCGTTGGCTGGGAGGTCTTCCTGGCCGAGTCAGAGCTCAACTCGCGCACCGTCATCGAGCGGGCCGTGCTGGCCGAGAAGGTGGTCAACCAGCCGCTGGTGCTACATGCCGACAACGGCAGCCCGTTCAAGGGCGCCACACTGCTGGAGAAGCTGCACGACCTCAACATCACGCCGTCCTACAGCCGGCCACGGGTCAGTAACGACAACCCCTACTCCGAGGCGGCGTTCCGTACCTGCAAGTACCGGCCGGATTACCCGGTGGACGGCTTTGCCAGCGTCGCTGAGGCACGGCAATGGGTGCATGGCTTCGTCCACTGGTACAACCATGAGCACCGCCACAGCGGCATCCGCTTCGTGACACCGGCCGAGCGCCATGCTCGTCAGGACAAGGCCATCCTGACGCGGCGTCACGCGCTGAACCTGGCGGCCCGGCAGGCCAACCCGTCGCGCTGGAGCGGAAAGACTCGCAACTGGACACCCATTGAAACCGTCTCGCTCAATCCGGAGCGGGAACCCCAGGTCACGCTGGCTGAACCAGAAAAACAGGCGGCGTGACAATGATCAGACACGACAACTTGCTTGACATCTACCGGTCCTGCTCCGCCGTCGAGACCCGCGCATAGCCGATCAGTGCCATGGACCGCCTTTTTGTCCGTTTATCCGTCCGCCTATCATATTGTCCGAAAACCCATCAAACAAGGTTATTCTCGGACAATGTCCGGCTTGGCCGTCTAATGATCGTTTTCTGGACACCCTTCGTTGCATGTAACGGAAGGGAGCGCTACCCTGTTACATGAAACGGACGGAGGATTCGCCATGGTAGCAACCGACAACGTGAACAACCGGGTGAAGAGGCACCGTGCCGCCTTGCGCGCGGCCGGCCTGCGCCCGATCCAAATCTGGGTACCGGATACTCGCCAACCCGGCTTCGCCGAAGAGGCCCGCCGCCAGTGCGCTGCCGTCGCGGCCGCCGACGCCGGGGATCAGGATCTTCAGGACTTCATGGATGCCGCTCTCCTGGACCTGGACGACGACGAGTGTGACGCATGAGGCGTGGCGACCTGGTGACCATCGCCATTTCGGGTGACTTCGGGAAGCCGCGTCCCGCCCTCATTATCCAGTCGGATCAGTTTGCCGGAACCGGCAGTGTGACGGTGCTGTTGCTCTCCAGTACCCGGGTCGATGCCCCACTGATCCGCCTCGATGTGGCACCCACCCCCGAGAATGGTCTGCAGCGACGCTCCCAGATCATGGTGGACAAGCCCATGACGGTGAAGCGAGAGAGGGTGGGAGAGGCCTTCGGCCACCTCGATGACAGCACCATGGTCGCCGTCAACAGAGCGCTGGCTGTCTTCCTGGGCTTCGCGTGAGCGTGGACCACCATCGCTGCCCCATGCCTTCCTGAGACCTACCCAACGCTCAGCCTGATTGTCTTCTCCAATCGGGATGATCAGCTTGGTCCGAAATTTGGGGACCGCTTCACTGGACCCGATATCTACATTAGCCAGGCCAGCAGCAGCGGCAGGTAGAGCAGCGAAAGCAGGGTCGAGCAGAACACCAGACTGGCGACATACTCCGGTCCACGCCGTGCCTTCTGGGCAAACAGGTAGTTGAACACCGCCACCGGCATGCTCATCTGCAGCACCACGATGCTGTGGGCCAGCGGTGGCAGACCCAGCAGCGTACCGATGCCCCAGGCCAGCGCCGCGGCGACCGGGATGCGCAGCAGGCTGAAGCCGATGCCGGAACGCAGGCTCTTCACCTGAATGTTGGCCAGCGAGACGCCCAGGGTGATCAGCATCAGGGGTACGGTAAAGCCCGAGATCAGCTCGACGCTGTTAGAAAGCCAGCGGGGCAGAGCGGTGCCAGTCAGCAGCAGGGTCAGCGACAGCAGGATGGCGTAGACGGTCGGCGTGCGCGCCAGGGTACGCAGTGGGTTGTCGCTACTACTGGCCATCACCGAACCCAGGGTGAACTGGAACAGCGAGACGGTGACCATTACCGTGATGCCGTAAGCGAAGCCGGCGCTGCCGAAGGCATAGAGCACGACCGGCAGGCCCATGTTGCCGGTGTTGGGATACATGGTCGGGGCCAGCAGCACCCGCCAGTCTTGGCGAAGCAGGCGTGCCAGGGGCCAGGTCATCGCCGCCATGGTGCAGATCACCAGCGCCGTGGCCAGCATGGTGCGGCCGAAGTTGCCGGCCTCAATCTCGGCACCGGAGAGTGAGGCGATCACCAGTGCCGGCGTGCCGATATTGAAGACTAGCCGAGTAACGAACTCTACCGGGTAGGGTTGGCCGAGGCGAACCCAGAAAAAGCCTAGGCCCGCCCCGGCCAGTACCGGGGCCATCACGGCGAAGAGTTCGGCAAGCATGCAGGCGCCTCAGAGTAGTGAAGGGTCCGCCATTGTCTGGAATCGGCACAGAGTTTGGCAAGGCGGTGTTTATAGGGGGGATGCCACGTCGTTAGCACTGCCCGGCGCATCAAGCCAGGCGTCCAGGTGGTGGGGCGTTGGCCATCGAGATAGAGCAGGATGTTCGCCAGCGGCCGAGTTGATCAGCGTTACTGCTCAAAAATTTGGTGTGGTGATAAAGCATCCTTCATAAACCAAACGGGCCAAAGGTCAAAAGTGTCCGACATCCGGACACCCCAAAATCACGGTGTGTGCCAGCTTGTGCCAGGCCGGAAGGCGAAGGGCGGCGTTAATTGGTGCAAAAAGCCGCCGCCGGAAAAGATAAACCCATAAAATTTATGGCGTATTATGCTGATATATATAAGTTTTTGCGTTTCTAGGGTTTATGGAAGCCGGCGGCGCAGGTTAGAAGATGGTGCCGCCGAACCGGCCTCCGAAGCCGAGGGTCGCAGGTTCGAATCCTGCTTGGGCGCACCAGATTTTTCAAGGTCTTACGTTAACGCGTAGGGCCTTTTTTTATGCGTGTGTCAAATCTGTGTCATTTCTGCGCCACGTTTGCTGACACATCGCTTTTCGCTCCATGTTCATCTAATGACCTTTGGCTGCGTTATGGTACGGGGATTGGCACAAGAATCTCGGCGATAGCGAGTCAGGAAGCTGGCATTCACGCCATGGTTTTCGATACACCTGCGACTGCTTGTTGGTCAGCTACACTCCCTCCACCTCAATACCATGACGAGCGAGCCAGCTCTTGCGCTGCTCGTAGTCCGGCATTGCGTGTTCGAGGCGGCGCCAGAAGGCTTGGGTGTGGTGAGGCTCGTGCAGGTGAACCAACTCGTGTACGACCACGTACTCGGCAATATGGCGGGGCAGTAATATGGTCTTCCAATGGAAATAGATCCGGTTGCCCTTGCCGCAGGAGCCCCAGCGGTAGCCAAGATCCTGAACTGCCACGCCGGTGGGCGCGGCATTCATCCGCTGAGCATGCTGCTTGACCCTGGCGCCAAGCCAGTCTCGGGCGCGTGCGCTGTACCAGTGGATGAAATGCTCGCGGGCATTGGTTAGACAATCCTCGCGCAGATAGAAGCGCCCAGCGACTAACTTAAGTGGGGCATCTTGTGAATTGTTGGGCACTCGCTTGAGCCGATAGCTGCGCCCCAGGTAGAGAAAACCCTCACCGTTGACGTACTCCTTGTGGGGCAGTTGGCGACGGCGTTCGGCCTTTTGCGCCAGCTTTTGGTAGATCCATAGCCGTTTTTCGAGCACAAAGTCGCGAAGATGCTGCGCATCAGTGCCGGTGGGCGCTGCGATTATCAGTTCGCTGTCGCGGTCCACGGTAATCTCTAGCGTTTTGCGGCGAGAGCTCTCGCGCACGTCAAAGGTCAAATCGTCCACGACCAGCTGCGTCATGTGTTCACCAGCCTGTTATGGTTGCTGCGGGCCAAGTCAAAAAGCCGTTCGGCGGTGGCTTCGGCTTGATCCATGGGCACTAGGCTGCCCATCATCAGCTGGCTGAACAGCTCCTGCTTGAGGCGCTCCTGATCTGGGATGTGAGATGGCTTCCAGAAATCGGGGATGGCAATCTCCTGCTGGATCGTGGCCACCATGTCCTCAGTAGTACTGAGCAACTTTTGTGCCGTGGCAGCTTCTATCGTCTTCATATCCAGACTGGCGCTGGCCAACAGCTCGCGCCAGAAGGGCTCCGCGTGAGCGGGCATTTCGGGGACTGTCTCGCCATCTAACGTGGCACCATCCCGTAATTGATCGATCAGTGCCTTGAGTGCCGCCACCTGTTTGTCCCACTGGCCATCGAGCTCATCCAGCAGCTGCTCCAGGCGCTCGCTCAGCTGGCCATACTTCACCGGGTCCTCGTCCAAGTGCTTGCGTACGTGGGAGCGCACGGCGTGCTCCATCTCCGAGGCCTTGGCGCGACCGCCCACTTGGCGGCCGATATGCTCGTCGAACTCGGCGTCGGTGAGCTGTACCGGCGGGATGCGTGGGTTGATGCCAAGTGAGATAACGTAATCGTCGATCAGCTTGCGTACCTTGTTGCCGATGTCGCGACCGGGCTCCTGAGTGTCCTTGTAACGGTTGCGCGCCAGCGCGTGGATATAGGCGAGCCGTTTGGCGTCATTGACGAACTCCAGCCCCTCAGGGCGCGGCAGCACATCATCCAGGCTGCGGTTGAACTCCTTGAGCTTGACCAGGAATTCGGCCCGCAGTCGTTCGTCGGCGAGCACCTGCACCGCCTCCTCGGCGTCATCCAGGCTGTCCACGCCCTGGGCGCGAAATACATCGACTACCCGAAGGTGACGGTCACGCAGTAACGGAATCTCGTCCTTGAGGCTCTGCAGGGCGCCCTCGATGTCCTCCTCGCTGTAGGCGGCCAGCGCCTCCTTGAGGTGGTTGGCCACACCGAAGTAGTCCACCACGATGCCGTGGGTCTTGCCATGGCCGGTGCGGTTGACCCGAGCAATGGCCTGCAACAGCTCGGCCTCGCGCAGTGATCGGTCCAGGTACATCACCCCCTCGATAGGCGCGTCGAAGCCGGTGAGCAGCATACTCTTGACGATCAGGAAAGCTAGCGGGTCGTGCTTGGTGGGATCCTTCGGGGACGTGCCACCCAACGGCGGCAGCGGCTTTTTGAAGCGCTTGACGTGGTTCTCGACGGCGGCGCGGTCGCTCCACTTCGCCCAGCTGGGATCGTCGTTGTTGCCGCTGCTGAATACCACCGCAAACTCAAGCTCGCCGAGCACCTGACGATAGCGCCAGGCCTGGATCGCTGCCTTGACCCGCAGGGGCCGATTCAAAAGCTGTGTATCGTCCAGCGCCTTGTCTTCGGGAGAAAGTGCCACCGCCTCCTCCAGCAGATCGACCTTGGCTTGCTCAAGGGCTTCGAAGAAGCGCAGCGCCGCACGGCGGCTGTAGGCTACCAGCTGAGCCTTGTAGCCGTTGGGGAGGATGTGGGTAACGTAGTGACGCAGAATGTCATGGGCTTTCTCCTGAATCAGCTGCGGCGCCTCGAAGATCTGCCCCTTGGTGGCGTACTTCTTCTTGATCGCTTCCAGCTCCTCCTTGCTGTGATCACGGAACAGGTCTTCGAACAGGCCGTCGAGGCTGGCGCCGTCCTTGATCGCCCCCTTGGCAGTGCGCCCCTCATAGAGGATCGGTACCGTGGCACCGTCCTGCTCGGACTCCTTGATGGTATAGCGGTCGATGTACTCGCCGAAGATGTCGTGGGTGCGCTTTTTGTCACCCATGATGATGGGCGTGCCGGTGAAGCCGATGCGCGCAGCGTTGGGCATGGCGCGCATCATATTGGCGTGTAGATCGCCGGCCTGGGTACGGTGAGCCTCGTCCACCAGGATCAGGATGTCCTCGCTGGTATTGAGCACCTCGAAGGGCTCGCTGAGGGTCGGTTTCTTGGTGGGTTCGGCGGCATCACGGCGGCCGCTGTCTAGTCCACCAGCGGGTACGTCATTGCCCGCCTCAGCTTCCGCTTCGCTTTCGGTATCAGAGTCGTGATATTGCTGGTCTCTGTATTTCTGCACCGTACCGAACACCAGACCGGGACCATCGCGGCTCAGCAGCTTCTTGAGTTGGGTGGTATTGCCCGCCTTCTCGACGCTCTCGCCGGTGAGTGCGGCGGTGGCGGAGAGCTGGGCCTGCAGGTCCTTGCGGTCGGTGATGACCACTACCTTGAAACGGCGCAGCGTCGGATCGGTGCGCATCTTGCGCACCAGAAACACCATGGAGAGGCTCTTGCCACTGCCTTGGGTGTGCCAGACGATGCCGCCACGGCGATCGCTCTCACCATCCTCGCGGCGGGTCTTGCCGCTTTTCAGGCGCTCTATGGCTCGAGTGACGCCACGGAACTGCTGATAGCGGCACACCAGCTTGATCGCCTGGCCGCCAATATTCATGAACAGCGTGTAGTGGCGCACGATATCGAGCAGGCTGGTGCGGGTGAGCATGCCGGCGATCAAGCGCTGCTGGGCGGAGAGTTCGGCCACGCCCAGATCGATGGCAACCTCCGCTTCTCGCATCGGGGCCACCGTCTTCCAGCTCAGGTAGTGAGCGAAGCGAGCCCCAACGGTGCCAACGCGGGCCTCATCGAAGTTGCTGGCCACCAGGAACTGGCAGGTCGCGAACAATGCCGGAGCACCTTCGTGCTCCCCGACCTCGTTCTCTAGAAAGCGCTGGTCGTGGTAGCGACGTAGTTGATCCGCCGCCTCACTAAGCCCCTCCGGCACGGTGCGGCTTTTGCACTCCACCACCACCAGCGGAATGCCATTCACGAATAGCACCAAGTCCGGGATCACGTGGCCCTTGGCGGAGTCGTGGCCGGGTGGGCACTTCACCTTGAACTGGTTGACTACGGTAAAGACGTTATTGTCCGGCTCGTCCCAGTCGATATAACGCAACACTTGCCCGCGGCCGCCATCCCAGCCCTTGAGCCCCTCCACCGCCAAGCCATCATGGAGCAGCTCGGTGGCCTGTTTATTGGCCTCCAGCACCTTGCTGGCCGACAGCCGGGTGATGGCCGCTACTGCCTGATCCAGGCGCGTTTCATCGAGCCAGGGCTGGCCATCACGCTGGTTGATCGCCCGCAGCCGCTCGCGCAGCACTGGCTCCATCACCACTTGGGCAAAGCTCTCGCGGTGGGTCACGGCGGGATCATCCACCGAACCGGCCAGGTATTCCCACCCCTGGTGTACCAGCTGGTCGATAAAGGGCTTTTCGACATCCGTGTATTCGGGGGACGACATGGCGGCTCCGTCGTTTACATGAGCGTTATTATATAGTAGCGAAAGCAGTGCTCAGCGGGAACGGCTCGGTGATCTTGCCTGCCTTTTCGCCTCACAGGCGATAGCTCGCTTGACCTCTATCGCGGGGGCTACAGCATTATCGATGGCCTTGGGTGCAAGCTGCTATGCTTGTGTATAAAATAGACGCATCAGATCAGGAGATAGCCATGACGGTACCCAACAAGCAAAACGAACATCGCAAGGTTAGCCGTGAGGCCTTGTTGGCGGCGGTAGCCTCTTCAACCGCCGTTGAAACCGGACAGTCAAGCCAGGATATCCAGGCTCAATTACGCGCTGAGAAGTCTCGCTTTAAGTCCCTGCCGCTTGCCTGATCTGCTCCACCATCGGCTCGTAGTCGCCTGCTAAACCGGCATGAATCGCGCGAATATAATCCATCTTATTCGCCGTCCAATCGTCATAATTCAGCAGCCCCAGTCCCGCCTGGAACGCCATGGCATCTGCCAGCAGGCGAGCCAGGCGACCGTTTCCTTCCCGAAACGGGTGCACCAGAATCAGCTCGACATGCACCTGCGCAATGGCGCGTATCGCTTCCTTGCGTTGCATGCCATGGCAAGGCGTCAACGGCATCAGCCATTTCTTATCCAGCTCGCACAGCAGGTAGGGTAACTGAGCCGCCGCTGCGAATGGAAAGCCATCTTTTTCCATGTTGACCTGTCGCTCTTCTCCGGCCCAGTCGTAAAGGGTGCCAAGCCAGCGGCGATGCCACTGCTTCAGCAGTGCAACATCCAATGGCTTGTCTTCCTCCAGTGACGCGAACACTTCCTCGTAGAGCTTGAATAGAAGCACGGCCTCAGCTTCGTCCAGGCTATCCTGATCGGTGATGCCGAGTTTGTTAGCCATGACTCGGCCATCGGAACCGGGTTCGGCACTGCCTTGGGCCCCTGCGGTGCGATATCTATTCATTCAAGCTCTCCTGAAGACAGAGTTATCTGTGGCTTGCCATCATTTTTAATCGCAGACGGAAAACGCTGGCAAATGGCTTGAGCCGTATCCAGCTCCGGCTCAGGCCTCGGCATTACTGAACGAGAGCATCTTCAGCCATCTCGGCGCCTTCATCCGCCCCCGCCAGCGGCTGTTTGCCCATGGCTTTTGCGATGATTTCCAGCAGCAGGCGCTTACGCTGCTGGTAGAAGGCATCGAAGTCGTCAGCACGCAGGGCGTCGGTAGGAATACGGTGCCCCTCGAGGATGGTGTTCATCGCTGCGTCATCAAGCTGGACCTGCTCGTGGTTCTGCAGGCGGGCCAGATACTGCGACGGCGCATCGCCACCGATCATGCGGTTGGTGCTGGCAGAAATCGGCGTTTTGTTGATGATGGCGTTGTAAACCCGGTGGGAGATTCCCCGAGCTTCGCACCAGGCACGCGGGAAAATATGGTGAATATCGAGATTCACGTCCTGTTTATCCAATTCCTGAATATCGCCCTTCCAGAAAAAATCCTCGGCACCCTCACGCAGGACCAGCACGTTGATGCCCTTATAGGCGGCACTGTTGCGGCTACGCAGGGATTCCAAGCGGGTGGGGTCGAAGGAGGCGTCGGTCACGGTGCGCGGCAGGTCCGCACCGTCCTCGATCCAGTTCATTAGCTCCTCTAAATCAAGGGCAATGCGAGTATCAACGGAGCCGCCGTAGAGCTCGCCCAGCACGCCGCTCCAGAACCAGCGCGAGAGCTTGGCGTGGATAAGCGGTTCGCGCCAGCGGTTGCCGAGCAGTGTCACCACCGCCGCCAGTGGCACCAGCTGGGTGGCGTAGGGCAGTTCGCGTCGGTTATAGAAGCATTCGCCCTTGAGGAAGTAGGCTGCCTCGATAAAGCCTTTCTCCACGGCATCGGCCCAGCGCAGGTAAGCATCGAGCGGCAGGTCGAGCACCGAGGCACGCTTGGCACTGACCGGGCGCACCTGCTTGCCCGTCTTGCCGGCGGCCAGGTCGTCCTGCTTGCGTTCACGGGTATACAGCAGGGTGATGGCCTGCAGCAGATCGGTACTTTCAACGTCTTTCAGCAGTTCATGTTCTGCGAAACGGGCCTTGCGCGAAGGCACTTTGCGGATATCCGAGCCGTACCAGTCGTCGCGCAGGTTGTAGCCTTCGGCGGCGTAGCTGGCGGTGATCAGCTCAAACACCGAGAGCTGCACGCCGCCGGTATTGACCTTCTCGAACACCAGGCAGACGGCTTCCTTGGAGGTCTCCTTCTTTAGCTCAATTACCGGCAGCTGGTAGGACCGAAAAGCATTAATGACACCCTTGCGAAACTTCATATAGGTGCTGAAATTTTCGGGCGCAAATTCCTGCAGCGCCTCTTCATAGTCATCCGAGTTGATGATCTGATCGCAAGGAAAGTAAAGCTGTTCGCACTCCAGCTGACGGGTGGACAGATCCAGGTCCACGTCGCGGGCGAAGTTTTTGCGCGTCTGGCGGTTACTGTCTACCGCGATCACGGCATCTTCCAGGCGATCTTCGCCTTCCAGCGCCATTCGGATATCAAAGTAGTAATGCCGTTTTATGTCCTTGCCTTTGGCGGTGCGAGTATCCACCGGAGAGTCCAGGCCTACCGCCTGGGTTAAACTGGTCAGGCGCTGCTGGCCGTCGAGGATCAGATGATCCGGATCTGCGGTAACCGTGTTCGGGTCGATGCCCTCTACCGGGCGCGTTTGGAAGCGCACCTCGCCGCCGGTTTCCATTAACATCACCGCCCCCACAGGGAAGGAGCGCGCGATACTGACCAACAGACTCTTAACATGGTCGTTGTCCCACACCCAGCCGCGCTGAAAGTCCGGAAGCTGGATCTTGCCGGTGGTGATGTCCTTTAGAAGGTCGGGTAGCGAGCGCTTGGTGCTGTCGAAGGTGGTCATGGCAGCTCTCTTTGCGGGGTGATCCTGGTGGTGTGATATTGATGAAAAAGCCTCGGTCTATGCCGAGGTCTGGGCCTGATCGAGTAGCGGGGTGACACGGACGCGGCCGGTAAGGAGGTCGTCCATGAGAGCACCTTTCAACTGTTTATCCTTTTCTAAAATTTCTGTTTCAGAATTTATTTTGGTATCGACCTTCCTAAGCCTATCAATGATTTCTATCTGCTCTTTCTCAGGAGCTATTAATGTCAGTGTTTTAATAAAATCTTTTTGAGATAAGAAGTCTCGCGCTGACCCCTGGGACATTCTCATATGACGGGAAATAGCGTCAGGTAGTATTGAATAAAGATAGTCTCTTGACATTGGATGTTGCGGCTCTAACCTCCACATGTTCTGGTTTTGTAAGGCGGGACAAATTGAAGCCGGAACACGTCCAAGTTTCCCTGTGGTGGCACCGACCATGACTAACACTATTTCACCACCCAAAAGCTGTTGCTGCTTTTGCATCTCAAAGAAGGTCGAAGGTAAGAAGACCATTTCATCTCTATTTATACTGCTTTTTCCTATATCTGATACACGAAAACTAGGCGTCCCAGAAGAGCAGTAATCAGATGCCGAAAAAGCAAAACCCAAGTTAATAGTCAATATCCTTTCAAGGGGTAGGCACTCCCACTCCCTCGGAATCAGCCCCAGCGGCGATTCCTTGTAGAGCCCTGGCGCCTGCTCGGGGCTGGGGCGCAACTGGCCGTTTTCGTCGATACCGCGGGTCAGCAGGTCGTGGAGCAGGCCCTCCTTGACTTTCTCCAGTTTGGCGATCAGCGCTTCGGTTTTGTGGATCTGGGTGTCGATAGCTTCAAGCACGTCAGCTATTTTTGATTGCTGCTCAACTGGAGGCGCAAACAGCTTGAAGCCGCGCACGTCATTATCAGTGACAGCAGGATAGTTTGAACCGACAGCAGAATTAACCGATTGTCGCAGTATGCCATTGCCAAGCAAGGAGAAAAAAAGGTACCTGCCTTCAGCCGATTCGCAATGAGGACGGATAACAGTAAAGCCAGTGGATGCGACAAGGGGTTCAGTTTGTTTGTTTGGCATATAGCCATGAGATTGGAGGTTAGGCCTAACAGTGCCAAAGAGGGAGTCGCCTGGGTTACAGACGCGGCGAGCACGGCTTGGCGCTTTCTTAAAAGAGAACCTCTGTAATTTTCCCCAGTCAATGCTTCCATTACCAACAGAGCCAAGATCAATGTATAGGAATGCAAAATCCTGATCAGTGTTTGCGGAGAGTGTATCTGGATTGATATCTGCTAGTTTTTCAATTGTCTTCCACTCATACATATCCCAGCCCCTCCAGGTACTGCTGCAGTTCTTTGGCAGCGGCGTCGCGCTTGGTTTCGATGTCGGCGTGGGTGACACGGTACTTGTCCCACCAGGTCTCGAAGGCGGCGATGACGTGCTGGCGCTGCTGGCGGATATAACGCTCGAGGATGCTCTTGAGGTCGTTGAACAGAATAGTGCCCACTAGCTCAGCGGCGGCGTCCTCGTTCAGCGCATCGACGGCAGTATTGAGCTGTTGCTCGAAGCTAGCGATCTTGGCCTTGTGCTGTTTACGCACTTGAGTACGCTCCCTCTTCCACGCTTTGATGTCTTCCGGCATGGGAGCGTCGTCCTCGCTGGCTTCGTCTCCGTCGTCACTGCCTTCGGGGGCGGGCTTGGCCTCGGCGGCCTTGATGCGGGCGTCTAGCTCAGCGGTGTGGGCGGCGAGCGCTTCCAGTTTAGCCACGTAGTCTTCCAGCAGAAAATGCACCAGACGATGATTCAGCGGGTTAGCTTTGCTCTGGTCGTCGTCTAGCAGGCTTGCGATGGCGGTGCGCCAGGCGTCTACCACACCCAGACAACCGCGAGCCTGCAGGGTGCGAAACTCGTTCTTGTTGTCGAACCAGAAGCCCGCGATGATGCCGCGCACCGCGAAGCGGTCGAGCATAGCGGTGGGCTCCAGCGCCGCCGAGAAGCTGCCCAGCAGCACGTCGCGCAGTTGGGTGAGGCGGCCGCCATTGCCGGAAAGACCGGTGATACTGCCGCCATGTTCGTCCCACCAGCGCTCAAAGGCCGTCATCACCCTGCCCTCCTTGGCGATGAGCCCGGTATTCTCCTCAATGGCGGGCTTGAGGTCGCGCTTCTCGCTCAGGTCCTCGGCGAAGTCCACGTAGTCTGGCTCTTGCTGGCGTTCGCTGAAGAGCACCATGGGGTCAAGGCCCTGGGCGTCGAATAGCGCTCTCTTGGCCTCAATCTCAGCCACCGGCACGCCACCTTTCAGGTGGGCGCGCACGTCCTGGGGCTCCGGCGACGGGGTGTTGTCGGCGTAGCGGCGGATGTTGAGGTTGTAGTCGTTCTCGCGCAGCTCTTCGAGAGGCACGGCGCGGGCGAAGCCGGGAACCTCTGTAAAGGACTCGAAGGTGCTAGCGGTTTTCTCGATGTGCTCGGGCAGCAGGTGGTTCTGGGCGCGGCCTTCGTAGTATTCGCGATCGGCGTTGATAAATAGCACCTTACCTCTGCGCGCCTCGGGCTTGGCGTTCTTGGCGCGTAGAATAAGGATGCTGGCCGGAATGCCGGTGCCGTAGAAGAGGTTGGGGGCCAGGCCGATTACCGCTTCGACCAGATCGTCCTCCAGCATGCCCGCGCGGATGCGCTTTTCATCGCCGCCGCGGAACAGCACGCCGTGGGGCATGACGGTGGCCAGGCGGCCGTCCGACTTGAGGCAGGCGACCATGTGTTGCAGAAACATCAGGTCGGCTTTCTTGGCGCCCTCGGGCACGCTGCCGTAGTGGAAACGTTCGGGGAAGTTCTGGCTCGGCGTGTAGCCAATTGAGAAGGGTGGGTTGGTGAGGATCCGGTCAAAACGCACCAGTTCGCCGCCCTCGACGTGCTGTGGGTCGGTGAGAGTGTCGTCGTTGCGTAGATCCGCACTGCTCACCCCGTGCAGCAGCATGTTCATCTTGGCGATGGCCCACACCGAGCCCGACGCCTCCTGACCGAACAGGTTGAGTCGGCGGGGATCGCCGCCCTGTTCCTCCAAGTATTCTTTGGCGTGGATCAGCATGCCGCCGGACCCCATGCAGGGATCATATACGCTGTGATTTTCCTGCGGATCCATTAGCCGCACCATCATGCGGACCACCGGGCGCGGGGTATAGAACTCGCCGCCTTTCTTGCCCGCGGAATCGGCGAAGTCACGGATCAGATACTCATAGGCGGCACCCAGCAGGTCGGGGAACTCGAAGTCCTCGTTGCGCAGCCGGTACTCGCTGAAGTGGCTGATCAGGTCGCGGAGTTTCTTGTCTGGCAGCGTGGTCGAACCCACCTTGCGGGTGAAATCGATGTGCTCCAGCACCCCGGCAAGGCTGGGATTGTGTTCTTCCAGGCCGGCGAGCGCCTTGTTCAACACATTGCCGACGCCCTGATGGGCTTCATTGAGCAGATACGGCCAGCGCGCCTGCTTGGGCACGTAGAAAGTGGCCTTGTACCAGCTTGGCATCTCGATGACCTGGACGATATCGATCTCGCCCTTACCGGCCTGGGCGAGCTGCTCGCGCACTTCCTCCTGACGCTGTTCGAACACATCCGAGCAGCGCTTGAGAAACAGCATGCCGAAGATGTATTCCTTGAATTCCGAGGCGTCCATGCGCCCACGCAGGATATCGGCGGCCTTAAACAGGTGCCGTTCGAGTTGATGAAGGGTGAGAATCATGGAGGTCCTTGAGGAATATGCCTGGGGGAATGCTTGCAGCGCTACTCGGGCTGCTCGTTCATCGGAACGTACTCGATAATCTCTTCAACGCGGCAGTCAAAATAGGCGCATAGGCGGTCTACCTGCTCCGTACCGGTGTTGTATCCACGCTGGTTGGCAATTTTGGAAAGCGTCGTGCGGTGTATGCCGGTGGCCTTGGCTACCTCATCCAGCGTTACCCGGCGGTTTTCCTGAAACCCCTTCTCGGCCAGCATCTCTTTTAAGCGGAATCTAATCATAAGCTTACCTTGGTTGACTAGGCATAGCCTATCAAACTCATGGCGCAACCGCATCTTATGTAGCGATGAAGCAACAAAAGATGCTTGACACCTTCTTTCTGTCGCCTACTATGTAGCGTGAAGGCTACGTAAGGCCACTAAGGAGGACATACGATGTCTACTAGCTACTTAACCACCAGCGAGCTCGCCGAGCGGATCAAGTACGACATCCGCACCATTCGCGAGTGCCTGAAAGACGATGTGCTGATCGAAGGCATCCATTACATCCGCCCATTTGGCGGCCGCAAGATTCTGTACCTGTGGGAACCCATCGAGCGTGATATGCAGTTGCATTCCAAGGAAGAAAGCCTTGGCGTGCCAATGGCGGGTGGAGGTGCATGCCATGGGTATTGCCGTACGTAAAGAGACGGGAAAGCTGTTTTTCGATTTTAACTATCTGGGCAAGCGCTGCCGTGAGCAAACGGCGCTATCCGATACAGCAGCGAACCGCAAAAAGCTTGAGCGGATTCTAGAGAAAATCGAGGCGGAAATTACGCTTGGCTCGTTTGATTTCGGCCGCTATTTCCCTGATAGCCCGCGTGCCACAACGCTAAGCAAGCGCGCGTTGACCAGCGTAGGCGGCTATCACGCGACGCCGCTGTTGCGCGAATTCGCCGAGACGTGGTTTGCCGAGAAGGAGATTGAATGGCGTGATACGCAGATCGTGACGGTGCGGGGGTGCTTAGATCAGCACATTGTGCCGGCCCTGGGGAATAAAGAGGTCGGCAGCATCACCCGCGCAGAGATTCTTGAGTTCCGAGCCTCGCTCGCCAAAGTCCGGTCCCGGAACGGCAAGACGCTCTCTGCTAGCCGTATCAACCACATCATGACGCCTTTGCGCATGATGCTGAATGAAGCCGCCGACCGCTACGATTTTAGCTCATCGTTTCGCGGGATTAAATCGCTCAACGTGCCGCGCACCGACGTGGAGCCTTTCACGCTGGAAGAGGTGCAGCAAATTCTCCACCGGGTGCGTCCGGATTTTCGTGAGTATTACGCCGTGCGCTTTTTTACTGGCATGCGTACCGGCGAGATCGACGGCCTGACCTGGGAGCACGTGGACTTTTCTCGGCGTCAAATTCTGGTGCATCAGGCGCTGGTCGCGGGTGAATTCGTCCCCACCAAAACCGACGGGTCGTTTCGTTCCATCGATATGTCGCAGCCGGTGTTTGACGCTCTCAAAATGCAGTACGAGGTGACCGGCAAAACCGGACTGGTATTCACCACGCGTAAGGGCACGCCGCTCTCGCATCGCAACGTGACCAAGCGGGTGTGGTACCCGCTGTTGGAAGAGCTGGGGCTGCGCCCTCGCCGCCCATATCAGACTCGCCATACTGCCGCGACGCTGTGGCTGGCATCCGGTGAAAGCCCGGAATGGATCGCTCGGCAAATGGGCCATACCACCACCGAGATGCTCTTCCGCGTGTATTCGCGCTTTGTGCCCAACTTGACGCGTCAGGACGGCTCGGCCTTTGAACGCATGCTGGAACAAAAACAGGCGTAAGGAGACGATGATGTATACCCTGGATGCCATCAAAAAAGCCCGCGAAGATATCGAGATGTCGCTGCAGGCTTCGCAAAAAACGAAAATTCAGCGCCGTGTGGAGCGGCGCCTGGCTGAGTCCCTGGCGGCGGCTACCAGCATTGCCAGCGGCAGCGGGCTGGTGATGTGGCTGGGCAACGGTGATGAAAAAAGCAATTTGGATGCGCTGGTGACATGGACAAGCTTCACGCTCAAGCAGCTGGGTCTTGAAGCCAATCGGCAGGCCATTCCACACCTGCTGGCCGAGTTGGAACGTACTCTGTGGGCCTGGGAGGATCAGTCATGGCACTAACGAAAACTGCACAGACGCCGCAGGGCGGGCGCACTTTTGAAGGTGAGCTTTATATCGCCGGCGTGGAGGGCCCAGAGTGGCTGATGGAGCACCGAGTCTGGGCGCTGTATGTGATCGGCGCCAAGGGCGGCTGCCGCTTTTATCTTACCGATCGCCACGTTAATGCGCATGGCGTACCGCAAATGGGGCAGCGCATTCAGGCCACGGCTAAATGGGCCAAATTCATCAGCATCCGGCTGTGCTTTCTCACGGCGTATCACGTAGTGAGCGACCCGCTGCCACGCTAATGCTACTTTGACTACGTGTCGGGTCCCGTGTGATTGACAACTCGTTTGGTAAATAGCTCAGGTCGCTTGGCCTGCCACTCCTTCATCGCCGTGATCGGTGATTGATGATGCAGCGCCTTCTGAGAGATGTGGTGATTGTACAGCCAAGCGTAGCGTTTGAGCGTCTGCTCCAGGTCCTCGCCTGAGGTATAGCGCCGGGTCGCCAGCACGTCGCTGATGCGGCCGTTGAACCGCTCTACCATACCGTTTGTCTGCGGCCTTCCCGGCTTGATCAGGCGATGGTCGATACCATGGGTCTGGCACTGCTGGTCGAAGGGGTGGCGGCCGCTGGGCTTGCGCTCACCTGCCCGCGTAAAGCGATCGGTGAACGACTTGCCGTTATCAGTCAGCACCGTCTGGATCGTGAAGGGAGCCTTCTCCTCCACACGCTTCATGAACGCCTTGGCATCCTTGGCGGACTGGCTGCTCCTGACCTCCAGATAGACCCAGCGTGTGGCACGGTCGATGGCGACATACAGGTAGCGCTTCTGCTCCTCGTCGGGCATCTGGGGCAGGTGCTTGATGTCGATATGCACGTACCCGGGCTCGTAGTCCTTGAAGGGCTTGTGCCGGGGCTTGTCATCATCTCCGGCATCCTGACGGGCCAGTTCTGCCAGTGTCGGCACCTCGCGGCGCTTGAGCATGCGATGCAGGCCTGAGCGGGACAGTCGAGGGTTCAAGAACTCACGTGCCACGACAAGCAGGTCATCCAGACCGAGGCGCAGGAATTCGCGGGCGGCGATCAGCACCTCCTCCTGCTCGGACGTGAGCGTGGCCAGCAGGTTATGACGCGTATGGGGCCGATCATAAACATCCTCACGGTACCGCCAACGCCGGATGGTCGCGGTGGAGACGCCAAACTGGCGGGCCAGCTCGCTATCCGTGATGCTGGAGGGTGCCGCCTGGATCTCGGCACGAATCTTCGGTGTCGTCGTGGCCTGCTTATGCAGCTTGATGTCCATGAACCTGCTCCCGAATGAATTGCTGTAGAAGCTCTCTGGCTGCGAGCAGAGGATAACTCCTATAGCTCATTTGATCATCCGGGACCCTACAGATAGCCTCGAAAGCGACTCGGCTACCGGAAACCGGCACAGATCTTCCTGGGGAAGATTCAGGATCGCTGAACACCGCAGATGCTGCACTCATTATTTGAATTCAGGGGTTAGAACCGGTACTTCAGGCTCCCAACTACGCTGCGCTCTTCCCCATAATAGCACCAATACTCACATCCGCTGACGTACTCCTCGTCGGTCAAGTTGTTGACGTTGACCTGGGCGGTCCACTGTGGAGTAAGATCATAGCTGGCCTTAGCGTCCCACAAGGTATAAGAATCTACCTGAGTATCCGAGTATTGCGGGCTATCCTTAGATTCGCCCACATAACGTACGCCACCACCGATATTCAGGCCGCGTAACAACCCCTGGGCCTCATAATCCATCCACAGTGAAGCCTGATTGCGAGGAATCAGGCCGGCGCGAACATCTTTCTGAGCCTGGCTGAGATCAACGCGCACGTCGGTATAGGTATAGGCTGCAGTAACCTTGAGTTCATCGGTAACATAACCCACGCCCTCGACTTCAAAGCCCCGGGACTTACGCTTGCCACCTTGACGATTCGACGACTCGCCGCTGACGTAGAGGGTGTCAGATTCTTCGAGATCAAAGACCGACGTAGTCACATAGCCGTCGAGCCAGCTCGGCGCGTACTTAACGCCCAGCTCCCACTGCTCACCTTCACTCGACTGGTAAACATTACCGTCAGGGTCGGTACCAATCTGCGGCGAGAATGACTCACTATAGCTTAAATAGGGTGAAACACCGTAGTCGCCGAGGTACATCATACCGCCAGAAAAGGTCATCTCATCCTCGCGACCCCCGCCATTATCCTGACCGTCAATACGATTGGTCACGTCAACGCTGTCATGACGAAGGCCGGCGAGAAAGATCCAGCGATCATCCATACGCAGCTGATCTTGAGCGTAGAAGCCAAGCTGCTCCTTGCCCTCCTGGTGTTCAGTGCCACTGCGTGACGACGGTGTGAAGTTGCCATAGTCAGGATCGAAGATATCGAAGGGACCACCGAAAGCAGCATCGTCGTAATTGTCGTAGTTGATATCCAGGTCTTGATAGTCGAAGCCAAGCAGCAAGGTGTTCTCTAGACGATCAGTATACCAGTGGCCGATCGCGCGGCTATCCACTGTGATGGCATCGTAGTCACCATCGCGGTAAGTCATTCCACGCTGAGCATGGCGATCATCGAGCATATACGACACATAGACATCACGCTCGAGCAGATCCAGATGACTATAGCGCAGGTTCTGCTCAAGGTCCCAGGTATCGTTGAGGCTGTGACTCAGCTCATAGCCCAGCGCCCACTGCTCGTGCTCCTGCCTCTCATAGCCGGGCTCGCCCAGGTTGTCCTCGGGATCAAGCTTGCCAAACGGCGTATTGTTCACAGTGCCATGGGGCAATTTGAAGCCGTTGGTCGGCGTCCCGTGATCTTTCAGATAGCTGGCAAGGAAGGTAATGCCGGTGTTATCCGAAAGGTCCACCTCTAGACTTGGTGCCAGATAAACGCGCTGGTTGTCAGTATCCTCAATGGCGCCATCACCTTCGCGGAATAACCCAACCATGCGATAGCGAGCGTCATCGCGGTCGGCCACGGGGCCAGACACATCGATACCCACCTGCTTATGATCATTGCTTCCGGCCTGCAGCTCGACCAGGCCCCGACGCTCTTCGGTAGGCCGCTTGCTGACAGCGTTGATCACGCCGCCCGGAGGGGCTTCCCCATACAGGATGGAGGCAGGCCCCTTGAGTAACTCGACGCTTTCAAGACCAAAGGGTTCGGTGCTCCACCAGAAGTAGCCGCCTTCGCGAAACTGGCGCAGCCCATCCTGATAGGTGGAATCCTCGGCGTTGAAACCGCGAAGGTAGAACCAGTCGGCCTTGTTGTCCTGCCCAAAGGGCTGAGACAGCACGCCGCTGCGGTATCGAAATACCTCGTCATACTTATTGACCTGGCGGTTATCAAGCTCTTCGCGAGATACCTGGGAAGTGGAGCGCGGCGTCTCCAATATCGGCGCATCGACCTTGAGCGCTGTGCCGGTTACAACCATGGTATCGGTATTGACGTCGGCAACGGCGTCAGATTGCGCAAGGGCCAAAGGCGAGATGCCTAGCAAGGAGAAGGAGAGCGTTAGCCCCATGCCACGGCGAATCGCTACGGTTACGGGAGACAGCCCGGAAAATGGCGGGAAAGTTTGCATCGACAAAGGCCTTGATATGGCAGCGGGAAAAGATCATGGCCGGCTTACCGGGTCGCATGTGAAACATGCTCCGGGATGCTAATCGTTTTTATTTGCAGGCGCAATCACGCGTATTCCAGCGTCGTCTGCTGGCAACGATTACCTCACCATACGGGCGCGGATTTCTGACATTGGCATAAAGGCGCCGAAAGCTCCGAAACCGATAGCCGGACGCTGCGGGTCTCTCACAGGTCTTCGTTCAGCCTCGCGACGGCGTCTTTACTGACTCGCTCACGACTGGCTCCGGTCAGTTCGCTCAAGTGGCCCGCTCGCATTTCGTAGAGACGATCAGCATGGTGAAAATAATGATCGTCGTGGCTGATCGCAAATACCGTCTTGCCCATGTCCTTGAGCAGCGGCAGCAGGTCGCGATAGAAGAACCGACGGAACTGCGGATCCTGATCGGCGGCCCACTCGTCGAGCAACAGAATATCGCGCTCTTCGGCCACCGCCATCAGCAGAGCTAGACGCTTGCGCTGCCCCTGGGATAGCGCTGGGTTGGTCACCCGCTGACCGTCAAAATGAAGTTTCTCGCGCATGGCAAGATGCTCAAGCCAAGTATCAACCAGAGACGAGTCAGCTGCCTCACCGCTGGGGCCAACAAGCCTGTCAAAGGGATGAAAATCGGTGAATACGGCCGAAAAGCGCTGGCGAAAGGCCTCCCACTCGCCCTCGCCAATCGCATACCCGTCAAGGCGAATCTCACCACCCTGGGGACGATACAGCCCCGTCAGCAGCTTCGCCAGCGTCGACTTGCCACTCCCGTTTCCGCCGATCAAGAAGACCATCTCGCCGCGTTTCAGCGTCAGATCAATGGGCCCAACAGCAAAGCCTTCACGGGCTTCGCTCGCGGCGTAACGAAAGCTGACGCCCTTCAGCGTCAGGGACTCCCAGGCATCATCCCGGGTTTCTCTGCCGGCAAAGCCCCCGCGGTACTCGGTCAGAGCAAGGCTATGAAGCTTGTCGAAGGCCACCTGAGCGCTGAGCAGCGTTGGCAGCGCACCGACAGCCGAGATCAGCGGCGTGCGCAGGAATAGAAGCGTCAGCGAAAAGGTGGCGGCCACCTCGGTCGTCGCCCAACCGAGGCCGTTGGCAAGATAGAAGACCACGCCAATCGCACCAAGCATCATGATGTTGGACCAGTTCAGCGCACTCAAATGAAAGGTATCAGCGCGAATAATGTGATGACGATAGTGACACGCATCGCGGTCGTAGTCGTCCTCGTAGAGGCTTTGTGCACGCGCTCGGTTAAGCGCCAACTCCTTTCGCCCATGAATCACCGCCTCGAAATCAGCGTAGAGTCTGTCCTCGGTTTCTCGCACCTGAGCGAGGTGGCGATAAACCCGCGCCACCAGCCAGGAGCCACCGGCAATGGTGGCGCCTACCCAAACCGCCGTGACCCCGAGCAGGCTAGGCGACAGCCACGCCAGATAAGCCGCGGAACCAAGGGTCAGCACGACGCCTTGAATCAGCTCGGGCAACCGCACAAAGGCGATAGTGATATTGCGTATATCGCTGGACAGGCTGGCCAGCAGCTCGGCGCTGCCGAGGTGCTCCAGGCGCTCGATGTCGGTATCAAGAACCTGCTTCACCAAGCGCCCACGCAAACCGTAGACGAAGTGGTGACCCAGGGTAGTCAGCGCCAGCTGGGCACCCAGGGTCACCACAAGCAGCAATACGATCACCCCCAGAAACATCGGCAGCACATGGCCTGGATTTCCCACGCTCTCGATCAATCGCTGATTGATGAAGGCAATAGCACCGATGCCAAGCGCTGCGCTAACCAAGCTCAAGACCATCACTGCAAGAAAAGGCCAGCGATAGTGGCGATAGACGACGCGTAGAAGGTCCACGGCAGCACCCGACGTTGTTGGAGGCGATAAAAGATAAGGCGCCGCTCAGTTCCTGAAGAACGGCGGCGGCGTATTGTGGCTCAGTGGAGTAGACCGAGCAAAGCCCCTATCCCCCGCCAGCCCGGCGCTATCCCTCTACTCCCCTGAAAGCAGCGTGCTGTCGAGTCCAGATGATCGCTTAGATCGTTTTCCACCGATGCCGGATACGACCACCTCTGACTGAATTCAAGCAACAAATACAGCACCCGAGGTGGTGAAATTAATGCAAGACATCGCTATTGAATTTAATAACTATTCGCATTTAGTATATGTAGGGTCCCGCTGAAAACTTTACCTAACCACTGTGGTGGTCTCCCGCCCGCTTTCGGATACGCCATGACGCTCGCCCTTTCACACCTCTACTACGGTCCCCTTGAGCACTTTACGCCCCCGGTCATCGGTGAGGCCTTTCCAAGTGATGCCATCTGCGGCGAATCCTTGTTGGACGCCTCCGTGCTCAGTGATCTACTGGCTCGTTTTGCTCTCCAACACGAAGGAGACGACCTCAAGGCTATCGCTTCGCTATGGTCAAAGTGGCATTTCGCCAACGTAGCAGCGCCGGCGCTGGCTGCTAACCTGCTGCTAGCACGGGAACTGCCGCTGGCGCTCGACGAAATGGCCATCATCACCAATGAAGAAAGCCGTACCACGCAGCTTGTCCTGCTTCACGAAGGCAAGCCGCTGGGCTCTCTTGATGCCTTTACCCGCTTCGAGCAGCTTCTTCAGGGCCACATTGCCCCTTTGATAGAAAAGCTAGCCGGTCTCTCGGGTGCTTCACCCAAAGTATTCTGGAGTAATTTCGGCAACTACTTCGAATACTTTTCCCACGCTACGGCGGAGCACCCCATGGCCCTGTCAGGTTTGGCCGAAGAACCTCTACGCCTGATCAAGCATCGCGCCTATCCCGATGGACGACGCAACCCGCTGTTCATGCCGGTGCGTTATCTGGCCGATAAAAGTGAAAAGAGCTGCCGCACTCGGCGGCTCTGCTGTCTTCGCTACCGCCTGCCCGAATTTTCCTACTGCGGCAACTGCCCGCTGGAATGCACACGGTCTCAATCCACCTCAGGGGACGCACCGCGTGCAGATCTACGCTGAAGACTTGAAAAAATTTGGCGCGCGCCACGGCATCCTCTATCGCTTTGGCGACAACGATTTCCTCGGCGAGAACCAGGCAAGTCAGATGCCGTCGCGCCCGATCCTTAGCGGTCACGTGCTCGAAGAAACGCCCCGCCCCGGCTGGCTGATGACCTTTTCCGACGTCGACGTACTTGAACCCTACGACTCCTGTTCGCGTCTGGTCGCCCCGCTATTTATCTGTATCGTTCTAAAGGGGTCGATCGACGTCTGCATCGGCTCGCGGCGACATCGGCTAAATGCCGGCAATGCCATGAGCGCCCGTCTCGCCGAGCAGTTGCCGCTACAGGTCCACCAGGCCGCCGGCCAACGCCTGATAACGCTCAATCTGGCGCTGGAAGGTGACGCTATCGAGGCGCTGAGCCAGCAACCCGCCATCGGGCCACTGCTTGCAGCCGATAGGCCGCACCTGCATCTGTGGACGCTGCCAGGCTATGTGACGCCAATGCTTGAGCAAGTCACTGCCCCTCAGCCGTCTGCCGGCCAGCACTGCCTGCTGCTAGAGGCGATCTGCCTGCAGCTGCTATCCCACGGGCTGCCCCACCGCGACTACATCCGCTGTTCAGGCATCTCACCCGGCGAGCGCGAACGTCTTGAACGAGTCAGACGCCGGCTCCATAACGCTCCCACCGAGTCTCATACTTTGGCAGATCTCGCGCTCCAGGCCTCGATGAGTCAAACAAGCCTACGCACCAAGTTCCAGCGCTGCTTCGGTCTGTCGCTATTCGACTACCTGCGCGAACGTCGGCTGCAGCTTGCCTATCAACTCCTCCAACAGGGTTATAGCGTGCAACAGGCGGCTCACTTGGGCGGCTACAATCACGCTACTAACTTCTCCACTGCCTTCCGCCGCCGCTTCGGCATGTCGCCAAGCGCCTTGGCCTGACGCTTATGTCATCTCGCATAACGCTTGCGTCATTGCGCATAGCCGCAAATGGCCCTCGAAATGTAATAATTTGCATTACCAATAAAGTTCAATCTCGGCCTCAATCCGTCGGCCCCAAGGCGAGAGGCCCCGACCGGTAAGTGAATGACATGCACTTTTGCCCATTGCTCTCCTCTCGACGGCCTTACTCCGTGAAAGTCGGACCTGCCCTGCTGGCGGCCAGCCTCTCTTCGGCAGCGTTGGCGCAAGACACCGCGTTTGATGCGGCCACCGCCAATAGCAGCGGCTCTGCGGCTGACGCCTCAGCGCTCACTCCCATGACCGTGACTGGCCAGGCTGCGACCAAAACCGAGACACCGTTTCGCGAAACGCCGCAGGCGACGTCCACCGTCACCGCCGAGGACATTGAGCAGCGCGGCGCCCAGACCGTTCAGCGCGCACTCGACTACTCTCCCGGCGTCTATACCAACCAAGTCGGTGCCTCGAACCGCTACGATTACATCGTGCTGCGCGGGTTTTCCGATGGCAGCCTGAGCAACACCTTTCTCGATGGCCTGAAACTGATGGGAGATACCAACTCCTACAGCTCGCTGAGTATCAATCCGTACATGCTTGAGTCTATCGAAGTGGTCAAGGGGCCGGCGTCGGTCCTCTATGGCCGAGCCTCCCCCGGCGGTCTGGTAGCACTGAGTAGCAAACGCCCAGAGTTCACCGCCACACCCACCGGCGAGGTGCAGATCGGATTCGGCGACAATAACCAAAAACGCGCTGCTTTTGATATCACCAGCAGCATCGATGACCAACAGCGCGCTGCCTTTCGCCTCACCGGTGTTGCCCAGGGCGCAGACACCCAGTTCGGGCCGGTCGAAGAAGAGAGCTATGCCATTGCACCGTCGTTGACCTGGGACATTACCGATGCCACGACTCTGAATCTGTCGGCCTATCTGTCCAGAGAGCCGGAGGGTGGCTATCACTCCGGCCTCCCCTATGAAGGCGCAGTGGACAGCCGTTTCGGGCCTCATATCGACAATGAGTTTTTCGAAGGCGAAGACGACTACGACAAATTCGAGAGCGACCAGGTCCTGGTTGGCTACGATATCGAGCACCGCTTCAGCGACGACATCAGTGCTCGTCAGAAGGTGCGCTACCTGAAGTCTGACGTGGAGCTCAACCAAGTCTACGCCTTCGGCTGGGCCAGCGACACTGAGCTCAACCGCTACTACTCCGGCGGCGACGAATCGCTCAAGGCTTGGACCGTCGACAACCAGTTTGAGGCCAGCGTTGCCACCGGCCCCATCGAACATCGTGTGCTCACCGGCCTCGACTACCAGACCCGCGACAATGACGTGGTCTGGATCTCCGGCACTTTTCCTGCCATTGATGCCTTCAACCCGAGCTACGGTGCCGATCCCATCGGCGACATCGCCGTCACCACCCGTGAGCAGCACAAGCTCGAGCAGACCGGCGTCTACCTGCAAGACCAGCTGAGCTGGGACCGCTGGCACCTGGCGCTCGGCGGGCGCTACGACTGGGTCAACATCGAAAACGAGAATCGCGATACCGGTGCCGTAAGCAAACTGGACGACACCCAGCTCAGCGGCCGCGCAGGCTTGCTGTACGCCTTCGATAACGGCATCTCTCCCTACGTGAGCTACTCCACCTCGTTCACTCCAACGAGCTTCGTCGACGCCGCGGGCAATCTGCTCGAGCCGACAGAAGGTGAACAGGTCGAGACCGGGCTCAAGTTTGAACCCAACGGCACCCAGGACCAATATTCGGTCACGCTGTTTCATATCAACCAGAAGAATGTAGCAACCAAGGAGCAACCTACCGACCCCTACCGCGCCGTGGGCGAGATCGAATCCCGGGGCATCGAGCTCGAGGCGAACACTCAGCTGACCGAAGCGCTACGCCTGCAGGCGGGCTATACCTACACTGATATTACCTACTCAGAGAGTGACGATGGCAACGAGGGCAACAGCGCTATCTACGCGCCGAAACACAGCGCTTCCGTGTGGGGCTACTACGATTTCATGAAGGGGCCGCTTACCGGCCTTAACACTGGACTTGGCGTACGCTATCACGCCGATATTCAGGCCGACCGCGCCAATACCGAGATGGTGCCGGACTATACGCTGGTCGATGCGACCCTGGGCTACGACTTCAGCCAGGTTGGCCTTGAGGGCATGTCCGCCCGCCTCAACGTCAACAATCTGCTGGACAAGGAGTACGTGGCGTCATGCAACTCGCTGGACTTCTGCTACTTCGGCGCCGAGCGTAACGTCAATGCCACTCTGAGCTATCGTTTCTAGCGGCCGAAAAGAATGGCGTATTGACATTTCCGCTGGAATTGATAACCATTACCTTTTCGTGTTTTTCAACTCCTCCTACAGCATCATCTCTCGCGCGGGAGATGATGCGGAGACCATGATGCTCGACGTTCACGCCGCAAGCTTTGAAATCCAGGGTAAACGCCTGCTACACCCTACAACGTTGAGCTTCAAGACGGGACGTATCCATGGCCTAATCGGCCACAATGGCTCAGGCAAATCCACTCTACTCAAGCTGCTTGCCCAACAGCAGCAGGCTACCCGTGGTGCCATACACTTCGCTGGCCGCGAGCTGTCTACCTGGGGCCAGCGTGCCTTCGCCAGGGAAGTCGCCTACCTGCCTCAGCATCTGCCCAGTGCCGAAAGCTTGACCTGTCGCGAGCTGATTGCCTTTGGCCGCTATCCATGGAAAGGCTTGCTTGGTCGCTCCCGCCGCGACGATATTGAGCGCATAAACCGTGCCATGGCGTTAACTCATACCGGGTCTTTCGCTGATCGCTTGGTGGACACCCTTTCCGGTGGTGAACGCACGCGGGTGTGGCTAGCCATGCTGCTTGCACAGGGCAGTCGCCTGCTGCTGCTCGACGAACCCTTGGCGGCCCTGGATGTTGCCCATCAGGTTGAAGTCATGTCGCTGGTGCAGACCCTATCCCGGGAGCTGGAACTGGGCGTTGTTATCGTGCTGCACGACATCAATATGGCTTCGCGCTACTGCGATCATCTGGTCGCCCTGCATACCGGCCGGGTCATTGCCGAAGGCTCACCGGCACAGTTGATGCATAGTGACCTGCTGGAAAAGATCTACGGTATCCCCATGCAGGTCATGCCCCACCCTAGTGGGGAGCATGCCGTTGCCCTTGTGCACTAACGCCCCCTCTCTGTCAACACCATGATTTATCGCTACTATCACGCCTTTATAACTCTGCCCCTAACGCTGGCTTTGGTCATAGCGCTGGCGTCCCCGGCCTTTGCCGGTCCCCGGATCGCCAGCCTCGACTGGACCCTGGCCGAGACTCTCATCGCGTTAGACGCGCCGCCGATAGCGCTGGCTCAGACCGACGACTATGCAAGCTGGGTGGGTCAATCAACGCCTATGTCGGTCACCGACATAGGCCTGCGCACCCAACCCAACCTCGAACTGCTGGCGAACCTCGCTCCCGATCGCATCCTGATTTCGCCGATGTTCGCCAATCTCGCACCGCGCCTCTCCACCATAGCGCCGGTGGAAACGCTTTCGATCTATACCCCCGACAAACCGGTGTGGCCAGAGCTTGAGGCGCTGACACGCAAGCTGGGGGAGCTAAGCGATCACGAAAAAGCCGCGGAACGGCTGGTTGCATCCTCCAGAGCTGAGATCGATTGCCTGGCCTCACGCCAGCCGGCAGCACCCCGGCCGTTGATGATCGTCCAGTTCATGGATGCTCGCCATGTCCGTGTATTCGGTGCCAACAGCCTGTTCGACGCTGTCATCAATCAGCTTGGCCTGACTAATATCTGGAAAGAGCCGACTAACGCCTGGGGTTTCAGCCTGGCGGGCCTTGAGCGCCTAATCAGCCTCGAGCAAGCACGCCTGGTCATCATCGAGCCCTACCCCGCGGGCGTGGCCGAAGCGCTGAAAACCAGCGGTCTGTGGCAAAGCATCCCCAGTGTAACCCGCGACGACGTTATCACCCTGCCGCCAACCTGGAGTTTCGGCGGCTTACCGTCGGCGATGCGTTTCGCCAAAACACTGACAGCGGCACTGAGCGACGCTCAATCACAAACGCTCGGCGCCTGCGCAAACGGTAAACCGCCAGAATGAGCGTCCAGCACCTCGCCAATCATCTGCAGGTTTGACACCACCCCAGACGTCACCACGGAGAACGCCCATGGCAACGAGTGAGCGGCGGCCGCTATCGGTATTGACTGCGCCAATCCTGGCCGGCAGCCTACTTCTGACGGCCTTCCTCTTAGGGCTGGTGGTGTCGCTTGCGCCATTGAACGGCCTAATAACGGCATTCAAGAGCCTGTTCACCCCCGCTGTCGGAGTGGATGGCTTAGTGCTGCACTACAGCTGGTGGCCGCGCCTCACAATGGCATTGCTCGCCGGCGGCGCCTTAGGGCTTGCCGGCGTGCTGATGCAACAAACGCTGCGCAATCCTTTGGCATCACCCACGACCTTGGGCGTCGCCAGCGGCGCTAACCTAGCACTGATGACGGCAACTCTTGTAGCTCCCGGCCTGCTTGTCGCCGGTCGCGAGTGGGTCGCCCTGGGCGGCAGTGCCAGCACCATGGCTCTGGTCTTCAGTATTGGCTGGCGACGTGGGCTGTCACCGGGCGTCGTCGTGCTCGGCGGCCTGGTAGTGAATCTCTACGCTGGCGCCCTCGGCATGGTGCTCCTGCTTTTCCATCAGGAAGAGTTAAAGGGCCTGCTGGTGTGGGGCGCTGGGTCATTAGCCCAGAATGACTGGTCGTCAGTGGCCTATCTGGCACCGCGACTGGCCATTGCCGGGCTCGCATCGGCCTGTCTGATCCGGCCCTTGGCGCTTCTAGAGCTCGACGACGCCAGCGCCAAGAACCTCGGCATTTCGCTCAAGTGGCTGCGCTTGGGCGGGCTTGGCCTCGCCGTATTCCTCACCGGCTGCGTGGTCAGCGTGGTTGGCATCATCGGCTTCATCGGCCTTGCGGCACCCAATATCGTGCGCTTGGTCGGGGCCCGGCGTCTCAAGGCACGACTCATCGGCTCGGTTCTCCTTGGGGCCCTGCTACTCGCCACAACCGACCTACTGCTGCAAGGATTTGCCGGCAGGCTGCCGACGCTGCTTCCTACTGGCGCCACCACTGCTGCCCTCGGTGCCCCCCTGTTATTATGGCTAATTCCACGCCTGCGTATGACCGCCCGCCGCCCGCCCAGCGCCAGCAGCAACGAATCCTTTCGTCACCCCCTGCCGGGCCGGTTGATGATCGTCTTGATGGTGCTGATCGCCGTTGCCGCCCTCGCCGGCCTAACTATCGGCCAAGGCCCCAATGGATGGGATCTGGCACTCGATCCTCCGGTACTTGAGTGGCGCTGGCCACGCCTACTGGCCGCCGCCGGAAGCGGTATCCTGCTGGCGATTGCCGGCACCCTGATTCAGCGTGTGACCGCCAATCCCATGGCGAGCCCTGAGCTACTCGGCATCAGCGGCGGGGCCGCTATTGCTCTGATCATCACGCTATTTTTGATCCAGGGGCCCAGTAATTTGCTGCTGGTAGGCAGCGCAACACTAGGCGCTCTGATCACCCTTGGCGTACTGTTGGCACTTAATCACTCCAGTGGATTTCAGCCAGAACGACTATTGCTATGTGGCGTCGCCATTACTGCGCTGTTTGATGCGGTACGCTCCATCACGCTCGCCGGCGGCGACCCACGAGGTCAGCAGGTGGTAGCGTGGTTATCTGGCTCTACTTACTACGTTGACCCTATTTCGGCGCTGGTGGTGCTGATCGCTGCTTTACTGCTGGCTCTAGCCACACAGCCGCTGGGGCGCTGGCTGGATATTCTCCCGCTTGGCGCAGCGGCCGCGCGAGCGCTAGGCATTCGCGTGGAAAGCGCCAGGCTCGCTCTGCTTTCCTTGGTAGCGCTACTCACCGCCGGAGCCACGCTGATTGTCGGGCCCCTGTCGTTTGTCGGCCTACTGGCGCCGCACATGGCGCGCATGCTTGGTTTCTCGCGGGCTCGCAGCCACATGGCAGGCGCGGCTCTGCTCGGCGCCCTGTTGATGGTCGTGGCTGACTGGCTCGGGCGCCAGCTGCTGTTTCCCCAGGAAATTCCGGCCGGCCTGGTTGCCTCACTGATCGGCGGTAGCTATTTTATGTGGGGGCTGAGGAAGCTTTAAGATCATCAACAAAAAGAGGCGGAAAAGTGCTGACGGGCAAGGCCCTGTATTATGTAGTCTCTTGTGCTTTCTTTATATTTCTGTAATTCTCGACATATGGACACGAATAAAGCTCTCGAAGCCTTCGCGGCGCTTTCCCAGGCGACCCGCCTAAACACCTTCCGCGTACTGGTGCGCCACGAGCCGGAAGGCCTTCCGGCCGGTGAGATCGCACGCCTGCTGGACGTGCCGCATAACACCATGTCAACTCATCTGGGCGTGCTGTCTCGCGCGGGGTTAGTCGTTTCGCGCCGCCAGAGCCGCTCGATTATTTACCGAGTCAGCCTCAACCACATGCGCGAAACGCTCGGCTTCCTGGTGCGCGACTGCTGTGCCGGGCGCCCCGAGCTCTGCGAGCCGCTGCTCGAAGACCTGAAGCCCTGCTGCCCACCGTCGAAGGAAACCGTTTCATGACGCACGACCCACTCCCCAACATCGATCCGGAGCAACTGAATGCCATCGATATCAACGCTCTGGTGGGCCCGGACGAGCCGCGTCATGCCCCGCGTATCCTGGTGCTCTACGGCTCGCTGCGCGAGCGCTCCTATTCGCGCCTGCTGTCCGAGGAGGCTTCCCGCCTGCTGCGCTGGTACGGCTGCGAAGTGCGCACCTTCAATCCCGCCGGCCTGCCGCTGCCCGACGATGCCGACAGCGATCACCCCAGGGTGCAGGAACTGCGCGAGCTGGCCGAGTGGAGCGAGGGTATGCTGTGGGTCAGCCCCGAACGTCACGGCGCCATGACCGGCATCATGAAGGCCCAGATCGACTGGATCCCTCTGGCGCTGGGCGGCGTGAGACCGACCCAGGGCAAGACCCTGGCGGTGATGGAGGTCTCCGGCGGCAGCCAGAGCTTCAATACCGTCAACCAGCTGCGCCTGCTCGGCCGCTGGATGCGCATGCTGACCATCCCCAACCAGTCCTCCGTGCCCAGAGCCTTCAACGAGTTCGACGAGGCCGGGCGCATGCTCCTGTCACCGCTTTACCAGCGCGTGGTCGACATCTGCGAGGAGCTGGTGAAGTTCACCTGGATGACCCGAGGGCGGTCGGCCTACCTGACCGATCGCTATTCGGAGCGGGTCGAGAGCGCCGAGGCCGTGTCTCGGCGCGTCAACCAGTCAACGCACTGAGACCACCCACCGGAAAAGGAGCCCTGCATGCTGGCGTTCGCCATCTTTGTTATCACCCTGGTGCTGGTGATCTGGCAGCCCAGAGGGCTGGGCATCGGCTGGAGCGCGCTGGGCGGGGCCGCGGTGGCACTGGCCACCGGCGTGGTCGGCTGGGGTGATGTGGGCATCGTCTGGCAGATCGTCTGGGATGCCACCTTTACCTTCGTGGCGCTGATTATCATCTCGCTGATTCTCGACGAGGCGGGCTTCTTCGCCTGGGCCGCCCTGCACATCGCCCGCTGGGGCAACGGCCGGGGCCGCCTGCTGTTCCCGCTGATCGTGCTGCTCGGCGCGATGATCGCCGCGCTATTCGCCAACGACGGTGCCGCTCTGCTGCTGACGCCCATCGTCGTCGCTATTCTGGCGCGGCTCGATTTCCGCCCTGAAGCCGCTCTGGCCTTCATCATCGCCACCGGCTTCGTCGCCGACTCAACCAGCCTGCCGCTGGTCATCTCGAACCTGGTCAATATTGTCAGCGCCAACTACTTCGACATCGGCTTCAGCCGCTATGCCCAAGTGATGCTGCCGGTCGATCTGGTATCGCTTCTCGCCACGCTGGTGGTGCTGGGCCTCTACTTCCGCCGTGACATTCCCGCCCGCTACGAGGTTGAACGACTCGAGGCACCCGCCACGGCGATCCGCGACCGTCAGGTTTTCCGCGCCGCTTTCCCGCTACTTGCCGTGCTGCTGGTCGCGCTGTTTTTAACCACCCGCTGGCCGATTCCCTTCGCCGCCATCATGGGGATAGCGGCGCTGGTGCTGATGGCGATTGCCGGGCGCTGGTTCAGCTCGAGCCACGTGCACGTCATCTCGCTGAAGAAGGTCATTGGCAACGCCCCCTGGCAGATCGTGCTGTTCTCGCTGGGCATGTATCTGGTGGTCTACGGCCTGGGCAACGCCTGGCTCACCGCCGAGGCCGCCCGGGTACTGGAGTGGCTGGGCCACCAAGGCACCTTCGTGGCCACCCTGGGCACCGGTTTCGCCTCGGCAATTCTGGCGTCGCTGATGAACAACATGCCCTCAACCCTGGTGGGTGCCCTGGCGATCGACCAGGCCCAGGTGTCAGCGACGACCCAGCAGCTGATGCTCTATGCCAACGTTATCGGTAACGACTTGGGGCCCAAGTTTACGCCTATTGGCAGCCTCGCCACCCTGCTATGGCTACACGTGCTGGCCGGCAAGGGCTACCGCATCGGCTGGGGGCAGTACATGAAGGTTGGTCTGGTTATCACCCCACCCGTGTTGCTGGCTGCGCTGGTCGCCCTGGCGCTCTGGCTGCCCATGCTGCCGCTCGGCTAATGTGCACTGCCTAGCACCGGCTTGATGGCATTGAGCATACGCTCTGCTCTCGCCGAAAGCGGCCACTCGGCGCGATGCAGCAACCATAACGTATCCACGACGGCCGGTTCGCCGGTGACAACGCGTATCGCCTCAGGGCGAGAAAATGCCTGACGCGCGAATCGGGGCAGCACGGTAAACCCTAGCCCCAGCGCCACCGGTTCAAGAATCAAGCCAACTTGATTGGTAAAGCCGTGATTCGGCAGACTGCACACGCCGGAAAAGCCGGGAAAACGACGGCTTAGCAAGCGCGTGGCCATCTCATGACCGTCGGGATGATCGATAAAACCCAGCCGTGCAAGATCGGCCCACTCATCAGCCTTGGCATGGGCCGGCACCACAAGCTCCAGCGCCTCACGCGCAAAGACCGATACGGCCAAACGTGGATCATCCTGCGGCAGCGTCACGATCCCCAGCTCAAAACGATTTTCGAGAACGCCCGCCACTATCTCCTGAGTCGGGGCGAAGCGATGGTAAATGGATAGTCCAGGCGTCGTGCGCTGTATTTCCAGCAGGTGAGGGTATAGCGCTAACCCAATGCTTCCCGGCGTGATTAGGCTGACTTCTCCTTGCTGGCCATCGTCGTCCGTCAGCCGTTGGTGCAAACGGTGATTCGCTACGCCCACCTCGCGACTGTACTCGCATAGCGCATGACCCGATGGCGTGAGTTCCAGCCGGCGCGGATGGCGGATAAACAACGCCCCCACTTCCCCTTCCAGACGCTTGATGTGCTGACTGACCGCTGCCTGAGTCAAGTCCAGCCGTTCGGCGGTACGCGTGAAGTTACCCAGCTCAACCAGGGTGGTAAAAGTACGGAGCCACTGAGGATTAATCATAACGAAAACTTATCATTATCATAACGACATGTCGATTCACCTTATAGCAAAGGCCGCATAAAATCTGACGAATCCCCACGAATATGTTGCTACTCGCCGCATAGGCTCTGCTCCCTGACTTCCTCGCGAAGTCGTGCTCGGAGGGTTGTCCAAGCAGGCCAAGGCACGGCGTCGGGTTGATGACGACGAAGACATTCCAAGCCCAGGCGCCACACGGAAAGCACGCTCCGGTGCCGGATACTGTTGCTCTGATAGCGCCGCTGTTGCCCCCGGGCTCGGACATCCAGGCCGGCCACCATCATGGCCACGTTCGCCAACATGGCGATCAGCAGCAGGACCTCGATGCGCTTGCCCTGGCGAGACTGATGCATGCCGAAGCCCAGCCCGAACAAGGGGCTTTTGACATCGCGGAACCCTTCCTCAATCTGCATGCGCTGTCGGTAGATCGTTACCACTTTATTCGCCAGCGTTGAGCGGTCCGGCAGATTGCTGACCAGCACCCAGGGCTCCTGCTGACGCCGGGCGATCGTCCGGCTGCCGCCGTCCCGAGAGATCCGGCCTTGTTTATTGCGATGCTTACGTCCCCGTGGCGGTCGATAATAGAGCACCATCTGAGCGCGGAACGGATGGTTTTCGGCGATCCGGACGGAGCCCCACGCCTGCGGTTCCGATGTCGCGTGTTGAAACAGGGTCTTCACGGGTTGCCATGCTTCGCCTGACGCCTGGTAACGGGCGGGCTGACGGACCCGTCCAACGATATACCAGCCGCGCGCTTCAACGGCCCGAAACCACGGGTTACGAAAGCCGGCATCGGTCACCAGGATCGGCGTGGCCTTGTCGGGCAGGATCCTTGCCAGCGCATCCAGCAGATAGGCTTCACAGTATGGGCATCCTTCCTTGTGATGAACCTTCTCGAAGATGGGCAGCGATCGCCCGGCGAAGGGCACCGCCGCACGCAGCAGGAAATGCCTGCCGCGGTCATCAATCGGCGACCAGTCCACCAGAATCAGTGGGCGTGTTGTATGGCCGATCAGCAGCGAGGCCATGAGCCAATAGAACAGCGGTCGTTCCTGATGAAGGTGAGGGTTGCCTAATAGTCGATCGACTCGTTTGATGGCGTGCTTGGCATCCGTCGAGCTCGGCAACGCACGGCCAATGGCCGTTAATCCCAGACGTCGCTCGCCCAGCAGAGCGCCAACGGTATCGAGGACGGTCTGTAGCCGCTTGGCATGGATCACGGAGAGTGAAGACGTCAGCAAGTTATGCAAGAATCGAGGGGCCTGCATGGGTCTCCTTCGCATGTTGTTGTGTGTCGTAACTCACAACATGCATGACTCATGCAGGCTTTTTCAATCCTATCATGCTGATTTTATTACCCATTTCATGGGGATTCCTCAGGCATAAAATGGCATTCGTTAGCTGATTCACCTCCCTTGCCAACAGGAGCTTTTATGCCTCAGGTTTACCCCCGCACGTTTTCCCATATCGGCATTTCCGTGCCCGACGTTCAAGCAGCCATCGACTTCTATACCCAGGTATTGGGCTGGTACTGTAGTGGTCAAGTATTTTTGGCCACGGTATTTTGAGCATTCCAGTACATGGTTTCAGCCGCATTGGGCGGCATCCCATCGTTATGGGTGTGCGGCCTCAGGTCGCTATAATAATGGATGATGTAATCCGTGATCGATTGCCTTGCCGCCGCCATGTCACGGTAGCCGACCTTCGGGATCCATTCGCTCTTCAGGCTCCGGAAAAAGCGCTCGGTCGGCGCGTTATCCCAGCAATTTCCTCGGCGGCTCAGGCTTTGTGTCATCTGATAACGCCAAAGGCTCTGACGAAAATCCAGGCTGGTGTACTGGCACCCCTGATCAGAATGAAACATGACATGGGCCGGCTTACCACGTGACTCCTGAGCCATCATCAATGCCTTGCTGACCAACTCCGTATTCGGCGAGCGGGACAGCGCCCAGCCGATGGCTTTGCGCGAAAAAAGATCAAGCACCACCGCCAGATAGGCCCAGCGCGCTCCTGTCCATATAAACGTGATGTCGCCTGCCCAGGTTGTGTTGGGTCTTTCGACATCGAATTGACGATCCAGGTGATTGGGGATATCCAGATGCGGCTGGTGGGCCTTTTTATAGGCATGCCGTGGGGGCTGCGTGCTTACCAGTCCCAGCTGCTTCATTCGTCTACCCGCGCGGTACCGGCTCAGCGGCGTTCCCGCCTGTGTCACCATACGGGCAATACTGCGTGCACCGGCAGAGCCCTTGCTGGCAGCGTGTGTTGCGGTGATTTTCTGCCGCAATGCCTGTTCCGTCTGACTCGGCGCTGCATGGCGGCTACGCCATGCGCGATAACTGCTGCGGTACACCCCAAACAGGCGACACAGGCGCTTCACCGCGTAGCTCTCTTGAAGTCGCTCGATTAGCGAGAACTGCTCGTGGAGTCCGACATCAAGAGAGCGGTAGCCTTTTTTAGAATGGTTTTTTCCTCTTCAGATCGACGCAGGCGGCGTTTTAAATCCTGAATTTCGCGCTGCTCCGGGGTCATGGCTTCGCCTTTTTGCGGTGCTTTACCCGCTCGTTCGGCGCGGAGCTTGCGAACCCAGGATTCCATGGTGGTTTTTCCGACGCCCATCGCGGTGCTGGCGGCCTTCACTGTGTAGCCCTGATCAACCACCAGTTGCGCTGCTTCCAGACGAAACTCCGGGTCAAAATTTCTTTTCCTGGTCATTCTGTCCACCTGATTTTTTCTCTGTGAGTGATCATACACTCAAAACCAGCTGGCCAAACTCACTATGCCACTACACTATGCCACTACAGTCCAGTCCACCACTTCTTAATCACCCAAGCATCTGATTCGGCATTCTGATAAGCCGCCAGCTCTTGGGGTGCCGCCAGCTGCCCGGGCGTAAGTGCCTGATCCAAAATATTCGTGCATAATGGGTGCCCAAATTTCTGACAAAAAGCGGACAGAATAATGGCAAGGCGCTTCGTCGAATCACTATCTGAATCT
>NZ_BAAAZT010000014.1:0-8632 GCF_039537045.1 Halomonas cibimaris | reverse complement strand
CTGATGGTCATGTTGCCTGCTGGGTGGGGGAGTCGAATGACGGTACTATGCCTGAAGGAACAGCGGGTTGGCGAGTCTCATCCGACGCCACCTGAATAGTTACAAATTTTTTTCAATTTGACTGGAACCGCAACGCTATGAGGCGCTTGCAAAACGCCACATCTGCTTCATATAGGCTCGCGTGAGCGGTGGTTTCAAACGTCAATGAGCCGGAACCTGCCATTAGACCTTCAGCAGATAAGGCCGTGCTACCAGGCGCAGTGTCATTAGCTGGCGGTGCCATGTCGGGTCCCGATGGCTGTATGTCAGGTGACGCGGCTACAGAAACTTTCGCCAAATTTTTACCCGGCTGGAAGCCTTTTTCCGCGGACATTCAACAGCGCATTTCCGACAGCAGATCTGTTGAGGCTGAGCCGGTGGGAGCTGGCGCGCTGGGTAGTGCTGCCGACGTAGACGATGCCGGTGCGCGCCATAAAAAGCCGAGCGCGCCGGCCGTGAAGCTGTAGCTAGGCGAGTCGAGGCTTGGGTATGCCCCGCGCCATGAATGCAGAGGAAGGACTCTGAAGTGCTAAATAATTATGCGGGCCTCAAAATTTAGGCCGATGATGGGTCTACTAAGTTCTCCAAATAATCAGCCCAGGCCTGCAGCATCTCCCGCCGCTGATCGAGATATTTGGTACGGTTGTAGGCGCGTCCGTTAGCGTCTTTCACGGTATGCGCCAGCTGCTGCTCAATAATGTGCTCTGGAAAATTTAGCTGCTCGGCTAAGATAGTACGTGCCATGGCGCGAAAGCCGTGGGCGGTCATCTCGCCCTTGAACCCCATTCTATCTAATGCGGCTTTCAGCGTAGCGTTGCTCATTGGGCGCTGATCGCTACGTGCCCCGGGAAAAACAAATTCTGAACGCCCGGTGAGGCCGTGAAGGTCTCGTAGGATTTTTACTGCCTGCGTTGGGAGGGGCACGATAAGAGGCTGCCCTGTTTTGCTCACATGGAAAGACCAGGTTTCTTTTTCCAGATCAAAGTCAGCCCATTTCGCCTGCCGTAATTCCCCCGGCCGAGTGAAAACCAGCGGCGCTATTTTGAGAGCGGCAATGGTCGCAGGTTGGCCACCGTAGCCTTCTATGGCGCGTAACAGGACAGCGACTTCTTCTGGATCAGTAATCGCAGCATGATGCCGCGTATTGCTTGATCGGAGAGCATCACGCAAGTCTGGAGTTGGGTCACGCTCCGCTCGTCCTGTGGCAATGCCGTATCGGAATATTTGGCCGCACAATGTTTTTACGCGATGGGCAGTCTCAATGTGGCCGCGTGCTTCGATGCGACGCAGGCAATCCAGCAGTTCGGGCGGCGTGATCTTGGCCAGCGGGCGCTTGCCGATAATCGGAAAAGCGTCACGTTCCAGCCGGCGTTTGTTGCGCATGTAATGTGCGGGCACCACATCGTGCTGATGAACCTGCTCAAGCCATTCCATGCCAACAGCGCCAAAAGTGTTGGCTGATGCATCTACACCTTGCTGGTGAGCAATGCGCTTGGCCGTGCTGGGGTCTATATCTTCAGCGAGCTGGCGTTTTGCATCGTCGCGGACTTCGCGTGCCGATGCCAGCGATACGTTTGGATATACGCCGATAGACAGACGCTTTTCCTTACCGCCGTAGCGATACTTCATGCGCCAGTACTTGCTGCCGGTTTTAGCTACCTCCAGGTATAGGCCACCACCGTCGGGCATCCTGTAGATTTTTTCCTGGGGCTTGGCTGCCTTGATGGCCGTAGCCGTTAGCTTATTAATTTGGCGACTCATTGGGGGCACCTTGGGGCGAATTTTGGCTTATGCCCCCAAGGGAAAGCAGGTCTTGGCACAAAGCGCATGGGCGTTAAGCCCGTGGTTCTGGGCTTTGTGCCTTTTACTTCCATTTGGGGGCATCAGCATATTGATCTCGACGTTATGCCCCCATTTATGCCCCCAGGCAGGTGGGGTGTCAAGAATCATTTTGGGACGTCCAGACACAAGAAAGGGGCCCGGAGGCCCCTGTTCATGCGGTTTGTGGAACGTTTTGGTGCTTCCTGAAACCTGATGTTGGTGGAGGCGGCGGGAATTGAACCCGCGTCCGCCGATACTCGCCCATTGGCTCTACATGCTTAGATTTCGTCTTTTGTTTTAGCGCGACCGACTCCGACGATCAGGATTCAGTCACGCGAGCCTTCCAAAGTTTAACAGTCGACGTGAAGGCGCCGCCAACTGCGATCCTGTCAGTTTTAGCTCGTATCTCCGCTGCCATGAACAGGCACATGGCTTTGGAGCCGGACAAGAAGCTAGCAGTTTTTACGCTGCCAGCGCGCCCTGAGCGTAGTTTTCGTCGTTTGCGACTATTTTTCGTGATGTTGAATTTACGAGATACATCACACTCTCGGCATGCACCGCAGGGGTTGTCATCAGCGTCGAGACCATGTCGCCCCCTTAACGTGTGAGCATTCTAACGTGCTCACTGCTCATTGACCAGCTATCCTTTGTTTTGTTCCCGCATGATGCGACCTTTTTGCCGCTGCCAGTCGCGGGCTTTTTCGGTAGCGCGCTTGTCGTGCTGTTTTTTGCCGCTGACCAGCGCCAGTTCACACTTGACCAGATTACGTTTCCAGTACAGCTTGAGCGGCACGCAGGTATGGCCCTTGTCTTGGGTTACGGAGAAAATCTTGGCGATTTCCTTGCGGTGCAAGAGCAGCTTGCGGGTGCGCGTGGGATCGGCAGTCTCATGGGTGCTGGCGGTGTCCAGCGGCATGATGTGGCTGCCCAGCAGCCAGGCCTCACCTCGACGCACGAGAATGTAGGTGTCGGTAAGCTGGGCCTTGCCCGCACGCAGACTTTTGACCTCCCAGCCGGCAAGCGCAAGCCCGGCTTCGAACGTCTCGTTGATGTGGTATTCAAAGCGCGCCTTTTTGTTCTGGGCAATAACGCTGCTGCCCGGCCCTTTTTTGGTTTTCCCCTTCTTCGTGGCCATGTCACCTCGTCATTGATCAGTGGGTTGCCCTTCGTGAATGGAAAAGGCGTGGTACCATCTGTGAAAATTTGCCCCAATGATACGCCTTGGGCACTGTGAAGTCAGCGGAGAGGTCAATGCCAACCGTGAATCGTTCCGCCTTGGTGCGGCATACGCCCCAGCAAATGTTTGAGCTGGTGAACGACTTTGAGCAATACCCGCAGTTTTTACCCGGCTGCCGCCGTGCTCGCCTGCTTGAGCGTGACGAGACTCATCTGGTGGGGGAGATGACGCTCGGGCGCGCCGGTGTCGAGCAGACCATTACCACGCGTAATGATCTTTATGCCCCTGAGCGAATCGAAATGTCGCTGGTGAAAGGGCCGTTCAAGCGGCTCAAGGGGCGCTGGCAGTTTATTGCGGTAGACGATGCCATGTGCCAGGTCAGTCTGGAGATGGAGTTCGAGTTTGCCAACCGTCTTTTGAGTATGGCGTTTGGCAAGCTGTTTCAGCAGATTGCCGTTCAGCTGGTGGATTCGTTTACCCGCCGTGCCGATGAGCTCTACGGCCGCTGATCGGTATGCAGCCGTCTAATGTCCGGGCAAGCTCAGCGGAAAAGGCTGCGCTAGAAAGCGAAAAAGCGGAAAGTGACGAGGAGCCAGGTGTGCCAACAGGCCGATTACTGCATATTGAGGTGGCGTTTGCCCTGCCGTGCCGGCAGCGGCTGATCAGCCTTGAGGTTGAGCCGCACACCACCGCAGCCGAGGCGGTTGAGCGGGCTAATTTGCCCGGCCTTTTTCCTGAAGTGCCGGACGCTATTTTTCGCCAGCCGGCGATAGGCATTTTTGGCAAAGCACTCCGTGCGCCACACAGCTACCGGCTGCGTGACGGTGATCGCGTAGAGGTTTATCGCCCGCTTGTGATCGACCCCAAGGCTGCCAGGCAGGCCAGGGCTCAGCGTCAGCGCGACCGTTAGCGCGGCGCGCTGGCCGGCCCGGCATCCGGCGTTGGCACCTGGGTGCTTTCCTTGGGTAGCGTATTCAGCGGATCGACCTTGTTAGCGGCGCCCGGAGTGGTGTTCACGTTCAGAGGTAGATCATCGGCAATGGCGCCATCTTTTTCCATGTTGATCAGCTGGCCGGCATCGTTGAACGTCAGCGTGACGCGCCGGGTCTCAACGTCACCGTAGGCCTTGTCCAGCTGGAACACGTAGTCCCATTCGCGGGCATCAAACGGTGCCTTGAGCAAGGGGCTGCCCATGATGCGTGTGACCTGACGCTGGCTCATGCCGCTGTGCAGCTGCTGAACCATCTCTTGGGTGACCAGGTTGCCCTGGGGAATGTCGCGTTTATAGATTCCCAGGCTGCTGCAGCCGCTTACGCTGGCCAAGGTAAGGGAAAAAGCGATGATTCTCGTCAGTTTTTGCATTTGCGCCTGTTCTTCACTATCGTGGTTTTGGTCGATCATAACCGACCTAACCTGCTACTGCGAAGAGTGATCATGGCCGACCAGAATAATGAACTGCGTAAAGCCGGGCTGAAAGTGACCCTGCCGCGAGTCAAAATCCTGCAGATTCTCGAAAACGCTTCGGGTCAGCATCACTTAAGCGCTGAAGAAGTTTATAAAACGCTGATTGATGCGGGCGAGGATGTAGGGCTGGCCACCGTCTATCGGGTGTTGACTCAGTTCGAGTCGGCTGGGCTGGTTATTCGTCACAATTTTGACGGCGGGCATGCCTTGTTCGAGATGGCCCAGGAAGAACATCATGACCACATCGTTTGCCTGGAAAGCGGCGAAATCTTCGAATTCATGGATGAAGTGATCGAGCGGCGTCAGCAGGAAATCGCAGAAGAGCACGGTTTTGAACTCATCGATCACGCGCTTGTGCTATACGTGCGCCCACGCGGCTCGGACAGCATGCGTCAGGAAAGCGTGCCACGGCCAAGAGGCGTTGCGCCAAAAAAGTAGCCTCGGGGCTCATTTTTCTAGCACCATGCAAAACCTTTCCAAGATGATGCAAACGGCAGGCTGCGGCCTGCCGTTTTTGCGTGTTAACGCCTGTGTTCGTTAACAGCGTCCCACAGTGCCCGGAGTCTGGGGCTTTTCAGGCGGCGGTTCAGCATACAAAGTCCGACATCGTAGTGGGGCAGCTCTGGTTTGACGCTGAGCACCCGAACGCGATCTGCCAGGGGGCTGTTATCCAGCACGATTTGTGGCACAACGCCCACGCCAAACCCCAGCCCCACCATGCTGACAATGGCTTCATGGCCGGCTACCTGGGCGTAGATGTGCGGGATAATCCCCAGCGCCTTGAACCAGGTATCGGTGTACTCGCGTGACAGGCCGGCCTCGGACAAGATCATGGGAACGTCGCGCCACTGCGCTGCGGTTGAACTTTCCGGGCGGTGCGGCAGCCAGCTCAAAGCTGCGCTTGGGACAATAAACACAAGCGGCGAGCGCGTGAGTGATTTAAACCCCAGCGCCGCTGGCGGATGCCGAGGTCTTGGCGTAATCGCCATATCGTCGCTTCCGAATAGCACTCGACTCATGGCCTCCGCCGGGTCCCCTGTGCGCAGCTTTAATTCAATCCCCGGATGCTGGCGGCGAAAATCGCTGAGCAGAGTGTATAGAAAGCTGTAGCTTGCGGTGACCGAGCAGTAAATACTGATAGAGCCGGTGAGTTTTTCGGCCTCATCGGCCAGAGAGCGCTTAACGGCTTCCCACTGTTCCAGTGTCTCACGGGCGTAACGCTGAAATGTCAGTCCCTGTCGCGTTAGGGCCACGTGGCGATTGTCGCGCTCGAAAAGCGTTGCCGACAAGGTGTTTTCCAGCTGCTGTATGGAGCGGCTAAGCGTTGACGGGCTGATGTGACACAGCTCGCTGGCGCGGCCGAAATGGAGTGTGTCAGCGAGCAGCATAAAGTGGTGCAGCGTGCGAAAATCCATGGCGGCTCCGTGTTGCTATATTTGCAATGTTATATTGCAAATATAGCGTTTTACGCAATAGCGGTGGTGGCGTAGAGTCAGTGGCATGCCGTAGCGCTTGCTGCCTTGCAAGCCAGGCAGCGTAAAAGGGTGTTTTTCGAACCTTTTCTGTGCACGCTGTTGACACTGATTATACCGTTCTGGAGTTTCTGCTATGCGCGTTTATTATGATAAAGACTGCGATTTGTCACTTATCCAGGCAAAAAAGGTTGCGATCGTGGGGTATGGTTCTCAGGGGCACGCCCATGCTAACAACCTCAAGGAATCCGGCGTGGACGTTACCGTAGCGCTGCGCGAAGGCTCTGCGTCTGCCGCTAAAGCTGAAGCTGCCGGGCTGAAGGTGGCAACCGTCGCTGAGGCGTGCAAAGCCGCTGACGTGGTCATGATGCTGGCGCCGGATGAAAACCAGAAAGCCATTTATGAAAACGAGATGGCGCCTAACCTGAAGGAAGGCGCCACGCTGGCATTTGCCCACGGGTTTAACGTCCATTACAACCAGATTGAAGCGCGTAGCGATCTGGATGTTGTCATGATTGCGCCCAAGGCGCCGGGCCATACCGTGCGCAGTGAATTTGTGCGGGGCGGGGGTATTCCGGACCTGATCGCAGTTCATCAAAACGCATCGGGCAATGCCAAAGAGCTCTCGCTGTCCTATGCAGCGGGCATCGGCGGCGGCCGTAGCGGCATCATCGAAACCACCTTCCAGGATGAGACGGAAACCGACCTGTTCGGCGAGCAGGCCGTGCTCTGCGGCGGTACCGTCGAGCTGGTCAAGGCAGGCTTCGAGACCCTGACGGAAGCAGGCTATGCGCCGGAAATGGCATACTTTGAGTGCCTGCACGAGCTCAAGCTGATCGTCGACCTGATGTATGAAGGCGGCGTGGCCAACATGAACTACTCCATCTCCAATAACGCAGAGTACGGTGAATACGTTACCGGGCCCAAGGTGATTAACGAAGAGTCACGCGCAGCCATGCGCAAGGCGCTGAAGGATATTCAGACCGGCGAATACGCCAAGATGTTTATCACTGAAGGCGAGACGAACTACCCTTCCATGACCGCGCGCCGTCGCCTCAACGCCGAGCACGAAATGGAAAAGGTCGGTGCCAAGCTGCGTGGCATGATGCCCTGGATTGCTGCCAATCAGCTGGTGGATAAAGAGAAGAACTAAGCCAAGTCGCTTCGCTTAGCGATAGGCGGCCGCGATATGGCGGCGTATCAAGGCGCGCACGGCACGACCGTGCGCGCTTTTTTGCGTTTTGCGCTCAAAGGTTTGGGGCCTTGCCGATGATGGGTGCGTTGCTGCCATGTAGAATGCAAACTGGGACGCAACAGATTTTTATTTCAGAGGGGAGGCCACTCATGAGTCAGGATGTTCACTGTGGTGCAGGGTATTTGCTATGACTGAAGAGAATCGTGATAGCGTGCCGTCCTCGGCATCCCGCGACGATCAGGCGGGCACTCGGCGCAACAAAGACCTTGCCGCTGCCTTCATGCGAGAGACCGAGGTGGTAGAAGAATCCATGGAAGGCGGGGAGAAAGTGCGTCGCAAAGGCATTTATCTGCTGCCCAATTTGTTTACCACCTCGGCGCTGTTCTCCGGATTTTTTGCCGTAGTGGCGGGTATTAACGGCGATTTTTCAGCGGCTGCCGTGGCAATCTTTATCGCCATGGTGCTGGACGGTCTGGACGGCCGCGTGGCGCGTATGACCAATACGCAAAGCGAGTTCGGCGCTGAATATGACAGCCTGGCCGATATGCTTTCGTTCGGCATGGCCCCGGCGCTGGTGGCCTTTACCTGGATTTTACAGGATATCGGCAAGACCGGCTGGGTGGTGGCATTTTTGTACGTCGCCTGTGCGGCACTGCGCTTGGCGCGCTTCAATGTGCAGATTGGCAGCGTGGATAAAAGATGGTTTATCGGGCTGCCTAGTCCTTCGGCCGCGGCGCTGGTGGCGGCAAGCGTATGGACATTTAACAGCTTTGAAGCCAATGAGCTGGGTTTTAAGCTATTGATGCTGGGGCTGGTAGCCGCCGCCGGGATCCTGATGGTGAGCAACGTGCGCTATTACAGCTTCAAGGATATTGACTTCAAAAAGCCGGTGCCTTTTGTCGTGCTGTTAGCGGTTGTGCTGGGCTTTGTGATGATTTCCGTCGAGCCTTCTGTCATGCTGCTGCTGCTCTTTGGCGCTTACGTTGCGTCAGGGCCAGTTCAGGCAGTGATGCGTAAGTTAAAACCCGGGCAATAATTTATTTCCTGCCATCCCTTGCCAAACGCCGCCTCAGCCCGTAGAGTACGCATCCGCTGCAGGCGACGCCAAGCGTTGCCCGCGGTGAAAGGCCCAAAAAAGGCCTTGGGTGTCAACAATTTATGCGAGTTTAAAATCGTGGCGGTTTAAAGAATCGCAGTTGACAACCACTTCAAGGCGTGTAGAATACGCCTTCCTCGCAGCAGAGACGGCAAGTCATCGCCGTTTTGCAGGCCGACATAACGGCCTTGCGAGACGCTCTTTAACAAGTTGATCAGGTAATTCATGTGGGCGCTTGCCTGAGTGGGTGACAAATCACCTATTATCAAGGCAAGTGTCTCGTCAAAAACCTTCGGGTTTTGTTTGAGACGTTTGAAACCTTGAGCCAAGATTGATTCGCTTTTTCCAACGCCCTCGGGCGGCGGAAA
>NZ_BAAAZT010000013.1:0-35272 GCF_039537045.1 Halomonas cibimaris | reverse complement strand
GATGGTCATGTTGCCTGCTGGGTGGGGGAGTCGAATGACGGTACTATGCCTGAAGGAACAGCGGGTTGGCGAGTCTCACCCGACGCCACCTGAATAGTTACAAAGAAGCAAGACCCAGTCGAGCTGTTGAATAACGCGCTCAAGCGCTATCAAGATGGCTGTGACCCTAAGCTGATCGAGCTGCGTGAAAGCTCCATCTTTCCCCATCTGATTGCCGCGCAGCCATCAACCGCCCGCAAAAGCCGCACGACCGGCGTGCTGCTTGGCCGGCCGACCCCACAGTATATTGAGCGTGGCCGCCGCATTGTCTACCGGCTGAGCGACCTGCTCACCTGGATGGGTAAAGATAAGCCTGTCAGCAACACCGCTGAAGCCAACTTGAAGCATCGCGAGAACAGCACCGGGGCGGACGATACGCCACCCAACGACTAATATGGCAGCCGGGCTGCGCCGGCCAAACCGGCGCATCCTGCCAGACAGCGCGCTCCCACCTTATGACGCGTGGAACCTGCTTGGAACCTAAAGCCAAACGCACAAAAAACGGCCACTCAGCGAATGCGCTAAGTGACCGTTTTTACTGCTAATTCTGGTCGGAGCGACAGGATTCGAACCTGCGACCTTTGCAACCCCATTGCAACGCGCTACCAAGCTGCGCCACGCTCCGCTTTGCGCTTGGGCAATATGCTCGCCTCAAGACGGGGCGTACTATAGCGCTTTTCGCAGCGGATGAAAAGCCTTTTTTGCGCTTTCTTTTCAGGTGCTTGGCGGCGTCCGGCAGCCAGACATAAAAAAGGAGCCTTTCGGCTCCTTTTAACAAGCTTAGTTAATGATATTAGTCATTCATTTTTTGGCGCAGTGTAGCTCTCACAAAGCCCGCTGCGATACTCCTTATCGGTTGTGTCTTTATTGCACGACCAGCCTGTCTCGGGGTTGTATATATAAGAAACTTTTTTATCATTCAGCACGCCCGCTACGCTAGCATCGGCGCCAGAGCCAAATGTGTAAGTAACTACTGCACCGTCACTTGCATCAGAGAAGCTATTGATGGCCCCATGCTCGCCCTGCAAACGTACACCATATTCCTCTAAGCCACTTTTACCCGACATTCCAGTATTGCCCAGCCCGGTCTTGGCTACACGCTCCTCAATGGTAATGCGTGCCCCGCCTAACAGGCTTGATGCCTCAGCATACTGTGCCCTTGCCACATAGCTCTGATATTGAGGAATGGCAACAGACGCCAGCACGCCGATAATGGCAACCGCAATCATCAGCTCAATGAGGGTAAAACCGCCCTGCTTAGCGGGGCGCGCGGTTTGGGGGTCGACGTTCGTTTGCATAGGATACTCCGCTGTTTTGATCGGGCACCAAGGCAACCTTGGCGCTATTCACCGTTACACTAACTTACGGTTGACGCTCCTTCAACGTATTTCCCCCCTTATTCTACCTCTTTCGGCGTATACGCCGCCGTCCCGATCAGGGCCGAGCCGCCTGATGCGTTCGGGCTGGGGCTTGTCATACCAATACCCGCCCTGCTGTGGTACAACGGCTGCGCATGCCGAGGGCGGCGGGCGTCCGCACGGCCAGCGGCACTCACCACGCAACCAGCAATGGACACAGCCATGAGCCATACCTCCTTTACGTCTACCCTGAGCCAGGCGACCGCTCGCGGCGGCCTGCGCGGCATTGCCGAGCGGCTGGTGGCCCATCAGCTGCTGACCTCGGAGCAGGCCAACGCCGCCGAGGCCGGGGCGGTAAGCCGGGACGTGGAGCTTTTGCGCTACGTGGTCGATGAAAACATGGTCGACCCCGCCGATGCCGCCGTGGCCGCCGGCTGGGAATATGGCCTGCCGGTCGTGGCGCTTGAAGCGATCAATGTCAACGCGCTGCCCCCGGCCGGTGACTACCCCGTGCGCGTACTGCGCAACCTGGGCGTGCTGCCGCTGTCGCGGCGCGGCCATCGCCTTACCGTGGCCGTGCCCTACCCCTCGACGCTCACCCGGCTGGGCGATCTGCAGTTTGCCACCGGGCTTAGCATCGAAGGCGTGCTGGCGCCTGTCGATCAGCTGGCCGGCTCGCTGAACGCCTACCTCGCCCAGAACGAGCGCAGCATGCTGGAGAGCATGGACAGCATCAACGATGCGATCACCTCAATCGAGGCCGTGGGCGAAGACGACGACGCCCTGTCGTTTGACGACGAAGGCGGCGAAGACACCGCCGACGATGCGCCGATCATCAAGTTCGTCAACAAGATTTTGCTGGACGCAATTCAAGACGGCGCCTCGGATATTCACTTTGAGCCCTATGAAACCCTCTACCGGGTGCGTTTCAGGGTGGACGGCGTGCTGGTGGAAGTGGCGCGGCCGCCGTTTTCCATGCGCCACCGCATCGCCGCGCGGCTGAAGGTCATGGCGCGGCTGGATATTTCCGAACGCCGCCTGCCCCAGGACGGCACCATCAAGCTGCGGCTATCGCGCACTCGTTCGCTGGATTTTCGCGTCAACTCGCTGCCCACGGTCTACGGCGAGAAACTGGTGCTGCGCCTGCTCGACCCTTCCGCCGCGCAGATCGGCATCGACCGGCTGGGCTTTAACGAAGCCCAGCGACGCCACTATGAACACGCCCTGGCCCAGCCGCAGGGCATGGTGCTGGTCACCGGCCCCACCGGCAGCGGCAAGACCGTATCGCTGTACACCGGGATGAATATCCTCAACCAGACCGAGCGCAACATCTGCACCGCCGAGGACCCGGTGGAAATCAAGATGCCCGGCATCAATCAGGTCAACGTCATGCCGCGCATCGGGCTGGATTTCGCCACCGCGCTGCGGGCGTTTCTGCGCCAGGACCCGGACGTGGTGATGGTCGGGGAAATCCGCGATCTGGAAACCGCCGAAATCGCCGTCAAGGCGTCGCAAACCGGCCATCTGGTACTGTCAACGCTGCACACCAACTCAGCGGCGGAAACGCTTACGCGTCTGTCGAACATGGGCATCACACCGTTTAACATTGCCAGCGCCGTGAGCCTGATCATCGCCCAGCGGCTGGCGCGCACGCTATGCCCGCACTGTAAAGTAGCCGCAGACATTCCGCCCGAGGCCCTGCGCCAGGAAGGCCTGAACGACGACGACATCGCCGGGGCGACGCTTTATCAGCCCGCGGGCTGCCGTAAATGCACCCACGGCTATAAAGGCCGAGTGGGCATTTACGAAGTCGTGCCGATTTCCGAGGCCATGCGCGGGCTGATCATGCGCGATGCCAACGCTTTGGAAATCGACCGGCTGGCCCGCGAGGAAGGCTATCCGAGCCTGCGCCACAGCGGGCTGCTGAAGGTGCTGGAAGGGGTTACCAGCCTTGAAGAGATCAACCGGGTCACCCAGGAGTAAGGCCGCATGGCACGAGCACCGCGCAGCCGCCGGCAGGCCGAAAAGCTCTACCGTTGGAAATGGAAAGGCACCAGCGCCGACGGGCACAAGGTTCGCGGCACCGCCATCAGCGCCAGCCGCGCCGAGGTGAAGTCAACGCTTCAGCGCCAGAACATCACCGTCCGGCGCATCCGCAAACGACTGGGCGGCCCGGGCAAGGTGACACCGCTGGACGTGGCGCTGTTTGCCCGCCAGATGGCGACCATGACCCGCGCCGGTATTCCGCTTTTGCAGGCGCTTGAGGTCATCCGCGACAGCCTCGACAAGCCGGCAATGGTCGCTTTGCTGCGCCGGATGATTGCCGATGTCACGGCCGGCTCCAGCTTTTCCGATACGCTTCGCCGCCAGCCGCGGCATTTTGATCGCCTGTTTGTCAACCTGGTGCACGTCGGCGAGCAGGCCGGGGCCATGGATGACATACTGTCGCGTTTGGCAAGCTACAAAGAAGCGGTGGAATCGCTCAAGGGGCGGGTCAAAAAGGCCATGTGGTACCCCGGTGCGGTCATGGCGATGGGCATCGGCGTCACTATTATTCTGCTGGTCAAGGTAGTGCCGCAGTTTGAAAGCATGTTTCAGAGCTTTAACGCCGAGCTGCCGGCGATTACCCGGATTACGATCCACCTGTCCGAGCAGGCGCAGCAGTACTGGCTGCACGCACTTGGCGCGGTGATGCTGGCGGGGCTGGCTTTTCGCTACATGCACCGGCGCTCGGAAAAGTTTGCCTACCGGGTAGACGCCTGGCTGCTCTCACTGCCGATCGTCGGCGATATTTTGCACATGTCCGCCGTCGCGCGCTTTTCACGCACCCTGGCCACCACGTTCAGCTCCGGCGTACCGCTGGCCGACGGGCTGAAAAGCACCGCCGGCTCTACCGGCAATCGCGTCTACGAAAGCGCCGTGCTGCGGGCACGCGACGACGTTATCGGCGGCCGGCCGCTGAATTTTGCCGTTCGCATGACCAACATGTTCCCCACCCAGGTGGTGCAGATGCTCAGCATCGGCGAGGAGACCGGCGCGCTGGACGCCATGCTCAACCGCGTGGCGGACTATTACGAAGAGCAGGTCAACAACAAGGTAGAGACGCTGACCTCGCTGATGGAGCCGTTTATCATTGCCGTGCTGGGGCTTTTGGTCGGCGGCGTGGTCGTTGCCATGTACATGCCCATCTTTACGCTGGGCACGGCCATGTAGCCGAGCGGCCAACGCGCCCGTGGCGGCTTTTTTTACAAAACATCTGCAAGGAATAGTATGGCAACGCTCGATGTAGTGCTGGCGGCCCTGTTCGGCCTGTGTCTGGGCAGCTTTCTCAACGTGGTTATCACCCGGCTGCCGGTGATGCTGATGCGCGGCTGGCGCGCCGAAGCCAGAGCGGCGCTGGAGCTGCCCGGCGAGCCGTCGCCGCGTTTTACCCTGCTGGCGCCGCGCTCGATGTGCCCGCTTTGCCACACCCCCATTCGCTGGCACGATAATATACCGCTGCTTGGCTGGCTCAAGCGGCGCGGCCGCTGTGCGGCCTGCCGCGTCCGCATCAGCGTGCAATACCCGCTGGTGGAGCTGGCCGGCGGGGTTCTTGCCGCCACCGCTGTGGCGCTGTTTGACATCACCATTGAGGCGGGTTTTGTGCTCGCCGCCTGCCTTACGCTGCTGGCCATGGCGGTGATTGACCTGCGCACCCAGCTGCTGCCGGACTGCCTGACGCTGCCGCTGCTGTGGGCCGGGCTGCTGTATCAGCTGGTCTGCCAGCCGGCCATGCTGCCCGCCGCGGTGATCGGCGCCATGGCCGGCTACCTGGCGCTGTGGAGCGTGTATTGGCTGTTCAAGCTGGTGACCGGCAAGGAAGGCATGGGCTACGGTGATTTCAAACTGCTCGCCGCGCTGGGCGCCTGGCTGGGCTGGAGCTTTTTGCCGCTGATTGTGATGCTGGCCGCGGGTTTTGGCGCGGTGGTCGGCCTGGCGCTGCAGGCCAGCGCCGGGCGGCGTGACGTGCCCATGCCCTTTGGCCCATTTCTGGCCGCGGCGGGCTGGGCTGGCCTGCTCGCCGGCGATGCGCTGATGGCCACCTATTTGACGGTGATTACGTCAACTACCTCTGCCTGAAGGCAGAGGCTTGTGAAAGCAGGTCCGGTTGACCAGGGAGAGCGGGCAACATGGCCGCTACGTGGGTAACAGGTCGTCAAGACTCACCGCCGAATGCTTCCTCAGTTCGGCACTCTGAAAGGTCAGGGTCATGCGGGCGCAAGGTAAAACGCCGAGGGTTCTGACCGTTGCTGATAGCGTATCGTCGGCAGGAGCCGGTTATCGACATTCCCGAGGGGAGACGGATCGAACGATCCGCGACACAAGGCCCGTAAGGGCATGAACACGGGAGGAAATCGCATGGCGGTTTTCGTATGGGACAAACGCAAGCAGCCGTTGATGCCGTGCAGCGAAAAACGCGCCCGGCTGCTGCTGAAACGCGGTCGCGCCGTGGTGCATAAACGCTACCCGTTCACGATCCGACTCAAGGATCGGGTGGGCGGCGACACGCAACCGCTGCGTTTGAAGCTCGATCCGGGCAGCAAGACGACCGGATTGGCCATGGTGCGGGCGTACCTGCTGGAGAAATGGGGGCGGGCATGTGCCTACTGCGGCGCCACCGAGACGCCGCTGGAAGTCGAGCATGTGGTGCCACGTTCGTGCGGTGGCTCAAACCGCATCAGCAATTTGGCTCTGTCGTGTCATAACTGCAACCAGGCCAAGGATGCGTTGCCGCTGGCGGACTTTTTCGCCACCGATAAAGGCTTAAAGAAGCGCCTCAAGGCCAACGGCCTGTCGGCGGATGGGCGGCTTGAGCGCGTACAGCGCCAGCTCAAGCAGCCGCTACGCGACGCCAGTGCGGTCAATGCGACCCGCTGGGCGCTGTTCACCGCGCTCAAGGCCACCGGCTTAGCTGTCACGGTCAGCACGGGTGGCCGTACCAAATACAACCGCCAGCGGCTCGGTATTCCCAAAACTCACGCCCTGGATGCCGCTTGCGTCGGCCCAATGGACGCCCTGCACCACTGGCAAGTGCCAACGCTGACGATCAAAGCCACCGGGCGCGGCAGCTATCAGCGCACTCGACTGACCAAACACGGTTTTCCGCGTGGCTACCTGATGCGACAAAAACAGGTACACGGTTTTCAGACCGGCGACATGGTAAGCGCCATCGTGCCCGCCGGCAGGAAAGCCGGCACGCATACGGGCCGTGTGGCCGTGCGCAGAACCGGCCGCTTTAATATCCAGACCCAACAGGGGGCAGTGCAGGGCATTTCGCACACATACTGCACCGTTATCCAACGTGGAGATGGCTACGGCTACCACCTCACAATAACCACTCACCAACGGAAAGGAGGAGCGGGACAGGCGGTGGCATAATCCGGGTATCCCGCACAAGTTCTGATGATTATTGGTTTAACCGGCGGCATCGGCTCGGGCAAATCCACCGTAGCCCGGGCGTTTGCTGCATGCGGCGCGGCCTGGGTAGACGCCGACGACGTCGCCCGTGAAATTGTCGCACCCGGCGAGCCGGCTCTTGCCGCCATTGCCCGGCGCTACGGCAGCGGGGTGCTGCAGCCGGACGGCACGCTGAACCGCGCCGCCCTGCGCGAGCGGATCTTTACCGAGCCCGCCGAGCGAGCGTGGCTGGAAAGCGTGACCCACCCTCGGGTGCGCGAACGCTTGCTGGCGCATCTGGCCCGTCTTGAAGCTGACACCGCCCGCGCTCCGTACGTGCTGCTGGTCTCGCCGCTGCTGTTCGAATCTGGCCAGGACGCGCTGGTCAAACGCTGCCTGGTGGTTGATATACCCGAGACCATGCAGATCGAACGCACCCTGTCCCGGGATGGCAGCAGCCCCGTGCAGATCAAGGCGATCATGGCCGCTCAGCTCTCACGTCGGGAACGGCTTTCCCGCGGCTGCGATGTGATTGATAATAGCGCGGACGACGCGTTCATGCGCGCTCAGGCCGGTGCGCTGGATGCCTGCTATCGCATCCTTGCCCGCGCCTGACGCGTCGCACCGGCCATTGTTACGTATATTGCCCTCAGGAGGTTTGCATGTCTGGCAACACTGCCGCTTCATCGTCTGCCGTGGCGCTGCCCTGCCCCGAGTGCGGCACGCGCGTTCTCTGGGCGGCGCAAAGCGTCTACCGGCCGTTTTGCAGCCGCCGCTGCCAGCTGCTGGATCTGGGCGCCTGGGCGGATGAATCGCACCGCATCCGCGGTGAGCCTGCCATGGACGAAGCGGATATCGACGGGCTGCTGCGCGAGGCGGATCGCGACGCCCCGCTTTCCTGACTGACGCCCGCTGCCCGTCATTTTTGCCCATCGTTTTTGTCACCGTCACAACGAGGATGCCCATGACCGGCCGCTCATCGACCCCGCTGGACTATCAGCTGCTATACCGGTTGGATAGCGCGTTCGACGACGTGCTGGCCGCGCTGGAAGCGGTCAATGAACAGGCGCGCCTATGTCCTCCGGGCTACTGGGCGCTGGACACACCCGGTGCGGGCGGCGACTGGCTGCACGCAGCGCTTTTCGACATGTGGCACACCCCGGGCCAGGACGGCCGCCAAACGCGCAACTATATAGGCCTGGTGGCCGCCAACGACGCGCTGCTGGATGCGGTTATCCGCGCCAACGCCGCCAAGAGCCGCTTCAGCGACGCCCTGCAGGCCATCAAGCAGCAGGCGCCGAGCCTGCTGAGCGAAGGCCGAGAACGCCTGCCCCGGCGACACCCCCGGGTACAAACGGTGCTGGAACGCAACGGCCTGGCTCGGCTGCACCTTAAACAGTGCTGGCGCCACCTGCCCGTGGCCGAGGCGCCGGTGTCCCGCGTGCGCTTTGCCTGGTACAGCAGCGGGCGCTCCATCAAGCGGCTGAGCGTGCGTCAGGCCGAGGAGAAACTGCTGGCGCTGGACAGCGACGCCGCCCATGTGCGCCTGCAGCTGCGCCGGCTGGCAGGCATTCCCTCCTCCGAGCCGCTGGCCCAGGTACAGCCGCAGGCACCGCTGATGCGCGCCAACCTGTTCTTTACCGAACCGCTGGCCGACGGGCATACCCGCCGAGCCCTGAATGCCGCCATGCCCATCTTTGTGCCCAGCGCCCAGGGCCGGCTGCCGCACACCAATTGCCCTGCTCTCACCCCGCCGGAAAAACGCACGCGCGCCCGGCGCCGGGATGAAAAACTCGAGCACGAGCCGTTTTTGCCCAGCCTGCGCGTTTACCGCTACCGCTGAGCCGGCGGCCGATCTTCCCAAAGGCCGTAGTCAAGCAGCGTATGGCTAAGCTCAAGAAGCGCTGCGTGGCTGATGCCGTATTCTTTCATCAGCGCCTCCAGATGCCGGCCAAAGGCTTGTTCTCTGGCCTTCGCATCGTCTTCTCGTTCCAGCGTATCCAACGAGCGTACCGGCGGTCCGGTAGGAATGTCGGCAGCGGTATCCGGGTCATCCAGTGCCTTGAGCGCCTTGGCAAAAGCGTCGTCCAGCTCTTTGAACTGGCGAAGTTTATCTCGTCCGCTTTGTGGCGTAGCCGCGTTGCGATGTTTCATTCGTATTCCATTCTCACCTTGTATGACGTTTTGAATAAAAGATTAGCGGGCAAAAACGCAGTCTGACAGAACAGTTTTCTGCCAATGACGGCTTTGTGCAGCGTTTTTTGTGCAAAAAATGTGCGCAAACGCGCACAAAGACCAAAGTAAACTTGCTATCGACCCGGCAAAACAAGCATAAAGATGGCAGCAAAACATGTTGGCACAGCAGGTGTGATATACCCGCGTTGTTGCGGGCCGCAGCATAACGGCTACCGAGGATAGCAGCGTAAAAAACGCTTGCGCACTGTTTACAGTCGTTGACATTTATCGTGCCGGTTTTGGGTGCACGCCGAGCTACTTGGCTTTCCTCTTTTACCGCTGCGCGCCCTATCTGCTGGCCTGCGTATAAGCACGAAACGGTGCGACAAGGACGAGACGATCGTCCGCCAGACCGATGCACGAGAGGCTGAATCATGAAGGATGCGATGACACGTGCCGAAATCTGGCTACAGGATACCCTTTGCCAACCGCTGAGTATCGACGATCTGGCCCTTCATCTGGGCTATTCTACCTCGCAGGTGCGGCGACTTTTCCACCATCATTTTGGCAGCTCACCCGGCACCTATCGTGACGGCCGTCGCCTTGAGCGGGCCGCTGTGCTGCTGGCGCTTACCCTGGACCCTGTTGCAGACATCGGGCTTGCCTGCGGCTATCGCAACCATTCGGCTTTTTCACGCGCGTTTCAGCGCCGCTACGGCACAACGCCGCGCCGCTATCGCCGCCGCATACGCCATGCGCTGGGCCAGCGCCCGCCGGGCTGTCGCATGCCAATACACCGTGAGAAAAAGCGCAGCCACTATGCCATTATGCGGCGAGAATACAAACCGCCCCATGCGCTGGCGCTGGGCAGCCAGACGCTACACGCCCAGGGGCTTGGCGGACAAGGCGAGCGCTTGAGCGCGGCCGTGCCCGGCATTGCACTGCCTGATCTGTTTACCGCGCGGCTGGTGCCGGACAGCGCCTTTAATACCGCCCGGCGCACTGACGTGGGGCTTTGCCTGCTGCCGCCAAGCGCAGTTAACGGCCTGGCGCTGCCAATGCCATACCGATGCGTACCCGTTGCCGCTCAACACTATGCGACTGTTCGTCTGTCGACCCTTCATCAGCTGGACGGCGCCGTTGACTGTCTGATACATGAGCTGATGCGCCGCAGCAGTTCGCTTCGCATCAGCGGCAAATCGCCCAGCGTGCTGTGGCTTGGCCACGAGCTGGAACTGCGTGTCCCTCTTGTAGCACAGCCTGACGTTGCACAAAGCACATCGAACTCGCGGTGAGCGCGGCGGAGCGGGCCTTGCGAATGCCCCCGAGAAAAAGCATAAACGGCTATTTTGCGTAAACGCTATCGCAGCACTTGCACGGCGTATCAGGCCTGCATTTGCTGGCTGCGTGCTTTCATGCGGGCCGACGAAAAAATCGCTTAGTCTTCTGTGCGTATAACCCAGGACTCTACCGTTTTGTCACCGTGTTCGCTTTTCCAGCCACGCAGCTTTTTGTGATTGCCGCCACGGGTTTTAATCACCTCACCGGTATGCGGGTTTTCATACACCTTCAGACGGCGCTTGCGACGGCCGGTAGCGGTGGTCGGCTTCGCGCTGCTCTGCTCCGGATTAAGCAGTGCGATCACGTCGGACGGACGCTTGCCAAACTCGTTCATCAAGCTTTCCAGCTTTTCCTTGAACTCAAGCTCGCTTTGCAGACGCTGATCGTCTTTCAGACGCGCAAGCTCTTCTTGAAGCTGTTTGAGCTGCTGCTCTTTTTGAACATACTGGTTGAGTAGTGACATGGTTTATATCCTTTTGCTAAATCAATAAAACGGCGATTATCAAAAACGCCGTGACGACAAAAACAAACATCGGCAAAAGATGGCGCCGATTTGCCGGGACATTATTGCGCTATAGCGCATAACTCGCAAGGGGTTATCGCAACAGTATGACTGTTAGAAAAAACGGGCACTTTGCTATGTGGCTTAACAGTCTTCTGTGCAACTGGTGATGTCTATTCTGCGTTACAGGATAGAACGTCAAAGCGCTTTGTAAGTAACAAAAAACGCCGGTTTTTACGCCGGCGTTTTCGTTAATGCGTGCAAAGCGCGTCTTAAAAATTCGACTTGATTGCGCCTTGCTGGTGCAAATAGTCAATCAGCCCTTGAACTGCTGCCTGCGAACGCAGTCGCTCAGCCATTTGAGCAACAAACGCCTCTATTTCGGCATCGGGCTCGCCGGCGGAAACGCGCTCCAGAGCGATGATGGCAACGCCGTCGGACGTCGCCACACGGCCATATCCCGCCTGGTCGTCTCCGGGCTTGGGCAGCCGGAATGCCGCATTGACGATATCACTGGGTACGGCGCTGCCAGCCTGGCGGGAAACGCTGTTGGCCTGCTGCCACGCCAAGTCCGTGGGCTTGCCAGCCTTGAGCCGATCAATCAGCGTGGCGGCACGGCGGGCCAGCGCCGCTTGCTGCTGCTGGGCCACGACCCGACGCTTGACCTCGTCGCGCACCTCGGCAAGCGGCAGCGTGGTGGCGTCACGGTGTTCAACCACGCGCAGTACCAGGCGGCGGTCTTTATCCAGCTCGATTACGTCGCTGTTATAACCGTCTTCCAGTACATCCTCGCTAAACGCCTTATCCATGACGCCGGGCTCGGAAAGTACGCCCTGCCCCGCATTGCGGGATACCCAGCCGCTGCGCTGTACGCGCAAGCCGATATCATCGGCCACGCTTTGCAAATCATCGGCGGCGAAGCTTTCATCAATCAGCTGTTGCGCGCGCTCGTTGAATGCCTCATCAACCTGGCGAGCCGCCAGCATCTGACGCAGCTTGTCACGCTGCTCGTCAAAAGACGGCCGATCGATGTCGGTTACCTTGATGATATGCAGGGCATCGTCCATAGCAACGGGCGCCGACACCTCGCCTTCGCTCAGAGAAAACGCCGCCTCGTCGAACGATTCGCCGAAGAAGCCGCGGCTGATTTCCCCCAGATTACCGCCGTTTTCGGCGCTGGCAGTATCGTCGGAGTAGCGCGCGGCGGTATCGGCAAAGCTTTTTCCGGCTTTCAGGTCATCCAGCGCCTGTTCGGCAACCGCCCGAGCCTGTTCACGGCTGCGTTCGTTGCCATAGCCGATCATGATGTGTGCGACGCGACGGCTGGCATCGTCGGTCTGCTCGCGCCACGCCTGGCGCAACTCGTCGTCGCTGATCGCAACGCTTTCCGCCATCGCCTGGCGGTCGAGCACTACGTAGTGAAGCTTGACCTGCTCCGGGCGACGAAACAGCTCGGTGTGCGCTTTGTAATAGGCTTGCATATCATCGGCGTCGGGGCTGACCTCAATGCCGGCGTTCTCTGCTGTCAGCTGCGCATAGCGAAAAGTCCGCGTCTGGCGCTGCAGCGCGGCCAGGCGCTCGCGCTCCGCTTCCGGGGTGAATTCGCTGAGCGCAAGCCCTTGCTGCAGCTGGCGCCGCATGATGTCGGCGCGCAGCTCGTTACGAAACGCCAGCGGCGTATAGCCAACGCGGGACAGGCGGTTGCGAAAAAGCTCGGGAGAAAAGCTGCCCTCCTGGTCGTGAAACTCCTCCAGGCTGACAATCAGCTGGTCGAGCTGCTCGTCGGAGATCTTGAATCCGCCGTCTTCGGCATACTGGGTTAAAAGCTTTTGAGTGATCAGCTGATCAAGCATGTCCTCACGCAGCGCTTTTTCCTGCTCCGGGGGAACCTGCCCTGAACGCATGGTGCGCTGCACCTCCAGCCCTACCTGCTGGCGGGTAATGGTTTCACCGTTTACCTTGGCTGCCTGGTCGGGATCTTCACCGAAGACACTAAACAGCGATTCCACGCCGAACAGCGCCATGGCGGCCACCATAACGCCGATGATTATCTTTGCGGCCCAGCTTTTGGCGCCGTCTCGAATACTTTGCAGCATGCTTGCCTCAGATAAACACGGCCAATCCCGCGTTTTTTCCCGCGTTAAAACATGACATGGGCGCACCGCTTGGCGATGCGCCCATGTCACCATGTCTTGAGAGCGTTATTGACAGCGTCACCGTTATCCGCGCCGCTCAAGTATCACCCAGCGCTCGACACCTTAGTTGACGGCATCCTTGAGCGCTTTTCCCGCCTTGAAGTTGGGCACTTTCGCAGCGCTGATTTCAATGGGCTGACCGGTTTGCGGGTTACGTCCGGTACGCGCAGCACGCTCTTTGATCGTGAAGGTACCAAAGCCTACCAGTGATACGCTTTCGCCCTGCTTGAGGCTTTCGGTGACGGATTCCACCATGGCATCCAGCGCACGGGTTGCCGCTGCCTTGGGTATATCGGCAGAGGCCGCAATGGCTTCAATCAGCTCGGACTTGTTCACACTTCACCCCTTGACTGGTTTAAAAAATGGCTCTGAAAGGCACGGTTAGCGGTTGGCTTGACGATCAAAGCGCAGCTGCAGTTTATAGCAACGCGGCAAAATGACTGTCAAGCAACCGTGCCGCAAAATGCCCGCCATACAAGGCTTTGGGCGTTATTTCAGCATTGGCGAGCCGCCTTGCAGCGGCTTAGTTCAATGCGTGTTAATCAGCGCATCGTCTACCGCAGATCGTTTCTGGTCGGCTGCGACGCTGCTTTTTGTGGCGCCGTCACTCAAGGCAATCGCGAGCACGTCGTCGATCCATTGCAGCGGCCGAATATCCAGCGCTTCTGTGATATTGTCCGGTACTTCCTTGAGATCACGGCGGTTTTTTTCGGGTATCAGGACGGTCTTTATACCACCACGCCGGGCTGCCAGCAATTTCTCCTTGAGGCCACCAATCGGCATGACTTCACCGCGCAGGTTGACCTCGCCGGTCATGGCCACCGCACAGCGCACCGGGCGGTTACTATAGGCCGAGACCATCGCTGTGACCATGGCAATACCCGCGCTGGGGCCGTCCTTGGGCGTGGCGCCTTCGGGCACATGAATGTGCAGGTCTTCCTCTTCGAAGCGCTTGGCGTCGATACCATACGCCTCTGCGCGGGCACGCACCACCGTATGGGCAGCGCTGACGGATTCTTTCATCACATCACCCAGCGAGCCGGTCTTGTTAACCCGCCCTTTGCCCGGGGTCACTACCGACTCAATCGTCAACAGCTCGCCGCCTACTGAGGTCCAGGCAAGCCCAGTGACGCGGCCTACCTGGTCATCCTGGTCGGCCAGGCCGTAGCTATAGCGGCGTACGCCGGCATAGTGCTCAATATCCTGCGCGGCAAGCACGCTGCTCGCACTCGCCGTTTCCCCTTTGCGCTCCTGCTCGACCCGCTCGCGCAGCACCTTGCGCGCCACCTTGGCCACCTGGCGCTCAAGTTCGCGCACGCCGGCTTCCCGGGTGTAGTAGCGAATCAGCTCCAGCAGCGCCTCGTCGTCAAGGTCAAACTCGCCTTTTTTCAAGCCGTTCGCCTTGATCTGCTTGGGCAGCAGGTAGCGCTTGGCAATCGCCAGCTTTTCGTCTTCGGTGTAGCCCGGCAGCCGAATGATTTCCATCCGATCAAGCAGCGGCTCGGGGATGTTCATCGAGTTGGCGGTACAGATAAACAGCGTTTCCGACAGATCATAGTCCAGCTCCAGATAGTGGTCGCTGAAGCTGTTGTTCTGTTCCGGGTCCAGCACTTCAAGCAGCGCCGATGACGGATCGCCGCGATGATCCATGCCCAGCTTGTCGACCTCGTCCAGGAGAAACAGCGGGTTTTTTACGCCTGCACGGGTCATGCGCTGAATCATCTTGCCGGGAAGCGAGCCGATATAGGTGCGCCGATGGCCGCGAATTTCGGATTCGTCGCGCACCCCGCCCAGCGCCAGCCGCACGTACTTGCGGTTGGTAGCCCGGGCGACGGACTGCCCGAGGGATGTTTTGCCTACCCCCGGCGGCCCCACCAGGCACAGCACCGGGGCTTTCATCTTGCGTACGCGCTTTTGTACTGCAAGATATTCAAGGATGCGCGACTTGACCTCGTCCAGCCCGTAGTGGTCTTCATCGAGCACCTGCTGGGCCTTGACCAGATCGTGCTTGACGCGAGTGCGCTTTTTCCACGGCACGGCGACCAGCCAGTCGAGATACGAACGTACCACGGTGGCCTCAGCGGAGTTGGCCGACATCATCTTGAGCTTGTTGAGCTCTTGGGTGGCTTTCTCGGCCGCCTCCTTGGGCATACCGGCAGACTCGATGGCCTGCTCGTACTTTTCCACCTCGTTGGGCACGTCATCCAGCTCACCCATCTCTTTCTGGATGGCCTTCATCTGCTCATTGAGGTAGTACTCGCGCTGGGTCTTCTCCATCTGCTCTTTGACCCGCGAGCGGATACGCTTTTCAACCTGCAGCAGATCAATTTCCGACTCGATCAGCGCCATCAGGTGCTCGATACGATCGCGCACGCGATCCATCTCCAAAAGCTCCTGCTTATCGCCGATCTTCAGCGATAGATGCGCGCAGATGGTATCCACCAGGCGACTGGGATCTTCAATGCCCGATAGCGAATTGAGCACTTCGTTAGGAACTTTTTTCGACAGCTTAACGTATTGCTCAAACTGGTTAAGCAGTACGCGCACCAGCGCATCGCGTTCGCGATCCGTTAACGGCTCGCTGTCACGCGGGGCGATACGAGCCTGCGTATAGCCTTGCTCGTGCTCTGTGACGGCGGTGACATCGGCGCGGAAATCGCCTTCGATCAGCACCTTGACCGTGCCGTCGGGCAGCTTGAGCAGCTGCATGATATCGGCCACCGTGCCCATGGCATAAAGGTCGTCGTGACCGGGCTCGTCTTCGGCGGCTTCGCGCTGGGCCACAAGCAGTACACGCTTGTCGGCTTCCATGGCCGCTTCCAGTGCCTGAATGGACTTTTCACGGCCGACAAAGAGCGGAAGGACCATCTGCGGGTAAACGACAACGTCCCGCAGCGGTAACAAGGGAAAACACTGTGACTTTTCGGCGTTCTGCTGCATCGCAGACGTTCCTCAACAAATCGGGTGAACTTCTCAGCGGCTAAAAAAGACACCGCTGAAAACTGAAACGAATAGCGGATACCCCTGCGGCGCAATCGCAACCCCGCCGGGCAGGTGGCGTCAGGCAAATAAAAGGGGCCGCCAAGGCGACCCCTTCAACTGGCGCGATCGGTATCAGCCAGGCCGGCACAAAAGCACGTCAGCCATCCGTGCCGTCGCTGCGGGTCGGTTCCTGCTGCTGGGCATAGATCAGCAGCGGCTCGCTTTCCTTGGCGATAACCGATGCGTCAATCACGACCTTGCTGACACCGTCGAGCGACGGAATGTCATACATCGTATCGAGCAGAACAGACTCCAGAATGGAGCGCAGCCCGCGGGCGCCGGTCTTGCGCGCCATGGCATTGCCGGCAACGGCGCGCAGCGCGTCTTCGCGAAACTCAAGGGTGACGCCTTCCATCTCGAACAGTTTGACGTACTGCTTGATCAGCGAGTTCTTGGGCTCGGTCAGAATCTGAATCAGCGCATCTTCAGTCAGCTCGGTCAGCGTAGCGATCACCGGCAGGCGCCCGACGAATTCAGGGATCAGGCCGAACTTGACCAGGTCATCGGGCTCAACGTCAGCCAGCACCTCGCCTACGCCGCGCTCGGTATCCTTGCTCTTGACGCTGGCATTAAAGCCGATGCCCGCCTTGTCGGAACGGTCGCTGATGACCTTGTCCAGACCGGCAAAGGCACCGCCAACGATAAACAGCATATTCGCCGTGTTGACCTGTACAAACTCCTGCTGCGGATGTTTGCGCCCGCCCTGGGGCGGTATCGAGGCCGTAGTCCCCTCGATCAGCTTGAGCAGCGCCTGCTGCACGCCTTCGCCGGAGACGTCGCGGGTAATCGACGGGTTGTCGGACTTGCGCGAAATCTTGTCGATTTCGTCAATATAAACAATGCCACGCTCTGCCTTTTCGACGTCGTAGTCGCACTTTTGCAGCAGCTTTTGGATAATGTTTTCAACGTCCTCGCCCACATAGCCGGCTTCCGTCAGCGTGGTCGCATCGGCAATGGTAAAGGGTACGTTCAACAGCCGTGCCATGGTTTCGGCGAGCAGTGTCTTGCCGCTGCCTGTCGGGCCAATCAGCAGGATGTTGGATTTACCCAGCTCAACATCGCTTTCCGTTACTTCGGATTTCAACCGCTTGTAGTGGTTATACACCGCGACGGACAGAACCATCTTGGCGCGATCCTGCCCGATGACATAGTCGTCAAGCGTGTAGCGAATCTCGCGAGGCGTCGGCAGACGCTCTTCGTCGCTCTCGGCATCGGCTTCGAGAACTTCCTCGCGAATAATGTCGTTGCACAGGTCAACGCATTCATCGCAGATATACACGGACGGACCGGCAATCAGCTTGCGTACTTCGTTCTGGTTTTTGCCGCAGAACGAGCAATACAGCAGCTTGCCTTCTTCGTCCTTGCCTTTGCCGTCGGCCATTGGCGTACCTCTTACACTGCGGCGGCAAAAGCCGCCGAAAAAGCTCGTTGATAAAGCGGGTTCATCACGCTATCAGGATGTCGGCCGCTTATCCAGCACTGCGTCGATCAGGCCGTAGTCTCTGGCCTGTTCGGCAGTCATGAAATTGTCGCGGTCGGTATCGCGCGCCACCGTATCGATGTTTTGCCCGGTATGATGCGCCAGTATCTGGTTGAGGCGATCACGGATGCCGAGAATTTCACGGGTGTGGATTTCGATATCCGATGCCTGGCCTTGATAGCCGCCCAACGGCTGATGAATCATCATCCGTGAGTTGGGCAAGCAAAAGCGCTTGTCCGCCGCCCCGCCGGCCAGCAGCAGCGCGCCCATGCTCGCCGCCTGGCCGATGCACACCGTAGACACATCGGGCTTGATAAACTGCATGGTGTCGTAGATCGACATGCCCGCGGTGACCGAGCCGCCCGGTGAATTGATGTAAAGGTGTATATCCTTGTCCGGATTTTCCGATTCCAAAAACAATAGCTGAGCCACGATCAGGTTGGCGGTGTAGTCTTCCACCGGCCCCACCATGAAAATCACGCGCTCTTTGAGCAGGCGCGAATAAATATCGTAGGATCTTTCCCCTTTGGCGCTTTGTTCAACCACCATGGGCACCAGGCCACCGGCGTTTTGAATATCCAACTCACTCATTTGGGTGATTCCTTGCGTCCGGTCAGGGAGAGGCGCGCCGCCAGGCAGCGCGCCGCGTAGGGTCAGCAGACGCTAGGCGTTGGCGCTTTCTTCATCAGCGCCGTCTTCCTCGCGCTGCTCAGCCTGCTGCTGAGCGGCGGCGAGCGCCTGCTGGTAGCTCATGTTGACATCGCGCACCTGCGCCTGTTCCAGAAGCTTCGCAACGGCTTTTTCTTCCAGAATCGCGGATTTTACCTGGGTTTTCAGCTGTTCGTTGCCCATGTAGTAGTCAACGACTTCCTGGGGATCCTGATACTGCCCGGCAAGCTCTTCTACCTTGGCCTTGATATCGTCGTCGCTGGCGTCGAGCTCATTTTGCTTGATGACCTCTGCCAGCAGCAGCCCTACCTGAACCCGGCCTTTCGCCTGCTCTTCAAAAAGCTCGTTGGGCAGCTGGCTGACGTCGAAGTCTTCGCCAAGGCCAAACTGCTGTGCCGCCTGGCGTTTCATGCCATCAACTTCCTGCTGTACAAGCGCGCTTGGCACGGGGATATCGTTGGCGGCCTTGAGCGCATCAAGCACCTGCTGCTTGACACGATTGTCCACGGCCTGTTCGGCTTCGCGGCTCATGTTCTTCTTCACTTCTGCGCGAAACTCGGCGACATCTCCGCTTTCCACGCCGAAACGCTCGATAAACGTAGCGTCAACGTCCGGCAGCACCTGGGCTTTAACCTCGTGCACCTTGACTTTGAAGGAGGCTTCCTTACCGGCCAGGTGCTCTGCCTGGTAGTCTTCCGGGAAGGTGACTTTCACCGTCTTTTCATCGCCTGCCTTCGCGCCTTCCAGCTGCTCTTCAAAGCCGGGGATGAAGCTGTTGGAGCCCAGCACCAGTTCGTGGCCTTCGGCGCTGCCGCCGTCAAACGGCTCATCGTCGATGAATCCCTGAAAGTCGATCTTGACCTGATCGCCGTCGGCGGCGGCGCGCTCGACAACCTGCCAGTCGGCGTGCTGTTTGCGCAGCGTTTCAATCATCTCTTCAACGTCTGCCTCGGCGATCTCAACCACCGGACGCTCAACGTCGGTGCCCTCAATGGAGGCCAGCTCCACCTCAGGATATACCTCCATGGTGGCGACGAATTCCAGATCCTGGCCGGCTTCGTTAACGGTCGGATCAATGGACGGGTAGCCTGCCGGATTCAGTGCCTCATCCGTGATGGCGCGGACATAGCGCTCGCGCATGACTTCGCCCACAACGTCGTTGCGCACGCTCGGGCCGTAGCGCTTCTGGACAACGGACATCGGCACGCGACCCTGGCGAAAACCATTCAGGCGCGCGGTCTTCGCGGTGTCTTTCAGGCGCGCACTTACGGCCTCGTCGATTTCGGCAGCCGGCACCTGGATGGTAAGACGGCGTTCGATCGGGGAGGTCGTCTCGACGGAAACTTGCATGAACTGTCCTCTAGCGGCTGGGCGATGGGTATTCGCAATAAAAAATCAGGGATCAATTTTAAGAATCCCGGCGCAGGCTGGCAAGCGCCTTGCGCGTAATGATGGGGGCCTGGTGGCATAATGCAACCCTGTCACAAGCATTAAGGGCTTTTTGTCAGAACGACACGGGAAAACGGGCAGACATGATAAGCTTGAAAACCAACCGTAATGTACGAATCCATATTGGGCATAGACCAGTGCGGCACTTATGAATCAAGAGCTTTCTATCTCGCGCATCATGCAAACCGGCCTGCTTGAATGCGCGCCTCAGACACCGCTGAACGAAGCGGCCAAGCGCATGGCGGCGCGCTGCTGCAGTGCCATTCTTGTGGTCGAGCACGATGCGCCCGTCGGCATCTGGACAGAACACGACGCTCTCGCCGTCGATTTTCGTGACGCAGCCGCCGTACACCGCCCGATCGCCGAATGCATGAGTCAGCCAGTGGCCACGATCAGCGCTGACGAATCGCTGGGCGAAGCCGCGATACTGATCAAGGCGATGGGCTATCGCCATCTGCTGGTCGTCGACGGCGATAGCCCGGTAGGCATCATATCGCAAACGGATATCGCGCTGAACCAAGGGCTTGAGCCCTATCTAAAGCTACGGGAAGTGCACGCGGCCATGCGCACCCGCCCTCTCACGCTGCCCGGCAGCATGCTGCTGGCCGATGCCGCGCAGGCGATGCACCACCAAGCCTACGAAGCGGCCATTGTGCTGTGCAGCGACGCCTCTTTGGGCATTCTGACCGAGCGTGATCTGGTGCGTTTTATTGCCCAACATCCGGGCAATACGCCGATTGCCGCCTTGGCCAGCCGGCCGCTATTGACCGTTGAGCAAAACGCCCCGCTGCTAAAGGCCCGCGACCTGCTGATCAATCATCGTATCCGCCATTTAGCGGTGCTTGATGACAGCCAGCGGATCAGCGGGCTGCTTGGCTTTCGCGATATGCTGGCCGGCGCCGAGCAGTACTATCTCAAGGATTTACGCGAGGCGCTGGAGCAGCGCGACTCAGCGCTGGCCCGTTCGCACCAGCACCTGCAGCTGGCGGAAAAGGTTATCGATTCCTCGCTTGAAGGCATCATCATTACCGACCCGAACGTGCGCATCGAGTTCGTCAACCCAGCGTTTACCCACCTGACGGGCTATACGCTGGAAGACGTGACCGGGCGCAACCCTGGCGTATTATCCTCCGGGCGGCAGGACGCCGCGTTTTATCAAAAGATGTGGCAGACGCTGAAACAGCACGGCTTTTGGCGCGGCGAAGTGTGGAATCGTAAAAAGTCCGGGGAGCTTTATCTTGAACTGCTCACTATTACGGCTATTTATAACGAACAGGGCAACGTGCAAAACTACGCCGGCCTTTTCGCCGACATCACCCATATTCGTGAAAATGAAGAGCAAATTCGCCACCTGGCTTATTACGATGCGCTTACACGGCTGCCCAACCGCCGGCTGTTGGTCGACCGTATCAAACTGGCCGTTCGCCATGCGCACCGTGCCCAGGAAGCGCTGGCGGTCATTTTTATCGATCTGGATCATTTCAAGCAGGTTAACGACACGCTGGGGCACGCCCTTGGCGATGAGCTGCTGCTCCAGACCGCCGAACGTATGGGCAAAAAGCTGCGTGAAGACGACACCCTGGCACGCCTTGGCGGAGATGAGTTTATCGCCCTGCTGCCCAGCGTCAGCGGCTTTGCCGAAGCCATCCGTATTGCCCAGCGCCTGATTGATACCGTAAGCGCCCCTTTTTGCATCGAACGCCACACTTTTCGCATTGGCTGCAGCCTGGGCATTAGCCTGTATCCCGAGGATGGCACAACGGCCGAGGCGCTGATTCAAAGTGCGGATGCAGCGATGTATCGGGCCAAGCATGAAGGACGCAACACCTACCGCTTGTATCGCCCGGAAATGGACATCCAGGCGCAGGATAGCCTGGCCCTGGAGACACAGCTACGCGATATGCTGGAAGACGGCAGCGGCTTGGTGATGCACTACCAGCCGTTGTTTAGCCGACACAGCGGCTGTCTTTGCAGCGCTGAAGCGCTGGTCCGGTGGGAGCATCCGGTGCGCGGCCTCATTTCACCGGGCGAATTCATTCCGTTGGCAGAGCGCTCGGGGCTTATCCTGCCGCTGGGCAATAGAGTGCTGGAATGCGTGATTGACGACATGAAGCGCTGGCAACAACAAGGGCTGACGCCGGTGCCCATAGCGATCAACCTGTCCGCGGCACAGTTCTGGCAGACCGGCTTTGCCGCCGGCGTCCGCCAAAAACTGCAGGACGCCGGTCTCTCGCCTCGCCTGATCATTTTTGAACTGACCGAAAGCATACTGCTGGACAGGCACGCCCAGGGCCTGGCCGTTTTGCAGTCGTTGAGCGATAGCGGCTTTCGTATTTCTCTGGACGATTTCGGCACCGGCTATTCTTCACTGAGCTATCTACAAAATATTCCGGCCTACAGTCTGAAAATTGACCGTAGCTTCATCACCGCGCTGGATAGCCAAACCCGCAGCAGCCGCGCGATTATCGCCGCCATTGCAAGCCTTGCGCGTGAGCTTGGATTGACCGTCGTCGCCGAAGGCGTAGAAACGCGCCGTCAATGGGATGAGCTGGGGCGCTACGCCATCGATCTGGTGCAGGGGTTTTATGCTGCACGCCCTGTACCTGCCGAAAGCTTTATCGACTGGCTGCACGCGCCTCGGTTTGCCCCGGCGTAGAAGCACGCATGCTACCCGCTGGAAATATATGCAAAGTGTTAACGGCGCCATAGCGTTACCGCATACAGTAACAGCCCGAGCGTAGCACCGTGAGACAGGCTAACCGCCCAGCTGTGAGCGGTGCCGAAAAGCGAGTATCCGCTGAACACCAACGCCAGCCCCAGCGCCAACAGGCCGGCCAGGCGCAGTAAAAGCCGCGGCAGACGCTGCCTGCCGGCTTTATCCAACCAGCGCCACTGCACCGCCATTACCGCGGCAATGGCGGCGGCACCCAGCAGCACCAGCGTTTGGCGCGTTTCATGGCCGCCGGCTATATAGCGCGGCAGCGCTGCCAGCATAATTGCGCATAGCCCCACGCCAAGACTGATGCGCTCCGGCGATGCCGTCTGCTTGATCATCACGCCACCTTGAGCCGGTGTTGTTCAATCCATTGTTCTACCCAGGGCACGGCGGCATCATCGGCCATGAAGGTCTCCATGGCGTCCACTTCAAGACGCTCGCCCAGCCGCGTAGCGCCCAAGCTTTCCAGCAGCGCATCCAGCGTACGCCCGGCACCGCAAAACGTCTCTCCGTAGGAGCTGTCACCCAGGGCGATAAGCCCGTAGCGCAGCCCGTCAAGTGACGGGCTCTGCTCCTCAAGCGCGCGCGCAAAGGGCACAAAGTTACCGGGGAAGTCGCCGCTGCCGGTGGTAGAAACGCAAAACAGCACCAGCGCCGTATCCTGAGCTGTCAGCATGGCCGGGGTGGCCTGCTCGGTAATCTCGACGCTGTACCCGGCGTTTTCAAACAGCGGCATGACCTGTTCGGCCACGTCCAGCGCACCACCGTACATAGTGCCAACCACAATAGTAAGCTGCGACATGTAGCAAGTCTCTCCTTCTGATGGCCTCTTTTGCCGATGTTTCCGCGGCAAACGTCGACAAATACCCGATAAATTTGGTCAAATATTAGCACGTTGATATTCGTTGGCGCACGTCCGCCCGGGCAATGCACCCCAGCCGAGGTTACCAATGGAACCCACTTTACAGCAGACATTCGAAGCCTGGATCACACCGCTGATGATTGGCGGGCTGATCGTTTTTATGTGTTTTATCATTTTTGATCTCGCCAAGAAATCCAACGCCGGCCGCTTTGGCACGATTATGCTGTTTATCGTGCTGGGGGCGGGGATGTTCGGCTACGTGCTCAAGGTGGTGATCACCTGGATCCTTGAAGGCGGCTTGGGCTGACCGCACCGACGCAGCGCGCGAATCCGGCATTTTTCACGCCGACCTGTTGGCGGCGGAAGCACTTTCCTTTATCGTCCCTCTAGCTCAGGAATAAGAAAAACCACTTTGATTCCTGAAAAGAATATAAATAGAAATGAATTGCTGGAGTACTCATGCTGCGAACCTTTAGCCTGCTTCCCCTGCTGGCCTCCACCGCCCTGGCGCTGGCCGGTACTGCTCACGCTGACGATGACGTGCTGAAGGTCGGCATGTCGGGCAGCTACTTCCCCTTCACGTTTGTCGAAAAAGACACGCTGCAGGGCTTTGAAGTCGATGTCATGCGCGCCGTTGCCCAACAAATGGATACCGACGTTGAGTTCGTCACCGCCAGCTTTTCGGGACTGTTTGGCATGCTCGAGTCGGGGCGCGTGGATACCATTGCCAACCAGATCACCATCACCGATGAACGCCAGCAGAAATATCTGTTTTCCGCGCCCTACGTGTATGACGGCGCTCAGGTGGTAGTAAAGCGCGGCAATGAAGAGATCAAGGGCGTCGAGGATCTGGCCGGCAAAACCGTGGCCGTCAACCTTGGCTCCAACTATGAACAGCTGCTGCGCGAGCTGCCCTACGCCGACGACATCGAGATTCGCACCTACGAAAGCAACATCGAGCAGGATACGGCGCTGGGCCGCGTGGATGCCTTTGTTATGGACCGGATCAGCGCAAGCCAGGTCATCCAGGAAAAACCGCTCCCCCTGGCGCTAGCCGGCAAGCCGTTTTCCAAACTGCGTAATGCCCTGCCCTTCCGCGACACGCCGGCCGGCCGCACGCTGCGCGATCGGGTCGACAGCGCTCTGGAAAAACTTCGCAAGTCCGGCAGGCTCAGCGACATATCCAAGCGCTGGTTCGGCAATGATATTACCCGCCCCTGAGGGAACGTTGATTTTTCATGAACCTGCTTGACGTTCCCTACATGCTCGAGCTGGTGCCGATCCTGCTGCGCTACCTGCCCCTGACGCTGGGCATGGCCGCCGCGGGAATGGTGCTGGCGCTGTCGCTGGCCGCCGGACTGGCCGTCATTCGCGTGTTGCGCCTGCCGGTGCTTAACATAGCAACGCTGCTGTTCATCTCGTTTTTTCGTGGCACGCCGCTGCTTGTCCAGCTTTTCCTGTTCTACTACGGCCTGCCCCAGGTCATGTCGGTGCTGACCACCATTAACGGCATAACGGCTACCGTCATGGGGCTGACGCTGCATTTTTCTGCCTATATGGCCGAATCGATTCGCGCCGCCATTGTCGGGGTGGATCGCAGCCAGACCGAGGCAGCGCTGTCCATCGGCATGACCCAGGGCCAGCTGATGAGGCGCATCGTACTACCCCAAGCCACGCGTATTGCGGTACCCACGCTGATGAACTACTTCATCGACATGATCAAGGCCACCTCGCTGGCTTTCACGCTGGGCGTGACGGAGCTGATGGGAGCAACGCAAAAAGAGGCTGCGGGCAGCTTTTTGTATTTCGAAGCCTTTATTGTGGCAGCGGTAATCTACTGGGCCGTGGTCGAACTGCTGGCCTGGTGCCAGCGGCGGCTGGAACATCGACTCAACAAGGCATATCGCCGATGATTCGGATAACCAACCTCGTCAAGCGCTTCGGCGGCGCCGCAGTCCTCGACGGCATCGACATGGATATTGCCCGGGGCGAGATCATCGTGGTGATCGGCCCTTCGGGCACCGGAAAGTCAACGCTGCTGCGCTGTTTGAATTTTCTCGAACGCCCCGACGCCGGGCACCTTGTACTGAATGATCTCGACATGGACGTAGCGACGGCCAGCGCGCGTTCGATACTTGCGGTCAGGCGACGCACGGCCTTTGTCTTTCAGAACTATGCGCTGTTTGCCAACAAGACAGCGCTGGAAAATATCGCCGAAGGTCTGCTCGTGGTTCATCGCTGGCCCAGACACAAAGCCCATGCCCGTGCGCGTGACATTCTCGAGCGTATCGGGCTGGCCGACAAGGGCGATGCCTATCCGGCCTCCCTGTCCGGTGGGCAGCAGCAGCGCGTCGGCATCGGGCGAGCCATGGCCGCGCGAGCCGACGTCATTCTCTTTGATGAGCCCACCTCTTCGCTAGACCCCGAGTGGGTGGAAGAAGTCCTGGAACTGATGAAACAGCTGGCCGCCGAGCGGCAGACCATGCTGGTGGTCACCCACGAGATGAACTTTGCCCGCGACGTGGCCGACCGAGTTATCTTCATGGAAAGCGGACGCATTGTTGAGCAGGGCCCGCCATCGCAGCTGTTCAGCGCGCCGCAGGATCCGCGCACCCGCGCTTTTTTACGCAAGATGCTTGCCGGGCAATCAGACGAGACGGCCCTAAAAGCGGCCAAATAATACCCGAAAAAGCCGGCGCCGAAGGACACCCTCGCAGGACGGGGAATGCCTGGCGGCATTCCCCGTGACAAAAAGCGGCCCGTGAAAAAAACGGCGGCTTCAGGCGTCTTTATCCGAACGCTTTTTCGCCGTGAGCTCTTCGACCTGCTGCTTGAGCTTCTGCCCGGGGCGAAAGGTTACCACCCGGCGAGCGGAAATCGGGATTTCTTCCCCGGTTTTAGGGTTGCGACCGGGCCTTTCACGCTTGTCGCGCAGTTCAAAGTTGCCAAATCCCGACAGTTTGACCTGTTCGTTTTCCCTCAGGCAGCCGCGAATTTCTTCAAAGAAGGTTTCCACCACTGCTTTGGCTTCGCGCTTCGACAGTGCCAGTTCGCTATGCAGATGCTCAGCCAGCGCTGCTTTGGTCAATGCACTCATAAAGCCTATCCTCCCGCCGGCGCCTTTTCTCGACTGGCGCCGGCTTGCGGCGGCGGACTCAATTAGCCGCGCAGCTCGGCATTAAATTCACGCTTGATCTGCTCAACGATTGAATCCACCAACTGATTGATTTCATCGTCATTTAGCGTGCGCGATGGATGCTGCCAGGTCAAGCCCAGAGCGACACTCTTGTAGCCCTGGGCCACGCCTTGCCCGGCGTACACGTCAAACAGACGTATCTCTCTTAAACAGTCACCGGCGTTCTCTCTGGCAGTATCCAAAAGCGACTGTACCGGCACGCCATCGGCAACGCGAAAGGCCAGATCACGGCGCACTTCGGGATAGCGCGATAGCGGCCTGAACGCAGGCACGCGCCCTTCACTCAGCGCTTCAAGGCTGACTTCAAACCCGACCGCTTCGGTTTTAAGCCCTACCTGACGGGAAACCTCGGGATGTAGCGTGCCCAGCCAGCCGGCATGCTTACCCCGGTAGAAAATCTGCGCGCACTGCCCCGGGTGCAGCGACGGATGCTTGCCGGATTGCATACGCCAATCCTGCGGGCTGCCGCCCAGAGCAAAAAGGCTCTCCAAGTCGCCTTTGACATCGTAAAAGTCCAGCGGCTTGGCCGCGCTGCTCCAGCCTTCCGGATAGCGTAAGCCGCAGGCCAGCGCACCGAGCATCGGTGTTTGGCTCAAGTTATCCAGGTGGCCGTTGAACACCAGCCCCGTTTCAAAAAGCCGTACCCGAGACTGCTGGCGTTTGAGGTTATAGTCCACAGCTCGCACCAGTCCGGGGAGCAAACTGGCCCGCATAACCGACAGATCGCTGGAAATCGGATTGGCCAACGCAGGCGCTACCGCATTGGGCAGCATCGCCTGCTGCAGCTCTGGGGCCACAAAGCTATAGGTTATGGCTTCCTGATAGCCCCGCGCCACCATCTGCCGGCGCAGCTGGGCCTGGCTGACTCCGGCCTCGTTATCCGGGCGCAGGGCGAGGCGCATCGCCGGGCGTCGTACCGGCAAATTGTTGTATCCGTGAATGCGCGCTACTTCTTCAATCAGGTCTTCTTCGATCGCCGCATCAAAACGCCAGCTGGGCGCGGTCACGTCCCAGCCGTCGGCCGTTGCCGCCACATCAAATCCCAGCCGGGCGAGAATATCTTCCACATCACCCGCATCCAGTGTCTTGCCCAGCACTTTTTCCAACCGCCGAGCGCGCAGCGTAATACGCCGAGTATCCGGACAGTGCACGTCGCTGACCACTTCGGTAAGCGGCCCGGCTTCACCGCCGCAAATAGCCAGCAGCAGCGCTGAGGCCCGCTCAATCGCGGTTGCGGTCAGTTGAGGGTCCACGCCGCGCTCAAAGCGGTGGGAGGCTTCGGTATGCAGCCCGTAAGAGCGTGCCTGGCCGGCGATCGCCAGCGGGGTGAAAAACGCCGATTCAAGAAAAATCGTACGCGTTGACGCACTCACGCCTGAGCCTTCCCCGCCCATCACACCGGCAACGGCCAGCGGCTTTTGATGATCGGCAATGAGCAGCGTTTCCGGACGCAGCGAAATTTCCTGGCCGTCGAGCAGCGTCAAACGCTCGCCCTCTTGCGCCTTGCGCACGACAATGCCGCCGTCAAGATTGTCGCGATCAAAGGCGTGCAGCGGCTGACCCAGCTCAACCATGACATAGTTGGTGACGTCTACGACCGGATCAATCGCACGGATGCCGCTACGCCGAAGACGCTCTGTCATCCATAGCGGTGTTTCGACATTTACGTTGACGCCGTGGATAACACGCCCGACATAGCGGGGACAATGCTCCGGCGATGCAATATCAACCGGTAGCACCGTATCGTGGCCGACCGGCACCGGCGACGTATCGGGTGTCTCTACCGCCAGGCGATTAAGAGCGCCGAGCTCTCGCGCCAGGCCTTTCAGGCTCAGGCAGTCACCGCGATTGGGCGTCAGGTCAATATCGATCGCATTGTCATCGAGTGCCATATAGCGGCGAAAATCTTCACCCACCGAAGACGTCGCCGGCAATACCATAATGCCCGGTGAAGCCTCTTCTGCCAGCCCCAGCTCGGACTCCGCGCAAATCATCCCGTTTGATTCCACACCGCGCAGCTTTGCCTTTTTAATCTTGAAATCGCCGGGCAGCATGCCTCCTACGCGGGCAAAGGGCACTTTCTGCCCCGCCGCCACGTTGGGTGCGCCACATACCACCTGCACAGGCGCCGGCGAACCATCGTCGACGGTGCAAACACTTAGCTTGTCAGCGTTGGGATGCGGCTCCCGGGTCAAGATTTCGGCGACAACAACGCCGGTAAAAGCCTTGGCAACCGGTTCGATCGCATCGACTTCCAGCCCCGCCATGGTGGCTTGATCCGCCATGGCCTGCGTATCAAGCCGCGGAGACACCCACTCACGCAGCCACTGTTCAGAAAACTTCATGTTCTATCCCGTATTTAGCGCAAGACTCAGGCAAACTGCCGCAAAAAGCGCAGATCGTTATCGAAAAACAGGCGCAAGTCGTTAACGCCGTAGCGCAACATCGCCAAACGCTCGGCGCCCATGCCAAAGGCAAAGCCGCTAAACTGCTCGGCATCAATACCCGAATGACGAAATACCGCAGGATGCACCATGCCGCAGCCCATCACTTCCAACCAGCCGCTGCGAGAACATACGCGGCAGCCTTTGCCGCTGCATATCACGCATTGAATGTCCACTTCCGCGGAGGGCTCGGTAAACGGAAAATACGACGGCCGAAAGCGAACGGATAAGTCCTCGCGCTCGAAAAACGCGTGGAGAAAATCCTCGATCGTCCCCTTCAAGTCGGCAAAGCTGATATCTTCATCAACCAGCAACCCTTCTACTTGATGAAACATCGGCGTATGGGTCAGATCCGAATCGCTGCGGTATACCCGGCCCGGGCAGACTATTCGTACGGGCGGCGTGCTGGTCTCCATGGTGCGCACCTGCACCGGCGAAGTATGCGTGCGCAAAAGCCTTGTCGCATCAAAATAAAACGTATCCGCCATACCGCGCGCCGGATGATGGGCCGGAATATTCAGCGCTTCAAAGTTATGGTAGTCATCTTCGATTTCCGGCCCCACCGCCACGTCAAAACCGATGCGAGTAAACAGCTCTTCGATACGTTCCAGGGTACGCGTTACCGGATGCAGCCCGCCGGGTACCTGGCCGCGGCCCGGCAGCGTGACGTCCAGCGTTTCAGCGGCAAGCCGTGCATCCAGTGCAGCCTTCTCCAGTTCCTGGCGCTTTTCATCGATCTCACCTGCAAGCGCTTGCTTTGCACGATTGATGCGCTCGCCGGCGGCGGGGCGCTCTTCCGCTGCCAGCTGACCCAGCCCCTTGAGCAAGGCTGTAATTTCGCCCTTTTTTCCCAAATAGCGGACACGCAATTCTTCTAGTGCTGCAACGCTTTGCGAGGCCCGTATCGCGGCACGCGCGTCAGATACCAGGCTAGGAAGATGATCCATCCGATTGACTCCGAGTTTGACGTTTGCCCGTTTATCAGAAATATCGCAACGACAATGCCAAAAAAACAGGGGAAGAGCGGCTGCTCTTCCCCTGTACGGGTCACGTGATGAGACCTATGACATTGCGTACGCGCAGGTAACGCGAATGTTTTAGTGGGCAGCCTTGGCTTTTTCCACAATCGCAGCAAAAGCCGCTTTTTCATGGACAGCCAGGTCGGCTAACACCTTACGATCAATTTCGACGCCGGCCTTTTTCAGGCCACCAACAAAACGGCTGTACGACAGGCCGTGCTGGCGAGCGCCGGCGTTGATACGCTGAATCCACAGCGCACGGAATTGGCGCTTGCGATTGCGGCGGTCACGATACGCGTACTGGCCGGCTTTGATGACGGCCTGCTTGGCAACGCGGAACACGCGTGACCGGGCACCGTAGTACCCCTTGGCCTGCTTCAATACTTTTTTATGGCGACGACGGGCGACTACGCCACGCTTAACACGAGTCATAACACACTCCTGACTTTATAAGACGGATAGCGCAGCATTGCGCTTCCTGAAGATCCAACCGTTTACAGATTCGGCAGCATGCGCTGAACCAACGCCTTGTCGGCGTCATGAATCTGGCGCATACCGCGCAGCTGGCGCTTACGCTTGGTCGACTTCTTGGTCAGGATGTGGCTGCGAAAGGACTGCTTGTGCTTGAAACCGTTAGCGGTTTTCTTGAAACGCTTGGCAGCACCGCTGTTGGTTTTGATTTTCGGCATGAGAATAGCTCCGCTCGATATTCTTTAGAAAATCCAAGGCCTGCCAGCGTTGCCGCTGGCCCGTTTAACCGGCCGTTGGATCACTTCTTCTTCGGGGCAAGTATCATGATCATCTGGCGCCCTTCCATTTTCGGAAAGGACTCCACAGACCCGATACCTTCGAGGTCGTCGGCAATTCGTTCCATCAGCTTGCGGCCGATGTCCTGATGCGCCATTTCGCGACCGCGAAAGCGCAGTGTGACCTTACCCTTGTCACCACTTTCCAGAAAGCGCATCAGGTTTTTAAGCTTAACCTGATAGTCACCTTCGTCAGTGCCAGGACGGAATTTGACTTCCTTGACCTGGATCTGCTTTTGCTTTTTCTTTTGCGCTGCTTTCTGCTTTTTCTGTTCAAAGACGAATTTGCCGTAATCCATTATCTTACAGACAATGGGATCGGCATTCGAAATTTGCACGAGGTCCATTCCCGCTTCGTTGGCACGCTCAAGGGCATCGCTCGTAGGAACAATGCCAAGCTGCTCACCGTTGCTGTCGATGAGGCGCACCTGGTCTACGGTAATTCGCTCGTTCATTGGTGGGCGTTTGTCTTGTGGGCGCCCGCGCTGGTTGCTTCGCTTGATTGCTCCGTCTCCTTAGGCAATTGACGATGTCGTCAGAACTGCTCTCTCAGTGTCAAGACGCTGAATAAGGGCTTCAACGCTCATTGTACCAAGATTTTCACCGTTGCGCGTACGTACGGCAACCGAGTCAGCCTCAACTTCCTTATCTCCTACCACCAGGAGATAGGGAACCTTTTGCAGCGTATGCTCACGGATTTTAAAGCCAATTTTCTCATTCCTCAAGTCAGCTTTAACCCGTAGCCCCGTCGTTGCCAGGCGTTTTTCCAATGCCAGGGCGTAATCGCGCTGCGCATCGGTGATCGTCATGACCACAGCCTGCTGCGGTGCCAGCCATAGCGGCATAGCACCGGCGTAGTGCTCGATCAGGATACCCAGAAAGCGCTCAAAAGAGCCCAGAATGGCGCGATGCAGCATGACCGGCACCTTGCGACTGCCGCCTTCATCAACATACTGCGCTCCCAGCCGACCGGGCAGATTGAAGTCGAGCTGCAGCGTACCACATTGCCAGATACGATTGAGACAGTCCCGCAGCGAAAATTCGATTTTGGGGCCGTAGAAGGCACCCTCACCCGGCTGCAGCTCCCATTCCAGGCCTGTTGCGTCAAGCGCCGCCTCCAACCCTTTTTCCGCCTTTTCCCAAAGAGCGACCTCACCTAGAAAGTCGTCCGGGCGCGTGGACAGTTTCAGCTCGACGTCGTCAAAGCCCAACGTTTTATACACTTCCAGGGTTTGTGCAATAAATGCTTCGGCTTCGGACTGGATCTGCCCCTCGGTACAGAAAATATGCGCGTCGTCTTGCGTAAAATTGCGCACGCGCATCAAGCCGTGCAGCGAGCCCGACGGCTCGTTGCGATGGCAGCTGCCAAACTCTGCCAGGCGCAACGGCAGGTCCCGATAGCTTTTCAAGCCTTGGTTGAACACTTGCACATGACACGGACAGTTCATCGGCTTAACCGCATACTCGCGCTTTTCCGACTCGGTGGTAAACATCAGTTCGCTATAGTGGCCCCAGTGTCCGGATTTCTTCCATAGCGAAAGGTCAACCACTTGCGGCGTCTTGATCTCCTGATAACCGTGCCGCATCTGGACGTCACGCATATAATCTTCCAGCGCTCGGTACATGCTCCAGCCGCCAGGATGCCAGAACACCATGCCCGGTGCCTCTTCCTGGAGGTGAAACAGGTCCATCTTGCGCGCAAGCTTGCGGTGATCGCGCTTTTCAGCTTCTTCAAGACGCTTGAGATAGGCTTTGAGCTGTTTCTTGTCTCCCCAGGCCGTACCGTAAATGCGCGTCAGCATGGGGTTGTCCGCGTCCCCGCGCCAGTAGGCACCGGCCAGCTTGGTCAGCTTAAAAGCCTTGAGGTGACGCGTATTAGGCACGTGCGGGCCGCGGCACATGTCTATATATTCTTCGTGGTGGTAAAGCCTGATCGTTGTATCTTCAGGAATATCGCGTACGATTTCCTGCTTATACGGCTCATCCCTGTGCAGAAACGTCAGCATTGCCTTATCGCGATCGACATACTCGCGTACAACGTCATATTCCCGCTTGATCAGCAGCTGCATGCGCGCTTCGATGGTCTCAAGGTCATCGGGCGTAATCGACTGAGCAAAGTCAATGTCGTAGTAGAAACCGTCGTCGATAACCGGCCCGATTGCCATTTTTGCACTCGGGTAAAGCTGCTTGACCGCATGCCCTACTAAGTGAGCACAGGTGTGACGAATTATCTCCAATCCTTCAGGATCCCGAGCGGTGACGATTGCCACTTCAGCATCGTGTTCAACAATATCCGAGGCATCCACGAGTACGCCGTCAATTTTTCCGGCAATACAGGCTTTCGCCAGGCCTGAGCCAATGGATTCCGCCAGCTGCATAATAGTCAGCGGTTCATTCAGTGAACGCTGGCTACCGTCAGGCAAGGTGACTATGGGCATTCAATTTTCCTTGAGCGCAGTGGTGATCCACACCAAGGATCACGTGTCGCTATCAATGGGCGTTGTCGGCAATGTTGCGGCACTTAAAGCCGCGGCAAGCAAGCAGCCTAGCAAAGTTTTGGCATGGCATAAACAAAAGACGGAAGGCACGCTGGCCCTCCGTCCGATGCATAGTGTGTCTATAACCTGACGAGGTTACAACGTTGCTTTATTTCCACTCATCCAGCATGACACGACGGTTCTCTGCACGCCCCGCCGGTGTTTCGTTCGTAGCGATGGGACGCTCTTCGCCGTAGCCAACAGACTTCATACGGTCCTGGTGTACACCGTTCGACTGCAGGTAGCTGGCAACGGATTCTGCGCGACGCTGAGACAGCTCTTTATTATACCGTGCGCTGCCTACGGCATCGGTATGGCCTTCAATGCGAACACGTGCGTTGGCGTTATGCACCAGCTTTTCAGCAACATCATCCAGCTCTTGTTCGGCTTCGGCCGTCAGCTTGGCAGAGTCAAACTCAAAGTGAACGCCATCCAGCACCAGATTTTCCGGGCAGCCAAGCGCGTTGACTTTCTCACCGGCAGGTGTATTCGGACACTGGTCGCGATAATCGGCTACGCCATCGTTGTCAGAGTCGAGCGGGCAACCCTTGGCATCGACGGCAACACCGGCCGGCGTACCGGGGCACTGATCCCGATAGTCCGCTACGCCGTCATTATCAGAGTCAAGCGGGCAGCCTTCTGCATCAACAGCAACGCCTGCCGGTACTTCACCATAGCCAGGGCATTGGGGTTTAACTTCTTCACTTTTATCCGCGCAAAGATACGCTGCCAGCGCAGCACCGGCGGTGGCACCGATTGCCGCGCCGCTATCTTCGTCAGACTCACTGGTGGTTGCATAGCCTAGGCCACCGCCAATCACACTGCCGGCAAGGCCGCATACCATCGGGTGTTGATACCAGCTTTTGTCCGCGTCATAGCCCGCTGTTTGACCTTCGGACTGTGATGCCGAGCTAGCACAGCCAGAAAGACCAACGGCCAAAGCAGAACCGAGTAGCAGACCAGTCGTTGATTTTTTCATGCAACACTCCTTTTTTGATCCAATGCGTAGGGCTGCGTGATACGCGCCCCATTTGGCTTTTTTCCTGTTTGGGCTGGTATTTTTCTAAGGAAAGCCCGCTCACACGATCCTCTGGCTAACAGCAACCGAAGACGTATCGTTCAAGCCATATCTGCCCGAATAGCGTCACCGCCTGAAAAGCGGGCAGTACCATTCTAGCATAAAGCTCATCGATGTATTTTCAATGGGATATTGCATTAATGCAGCGTCTTTCCACCCTTCGCTCGCCAACGGATAACAGCCCTCGCCGCTTCGATCACTGGCTGGTGCATTTCTTTTTCCACGCTCAGGCGCTCCTTGTCTTCACGCATGCGCTCTCGCGGTGAAAGCGCTTTACGAGCGGAATGCGTTTTCAAATGCTGCGTTCTGCTGTAAACATCGGAGAAAGCAAGAAATTCTTGCCTCTCAACAAGTGAAGGTTCAATAATTTCCAGCAACACCTTGCAACGCCAGGCACCTTCCGTAATGTTGACCTGGTCTTGGACCAGAGCAGTCGATACATAATCCAGGTTTTCCAGGCTGTTGGTGATCGCACGTGCATCTTCTTCTTTACGAAAATCTGCACGACGCTTTACCTCACGACGAAGCCGGATGGCATATATACCCAAAGCAAAGATGACAACAGTACCGGCGGCTAAGAGAATCATCGCTGTATTTGTGCTCATGGATGCTACCCAATTCGGTATAAATGAGTACAACAACTATACAAAAAATAAAGGCCTATAGATATCTGAAAAGGACTCCTTTCCGGCTCACGGATAGTGTAACGCTTTCGCCCTTCGTGCTTTCATATATACACCTGATCCATAGTAGGGTTAACTCGTGAACCCAGCCAACATCATGATATCAACGTATTCTAGCCCAAAGCGCAGACATGAAAAGCCGCACACAAAAAACCCGGCACGTGGCCGGGTTCTCTGCGTATTAATGCCTGACGATGTCCTACTCTCGCATGGGGAGGCCCCACACTACCATCGGCGCTGAACGG
>NZ_BAAAZT010000012.1:0-61731 GCF_039537045.1 Halomonas cibimaris | reverse complement strand
AAGGAACAGCGGGTTGGCGAGTCTCACCCGACGCCACCTGAATAGTTACGTGAGCATTTACCCCGCTGAGTCATTGCGAGCGCAGCGAAGCAATCTCGGGGTTGGTTGCTACCGGCACAGTAAGAGATCGCCACGTCGCTTCGCTCCTCGCGACGACGGTAGTGAGAAAAGTGCACTCGCCCCGGTGTTATTGCGAGTGCAACGAAGCAATCTCGGGGTTTCTTGCCAGAGGCACTGCAAGGAGACCGCCACGCTTCGCTCGCGGTGACACGTAGCGTCAGGCGTGTCGCAATCTAGTGCGTCACGACTGCCGCCCAAACCGGCGCACCAGGGTGGCCAGCTGGGCGAAGTCGTAGTGCTCGCGGGCGGGCATCGCGCGCATCAGCACCGCAGAGGTGGCCACCGGCACCAGGGCGGCGAGCAAAAAGCTTTCCAGCAGCGTCTCGGTGCCGGCTCCCGGGGCGGGGAAGACGACAAGCCCCGCGACCAGCCCGCAGGCGGTGCTGACCACGGCGTGGCGGCCGTCGTAGCGGCGGCTGAACAGCCCGAAGAACACCGGGAACGCCGCGGCCGAGCACAAAAGATCGGCGAGCAGAAAGAGGTAGAGCACGCTGAAGCCCTGGGCGGCGACCCAGGTAATCGGCACCGCGGCGGCGACGATCAGCCAGCGGGCCAGGCGCATCAGCGTGGCTTCGCTTGCCCGGGGCAAAAGCCGGTGCATGTCCACGGCGATAATGCTTGAGGTGGCGTTGATGGTGGAGTCGGCGCTGCTCATCACCAGCGCCAGCCCCAGCGGAATCAGCGCCAGCGCAAACCACAGCGGCACGCTGTCCAGCAGCACGCTGAACAGTGCCACCGAGCCGTCGCCTTCCAGATCCAGTCCCACAAAGGCCAGCCCGAAAAGCCCCATCATGACGATGATCGGCAGGTTCAACAGCCCGCTGATCCAGAAGCTTCTGCGCAGCACCCGGACGTTTTTCGCCGCGTAGATGCGCTGCCAGGTGCCCTGGTAGAAAAGCCCGGTGAGCACCACGGCGATAAAGAACGTCAGCCCCGCGCGTACGCCGCCAGCGTCGGTCATGTCCAGCAGCTGGGGTGCGTGTTGGGCAAGCCCGTCAAGGGTTGGCGCTGCGCCGCCGGCGGCCTGCCAGCCAAAGAATAAAAGGCACGCGAGCAGCGGCAGGATCACCACCATCTGCACCTTGTCGGTAAAGATCGAGGCGCGAAGCCCGCCGTAGAAGGTGTAAAGCACCGTGGCCAGCATCACCACGCCGGCGGTGAGCCACAGCGGAATGGGAGCGAGCAGGGTAACCATCCGGGCCACGGCGGTGAGGCTCGCGGCCAGGGAAATAAACAGGTAAAACAGCATGATTGAGAGCGTAAAGGCGTACATGACGCGACCGTAGCGGTGGATCACAAACTCGGTCAGGCCGTGGCCCTCGGGGATCAGCTCGCGCATGCGTCGGCCCAGCGGGATCATGATCAGCCGGGGCACGCAGGAACCCAGGGCATAGCCCAGAAGCGCGCTGATGCCGCCCCAGGTCGCCGCCTGGGCGGGGCCAAACAGCACCCAGGTACCCAGCGTGGTGGCCAGCAGGGTGCTCACCGTGGCTCGGGTGCTTTGGGTATTGCGCGCGGCGATGTAGGTATCCAGGTCGTCGCGCTGGCGGCGAGCGTAGAGCAGGCCGGGAACGGCAAAGGCAGCGGCGCAGAACAACAGCCAAAGGGCCGTCCAGACAGGATCAAGCAGCATGGTGATAGGTCCTCTATCCTTGTGGCGGCCGGGTCTTGGGCGGGCGTCTGGCAGACGACAAGGGAGAGGCGAGGCGGCGTGTGCTTTCCTTCCCTTCGCCGGTATGACCCGGATCAGGTTCGAAGGGTTACCGGCGCAAAAGCGGCGGATTCTCAGCCCGTCAGGGCTCCCCCAGGAGAAGATAGAGCCTAGGCAGGCGCGTCGGCGTTGTCAAACTGCCTTGTGGGCTATCGGTCGAAGGTGTCTGCAAGTTTTTAGCTATCAGCTATCGAAAGGATAGCGCACTTTTGGGTGGGAAAAGAGTAGTCTGTGGGTATGGCAGCGGCAACCGGCTGCCTGGCGACAATGACTCACAAGGAGGCGCTAACGTGTCCGAAGACAATCGCAAGCCGACCACTACCGATGCCGGGATTCCCGTGGCCAGCGACGAATATTCGCTGACCGTGGGGCCGAACGGGCCCATCGTGCTTCACGATCACTACCTGATCGAGCAGATGGCCCAGTTCAACCGCGAGCGCATTCCCGAGCGCCAGCCCCACGCCAAGGGCAGCGGTGCCTTCGGCCGCTTTGAGGTGACGGAAGACGTTAGCCGCTACACCCGCGCCGCCGTGTTTCAGCCCGGTACCAAAACCGAGGTGCTGATGCGCTTTTCCACCGTGGCCGGCGAGCGCGGCAGTCCCGACACCTGGCGCGATCCGCGCGGCTTTTCCATCAAGTTCTACACCACCGAAGGCAACTACGACATGGTGGGGAACAACACGCCGGTGTTCTTCATCCGTGATCCGATGAAGTTTCAGCACTTCATCCGCTCGCAAAAGCGCCGCGCCGACAACAACCTGCGCGATCACGACATGCAGTGGGATTTCTGGACGCTGTCGCCGGAGTCGGCCCATCAGGTGGCCTGGCTGATGGGCGACCGGGGCATCCCCAAGACCTGGCGGCACATGAACGGCTATTCCAGCCACGCCTACATGTGGGTGAACGCTGAAGGCGAGAAGTTCTGGGTGAAATACCACTTCAAGACCGACCAGGGCATTGAATGCTTGACCCAGGAAGAGGCCGACCGCCTGGCCGGGGAAGACGGCGACTACCACATGCGTGATCTCTACACCGCCATTGAGCGGGGCGAGCATCCCAGCTGGACGCTGTACATGCAGATCATGCCGTTCAAGGATGCCGAAACCTACCGGATTAACCCGTTCGACCTGACCAAGGTCTGGCCCCACGACGACTATCCGCTGATCAAGGTGGGCACGCTTACGCTGGACACCAACCCGGTGGATAACCATGCCCAGATCGAGCAGGCGGCGTTTGAGCCCAACAACCTGGTGCCGGGCATCGGCCTTAGCCCGGACAAGATGCTGCTGGGCCGCGTGTTTTCCTACGCCGATGCCCACCGCCACCGGCTGGGGGTGAACTACAAGCAGATTCCGGTCAACGCGCCGAAGTCGCCGGTCAACAGCTACAGCAAGGACGGCGCCATGCAGATGCACACCGTCTCTGACCCGGTGTACGCGCCCAACTCCAAGGGCGGCCCGCAGGCCGACGGCGAGCGCTACCCGGACGACGCGACCTGGGAGTCCGACGGTGACATGGTGCGCGCGGCCTACACCCTGCGCCCCGACGACGACGATTTTGCCCAGGCCAACGCCTTGATCAACCAGGTGATGGACGAGCCGGCCAGAGAGCGGCTGGTCAACAACGTTGTCGGCCACCTGCTGGGCGGGGTAACCGAGCCGGTGCTTGAGCGCGCGTTCGACTACTGGCGCAGCATCGACGCCGACATCGGCGAGCGCATTGTTCAGGGCGTACGCGCCAAGCAGGCCTGATCGTTCAAGCGCTTTTCATGCACTGACGGCTACAAAGCAGCCCGCCGGCAACCGCCGGCGGGCTTTTTGTCAGGAGGCACACATGGCGTTTTCACTGTGGCTTTCGCTGGCCGCCGTTTGCGCGGCCGGGGCGATCTCGCCGGGGCCGAGCCTGGCGCTGGTGCTGCGCCATACCCTGGGCGGCGGGCGCGGGCCGGGCGTCGTGGCGGGGCTTTTTCATGCGCTGGGCGTAGGGCTTTACGCGCTGCTCACGGTGCTGGGGCTGGGGGCGGTGATGGCGCGCTTTCCGCTGGCGTTCGAGGCCATTACCGTAGCCGGGGCCGGGTATCTGGCCTGGCTTGGGTTCAAGGCGCTGCGCGCCGGCCGAGCGGCGGCGTTGAGCCCCGGCGTAGCCTATACCACTCGGCGCCAGGCCGCCCGGGAGGGCGTGCTGGTGGCGCTGGCCAATCCCAAGCTGATTTTGTTTTTCGTCGCGCTGCTAAGCCAGTTTGTCCACCCGGAGATGAGTGCCGCGGCCCGGATGATCATCGTCGCCACCGCCATGAGCATCGATGCCGGCTGGTATGTGCTGGTGGCGGTGGCGCTGTCGCAGTCCGGGGTGCTGGAGTGGCTGCGCCTGCGCGCGCAGTGGATCAATCGCGCCACCGGCGTGATACTGATCGGCCTGGCGCTGCGCGTGGCCTGGGGGCTGGTGGCGTAGCGCTTCAGCTCGGCTCGCCCCGGGCGACCAGCAGCCGGTTCATCAGCTCCGCCCAGCGATGGCGCACCATCATGGTGGTCAGCCCGGAAAACAGCGCCCAGCCCCTGCGCCGCCAGCCTTTCAGCCGCAGGTTGTGGCCCACCAGCTGTTTCATCAGGCGATAGTCGTCGAACTGGCGCCATTCGCTGGTGATCGACAGCTGGTGGCGCGACATCACCGGCGCCAGCTCCAGGCGAAAAATCCACTCCAGCTGGTGCAGGCTAAGGCCGTGGTGTTCGATGGTGCTGACCATGATGGCGTAGTCGCGCTCGCCGGGCTCGCGGTCCAGCCACAGCGGCGCCAGGGCAAGCCATAGATCGCCGCGTTCGTCGACCAGTTGCTGTGCGTTCATGTGGGCCTCGGGTTGTATGCCCGGCCGTGCCGGGTAGAAAATACGCTTGTCTGGCCGGCTATTATCATGGCGCAAAGGCCCGGCTCGCAAGCCGGCCAAGCCCGGCTGCGCCAGGGCACAAAGGCGGACAGCGCGCGCCCGGGCCGCTACAATGCGGCCGGCGGCCATGTTTTACTGCCCGATCAACGACTGAAACAGCGAGGTGCTACGTGATTATCAAGCCCAAGGTGCGCGGTTTTATCTGCACAACGACCCATCCCCAAGGCTGCGAGCACAACGTGCGCGAGCAGATCGAAGCCACCCGCGCACGCGGGCTGGACAAGCGCCGGGGGCCGAAAAAGGTGCTGGTGGTCGGCGCGTCCAGCGGCTACGGCCTGGCCGCGCGCATTACCGCGGCCTTTGGCTACGGCGCCGATACCCTGGGCGTGTTCTTTGAAAAGCCCGGCACCGAGAAGCGCCCGGGCACCGCCGGCTGGTACAACGCCGCGGCGTTTGACAAGTTCGCCAAGCAGGAAGGGCTCTACAGCAAAGCCATCAACGGCGATGCTTTCTCCCACGAGGCCCGGGAAAAGGCCATCGAGCTGATCAAGCAGGACCTGGGCGAGGTGGATCTGGTGGTGTATTCGCTGGCGTCCCCGGTGCGCAAGCTGCCCGACAGCGGCGAGGTCAAGCGCTCGGCGCTCAAGCCCATCGGCGAGGTCTACCGCGCCACGGCGATCGATACCAACAAAGACGCGATCATCGAAACCGAAGTTGAGCCTGCCACTCAGCAGGAAATCGACGACACCGTGGACGTGATGGGCGGCGAAGACTGGGAGCTTTGGATCAAGGCGCTGGACGAGGCCGGCGTGCTGGCCGAAGGCGCCAAAAGCGTGGCCTTTAGCTACATCGGCACCGAAATCACCTGGCCGATCTACTGGCACGGGGCGCTGGGCCGCGCCAAGGAAGACCTGGACCGCGCCGCCGGCGAGATCGACAAGCGCCTGCGCCAGCACGGCGGGGGCGCCAACGTCGCGGTGCTCAAGTCCGTGGTGACCCAGGCAAGTGCGGCGATTCCGGTGATGCCGCTCTACATCGCCATGGTCTATCGCATCATGAAAGAAGAAGGGCTTCACGAAGGCACCATCGACCAGCTCAACCGTCTGTTCGCCGAGCGCCTGTACGCCGACGGCGCCGTGGAAACCGACGAGCAGGGCCGGCTGCGGCTGGACGACTGGGAGCTGCGTGACGACGTGCAGCAGTCGTGCAAGGCGCTGTGGCCGGAAGTGACCACCGACAACCTGTTCGAGATCACCGACTACTCCGGCTACAAGCACGAGTTCTTGAAGCTGTTCGGCTTTGAGCGCAGCGACGTGGACTACGACGCTGACGTAAGCCCGGTGGCCGAGTTCGACGTGGTCAACCTCTAGGCGCTCTCGACGGCGCGACGCGTCATGGCTGATTGCCCCCTGGTTGCCTTGCCGGCCGATACCCGCTGCCGGGTCGCATTTTTGCTGCTTCCCGGTTTCTCGCTGCTGGCCCATGCCTGCGCGCTTGAGCCGCTGCAGCTGGCCAACCAGCTCAGCGGGCGTATGCTTTACGCCACTTGCACGCTGGGGCTTGAAGCCGCCGGCGTGCGCAGTGCCGGGCCGCTGGCGCTGAGCGTCGCCGACGGGGCGGAAACGTCCCCGGACGAGATCGACCTGCTGCTTGTGTGCGCGCCGACGCCGCTTTCCTACCCGCTGCCGGCCCGGCTGAACGACTGGCTGCGCCGCCTGGACAGCCGCCGTGTGGTGCTGGGCGGCATTGCCGGCGGCACCGAAGTGCTGGCGCGCTGCGGGCTGCTGGAGGGCTATCGCGTAACGCTGCCCTGGCCGCGCTTTGACGCCTTTGCCCAGGCCTACCCCGAGGTAACGCTGTCGCGCCAGCTCTACGCGCTGGACCGCGAGCGGCTGACCTGCGGCGCCGGCACCGCCGCGCTGGACATGATGCTGAAGCTTATCGCCCTGACCCACGGCGCTGACCTTGCCGGCCGGGCCGCCGAGCATCTGGCCTGCGAGCGCATTCGCCCGGCCGGCGAGCCGCAGTACGTACCGCGGCAAAACGGTATCGGCCATGCCCCGCAAAGCCTGCGCGACGCCGTGGCGCTGATGGCGGCCAACGTCGAAGAGCCGCTTTCCACCCTGGAGCTGGCCGAGCACCTGGGTATTTCCCGCCGGCAGCTGGAGCGTTTGTTCAAAAAACATCTGCAGACGGTGCCCAGCCGCTACTATCTGGATCTGCGCCTGCAGCAGGCGCGCCGCCTGCTGCGCCAGGGCCGCGCCCCGGTGGGCGATATCGCCCTGGCCACGGGCTTTTCATCCGGGGCGCATTTTTCCACCGCCTACCGTCAGCGTTTTGGCCTTGCCCCGCGCGAGGAGCGTCTGCTCTAGCTGCGCGCTTTTGGCAACTTAACGTCACATTGCTGAAAGCAGGGTGGCCGCTGCGCACCGTATACTCCCTTTCACTGCCTTTTTTTATGGCCCACGCCGATACCAGCGGAGAGACATCCATGAGCGCTACCCCGACCCGGCACGATTTCGACCAGTACATGATGCCCAACTACGCGCCCCAGCCGGTGATTCCGGTGCGCGGCGAGGGCAGCCGCCTGTGGGATCAAAACGGTCGCGAGTACATTGATTTTGCCGGCGGCATTGCCGTCAACGCGCTGGGGCACTGCCATCCGGTGCTGGTCGAGGCGCTCAAGTCCCAGGGCGAGACGCTTTGGCATCTGTCCAACGTGTTCACCAACGAGCCGGCGCTCAAACTGGCCAAACGCCTGGTGGAGCGCACCTTCGCTGACAAGGTGTTTCTGTGCTCATCGGGCGGCGAGGCCAACGAAGCCGCGCTCAAGCTGGCCCGGCGCTACGCGGTGGATCATCACGGCGAGCACAAAGACAAGATCATCTCGTTTTCTCAGTCGTTTCACGGGCGTACCTTCTTTACCGTCAGCGTCGGCGGCCAGCCCAAGTATTCCCAGGGCTTCGGCCCGGTACCGGGCGGCATTCTCCATGCCGAGTACAACGATCTGGACAGCGTGCGCCGGCTGATGGGCGATGATACCTGCGCGATCATGGTCGAGCCCATGCAGGGCGAAGGCGGGCTGATTCCCGCCGACCCTGACTTTCTCCAGGGCCTACGCGATCTGTGCGATGAGCACGACGCGCTTTTGGTCTTCGACGAAGTGCAAACCGGCGTGGGCCGCACCGGCAAGCTCTACGCCTACCAGCACTACGGCGTGACGCCGGACATTCTGACAAGCGCCAAGGCGCTGGGCGGCGGTTTTCCCATGGGTGCTGTGCTCGCCACCGACAGCGTGGCCCGCTCGCTGGTGATCGGCACCCACGGCTCGACCTACGGCGGCAACCCGCTGGCATCCGCCGTGGCGCTGGCGGCGCTGGAGGTTATTGATACCCCCGAGGTGCTTGCCGGCGTGCAAAAGCGCCACGACCGTCTGCGCGGCCACCTGGAGCGGATCAACGCCAAACACGGCGTATTCAGCGACATTCGCGGGCTGGGCCTGCTGATGGGCGCGCAGATGGCCGAGGCCTGGGCCGGGCGAGCGAAGGAACTTCTGCCGCTGGCGATCGAAGAAGGCGCCATGGCGCTGATCGCCGGGCCCGACGTGCTGCGCCTGGCGCCGTCGCTGGTGATGCCCGAGGCCGATATCGACGAAGGCATGGCCCGGCTTGAACGCGCCGTTGAACGCCTGGTTGCCAAGGGCTGAGGCCCCCGCCAAAAGGAGCTGGCGATGCTGATCATTCGACCCGTAGAGCCTGCGGACCTGCCCGCGCTGGAAGCGCTGGCGCGCCAGGCCGTGCCGCCGCTGACCAACCTGCCGGCCAACCGCGAGCGCCTGGAGCAGCGCGTGGCGCGCTCCCAGGCCGCGTTCAACGACGAGGTGGACTACCCCGGCGACGAGCAATATACCTTCGTGCTGGTCAACACCGCAGCCGACGCCGCCGAGCGTGTGCTGGGTACCGCCACCGTGCGGGCCCGGGCCGGCGCACGCGAAGCCTATTACACCTACCGTCAGGAAACCCTGATTCACGCCTCCCAGCAGCTTAACGTGCGCCGGGAAGTGCAGACGCTGGCGCTGTCCCACGAGGTGTCTGACGCCACGCTGCTGTGCGCCATGTCGGTCCATCCGCGATATCAGGGCACCAGCGCCGAGAGCCTGCTGCGCCGGGCCCGGCTGATGTTTGTGGCCCAGTATCCCGAGCGCTTTGCCGACGTGCTGGCAGTGGCCTTTCCCGGGCATCTGGAAGCCGGCGGTGCATCACCGTTTTGGGAAAGCGTGGGCCGGCATTTTTTTGCTCGCAGCTACCAGGACATCAATCGCATTGCCGGGCTGCGCTCAAAAAGTTTCATCGCCGAGGTGATGCCGCAGTTTCCGCTGTATCTGCCGCTGCTGACCCCGGCGGCGCGGGCGGCCATCGGCCGCGAGCACCGGGCCCATGAGCCGGCGCTGAACGAAATGCTTGCCGAAGGCTTTGCGCGTTCGCGCCATGTGGATATCTTCGATGCCGGCCCGGTGATCAAAGCCGATCGCAGCGGGCTTGCCACCGTGCGCCGGGCGGCCTGGCATCCGGTGCGTATTCGCCCCGAGCACGCCCTGCCCGCCGCCGAGCCGGCGCTGGTGGCCAACCAGCAGCGCACCGGCTTTCGCTGCGTGGTGGCGCGCTATGCGCGCTCGCCCACCGGCCAGCTGATGCTCACCGCCGAGCAGGCCGAGGCGCTGGGCGTGGAGAAGGGCCGCGCCGTGCTGGCGGCACCGCTTTCACTGCCTGCCGCCGAAGACCGGCTCGACGAAGGAGAAATGTAATGCGCATTCGACCTATTGCCCGCGGCGATCTGGACGAGCTGCAGGCGCTTGCGCAGCAGGCCGGGGTGGGCTTTACCTCGCTGCCGGACAACCGCGAGTTCCTTGCCGGCAAGATCGAGTCGGCGGTGAACGCTCTTGACGCGGGCCGGGGCCGAGAAAGCCAGCTTTACTTTTTTGTCCTCGAAGACGAAGTGGGCGGCGAGCTGGCCGGCTGCTGCGCCATTGAAGGGCAGGTCGGCCACGACGTGCCGTTTTATCACTATCGGCTGGGCACGCTTGCGCACTCGTCGGTACAGCTGGATCTGCACCGCACGCTGGACACGCTGTTTTTAAGCTCGGATCACACCGGCAACGCCGAGGTCTGCTCGCTGTTCGTGCGCCCGGAATACCGCGGCGAGGCCAACCGCCACCTGCGCTGCGGTGCGCTTTTGTCCAAGGCGCGCTGGCTGTTTATCGCCGAGTTTCGCGAGCGTTTTCCCGACAAGGTATTGGCGGAAATGCGCGGGCTTTTCAACGACGACAACAAAAGCCCGTTCTGGGAAAGCCTGGGCCGGCACTTTTTTCCCATGGACTTTGACGAGGCCGACCGCCTGACCGGGCTTGGCCAGAAAAGCTTTATCGGCGAGCTGATGCCGCGCTTTCCCATCTACACCACCTTCATGCCCGAAGCGGCGCGCGCCTGCATCGGCCAGGTGCACCGGGATACCCGCCCGGCGCTTGCAATGCTGGAAAAAGAAGGGCTGCGCTGGGAAGGCTACATCGATATCTTCGACGGCGGCCCCACGGTAGAGGCCTACATTGACGACGTGCGCGCGGTGCGCGACTCAAGGCGCTATGGCGTTGAGGTAGACGCCGGCGCCGAGCAGGAAAGCACCGGCCGCTGGCTGGCGGCCACCACCGCGCTGCAGGGCTTTACCGCCGCCTGGATCGGCCGCGCTCCCGGCGCCGAGCACGTTGTGCTGACCCCCGCCGAAGCCCGGCGGCTAAACGTTGGCGCAGGCGACACCCTGCGCCTGCTGCAAACCTGACGCTGATACACTGAGCCGCTTACGGCCAAGGGAGACGGATATGCACGCCACGCAGCAGCAGCTGATCAACGGGGCATGGATCGACGGCGCCGCGCCGACGTTTGCCAAACACGACGGCGTTTCCGGCGGGCCGCTGTGGCAGGGCGCCGCCGCCGACGACGCTCAGGTCGCGACGGCGGTGAGCGCGGCCCGAAACGCCTTCGCCGGCTGGGCCAAAACGCCCTTTGCCGAGCGCCAGGCGCTGGCCGAGCGCTTCGCCGAAGTGCTCAACGCGCGCAAGGAGGTGCTTGCCGTCGCCGTTGCCAGCGAAACCGGCAAGCCGCTGTGGGAGGCGCGCACCGAGGTCGGGGCGATGATCGGCAAGGTGGGGCTGTCGCTTCAAGCCTATGCCGAGCGCACCGGCGAGCGCGAAAAACCCGCAGGCGAGGCCCGGGCGGTGCTGCGCCATCGCCCTCACGGGGTCATGGCCGTTTTCGGCCCGTACAACTTCCCCGGGCACCTGCCCAACGGCCATATCGTCCCGGCGCTGTTGGCGGGCAATACCGTGGTGTTCAAGCCCAGCGAGCAGGCCCCGCTCACCGCGGACTTGACCCTGCAGTGCTGGCTTGAGGCCGGCCTGCCCGACGGCGTGATCAACCTGGTGCAGGGCGGGGCGCCGGTAGGCCAGGCGCTGGCCGGTGACCCGGCCATCGACGGGCTTTTGTTTACCGGCAGTGCGGCGGTGGGCCGCATGCTGCACCGCCAGTTTGCCGGCCAGCCGGGCAAGATTCTGGCGCTGGAGCTTGGCGGCAACAACCCGCTGGTGGTGAAAAGCGTGCCCGACCAGCGCGCCGCGGTGCTGACGATTCTGCAGTCGGCGTTTGCCTCCGGCGGCCAGCGCTGCACCTGCGCTCGGCGCCTGCTGGTGCCCGAAGGCGAAGTGGGCGACCGGCTGGTCGAGGCGCTGGTGGACGCCGCGGGCAAGCTGCGCGTGGCCGAGCCCTTCGACGAGGCCAACCCGCCGTTTTACGCCGGCCTGGTCAGCGCTGCTGCCGCCGACGGCCTGCTGGAGGCCCAGCAGGCGCTGGAAGCTAAAGGTGCTACGGTGCTCCGGCGCATGGAGCGCCTGGCCGACGGTACCAGCCTTTTGAGCCCCGGCCTTCTTGACGTCACCGGGCTTGACGTGCCCGACGAGGAGCACTTCGGCCCGCTGCTCACCGTGCAGCGCTATGCCGGCTGGGACGAGGCCATTCGCCTGGCCAACAACACCCGCTACGGGCTTTCCGCCGGGCTGATCGGCGGCGAGCAGGCCGACTGGGACGATTTTCTGCTGCGCATTCGCGCCGGCATCGTCAACTGGAACCGCCAGACCACCGGCGCCTCGGGGGATGCGCCTTTCGGCGGCGTGGGCGACAGCGGCAACCACCGCCCCAGCGCCTACTACGCCGCGGACTACTGCGCCTACCCGGTGGCCTCCATGGAAACCGAGACCCTGGCGCTGCCCGAGCAGCTGCCGCCGGGGGTGAGGCTATGATCAGCGCGCGAGATAGCGACAGCGCCGTCGGGGTTAACGTCTGCGAAGTGAATTTTGACGGCCTGGTCGGCCCCACCCACAACTATTCGGGGCTGGCGGCGGGCAACGTGGCCTCAAGGCGCCACGCGGGATGGGTGGCCAACCCGCGGGAGGCCGCGCTGCAGGGGCTTGAGAAAATGCACGCGCTGTACCGAGCCGGCTACGCCCAGGGCGTGTTGCCGCCCCAGCAGCGCCCGGATACGGCCTTTCTGCGCCGGCTGGGCTTTGCCGGCAGCGACGCTGACGTGCTGGCCGCCGCCGCGCAGCGGGCACCGGCCATGCTGCGCGCGGCGTGCTCGGCCTCCAGCATGTGGACGGCCAACGCCGCCACGGTGACGCCAAGCGCAGACGCCCGGGACGGGCGGGTACATTTCACGCCGGCCAACCTGCAGTCCGGCCTGCACCGCTGCCTGGAGCCGGCCACCACCGGGCGTATGCTGCGCGCCATATTTGCCGATCCGGCGCATTTCGCCCACCATGCGCCGCTGCCGGCCACCCCGGCGCTGGCCGATGAAGGCGCGGCCAACCATACCCGGCTCGGCGCCGACTACGGCGCGCCCGGGGTGCATCTGTTCGTTTACGGGCGTGACGCCTTCGGCCTGGAGCCGGCGCCGGCACGCTTTACCGCCCGGCAAACCCGGGAGGCCAGCGAAGCCGTGGCCCGCCAGCACGGCCTGAATGAAGCGCAGACGGTGTTTGCCCGCCAGCACCCGGACGCCATTGATGCCGGGGTGTTTCACAACGACGTGATCGCGGTGGGTAACGGCCCGGTGCTGCTCTATCACGAGTATGCTTTTGCCGACGAGCAGGCCGTGCTTGACGCGCTGCGGGCGAAAATGCCCGAGCCGCTGATCCCCGTGCGCGTGCCGGCAGAGGCAGTAAGCCTCGACGCCGCCGTGGCGACCTACCTGTTCAACTCCCAGCTGCTGAGCAATCCCGACGGCAGCATGACGCTGGTCGTGCCCGGCGAGTGCCAGCACCATGAAGCCGTGTGGCGCACGCTGCAGGATTTGGTCCTGGCCGGCGCCAATCCCATCGGCGAGGTTATCGTCAAAGACGTCAAGCAAAGCATGCAAAACGGCGGCGGCCCGGCCTGTTTGCGCCTGCGGGTAGCGCTCAGCGGCGCCGAGTGCGCCGCGCTGTCCGGCCGTGTTTTGATGACCGACGAGCTTTATGCCGCGCTTGCCGGCTGGGTCAAACGCCACTATCGCGACCGTTTAGCGCCGGAGGATCTGGCCGATCCGCAGCTGGTGGCGGAGTCGCTTACCGCGCTGGACGAGCTGACGACCCTTCTGCAGCTGGGCGCGATCTATCCGTTTCAGCGCAGCGGCTGAGCGGGCAACGGGCATCAAGGAGTACAACGCGTGAGCCAACTGGTGTACTGGCTGGATCTGGCCGGGGTGATTGTCTTTGCGCTTTCCGGGGTGGTGCTGGCGTGTCGCAAGCGCATGGACCCGGTAGGCATGCTGGTTTTGGCCGCGGTGACCGGCATCGGCGGCGGTACGCTGCGCGATCTGGTGCTGGGCGTGCGTCCGGTATTCTGGGTGGACGACCCGACGTATCTATGGGTGATCGTGGCCACGGTGGCGCTTTCTCTGGTCGGCTTTCACTATATTCATCGGCTGTCGCGCGGGTTCATGCCGGTGGCCGATGCCTTCGGGCTTGCGATCTTCACCGCGCTTGGCAGCCACAAGGCGCTGGCGCTGGGCTATACCGGCGAGGTCGCCACGCTGATGGGCATGATGACCGGAGTCGCCGGCGGCATGATCCGCGATGTGCTGGCCCGGCGCGTGCCGATGGTGCTGCGCGAAGAGATCTACGCCACCGCGGCGTTTGCCGGCGGCGTGGCCTATGTGGTGCTGTATAGCCTGGGCGCCCCCACGGTGCTGACCATCGGCGCCTCGCTTGCCGCCACTCTGGGCCTGCGGCTGGCCGCCATTTACTGGGGGCTGGCGCTGCCGGTGTTTGCCTGGGTGACCATACCGACCAGGCCAGCGGAGGAGGGCCGGGCGGCAGCGCAAAAGGCCAAAGAGCGGGTGCGAATGATTCAGCGTCAGCGCAAGCGCCGTTGACCCCGCCGCTTTCGCGGAAAGTCGCTGCTGTTGGCCGGTGTTTTGTGGCATTATGCGCGGCGTTGGTAGCGACAGACTTTCAATGACAACACCAGGCAGGCAGCGAACGCCATGTTCAAGGATTTTTACACGCAGCGCGGTGATACCGTCGTTATCTCCGCCGAGCAGGCCAGCCGCTTCGCCAAGGGCGTGGCCGGTGATTACAATCCGATCCACAACCCTGATGCACGCCGCTTTTGTGTGCCCGGTGACCTGCTGTTTGCGCTGGTGCTGGAGCGCTTCGGGCTTTCCCAGCACATGGAGTTTTATTTTCTCAGCATGGTGGGGGCGGACACGCCGCTGACGTTTCGCCCGTCGGCCAGCGGCGATATTCACGTTATCGACGACGCCGGAAGGTGCTATCTGGAAGTGGTGCGCAGCGGCGAGACCACCTTTGAAGCGGAAGCGGTGGATGCTTTTACCCGCTGCTACGTGGCGTTTTCGGGCAAGAACTTTCCGCATTATTTAAAGCCTTTGATGCAAGCCCACGGCGTGATGTTCAATCCTCGCCGGCCGCTGGTGATCTACCACAGCATGGGGTTTACCCTGGAACGGCTGGACGGTTTTGCGCCGGGGCTGTCTCTGGCGCGCTCGTCGCTTGACGTTCAGGGCAAGCGTGCCGATGCGCTGCTGGAATTTACCATTGAATCGGCCGGAAAGCCGCTGGGCGTGGGCTCGAAAAAGCTGGTGGTCAGCGGCCTGTGCGACTACGACGCCGGGGAAATGGACGCCATTGTGGACGAGTTCTATCGCCTCAAGGCGGCCTGGGAAGCCGCCTGACGCGCCGGCGTGCCGGACGCCGGCGGCGCGCGCATCCCCGAACGGCCTGATCATCGGGCGCTGAAAAGCAATGGCTATATAAGTTGGCGCTGTGATAGCTTAACGGTTTGTGTTTTTTCTTTACCCATCAGCGCGTAAAGCATCGCCCCATGCGGGCGGTGATAAAAGCGCGCACCGCAACGCGGTGCCGGGGTTGAAGGTTCCATTACCACCTGATATTTATACAAAATGAAGAAACGCGCCTACAAGGAACGGTCNGGGAAACGCTCACCCACTCGGCAGCGGAAAAGCGGCTGGTGGCCCTCAAGGCGGAATATCCGTGGCTGAGGGACGTGTCCAGCGTGATCCTGCAACAAGCCCTGCGCGATCAAAAAGCGGCCTTCGATAACTTCTTCAACACCAAGCTCAAGGCGCGCTATCCGCGCTTCAAAGCCAAGAATGGCCGGCAATCCCTCCGGCTGACCAAGGCTGCCTTCCGCTATCGGGACGGCGAGATCACTATCGCCAAAACGAAAACACCGCTACCGATCCGCTGGAGCCGCCCATTGCCTGGCGCTCCCTCCAGCGTCACCCTTTCACGCGACCGTGCAGGCCGCTACTTCATTAGCTGCCTGTGCGAATTCACGCCCGAGCTGTTGCCGTTCTCTCCTAACACCGTGGGTATTGATCTGGGGCTGACCGACCTGTTCATCACCAGCCAGGGGCAAAAGTCAGGCAACCCGCGCTACCTCAAACGGTACGCCGCCAAACTGGCCTACCTGCAACGCCGATTGAGCAAAAAGCAGCGAGGCTCGAACAACCGCCACAAAATGCGCCGCAAGGTGGCGCGTCTGCACGCCAAGATAGCGGACTGCCGCCGCGATTCCATGCACAAGGCCACTCGAACGCTGATCAACGAAAACCAAGTGATCTGCGTCGAGACGTTGAACATTGTCGGCATGCTAAAGAACAAAACGCTGGCCAAAGCCATCAGCGATGCGGGCTGGGGCGAGTTCCTGCGCCAGCTGGCCTACAAGGCCGACTGGGCGGGCCGCCAGCTCATTCAGGTCAGCCGGTGGCTGCCCAGCAGCAAGACGTGCCACCATTGCGGCCACAAGATCAAAAAGCTGCCGCTATCGCAGCGCCACTGGCACTGTGACGGCTGCGGCCAAGCCATTGACCGCGATATCAATGCGGCCAGGAATATCGAAACCGCCGGACGGGCGGGGGTAGCCTGTGGAGCGACTGGATCGGGGGCTGTGGCCTAATCGTCACGGTCTAGTGAAGGCGTGTTGAAGCAGGAAGGTTCTCGGGGTGACCCTGGAACTCTCGCCCAAGGCGCAGTGCGCGGCGGGCGGGGAGTGTCAGACGCCATCAACATGAAGGCCATTGCCATGACGTTATCTAATAATATGCACGCCGGCAGCGCCGCCACTCGCCGGGAATCCGACCTGCTGGGCCACCTGGACGTGCCGGCATCCGCGTATTACGGCATTCAGACGCTGCGCGCGGTGCACAACTTTACGCTTAGCGGCGTGTCGCTTTCCCACCATCCCCGCCTGATTATGGCGCTGGCCATGGTCAAGCAGGCCGCCGCCGACGCCAACCATCGCCTGGGCAACCTGGAAACCCGTCGCTTTGAGGCCATCGAGCACGCCTGCCAGCGGATTATCCACGGCGAATACCACGACCAGTTCGTGGTCGACATGATTCAGGGCGGGGCAGGCACCTCGACCAACATGAACGCCAACGAAGTCATCGCCAACGTAGGGCTGGAATTTCTGGGGCGCGCCCGGGGGGACTACCAGCACCTGCATCCCAACAACGACGTCAACATGGCGCAGTCCACCAACGATGCCTACCCAACGGCGATTCGTCTGGGGCTGATGCTTGGCCACGATGACCTGCTGGAAAGCCTTTCCGGTCTGTGCCGGTCGTTTTCGCGCAAGGGCGATGCGTTCGCCGACGTGCTCAAGATGGGGCGCACCCAGCTGCAGGACGCCGTGCCCATGACGCTGGGCCAGGAGTTTCATGCCTTTGCCACAACGCTTGGCGAAGACCATGATCACCTCAAGCGCCGGGTGCCGATGCTTTTGCGCGCGGTCAATCTGGGCGGCACGGCCATCGGCACCGGCATCAATACCGATGCGCGCTATCAAAAAATCGCCGTCGAGCGCCTGGCCGCCATCAGCGAGCACGACGTGGCGCCGGCGCACGATCTGATCGAGGCCACCTCGGACATGGGCGATTTCGTCATGTTTTCGGGGATGCTCAAGCGGCTGGCGGTGAAGCTGTCCAAGATCTGTAACGACCTGCGCCTGCTTTCCAGCGGTCCGCGTACCGGCTTTAACGAGATCAATCTGCCGGCGCGCCAGCCGGGCAGCTCGATCATGCCGGGCAAGGTCAACCCGGTGATTCCCGAGGCGGTCAACCAGGTGGCGTTTGACGTTATCGGCAACGATCTGTCGCTGAGTCTTGCCGCCGAGGCCGGCCAGCTGCAGCTTAACGTCATGGAGCCGCTGATCGTCTACAAGATCTTTGACTCCATTCGTCTGCTGACCCGCGCCATGGATATGCTGGGCACGCTGTGCGTGGACGGTATTACCGCCAACGAAGCACACTGCCGGGAACTGGTCGAGCGCTCCATTGGCCTTGTGACCGCGCTCAATCCGTATATCGGCTACGACAACGCCACGCGCATCGCGCAAAAGGCGCTGACCACCGGGCGCGGCGTGCTGGAGCTGGTGCGCGAAGAAAACCTGCTGGACGACAACACTCTGACCGAGGCGCTGCGCCCGGAAAACATGGTCATGCCGCGCTAGGTCGCGGCGTAAAAAGCCTGCTGCCGCCGCCAGGCGGGGACTAGAGAGGGTGAAACAGCGAGGTCGTATCTTCCAGCAGCTGCTGGAACGGTTTGAGCTGGCTTTCGTGGAGAATCAGCCGCGTCTCTTCCCGGGCGGCTGCGCTGTGCGGGGGCAGCAAAAAGGCAAACTCGCCTTCTTCCAGATGAAACTCGTGAATTTCACGTAGCCCGGCATCGGTCTGGCACCGGCTGCTGCGATAGAAGTCGTCTTCGCCGTACACCAGACGGTGATACATCTTGAACAGGGTATACAGCGTCAGGCCATGGGCAAACGCCGGCCAGCTGGCGGGATGCGCGATGATTGCATCGTCCAGCGGCTGGCCGCCGCGCCTGGCGGTGGCAATGGCCTGGGCCAGCGGCGGGCCGAGCAGCGGGTGCGAGGTGGCGCTGCGTTCGCCGTAGAAGTCCGCCACCGCGGCGTTGAACGCCTCAAGGCTGCCCAGCGGGTAGTCGGTACAGATAAGCGCCTGGGGGTCGTCGTTGCCGTTTTCCCAGCCGTGGAGCACGCGCAGGGTCAAAAGGCCGCGCTCCATGGGGCAAAAGGCCAGCAGATAAAGCATGACCCGTATATGCAAAAGCCGTTCCTGGCTGTCGTTGTCAAACGCTGCATAGGGGTCGCTGAACAGATCGTGAAGACGACCCTGAACGTGCTCCTTGGCTTCGGTGTAGTGCATGGCGATCCCTTTATACGTGGCAGGAAAATGCGTAAGCCCTCAGGGTAGACCAAGAGCAGGGACTCGCCAAACATGGGGCCCTAATGGAGCTCTATGGGGAGCGCTAGCGGCCAAAAAGCCGGTCAGCCTCGCCCTGGCCGGCCTCGTGGGCCAGCAGCCACTGCTTGCGTGCAAGCCCGCCGGAGTAGCCGGTCAGCCGGCCGCCCGCGCCCACTACGCGATGGCAGGGCACGATAATGGCCAGCGGATTCTTGCCGTTGGCCATGCCCACCGCCCGGGCGGCGGTGGGTTTGCCCAGCGCGGCGGCAATCTCGCCGTAGGTGCGGGTCTCGCCGTAGGGAATGGCCTGGAGCTGGCGCCACACTGCCTGCTGAAACGCCGTACCCTCTGCGGCCAGCGGCAGGTCAAACTCTCTTCGCGTGCCGGCAAAGTATTCTGCCAGCTGCTGCTTGCAGCGCTCCAGCAGAACATGCGAGCGCGGCGTATTGGCCAGGGCGCGGGCAAGCCCTCGGGAAAAGTCCACGCGGGTAATGCCGGACGCATCGGCCGTCAGGGTTAGCCGCCCCAGCGGTGACGCCGCCGGCGGGTCGAAATGATCCAGATACATGGGCTAGGGCTCGGTTGGCAACGTATGGGCTAACGTATGGGCTCAGGGGGTGACCTTGCCGCGCAGGGCCTTGGTTTGGCCTCGGCGGGTTTTGTTGTCTGTGCGCTTGCGCCTGGCACTGCGGCTGGGGCGCGTGGGGCGGCGCTTTTTATGCACGGCGGCTGCGCTTTGGATCAGCGCTTGCAGGCGCGCCAGGGCGTCTTCCTTATTGCGCTCAAGCGTGCGGTGCTTTTGCGCCTTGATGATGATCACGCCGTCCTGGGTGATGCGCTGGTCGGAAAGCGCCAGCAGCCGCTCTTTGTAGAAGGGCGGCAGCGTCGAGCGGTGAATAGCAAAGCGCAGGTGCACGGCGGACGCCACTTTGTTGACGTTCTGCCCGCCGGGGCCCTGGGCGCGCACCTGCTCAATGTGAATTTCCCAGTCGGCAAGCGTTACGTTGTTGGAAATGCGCAGCATAAAAGCTCCTTGCACGTTCTGGCGCGATGCCGGCCTGATCAACGCGGATGCAGCCGCGCCTTGAGCGATGCAAGAAAGGTGTGAATCCGGGCGGCGTTGGTGCCCACGTCGCTTTTGCCAAGCCTTGAGGCCGAGCGCATGTCCACCCGGGTTTGGCCGTCTTTTTCACTCAGGCGCACCACCACGTCGTCCTTGAAGCCGAACCAGCGGGTGGTGGCCGTGGCTTCGACGCGCCTCGGCCCCACATCAGCAATGTGCCAGCCGGCATTTTGCATTTCCGTTTGAACGGCGGCAAGGACCGTGCCGGGCGGTGCATCCACCGTCAGCGGCTGGATCTCCGGGTAGGCGGCGCGCTGCTGCTCGGCGGTGCGCGCGCCGGGATAGTCCACGGCGTTGGGCGCTTTTCTGCGTGCATTCGCCACGGCCTCAAACGCCGGCGGGTTGGTCATATCGGTGGTGATGTCGTGAATCGCCGGCACCGCCTGGGCGCGCTGCCAGTGCTGCCAGGGTACGTACAATAGCGCCACTGCGGCGGCCATCACCAGCACGGCGACAGTGCCCGGACCGAAACGGCGCTTCACTGCGGCTGCAATCAGCGTCACAAGCCCCAGCGCGGCGGCGGCCACCGCGGCGTAGGTGGCGTAGCGCAAAAGGCTAAAGGCATCGCCCAGCGGCAGCATTTCCATGCGGTAAGCCGGGCCCGCAGCGGCGATCAGCACGGCGGAAGCCAGCAGCAGCGCGACGCTCAGCCAGGCCAGCCGGCGCGGCCAGCGAGGCCTTTTTGCGCGCTGGATAATCGGTTGGTGTGCCATGCAAGCCCCCTGTAAAAGTGAAGAATTGTATAGTTGATGGTTCAATCATGTACAGCTTGGCAGCCGGCTGCCAGAATTGCACGCAGCCGTATTTACGGCCGCCTATTTCATCAGGAGACTACGCTATGAGCCAGGTACATGCCTACGCCGCCCACGCTGAAGACGCGCCGCTTGTGCCTTTGACCATCGAACGCCGGGCGCTGCGCGACGACGACGTGGCCATTGATATTCACTACTGCGGCGTGTGCCACAGCGACCTGCACGTGGCGTATAACGACTGGGGCTCGACGCGCTATCCGATCGTGCCCGGCCACGAAATTGTCGGCAAGGTCACCGCCGTGGGCAAAAACGTCACCCGCGTGGCCGTGGGCGACGCGGTGGGCGTGGGCTGCATGGTGGATTCCTGCGGCAGCTGCGCGGCGTGCCACGACGGCGTGGAGCAGTACTGCTTAAACGGCGTGACCATGACCTACGGCAGCGACGACCGCATCGACGGCACCAAGACCCAGGGCGGCTACTCCAGCGCCATTGTCACCCGGGAAGATTTCGTGCTGACAATGCCCGAGGGCATCGAGCTGGCTTCGGCCGCGCCGCTGCTCTGCGCCGGCATTACCACCTACTCGCCGCTGCGCCATCACGGCGTGGGCAAGGGCCATAAAGTCGGCGTGATCGGCATGGGTGGGCTTGGCCACATGGGCGTGAAGCTGGCCCGGGCGCTGGGCGCGGAAGTGACGCTGTTCACCCGCTCCGAGGCCAAGGTGGAAGAGGCCAGGCGCAACGGCGCCCACCACGTGGTGGTGTCCACCGACGAGGCGCAGATGGAAGCCGTGGCCGAGACCTTTGATTTCATGCTCGACACCGTGCCCGTGGCCCACGATATCAACCCCTACCTGGACGCGCTCAAGTACGACGGCACGCATATTCTGGTAGGGCTGATCGAGCCCGTTGAGCCGGCCATCCACGGCGCCCGGCTGATCGGCAAGCGCCGCGCCGTGGCCGGCTCGCTGATCGGCGGCATTGCCGAAACCCAGGAAATGCTGGATTTCTGCGCCGCCCAGAAAATTACCTGCGACGTGGAAATGCTTGATATCAAACACATCAACGAAGCCTACGCGCGCATGCAGAAAGGCGACGTGCGCTACCGCTTTGTGATCGACATGGCGACGCTTGACGCCTAGTCCGCGCGCGCGGCCTCAATCCGGCTTGCGTAGCGCCGGGCGAGAAACGCGCCGACCAGAATCTGGATCTGGTTGTAGCACATGATCGGCAGCACGATCATGCCAAACCCCGGGTGGCCCGCGAACAGCACCTTGGCCATGGGCAGCCCGGAGGCGAGGCTTTTCTTCGAGCCGCAAAACACCACGGCGGTTTCGTCGGCAAGGCTAAAGCCCAGTCGCCGCGAGACGATCTGTGCCAGCCCGATCACCGCCGCCAGCAGCAGCGCACACAGGCCGATGGCAACCATAATCGCCAGCAGCGGCAGCTTCTGCCACAGCCCGTCGGCCACGGACTGGGAAAACGCGGTGTAGACGATCAGCACAATCACGCCCTGGTCGTAGCGGGTGGTCAACGTCTTGCGGCGGTTGAGCCACCTGCCCAGCACCGGGCGCATGGCTTGGCCGGCGGCAAACGGCACCAGCAGCTGCAAAAAGATATCGCGCAGGGCGTCGGCCACCGCAAAACTCCCGCCCGAAGAGCTCACCAGCAGAATCAGCAGGAAAGGCGTGAGCATCATGCCGAACACGTTGGACGCCGCCGCGCTGCAGATGGCGGCGGGCACGTTGCCTCGCGCCATGGCGGTAAAGGCGATCGACGACGACACCGCCGAGGGCAGCACGCCCAGATACAAAAAGCCCACCGCCAGGTCTTCGGGAATCAGCCCCGGGGCGAGCAGCGTAATCGGCAGCACCAGCAGCGGAAAGACGATAAACGTAAGCGCGGTGATGACCAGATGCAGCCGCCAGTGCATGGCGCCGTTGAGCACTTCGCCGCGCGAGAGTGCCGCCCCGTGCAGGAAAAACAGCAGCGCGACGGCTGCGACGCCGGCGCGGTCCAGCCAGCCGGCAAGGGGCGGGCCGGCAGGGAAGAAGGACGCCAGCGCAACGGTGGCCAGCAGTACCAGCGTGAAAGGGTCAAGACGTAGGCGCATAAAGGCAGCGACTCCTGGGTTCCAGGCGGTTTCAGGCGCCGGCAGCGCAAAGCCCTGCGGGTCCTTTGACTGGCCCGGAACGGGCGGGTAGGCGTGGTACGCTTGAGACAGTGCGTATGCACTGGATGAGCGTTCACCCTAAAAAATTTCCTGCTTGAAGGCCAGCGCTACCCGGCGGCTTTTGGCTCATGCCCGGCGATCGGTGCGCCGCGGGGCAGCTGTTGCCGGTGGCGCAGGTTGCCAGTAACCTTTCTGCAGCCTTTGCTGTGCCGGCAGAGGTGTGCGTCCGGCAGAGATGTGCGCTCTGTATCCGGCAGGCTCTACCCCAAGTGACCGCACTCGACCGTGAGTATAACCAACATGACTGATACCCAAGACGCCTCCCGCCGCCATTCCTCGAAGGTCGTCGACGGCCCGGGCAAGTCCGCCAGCCGCGCCATGCTGCGCGCGGTGGGCTTTAACGACGACGACTTCACAAAGCCCCAGGTGGGCGTGGCCTCGACCTGGAGCATGGTGACGCCGTGCAACAGCCACATCAACGAGCTGGCCGAGCACGCCCGGGACGGAGCCGACCGCGCCGGCGGCAAGGGCGTGATTTTCAACACCATCACCATCTCCGACGGCATTGCCAACGGCACCGAGGGCATGAAGTACTCGCTGGTCTCTCGCGAGGTGATTGCCGATTCCATCGAAACCGTGGCCGGCTGCGAGGGCTTTGACGGCATGGTGGCCATCGGCGGCTGCGACAAGAACATGCCCGGCTGCATCATGGGCCTGGCGCGGCTCGACCGCCCCGGCGTCTTCGTCTACGGCGGCACGATTCTGCCGGGCAAGAACCACACTGACATCGTCTCGGTGTTCGAGGCCATGGGCGCGCACTCCCGGGGTGACATCGACCGCATCGAGCTGAAAAACATCGAAGAGACGGCGATTCCCGGGCCCGGCTCCTGCGGCGGCATGTACACCGCCAACACCATGGCCTCGGCGATTGAAGCGCTGGGCATGAGCCTGCCGGGAAGCTCGGCGCAAAACGCCGTGTCCAACGACAAGCGCGACGACTGCGAAGCCGCCGGCGAAGCGGTCCTGGAACTGCTCAAGCGCGACATCAAGCCCTCCGACATCATGACCCGGGCAGCGTTTGAAAACGCCATTACCATCGTCATTGCGCTGGGCGGCTCCACCAACGCCGTGCTCCACCTGGTCGCCATGGCGCGCACCGTGGGCGTGGACGTGGCGCTTTCCGACTTCACCGAGATCGGCAAGCGCGTGCCGGTGGTCGCCGACCTGCGCCCCAGCGGCCACTACATGATGAGCGAGCTGGTCGCCATCGGCGGCATTCAGCCGCTGATGAAGCTGCTGCTCGACGCCGGCCTGCTCCACGGCGACTGCCTGACCGTCACCGGCAAGACCCTGGCGGAAAACCTTGCAGGCGTTGAGGGCTACCCGGACGCGCAGGAGATCATCGCGCCGCTGGACAAGCCGCTGAAGGCGGAAAGCCACCTGCGGATTCTTTACGGCAACCTCGCGCCGGAAGGTGCGGTGGCCAAGATTACCGGCAAGGAAGGCACCCACTTCCGCGGTACGGCGCGGGTGTTCAACTCCGAGGAAGAAGCCCAGGCGGGCATCAACGACGGCACCGTGGTGGCCGGCGACGTGGTGGTGATTCGCTACGAAGGCCCCAAGGGCGGGCCGGGCATGCGCGAAATGCTCACGCCGACCTCGGCGATCATGGGCCGGGGGCTGGGCAACGACGTGGCGCTGATCACCGACGGGCGCTTCTCCGGCGGCAGCCACGGCTTTGTGGTCGGCCACGTCGCGCCCGAAGCCTTTGACGGCGGGCCGCTGGCGCTGGTGGAAGACGGCGATATCATCACCATCGACGCCGAGGCCAACACCATTGACGTGGCCATCGGCGGCGAAGACCTCGAGCAGCGCCACGCCGCCTGGCAGCGCCCGGCACCGCGCTATACCAAGGGCGTGCTGGCCAAGTACGCAAGGCTGGTCAGCTCGGCCAGCACCGGGGCGGTGACCGACGAGGACTGACGCGCTCGGGCGTCAGTCCCGCGCTGGCGCCCGATTCAACCCTCCACGCGGCTGATCCGAACGGGCAGCCCCTGGCGCACGGCGGCGCCGCTGACGCCTTCCAACCAGGTGCCCGCCACCTCGCGGGTGGGATCGGCAAAGCCCAGATCGTTGATGTTGATGCCGGCGCCGATCCACGGGTTGCCGGAGAACGCCTGGCCGTCGATCTCGTGCTGGCTGGCGCCCAGCTCGGTATGGCCGAAGCTGTGCTCGATGCCCAGCGCGCCTTTCATCACGCCGTCGCTGACCAGCGCCAGCGCCTTGACGGCCCGCCCAGGGCTTTCGATGCGCACGGTATCGCCGTGGGCAATGCCGTGACGCGCGGCGTCGTCGGCGTGCAGCAGCACCGGGTTGTACGGCTTGATCATGCGCAGCCGCTCAAGGCCGATGGCATAGGAGTTCATCACGTTGGACTTGTAGGAAAACGCCAGCAGCGGCCATTCATCCTGCGGGTACACCTCGCGCATGGGCGTGCCGTCGGCCATGTTCGCCGCCTGCAGGCAGGGCGTGCCGGACAGACGCTTGCCGGTCTGGCTGTCGACGGTGGTGCCCACCTGGGGGTTGTACACGCACAGCGCCCGGGACCAGGCGTGGGCGAGCTTTTTACCGTCGCCGAAGGCGTCTTCGTGGTCTTCAAAGCGCCCGCCCCGGGCGTACAGATAGGCCACTCGGCCGCGCTCTTCCGCCGGCAGGGTGCGCGTGAGCTTGGGCAATAGCGGTTCGATGCCGCTGTGCATTACGTCGCTTTTGTCCGCTTCGGGCAGCGGTTCACCCATGTAGGCGATGTTGGCCGCCGCGCGCAGAAAGAAGTCCTCGGCGCGGTTTAATGGATAGAGCTTGCCGTCGGCGCCGGGAATGGCGTCGTCGCCGAAGCCCGGCAGCCCCAGCCGCTTGGCCGTCGCGATGAAAAAGCTTTCCATGCTGATGGGCTCGCCGTCCTCGGTCTTGTCCTGGCGCGGCTCGACAATCGGCCAGCAGGCCGTGGTCATTTTGGTCAGGGTGCCGCTCCAGGCGCCGGTAAAGCCCCAGACTTCATACATCACCGAGTCCGGCACAATGTAGTCGGCAAAGCGGTTGGTTTCGTTGATAAAGCCGTCTACCGCCACGTAAAGCCCGAGGTGTTTGGGGTCCTTGAGCTTGTCGATAATGGTGTCGTGCAGCCCGGCCTGGCCGTACAGCGGGTTGGCCATGCAGCCGATCACCGCCTTGATGGGGTAGGGGTAGCCGTCCAGCGCTGATGCCAGCTGCTCGGTGAGAATCGGCGGGGCGAGCGGGCGCCAGGGGGCCTTGGCCGGGTAGGGGTTCTCGCCGGCGTCGATCTTGCGCTGGTACTCCGAGGTGTCCTCGTAGGCAAAGCGCGTGCGCGAGACAAACACGCCCTTGGGGCCGCGCTTGCCGGGGAAGTCGGCGAGATCGTAGCGCGGGCCGCTGCCGGTGCCGTTGAACTTGCCGCCGCCGAGCGCGGCACCGCCCTGGCGGTTGAAGCTGCCGGCGAGCAGGTTGAGCATCATCAGCCCGTAGGCGCCGTAAAAGCCGGTGGCCGACATCATGCCGCCGTGGGTATCCACCACGGCGTCGCGGCCGTAGGCGGCGAAGCGCTCGGCGATGTGCTTGATCACCCGGGCCTCGATGCCGCAGTGCTCGGCGTACTCTTCCAGGCTGTGCTCGTTGGCGGTATCGCGCAGTTTTACCAGGCTGCTTTTGACGCTGACGGTGCCGTCTGTCGTTTCAACCTCGCGCTCAACAAACAGCTCGGCCTTGCGCACCTCGCGGCTGGGCTTCAGTTCGCCCTCGGGATTCACGACCATCACGTCGTCGGCGTTGCTGCCGGCCTCCACGCCGTCTTCAAGGTCCGAGCGGCGCAGAAAGTGGCCAAAGCGCGGATGGTCTGCGTTTTCGATGACCAGGTGGGTGGCGTTGGTGTGGCCGTTTTCACCCGCGGCGTCCACCGCTTCGGGGCTGGGCATGGCCAGGTAGTCGGCGGCGTAGGCTTCGTGCTCGATGAGCCACTGGATCATCGCCATGGCGAAGGCGGTGTCGCTTGCCGGGCGAATGGGCACCCAGCGGCTGCGCTCGCCGGCGGCGTGAGAGGCGCTGGCGTTAAGCCCGGGGTCGATGACCACGTAGTCCAGGTTGCCGGTAGCGCGTGCCTCGGCCAGCAGCCGCCCCTGGCGTTTGAAGGGGTTGCCCGCCTGGCTGGGAGCGGTGCCGATAAACAGCGCGAATTTCGCCCGGGTATAGTCGGGCTTGACGTGGGCAAACTTGGCCATGTCGTCGAGCAGCGCACCGGAGCCCATGCGAAACGCGAGCCCGCAGTAGGAGCCGTGGTGGCCGTAGTTGCGGGTGCCGAAGGCGTTAAAGCCGAAGCGCTTCAAGATCGCCGAGCGGCCGTAGTCGGTGGCCTCCATCATCAGCAGCTGGTTGGCCTTGGGGCCGTACTCGGGATTGTCGGCGTCGACCGGCTCATCGTGGTTGTGAATCGTGCGCAGGCCGTCAACGTGGCCTTCGCCGAACAGGTCGCCGCCTTCGCAGATTTCCTCGATGAGCTTTTCAAAGGAGATGCGCTCCCAGCGCCGCTCGCCGCGCCCGCCTGCGCGCTTTAAGCAGTGGGTGACGCGGTGGGGGCTGGTGATCTGGCCGATCATGGCGTTGCCCCGGGCGCAGGCGGTGGAGCGGCCGGCCAGGCCCTGCTCGTCATGGCCGCTTACGTGCTTGAGCGCATCAACGACCGGGGTGCGCATGGGCAGGTGCGGCTCGCTGGAGAGCGGATGGTAGGGGTTGCCCACGGTGCGCAGCACTTCGTCGGTGTTGCTGTCCACGCGTACCCGCACGCCGCACTTGGTGGTGCAGCCGTAGCACACGGTAAAGGGCATGCGCTGATCGGGGTTCAAGGTCAGCTCGCCGGAGTCCTGATCGACGGTATACTCCGGCGCCAGGGCGTTGCCGTAGATGTTGTGTTCGGGCTTTTCCCCGGCGCTGCCGGAGACGCCCTTGGCCATCTTGGTCAGCGGGCCGGAGTAGCCGGCAACGAAAGCCGCAGCGCCGCCGGTGGCAGCGGCGCCCTTGAGCAGGCGACGACGTGAATTATCCATGGCGGACTCCTTGCGAAGCGGGAGAAACGGGCGACGCGGCAGAGGCAAAAGCGCCGGCGGCAGGCGCGTCGCGCTGCGGGTCGAAAGAGGCCTGGCGCCAGGGCACGAACAGCTCAATGACCAGCAGGGCGGTGAGCCAAAGGCCGAAAATGCCGATGATGCCGGTCAGCCCGTACGAACCGAAGGCGACGTGGTAGTCGTGAAAGCCGGCGCTGTTGCGGGCCACGGTCTGCACGTTCATCAGCACCACCCAGCGGAACATCCACGCCACGTGCAGGGCGAGCAGGCCCAGCACCCAGCCGAACAGCCGGCGGCGCGCGTGGCCGCGGCGTGCGACAAAGGCCAGCACGGCCAGCAATACGCCGGCGGTGATGCCCTCAACGGCGGTGGCGCGCCAGGCCGGGCTCTGGTCGACGGAGTCCAGCGCGGCGGCCACCGAGCCGGACACCGCATTGGCGCCGTCAAGAAACCAGGTGAGTGCGATAAAGCCCGCAGCGATGCAAGCGCCGACCAGAATCGCCAGCATCTGGCGGTTGGTGTCGGGGCTGCGCATGCCGGACATTCGGTTGAGCAGCAAAATCAGTCCGCAGACGCCGATGACGCCGGTGGCGACAAACATCGGCGGCAGCCAAGCGGTGTGCCACAGCGGCCGGCCCTTGACGATGGCCACTTCGGCGCCGGTGTAGAGCATCATGCCCATTGAGGTGGCAAGGGCGGCGAGCCCGACCAGCACCATGACTTTGCGCGAAGCCTGCCAGTCGCCCCAGGCGATCCAGCCGGCAATGCGCGAAAACCAGCCGTCATTCGACCGGGCGCGAGATTTCAGCGCCGGGCGCCAGGCAAGCCAGGCCAAAAGCACCGTGGCGACCAAGTGCAGCGGGAGCAAAAAGCTGCCGATGGACATCCACGACCAGGGCGTGGGGTGAGCGTAAAAGTGCCAGAAGCGCAGCGGCTGGTGCAGATCGGCGAGAAGCGCCACCGGCGCGACCAGCGTGGTGGATACGCAGGCAAGCAGTGCCAGCCGCGAAGTGGCCAGCCAGTGCTGCTTGCCCAGAATGATCCCCGGCGCGGCGACCCAGAGACTGGTGTAGGAAAGCGCAATCAAAAAGAAGTACTGCACCGCCCAGGGGTACCAGGCAATGCCGTAGCGCGGCACGACCACTTCAGTGACCAAACTCATAGTCCAGCTCCTTGCCCGCTTCGTTGATAACGTCCCAGATGCCGGGTTTGGCTTCCGGGCGGTGGGTAAAGCGCTCGTCCATGCCAAGGTAGAAGACCTGGGGGTGAGTGCCTTTCTCCGGCTGCAGCACCATCAGCTCGTCGCGGTGTTCGGCCATCATGCGGCTGATCTGGCTTTCAGGGTCGCGCATATCGCCGATGATCCGCGCCCCGCCCACGCAGGATTCCACGCAGGCGGGCAAAAGCCCGGCCTCCAGGCGGTGGGCGCAGAAGGTGCACTTGTCCGCGGTCTGGGTTTTTTCGTTGATAAAACGGGCGTCATAAGGGCAGGCGTTAACGCAGTAGGCGCAGCCCACGCAGCGGTCGCTGTCCACCACGACGATGCCGTCTCGGCGCTGGTAGGTGGCCTGTACCGGGCAGACCGGCACGCAGGGCGGGTTTTCGCAGTGGTTGCAAAGTCTTGGGAGCATGAAGGTGGCAAGCTGGCCGGTGCTTTCCTGCTCGACCTCAAACTGTGAGACAACGGTGCGAAAGTTGCCCAGCGGGGCATCGTTTTCAATATGACACGAAACGGTACAGGCCTGGCAGCCGATGCACTGGCGCAGATCAATGAGCATTCCGTAGCGTTTTTCCGGGTCGCCCTCTCGGCGCGGCGGCTGATCGTTGATGCCGGCGCTGGCGACGCTTGATAGCGGCACCATGGCCGCACCGGCGCTTAGGCGCGCCAGCTGGCCGAGAAGGGAGCGGCGTATGGGATCCATGGCGCCTCCTTGGTAGGGCAGCGCAGCGGCTGCGATGAATCGTCGGGACAGATTCATTGTACCCTGCGCCCTGACAGGAAAAGTTGATGCCCATCAAGGGGTTATAGGCCGTTTTTTAATGCTGCCTTAATCCTGTTGAGACAACTGCTTGTTTATTCGCCTATTTATGAGAACGGGTGTGCCGGCGAAGGGCGAGGACGGCGTGCCGGGGAATTATCGGTATGGGTGTGCCGGCAAAAAAAGGCAGGGCTATAAAAAAACCGGCCCTGACAGGGCCGGTTTTCGCGATGCGAACAGCTGCTTTCTGGCCGTTTGCATCGTGCGGTGTCTCAGTGAGCCGAAATCACTGCAGCGGCGTTTCCGGCTCCAGCGTACGGTGCAGGACATTAAGCTCGTCGGCGTTTAAGTGCTCAAGCTTGCCGGCCAGCAGGTCGCTTACCTTTTGCACGGGCAGCCCGGCGCGGCGCGCGATATCGCGGCTGCCAAGCTCGGATATGGCCATTAGCCGAGTAATGATGCGCATCAGGCGCGTGCGTTTTTCCAAATCCCTGACGTCAAAATCGTCAGGGCCGGTTCGCGGAGGTTCGGTCAGTTCTGCATGCGCAGAGGAGCGTGCCGTGCTCATGGGTCTCCATCGGTGGGAAATGGCAACATCAACAATGCCGATAAGCGCACGGGTTTTCAATGCCCGCCGCGTTAAAATTTCCCGCCGCGACAATGTCCGCCGGCAAGGCGGTACTGGTAAACTCTGTGGCTTCTTTTCAGGGCTGCTGATTCGGCGGTCTGTTTTCATTTTTGTCAGTGCAAGTCCAGCCAGGGAGCAAAGCAATGGCGTCAGCAAGCCCACCCGTTGTTGGAGTTATCATGGGGTCGCAGTCGGACTGGTCGATCATGGAGCATACCGTTGCCATGCTCGAACGGCTGGGCGTGGCCTATGAGACCCGGATCGTTTCGGCCCACCGCACGCCGGATCTTTTGTTTGACTATGCCAAGGGCGCGGCCGATCGCGGGATTCAGGTAATCGTTGCCGGGGCCGGCGGGGCGGCGCACTTACCGGGCATGGTGGCCGCACAAACGCCGCTGCCGGTGTTTGGCGTGCCGGTGGAATCCAAAGCGCTCAAGGGGCTGGACTCGCTTTTGTCCATCGCCCAGATGCCCGGCGGCGTGGCCGTGGGGACGCTTGCCATCGGCAAGGCCGGCGCTACCAATGCGGGCCTGCTGGCCGCCCAGGTGGTAGGGCTTAGCGATGCCCAGGTGCGCGCCAACGTCGAGGCGTTCCGCGCCGAGCAGACCCGGACCGTGCTCGATCACCCCGATCCGCGCGCCGGCGCCTGAGCGGGCGCCCGCCATCCGCCGCTACTGGCAAACCACCCCGGAGATGTGAAATGAACATTGGCATACTCGGCGCCGGCCAGCTCGGGCAGATGCTCGCCCTTGCCGGCTATCCGCTGGGCAACCGCTTTACCTTTCTCGATACCACCGGCGGCCACAGCGCGGCCATCGGCGATATCATCAGCGACCCGCAACATCAGCGTCTGGCCGAGTTTCTTGAACGGGTCGACGTGGTGACCTATGAATTTGAACACCTGCCCGTCGCGCTGATCCGCGAGATTGAGGCGCACCGGCCGGTGTATCCGAGCAGCCGCGCCATTGCCGTGTGCCAGAACCGGGTGGAGGAAAAGGCGCTGTTTGACCGGCTGGCGATTCCCACGCCGGAATATCGCGTGGTGGAAAGCGCCGAGGCCCTTGAGCATGCAGCGCGGGCGCTTGGCTGCCCGGTGGTGGCGAAGTCCACCACCGAAGGCTACGACGGCAAGGGCCAGGCGGTGCTCAAAGCGCCGGAAGATGCCCAAAGCGCCTGGGCCGCTATCGGCCATTCGCAGCTTGTTGTCGAAGCGTTCGTCGATTTTGTGCGCGAGGTCTCGATTATCGCCGTGCGCGGCCGGGACGGCGAAGTGCGCTTTTATCCCATGGCGGAAAATCAGCACGTGGACGGCATTCTGCGCTACTCCGTGGCGCCGCTGCCGGATCTTGACGATGCCGTACAACACACCGCCGACGGCTATATCCGCGCGCTGCTCGACGAGCTGGACTACGTGGGCGTGCTGGCCCTTGAGCTGTTTCAGACCCGGGACGGCCGGCTTTTGGCCAACGAGATGGCGCCTCGGGTGCACAACTCCGGCCACTGGACCCAAAACGGCGCGGTGACCGGCCAGTTCGAAAATCACCTGCGCGCGGTGCAGGGCTTGCCCCTTGGCGATACCGCCGCCCGGGGCGTGACCTGCATGGCCAACGTGATCGGGCGCGAACCGGCCAGCGCCGAGGTGCTGGGCCAGCCGGGCGCGCATCTGCACCGCTACGGCAAGGCCGAGCGCGCAGGTCGCAAGCTTGGGCATATCAACGTCGTCGCCCCGGACCACGCGGCCCTGCAGACGCGCCTCGATGCCGTGGCCGCGCTGCTGCCGGGCGCGCCGGCCCCGGCGTTCAGCTTCGTTTCCTGACGCTACCCGGCGTTGGCGTTATTGGGCGTCATCAAAGTAGCGCGCCTTGATCTTGTCGTAGGTGCCGTTGTCTTTGAGCGTTTCCAGCGCCTGGTTGAACTGCTCGGCCAGGTCGCGATCGCGCTGGCGAAACGCAATGCCGAAGCCGTCGCCGAAATACTGCTTGGGCTCGGTGATCATCTCACCGACGACCTGGTAATCGCGGCTGTCGCTTTCCAACAGCGTTGACTGGCCTACCGGGTAGTCGAGAAACACGATGTCCAGCCGCTCGGCTTCCATGTCCAGCACCATATCGTCGGCGGTGGAGTAGCGGTTGATGTCGGCCACGTCGCCGTACATGTCGGTGGCGTAGTTGTCCTGCAGTGTGCCGCGCTGTACGCCGATGGTCATGCCGTCAAGCGATGCGTCGGTGGCCTCGTCCAGCTCGGTGGTGGACGGGGCAAACCAGGCCGAGGGCGGGGTGAAATACGGCTCGGAGAACAGCACTTTTTCGCGGCGTTTGTCGTTGATGGTCATCGACGACATGATGGCGTCGTATTTGCGCGCCATGAGGCCGGGAACGATGCCGTCCCAGCTTTGCACGACCCACTCGCACTGCTTTTTCATCTCGGCACAAAGGGCGTTGCCCAGCTCGATGTCAAAGCCGGTGAGCTCGCCGTCCGGCGTGCGGTATTCCATGGGCTCGTAGGGTACGTCCACGCCGATGCGGAGCTGATCGTCGTTGCGTGCCTGGGCGGCGGTGGCGGCCACGGCAAGGCTCAAAAGGGAAAAGGTCAGCAGTTTTTTCATTGTAAGTATCTCCTCGCTAAGGGGATGCACCGCCAAGCGGCGATCAGTCTCAACGTACCTTTGCCGGGGTGTCGGGGCAAAGTTTTTTTGCTGCCGGAAAGGGGCGCGCCTAGGTAGCCGGGCCCAGGTGGGCCAGCAGGCGCTTTTCCAGAAAGCGGAAAAAGTAAAGAATGGCAAACGTCAGGCACAGATAGATCGCCGCGACGAACAAAAAGGCATCGAAAGGCGCATAGAAGCGGGCATAGACAAAACGGGCCGCGCCGGTCAGATCCATCAGCGTCACGACGCTTGCAATGGCGCTGGCGTGGAGCATAAAGATCACCTCGTTGCCGTAGGCCGGCAGCGCGCGGCGAAAGGCGCTGGGCAGCACGATGCGCCGCAGCGTCAGCATGGGCGACATGCCGTAGGCCCGGGCGGCCTCGACCTCGCCCTTGGAGGTGGCCTTGATCGCGCCGCGGAAAATTTCGGTGGTGTAGGCGGCGGTGTTCAGGGTAAAGGCCACCAGCGCGGGCACGAAGGGGTCTTTGATCAGCGGCCACAGCCAGGACTGCTGCACGCCTTCCACGAACACCACGCCGTAGTAGATCAGGTACAGCTGCACCAGCAGGGGCGTGCCGCGAAACACATAGGTGTAGGCAAAAATCGGCCATTTGATCCAGCGCCGCCCGGAGCAGCGGCCCACGGCCAGCGGCACGGCCAGCAAAAGCCCAAGGAGCAGCGAGAGAAACACCAGCTGTACGGTGGTGGCCAGCCCGTCGCCGTAGTAGGCAAGGGTCTGTAGCGTGAAGATGCTGTTGTCGGCGAGCAGCGCCTCCAGCCGGTCAACGAGTGCCTGCATTAGTCCCCCTCCCCGTAGCCGATGCTGTAGCGTTTTTGCAGCCGGGCGAAAATCCATTCCGAGACGCTGGCGATCAGCAGATACGCCACGGCGACGACCATCATGAAGGTGAACGGCTCGCGGGTGGCCTTGGACGCCTCGGCGGCAATGCGCACCATGTCGGACAGGCCGATCACCGAGACCAGCGCGGTGGTCTTGAGCAGCACCATCCAGTTATTCGAAAGCCCCGGCAGGGCGTGGCGCATCATCTGCGGAAAGCGAATGCGCCAGAACACCAGCCGCGGGCTCATGCCGTAGGCCTTGCCGGCTTCGATCTGGCCCTGCTCCACGGCCATGAAGGCGCCGCGGAAGGTTTCGCCCATGTAGGCGCCGAAAATCAGCCCGATGGTGACCACCCCGGCGACGAAGGCGTCGATATTGATGAAAATATCCACGTCAAAGGTGTAATAGAGCCAGTCGGTGAACGTGTTGACGCCGATCTGGCCGCCGAAGAACAAAAGCATCATCAGCACCAGATCGGGCACGCCGCGGATCAGCGTGGTGTAAAGCGTCGCTGCGCGGTGTGCCACCCGGCTTGGCGACATCTTGGCGCTGGCGGTCACCAGCCCCAGCACGATAGCCAGCGCAAGCGACAGCACGGCAAGTGATACGGTGACGCCGGCGCCTTCCAGCAGCCGGGGGCCGTAGCCCTGTAAATCCAGCATGGTGGCCTCCGGAGATCAGTACTTGGGCGCCAGAAACTGCTTGAGACGCGGCGACTGCGGGTTGCCGAGCACGTCGGCGGGCGCGCCGGCCTCTTCTACCAGCCCCTGGTGGAGATACATCACCCGGCTGGAAACGTCCCGGGCAAAGCCCATTTCGTGAGTCACCACCACCATGGTGCGGCCTTCGCGGGCCAGGTCGTGCATCACCTTGAGCACATCGCCGACAAGCTCCGGGTCCAGCGCCGAGGTGGGCTCGTCAAACAGCATGACGTCCGGGTCCATGGCCAGCGCCCGGGCAATGGCGCCGCGCTGCTGCTGGCCGCCGGAAATCTGTGTGGGGTAGGCGTTGGCGCGGTGGCTTAAGCCCACGCGTTCGAGCAGCGCTTCGGCGTGCTCAACGGCGTCTTTTTTTGACTTGCCCAGCACATGAATCGGCGCTTCGATGATGTTTTCCAGCACCGTCATATGCGCCCAGAGATTAAAGCCCTGAAACACCATGGAAAGCCGGGCGCGCATGCGCACCACCTGCTTCCAGTCGGCGGGCTCGCGGCCTTTGGCGGTGTTTTTAAAGCGGATGGGCTCACCGTGGACGATCAGCTCGCCGGCGTCGGGCTGCTCCAGCAGGTTCATGCAGCGCAAAAAGGTGCTTTTGCCCGAGCCAGAAGCGCCGATCAGGGTAATGACGTCGCCCTTGTGCGCTTCAAGCGATAGCCCTTTCAAAACATCAGTGTCGCCAAAGCGCTTGGTCACGTTGCGCACTTCAAGAGGCAGAGGAGTGGCGGCCATAGCAGGGGCTCCAGAACAGGGATTGCCGCGGCAACCGTTGCGTATCAATCAGAACAGGGCGTTAAAACGCTATGCCATAGTGCCGTATTTGGCGGGTAGCGTCGTGGTTGGCGCGCAAAAAAGCTGGTGATTTATTTGCCTGGAGCGCCGGGTGCCATCGTGCGCGCGGCCAGCAGCGCTGCCCGAGCGCCGATTTCCACCTGGGCGTTGGGAAAAACCACGTGCAGCGGCTCGCCGCTCACCCGGGTGTCGCCGCCCTGGCCGTCGTGGGCGATGCGCGTACCCGGGGCAAAGGCGGTAAAGTTGGGCGTGTCGTCGGCAAAGCACAGATGAAAGTCGTCGCTTTCGCGCCTGATTTCCTGCACGACGCGAAAAAAGGCCATGCGCTCGGTGCAAGCTTCAGCAGGTGTGCCGCCGCCGGCCAGCGTTTTCAGCAGAGCGAGCATGGGCGCCAGCGCGTCCAGGTCGTTGTGGCCGAAAGGTGCGACCTGACCCAGCTCCAGGGTGAAGGCCTCGGCAGCGTGGTAGTGGCGGCTGTAGTGAGAAAACGTCCAGCTATGGCGGTGCTGGCAGAGTGCTGCCTGCATGCCGGCGGCGGCGAGGCGCCGCCAGTGCGCCAGGCAGACAGGCGCGTTCGAAAACGGCGCCAGGGCAAAGCGCGGATAGCGGCTCTGGCGTATGGCGGTGTGCAGGTCGTAGTGCAGCGGGGGCAGCGCTGCGTGACGGGCATAAAAGGCGTCGACCTGAGCCATGAGCGCCCGGGCGCGGTCGGGCTCGTCGCCGGGCGTTGCCAGGCCGCGGTGAAAAAGCCGGTTGAGGTTGGTGTCGATATAGCGCACGCCGGCGCGCAGCGCGGGAATATTGCCAAGCATCACCAGCAGCGGCGCACCCGGGCGCAGCACGCCGGCCTCGATGGCGCAGAGCAGCTCGCCGATCAGCTCCACCGGCGCGGTTTCGTTGCCGTGGACGGCGGCGGAAAACACGCAGGCCCGGGCGTTGGCTGCCTGCTTTGCGGGTATGATTTCCACTACGCCCGGGGCGTGCAGCGTATAGCCGTACGCTGCCAGCACGCCTGAGCGCACCGGCGGCGTACCGTCCAGCGTTATGTCCAGCCATTGGTCGAGCATGGTTTTCCCCTGTGCCTAGGCACGTTTTTGTTGAATCGCGCTGAATTTTTTACTTAAAACTGTATTTATTGCTATTTTATGCCGGGCTCAAAAAGGGTAGACCGCATCATCGATGACGGCCAGTGCGGCATCGTGCTTGGGCCTTTCCCTATCATCCGCAAACGGAAAAACGCCATGGACAACACTTTTTTTGCTGCCTTCGCCGGGCTGGTGGATGCCGGCAACGGCCTTTTATGGGGCAGCGTGCTGATTTATCTGCTGCTGGGCGCGGGCCTTTATTTCACGGTCATGACCCGGGGTATCCAGCTACGCTATTTCGGCCACATGTTCAAGCTGCTGCGCCATTCCCGGGAGTCCGACGGCGGCATTTCTTCGTTTCAGGCGCTTTCCACCAGTTTGGCGGCGCGCGTGGGCACCGGCAACCTTGCCGGCGTGGCCGTGGCCATTTCGCTCGGCGGCCCCGGGGCGGTGTTCTGGATGTGGATGACGGCCATGGTGGGCATGGCGACCAGCTTTATCGAGTCGACCCTGGCCCAGGCGTTCAAGGTAGATCACGGCGACGGCACCTTTCGCGGCGGCCCGGCGCGCTATATCGAGCGCGGTCTGGGCCTGCGCTGGCTGGCCGTGGCGTTTTCCGTGTGCCTGATCATTGCCTTTGGCCTTGCGTTCAACAGCGTGCAGGCCAACTCCATTGCCCAGGCCATGGAGCAGGCCTTTGCCGTGCCCACCTGGGCCATCGGCGTGCTGCTGATCGCGGTGGTTACGCCGATTATCTTCGGCGGGCTGAAGTCCATCGCCCGGGTGGCGGAGCTGATCGTGCCGCTGATGGCGCTGCTGTATCTGCTTTTGGCGCTGGTCGTGGTCGCCACGAACGCCGCGGAGCTGCCCGGCGCCCTTGCCACGATTGTCAAAAGCGCGTTCGGCCTGGAGCAGGCCGCCGGCGGTGCGGTGGCCTATGCTGTGTCCCAGGCGATCATGAACGGTATTCAGCGCGGCCTGTTTTCCAACGAAGCGGGCATGGGCTCGGCACCCAACGCCGCGGCGACCGCTACCACCAAGCCCGACCATCCTGCCGCTCAGGGCTTTATTCAAATGCTCGGGGTGTTTCTCGATACGCTGGTAATCTGCACGGCGACGGCGGCGATTATTATTATGGCCGGGCCGGGGCTGCTGGCCGGTGACGAGGTTAACGGCATCCAGCTGACGCAGATGGCGCTTTCCAGCCACGTAGGCCAGTGGGGCGGCATGTTCGTTGCCGTGGCGATCCTGCTGTTTGCCTTCACCTCGGTGATTGCCAACTACTCCTACGGCGAGGCCAACGTGGAGTATCTGGCCGGCTGCCGTGCGCCGGTGGCGGTGCTGATCTATCGGCTGGCGGTGCTGGCCATGGTCATGGTGGGCTCGGTGGCAAGCCTGGGGCCGATCTGGAACTTTGCCGATTTATCCATGGGCATGATGGCGCTTATCAACCTGGTGGCTATTTTGCTGCTTTCGCCGGTGGCCTTTGCGCTGTTTCGCGACTACGAGCGCCAGCTCAAGGCCGGGGTGGAGCCGGTCTTTGACCCGGCGCAGTTCCCGGATTTGGCTCACAAGCTGGACGCGCAGGCCTGGCCGGCGCGCAAAGCGGGCCGCGAAACCCGATAGCGTTTTTCATCAACGGACGAAGCCATGGCCCGCCCTGAGCTGCTGGAGCAGATTCACACCGTAGTCGCGCAGATACCGCCGGGGCGGGTGACCACCTACGGCCGCGTGGCGCAGATGACCGAAGGCGCGACGGCGCGGATGGTGGGCACCGCCATGCGCAAGCTGCCCGCGGGCAGCGAGCTGCCCTGGCACCGGGTGGTGGCAGCCAGCCGGCGGCCGGCCGATCACGGCGGCGCCGATCGCCAGCGAGCACGGCTGGCTGACGAAGGCGTTGTATTTGATGCGGCGGGGCGTATCCCCGCGCATTTGCTGTGGCCCGATGCCGGCCCCGGGCCGGGCGGCTAGCCGTCGCGCCTTTTGTCCTGTTCCAGGTGGGCGCCGGACTTCCACGACCAGTCTCGCCAGCGCAGATCGAACAGGTCTTGCCGGCGATCCTTGAGGTTGGTCACCGAGCCTTCGGCGCGCACCACGGTCAGCCGGGTCAAATCCAGGTCAGAAAAGAAGATCATCTCGGTGTTGGGCGTGGTTTCTGCCAGCACCGCGTCGTGGGGAAAGGCGAAGTCTGACGGCGAGAATACCGCCGACTGGGCGTACTGGATGTCGAGATTTTCGATGGACGGCAGGTTGCCGACGCTGCCGCACAGCACCACGTAGCATTCGTTTTCGATCGCCCGGGCCTGGGCGCAGTGGCGCACCCGCAAATAGCCGTTTTTCGTGTCGGTCCAGAAGGGCACGAACAAAATATCCATGTCCTGGTCTGCCAGCAGCCGCGACAGCTCGGGAAACTCCACGTCATAGCAGATCAGAATGCCCACCCGCCCGGCATCGGTATGGAAGACGTGCAGCTCGTCGCCGCCCTCGATCACCCAGTCCCGGCGCTCCTGGGGCGTAATGTGCAGCTTCGCCTGGCGCTCGACGCTGCCGTCGCGATGAAACAGATAGGCGATATTGTAAAGCCGGTCGTCGTCGCCGATTTCAATCATGGAGCCGCCGACGATATTGATGTTGTAGGCCACCGCCATGCGCGAAAGCTCCGTTTTGAACGGCTCGGTAAAGCCGGCCAGAAAACGGATAGCGCCGATGGAATCCTGCTGCGCGGCGCGGTCCTGCAGCCCGATCAGCGGCGCGTTAAAAAGCTCCGGGAAAACGGCAAAGTCGCTTTGGTAGTCCGACAGCGCATCGACGAAATATTCGATCTGCTGCAGCGCGGCTTCCACCGAGGAAAACTCACGCATCTGCCACTGTACGGCCCCCACGCGCACCTGGGTGGGGCGGGTGTTGAGCACGCGCTCGGCGGGCTCGAAGAGGATGTTGTTCCATTCCAGCAAGGTGGCGTAGCCCCGGGACGGGGCATCTTCAGGCAGGTATTTGCGCAATAGCCGCTTGACCTGAAAATCGTTGGCCAGCTGAAACGACAAAATGGGGTCGTGCAGCTCTTTGCGCGCGACTTTTTCGATGTATTCGCTGGGGGCCAGATCCTCGGCATGCTCGTAATATCGGGGAATGCGTCCGCCGGCGAGAATGGCGCGCAGGTTAAGCGAGCGGCAAAGCTCCTTGCGCGCCTCGTACAGCCGGCGCCCCAGGCGGTAGCCGCGATAGTCCGGGTGGATGAGCACGTCCAGCCCGTACATGGCGTCGCCGTCGGGATTGTTGAGAACGGTCTCCCGGTGATCAATCAGGTCATCGTAGCGGTGAGGGTTGGAAAAGGCGTCGTAGTCGACCTGAACGGTCAGCGCCACTCCGACGATAACGCCGTCGTTTTCAATGGCGATCTGCCCGTCGGGAAAAGCCTGGATCAGCTTTTCGATCGTGCGCGCCGGCCAGGCGCCGCCGAGATCGTGATAGACGGCGTCCATCAGCGCTTTGAGCTGCGGATAGTCGGCGGGTGTCAGATTGCGCAAGTTCAGTTGCAGGTCTTCTAGCGACATGGCAAAACCCCGGATAAGAAAAGACGGCGCACTATACCGCGCATAGGGCAAGGCCGATAAGGCCGCAATGCAAAAACCCGGCACATGGCCGGGTTTAGCGCGTATGTTGTCAATGCGCCTCGGGCAGGCGCAGAGCCCGGCCTTGAAGCCTGGCCCTGCGCGGGCAGCCGCGAGCGTTATCCTTTGACGTTGGCGGAGTCGACGCCGTGATCATCTACCAGGCCGTCATCTTCCGGCAGTTTGCCGTCCGGCCCGTTTTCTGCGGAGGGAGCGTTGGCGCTGTTGGTGCTTTCCTGCTTGGTGACAACCGGATCGCCCGGATCGACTTCACCGGCTTGGCGCGTTTCGGCCTGTACGTCCGTGGGGTCGTTGGCGGAATCTGCCGCCTGGTCCGGATGTACGGCGTTTTCACCTTGCTGATCGGCGAGTGCCGTGCCGGAAACCAGGGTGAGAGCGCCGGCGATGGCGGCTGTCTGGATAACGTGTTTCATTGATAGCTTCATGCTCACCTCGTTTCGTAGGATGGAAAGCCTTGTAGGATACAAGGTGTTGTAGGATACAAGGTGTTGTAGGATGAAAAGTTGTGCAGGATAGAAGGCGTTGCCCGTTGCTCGCTGTTGTTTTTAGTTCTGCTCTCAGCATAGATGATACAGCGTATTTTTCAAATACAGCGTTTGATAAACCCTGCTATCCGCCGGCAGTGCGCCGCCGTACGGCGTGAGCCCGTGAAGATCCGTACGCATCGTCTCAGGCGTTATACGCTTGTTTGAAAACCGCACGACAAGAGCGTGATGGCACCGTATCCCGGACGTTGCCAACCGCCGCACCCGGGCTTGCCGCGACTGGCAGCGGCGCGTTACTTCAGGGTCAGCCGGCAGACGTCCACGACTGGCACCAGCCTCCGGAGGCTACGCTGTGCTGCGGGAAAAGCTGGCAGCCCTGGGTGTCAGCGGTGTAGAACATGCAGCTAGCGCAGGTCTGGCCGGGTTCGTAGGCCGGGTGATCGCTGGCGTTGCTGGCCTTTTCTACATAGTTGAGCGCCCGGGCGTTGCTGGAGGACGGGTCCAGCCGGGGCAGGGATTGCGCCTGCGCCGAGGGGGAGAGCAGCCCGGCGCCCAGCGGCAGGGCCGCCATGCCCAGCGTGCTTTGGCGTATAAAGCGGCGGCGGCTTTGATCAGCCATAAAAACCTCCTTGGGTTGTCAATGGGCGTAGTGCACGTCCGCATTCATGCTAGCGCAGCCGCTTGCCGGGTGCGACCCGCTGTGTGGCGCGGCGCTTGCTGCTATACTCGCCTGGCTGCCGGCAAGGCAGACAGCTGATTTGACACAGCGCTGCACCGAATACGTGCGCAGGGGGAGGTTATGCAAAACGCGGTAATTCTGATCAATACCCAGCAAGGCCAGGTCAAGCCCGTGGCTGAACGGCTGGCCGAGGTGGACGGCATCAGCGAAGTGTATTCGACCTGCGGGCGGTACGACCTGGTGGCCATTGCCCGTACCCGGGATTTTGAAAGCCTGGCCGAGCTGGTCACCGGCAAGCTCAACGCCGTAGAAGGCGTCAGCGATACGGAAACCCTCAACGCCATGCAGGTGCACTCGCGCCACGATCTGGAAAGCATGTTTTCTCTGGGCTGGTAGCGCCCCGATCACAGGAGCCTGATGTGGCCAAGCCGCTACGCTTTCGCCGATACGGACGTCGTTTGGGCATTACGCTGCTTTTCGCAGTGGCGATCACCGGGCTCTGGCAGTATCAGGAGCGCCAGTACCGCGACGACTATACCTGGATGGGCGTGCCCGGCTGGGATGAGCTGACGCCGACCAGCGTCCACCGCGTGCTGCGTAACGACGGCTATCTGGTGGGCTGGTCGGACGTGCGCATCGGTGCGCTGTGGGTAAGCTATCAGGTGCACGCCGTACGCGACCGCCGCATCGGCTCGCGCCCGGGCTTTACCAGAGACTGGCGTACGCTATGGCCGATTGCCCCGGACAGCTATTTCGGCAGCGGGTACGACCGGGGTCATCTGGCGCCCAACTACGCCATTGCCGCGGTACACGGCCGCGATGCCCAGGTCGACACCTTCCGCATGAGCAACATGCTGCCTCAGAAGCCGGCGCTCAATCGCCAGCTCTGGCAGCGCCTGGAAGAGGCGATCATGGATCATTTTGCCCCGCGCTTTACGCGTTTGCAGATCGTGACCGGGCCGGTGTATCCGCCGTCTTTTATGGAGAATGTCTTCAACCGCGTAGGGCTTGTCGAAGTGCCCGCGGCGTTTTACAAGATTATCGTCGCCCCGGACGCTGCCGACCCGAAAGCGCTGGCGTTTATCATGCCGCAAAACGTCAAGGGCAACGAGCCGCTGGACGACTACCTGGTCAGTATCGACGAAATCGAGGCGCGAACCGGGCTGGATTTTTTCCCCGACTTGCCCGTGGACATGGAAGACCGCCTGGAAGGGCAGACGCGAACCGAGGGCTGGGCGCTGGACGCGGTGGCAAACAAGCCCGGGCGTTTTCAGTAGCAGTCGCCCAACCAGAACAGACAAAAGGATAGAACGAAACAGAACAGGAGAAAAGCAGGACAGAGAGAAGTTAGTACAGAGAGAAATGAGTACAGAGGAAGGGCAGTGCAGAGAAAAATCAGTATGGGCAAGAAAAACACTGCAGGAGAAAGCAGGAAAAGATGCGCGGGCTGCCACCGTTGCGGTGGTGCCCGGGAGAGGACTTGAACCTCCACGTCCTTACGGACACTAGCACCTGAAGCTAGCGCGTCTACCCATTCCGCCACCCGGGCGCATCGTTGTTTTGCGTACTTGCCGTGTCGGTTATATTCGCGTGGTGCCCAGGAGAGGACTTGAACCTCCACGTCCTTACGGACACTAGCACCTGAAGCTAGCGCGTCTACCCATTCCGCCACCTGGGCGAATATAACCTTGTGCACCCGTTCATGTCTCGCAGCACGATCACGCTTTGCGCGACGATCTGCCTTGATCCATGAAATGGTGCCCGGGAGAGGACTTGAACCTCCACGTCCATACGGACACTAGCACCTGAAGCTAGCGCGTCTACCAATTCCGCCACCCGGGCAAGTGGCGCGTATGATACCGCCGTGATGATAAAACGCAAGCTTTTTTTATCGGCCGCCGGCGCTGCCCGCCCCGCACCGCTTGGCCGCGGGCCAGTGCCGGCGGCCTGTGTAGCCGGCTGCGGGTATTTGGCGGTTGGGTGATAGCGCGCGCAACGCTATACTGCCCGCATGATGAAAAGCACATTCCCCGAAAGAGCGCCCTTTTGTATCAGCGCCGCCGGCGCTGCATTTTACTGCTCGCCGCGCTCTGCGCCTGCCAGGCATGACCGCCTGCCACGCACGTCATCAAGGATGCCTACCGCATGAAAGAATGGACGTTACGCGATGATCCGCACGCCCGTCGCGAAGCCCACAAGTATTCCAATCCGGCGCCCAGCCGAGAGTATCTGCTGGCGGCGCTGGAAGCCTACGGCAAGCCGATCACCCACGAGAACATGAGCCGCATGCTGGGCCTGGACGATGACGAGCTTCAGGAGGCCGTGCGCCGCCGTCTGGCCGCCATGGAGCGCGACGGCCAGGTGCTGCGCAACCGCGGCGGCGCCTACGCGCTGATTGACAAGCTCGACCTGATCAAAGGCAAAATCATCGGCCACCGCGAGGGGTTCGGTTTTTTACAGCGCGACGACGGCAAAAAGCCTGACCTGGTGCTGCAGCCCCGGCAGATGCGCCGCGTCTTCCACGGCGACTACGTGCTGGTGCGTATCAGCGGCCGCGACCGGCGCGGGCGTGACGAAGCCACGATTGTCGACGTGCTGGCGCGCAACACCCAGACCCTGGTCGGCGTGTATCGGCGCAACACTCCTGAATTCGGCGTGATGATTCCGGAAAACCCGCGCATTACCCAGGAAGTCATCGTGCCGCACAGCGCCTGCGCCGGCGCTCAGGACGGTCAGGTTGTGTCGGTCAACATTACCCAGCAGCCGGCGACGCGAGTGCAGCCGGTAGGTGAGGTGGCCGAAGTGCTGGGCGAGCGCATGGACCCGGGCATGGAAATCGACATTGCCATCCGCAGCTACGAGATTCCCGCCGAGTTTCCGCCCGAGGTGATCGATCAGATCGCCTCGATTCCTGCCGAGGTCGAAGAAGACGACAAGCGCCACCGCATCGACATGCGTGACGTGCCGCTGGTGACCATCGACGACGAAACCGCCAAGGACTTCGACGATGCCGTCTATGCCCGGCCGGCCGAAGGCGGCGAGTGGAAGCTGATGGTGGCGATTGCCGACGTTTCACACTACGTGCGCCCGGGGACGCCGCTGGACGACGAAGGCCGCCGGCGGGGCAACTCGGTGTACTTCCCCGGCCAGGTGGTCCCCATGCTGCCGGAGCTTTTGTCCAACGGGCTTTGCTCGCTGAATCCGAAAGTCGACCGGCTGGTGCTGGTCTGCGAGATGACCATCACCGCCGCCGGCGAAGTGAAGGACTACCGCTTTTACGAAGCAGTAATGAACTCCCACGCCCGGCTGACCTATAACAAGGTGGCCGCGATTCTCGATGAAGACAGCGAAGACGGCGCGGCCCTGCGCGAGGAGTATCGCGATCTGGTCACGCCGTTAAAGCAGCTCCACGGGCTGTACCGTGTGCTGCGCCAGGCCCGTGAGGCCCGCGGCGCCATCGAGTTTGACACCACCGAAACGGCGATCGTGTTCAACGACGAGCGCAAGATTGAAAAGATCGTGCCGCGCAGCCGCAACGACGCCCACAAGATGATCGAAGAGTGCATGCTGGCGGCCAACGTGGCCACCGCGCGCTTTCTTGATACCCATGATCTGCCGGCGCTTTATCGCATTCACGAAAAACCCTCGGCCGAGCGGCTGGAAAAGCTGCGCCTGTTTCTCAGCGAGCTGGGGCTGACCCTGCCCAACGGCGACGACCCCACGCCCCAGGACTTTCAGGCGCTGCGGGAAAGCATCGCCGACCGGCCGGACGCCGACGTTATTCAAACGGTAATGCTGCGTTCAATGAACCAGGCGGTGTATTCGCCCCAGAACGAAGGCCACTTTGGTCTGGCTTACGACGCCTATGCGCATTTCACCTCACCGATCCGCCGCTATCCGGATCTGCTGGTGCATCGCGCCATCCGCTCGGTGATTCGCGGGCCGCGCAAGACTGATACGGTGCTGCGCGCCGAGGGCGCACCGGTCGAGCCGCCAAGCCAGTGGAGCCCCTACACGTTTGAGCAGATGCTGGAATTCGGCGAGCACTGCTCGATGACCGAGCGCCGCGCCGATGACGCCACACGCGACGTGGAAAGCTGGCTCAAGTGCGAGTTCATGTCCGACAAGCTGGGGGAAACCTTCGACGGTAGCGTGGCGGCGGTGACGCAGTTTGGCCTGTTCGTGCGGCTGGACGCGTTTTTCGTTGAGGGGCTTTTGCACATCAGCTCGCTGCCGTCGGACTACTACCACTACGAAGCCGAAAAGCACCGCCTCAAAGGCGAGCGTACCGGTACCACCTACCGGCTGGGCGATGGCGTCACCGTGCAGGTGGCAAGAGTGGACATGGACGATCGCAAGATCGACTTCATCCTGGCCGATGAACGCCCGCCGCGGCCGCAGCGCCCGTCGCGCCGTCGGCGTACCGGCTCGGGCGGCAAGGGTGATGCATCGTGAGTGCTCACGGCTCTGCGCATCGTCGGGGACCGCGCCCGCCGGAAGGGCTGGATCACGTCTTTGGCGTGCACGCCCTGGAAAGCCTGCTGGAGCGGGGCGAAGCGCCCCGGGCGCTGTGGGTGCAGCAAGGAGCCGCTAAGCGATTGCAGACGATCATCCGCCGGGCCCGGGACGGCGGTGCCGTGGTCAAGGAACACCCGCGGGAGGCGCTCGATCAGCTGACTCGCGGCGCCGCTCACCAGGGCGTGGTGGCGTTCTGCCCGCCGCTGGTGGCGGAAAGCGAGGCCTCACTGATGCTCAAGCTCAAGGCCTGGCCCCACGACACGCCGCCGCTTTTGCTGGTGCTTGACGGCGTGACCGACGTGCACAACTTCGGCGCCTGCCTGCGCAGCGCCGATGCCGCCGGCGCCCACGGCGTGATCGTGGCCAAGGACAAGGCCGCGCCGCTGAACGCCACGGTGCGCAAGGTCGCCTGCGGCGCGGCGGAGAGCGTGCCGGTGTATCAGGTGACGAACCTGGCGCGCACGCTGGGTGCCTTGAAAGATGCCGGGGTGTGGATTACCGGCACCGCCGGCGAAGCCGACCATAGCGTCTATGATATCGATTTCAGCGGCCCGGTGGCGCTGGTGATGGGCGCTGAGGGCAAGGGCATGCGAAGGCTCACCCGAAACGCCTGCGACTACCTGGCCAAACTGCCCATGGCCGGCGAGGTTTCCAGCCTCAACGTCTCTGTTGCCACCGGCATCTGCCTTTTCGAGGCGCTGCGCCAGCGTCGGCTTGCAAGTTAGCCGGCGCTTCCATAGAATGCCTGCGCCCGCTTTTTACCGGCGGGCATTTTTATCCGTTCTGCTTGATGCCCGGCAGCGCACCCGCGCGTCCGGCGCATTGTAGTATGACTCCTTGCTTCCTTGCGGCCGCGTGCCCAACGGAAGCTGCCAAACCGCAAGGAGATTCCATGCGTCATTATGAAATCGTGTTCATGGTCCACCCGGACCAGAGCGAGCAGGTGCCGGCCATGGTCGAGCGCTACACCGGCATTGTCACCGACAACGGCGGCACCGTGCATCGCCTGGAAGACTGGGGCCGCCGCCACATGGCATACCCGATCAACAAGATCCACAAGGCCCACTACGTGCTGATGAACGTCGAGTGCGAAGGCGAGACGCTTGAAGAGATCGAAAACATCTTCCGTTTCAACGATGCGATCATCCGCAGCCTGGTCATGCGCTGCAAGGAAGCCATCACCGAAGCCTCGCCGATGATGAAGCCGGTGGAAGAAAAGCGTCAGCGTCGCGACGACAAGCCGCGTGATGACAAGCCGCGCAGCGAGTCTGCGTAACGCCGCTTGCTGTTTTACGCCCTGCGCTTTATCTACTGCACGTATTAAGGAGCTGTTCCATGGCACGTTTTTTCCGTCGCCGCAAGTTTTGCCGCTTTACCGCTGAAGGCGTCAAGCAGATCGACTACAAGGATCTGGACACGCTGAAGGCTTACATCACCGAAACCGGCAAGATCGTTCCCAGCCGTATCACCGGCACCAAGGCACGCTACCAGCGTCAGCTGGCCGGCGCCGTCAAGCGCGCGCGCTACCTGGCCCTGCTGCCCTACACCGATAGCCACCAGTAAGCCGCCAACGCCATGCTGGCTTTTGCCCGTTGGCTGATGCAGCGCCCGAGCTACGCCGTGGGCGCTACGCTGCTGGCCTCGCTCATACCCTGGCTTTTTTGGCTGGGTGCGGCTATTGCCGCGCTGGTCACCTTGCGCAAGGGTGCTGCAGCCGCGCTGCCGGTTATCCTGGCCGCGGCCATTCCCGCCGGCTGGTGGTGGACCCAGGGCGACGTAGTGCCCCTGGCAAGCGTACTGCTGGCCACGCTGATGGGCGTGGTTCTGCGCGAGCGCATGCGCTGGAGCGAAGCGCTGCTGGCCGGCACCCTGGCCTGCGCTGCCATGATTGAGCTGGGCATTTTTCGCCCGCCGGGCGGCACCGAAGCCATGCTCGCACAGCTGCGCCAGAGCTCGGCCGAGTTCGACCGCATGGTCACCGAGCTTGGCCGCACCGGCTACGACACCACGCTGCTGGCCGACCTGGTCGTCAGCGGGGTAACCGGGCTTGTGATTTTGCTGCTGGCCGTTGCCTGCCTGGCGATCGGGCGCAGCTGGCAGGCCGGGCTTTATAACCCCGGCGGCTTTCGCCGGGAGTTTCACGCCCTGCGCCTGGCCCCGCGTGAGCTCGCCCTGCTGGCAGGGCTTGGCGCTATCAGCATGCTGTTCGGCATGGCCGGGTTTGCGCTGGTGGGCTGGGTGCCGCTGCTGATTGCCGGCGTGGCGCTGGTACACGGAATTATTGGATTAAAGGAGATGAACGGGCTGTGGCTCGGCGCATTTTACCTGCTGCTGATTACCACCTGGCCCATGATTCTCATTGTGCTGCTGTCAGGGCTGATTGATTCGTTCGCCAACGTTCGCGCACGCCTTGCCCGCAGCAACGGACAGTAGCAACTGACAAGAGGTTTACGAGATGGAAGTCATTCTGCTCGACAAGATTGGCAAGCTGGGCGGCCTGGGTGATCAGGTCACCGTCAAGCCCGGTTACGGACGCAACTACCTGATTCCCTACGGCCACGCCGTACCGGCCACCAAGGACAACATTGCCGCGTTTGAAGCCCAGCGCGCCGAGCTCGAAGCGCAGGCCGCCGAGCGCCGCGCCGAGGCCGAAGCTCGCGCCGAGCAGCTCAACGAGATTGAGCTTTCGCTGGTGTCCAAGGCCGGCGAAGAGGGCAAGCTGTTTGGCTCCATCGGTCCGCGGGATCTGGCCGACGCCATTTCCTCTGCCGGCATCGACGTGGCCAAGCGCGAAGTGCGCATGCCGGAAGGGCCGCTGCGCCAAACCGGCGAGTACGACATCACGCTGCACCTGCACGCGGAAGTCGACGCCGTGGTGCGCATTATCGTCGTGGGTGAATAAGCCATGACCGCATAAACGCCGCCGCGCCCCGAGGGCGGCGGCGCTATGTACGACGCGCAGAAGGGCGCGGGGAAACTCCCCGCGCCCTTTGTGTTCCCGGCCGCCGGCCGGATGTCGTATGCTTTCGCTGATTTTTTCGTTGACCGTGCTGCCAAGGAGCCTTGCCATGCCGGACACCACGCATGAGGCGCTGCCCGTGGATCAGCAGACCGCCGCGCTGAAGCTGCCGCCTCACTCGCTGGAGGCGGAGCAGTCGGTGCTGGGCGGGCTGATGCTGGATAATCCGGCCTGGGATCACGTTGCCGATCATCTGGCGGCGGATGATTTCTATCGCTACGAGCATCGGCTGATTTTCAACGTCATGGCGCACCTGGCCGAGGCCGGCCAGCCGCTGGACGTGGTGACGCTCTCTGAGGCGCTGGAAGCCCGGGACCAGCTCGATACCGTGGGCGGGCTTGCGTTTCTCGCCGAGCTTGCGCGCAACACCCCGTCGGCCAGCAACATCCGCGCCTACGCCGAGATCGTGCGCGAGCGCGCCACGCTGAGAAAGCTGATCCGCGCGGCCAACCAGATTGCCGACGGCGCCTTTGCCTCCCAGGGGCGCCCGGCGGATGAACTGCTCAACGAGGCCGAACGGCTGGTGTTCCAGATTGCCGAGGAGCGCCCCAAGGCCGGTGGCCCCATCGGCATGAGCGAGCTTTTGACCAAGGCCGTGGATCGTATCGACGAGCTTTTTAACCTCAAGGGGGAAATGACCGGGCTGCCCTCGGGGTTTCGTGACCTCGACGAGATGACCACCGGGCTGCAGCCGTCGGATCTGGTGATCATCGCCGGCCGGCCTTCCATGGGCAAAACCTCCTTTGCGATGAATATGGTCGAGCACGCAGTCATTTCCAGCGACAAGCCGGTCATGGTGTTTTCCATGGAGATGCCTGCGGAATCGCTGATGCTGCGCATGCTGTCGTCGCTTGGGCGCATTGACCAGACCCGTGTGCGTACCGGCCAGCTTGAAGACGAGGACTGGCCGCGGCTGACCTCGGCGGTCAATATCCTCAAGGACAAGCAGCTTTTTATCGACGATACCGCCGCACTTTCGCCCAACGAGATGCGCTCGCGCATTCGCCGGGTGGTGCGCGAGCACGGCAACGTAGCGCTGATCATGATCGACTATCTGCAGCTGATGCAGATTCCCGGTTTTTCCGAGAACCGCACCGGGGAAATTTCGGAAATTTCCCGCTCGCTCAAGGGGCTGGCCAAGGAGTTCGGCTGCCCGGTGGTGGCGCTTTCCCAGCTCAACCGCTCGCTGGAGCAGCGGCCCAACAAGCGCCCGGTGATGTCGGATCTGCGCGAGTCCGGTGCCATCGAGCAGGACGCCGACGTTATCGCCTTTGTGTACCGCGATGAGGTTTACAATCCCGACAACCCCGATAACCAGGGGCTGGCCGAGCTGATTATCGGCAAGCAGCGTAACGGGCCCATCGGCACTGTGCATATGGCGTTTATCGGCAAGTACACCCGCTTTGAAGACCTGGCGCCGGACAGCTACGGCGAAACCTTTGGCGAGTAGCGCGCCGGCGCAGATTGGCTTGTGCCGGCGCGCTTGAGACTCGCCGGCGAGCACGTATAATGCCCGGCCCGTTGCACAAAGCGCCGGTATCCGGCTCACATATCACAAAGAGGAAACACGATGGCAGGTGGTTTTCGCCGAGGTAAACGTACGCCCAAACTGCAGGCGCGTGGAGAGCTTCAGGCCGTGGAGCGCGAAGGGCCGTTCAAGGAGTGGCTGGGTATGCCCGATCTGTACCGCTATGCGCTGAAGGTGGACGGAGAGGCCTACAGCTATCAGACCGAAGATGCCGAGCTGCCCGTGGCCATCGGTGATCGGGTGGTGTTTCGCTACAAGGAAACCAAGGCCGGCAACTGGATTGACCGCAACTCTCTAGGCAAGGCCATTGATCCGTCTGAATACCAGTGACGGGTTGCAGGGGCGCTTTTGCATTTTTGCATAGCGCCGTTTTGCCAGCGGGCTTTTGTTAAGAGTGGCTTTGTGAAGACAATCTTTTCGAGACCGGTTTCATCAAAAACTATTTGATCAATAGTTATACAACGCGTTTTTCGGGCACAAGGACGTACCGCGCTGTGCGGTAAAAGTGCTATCATCCGGGCTTATGACAACGCCGGATTCAGGAGAGACGCATGAGCACCACGATAGCCAAGGATCAGCCGGGTGAGGGCCGCCTGGCTCACGCCGACAGCGACCACCCGCCCATTGCACCGGCAAAGGTCGGTGTTGTGCTGGCCAACCTCGGCACCCCGGACAATACCGACTACTGGTCCATGCGCCGCTACCTGGGCGAGTTTCTCTCTGATCGGCGCGTGGTCGACTACGCCCGCTGGAAGTGGCAGCCGATCCTGCAGCTGATCATTCTCACCCGGCGGCCTTTCGCTTCCGGTCAGGCCTACAAGGGCATTTGGAATACCGAACTTGACGAAAGTCCGCTGCTCACCATTACCCGGGCGCAGACGGAAAAGTTCGCCCAGCGTATGCAAGCCCTTTACGGCGACGACGTGGAAGTCGATTTCTGCATGCGCTACGGCAACCCGTCTACCGAAAGCGTGCTCAACCGCATGGCGGAGAAGGGCTGCAAGCGCATCGTGTTCTTCCCGCTGTACCCGCAGTACGGCTCGCCCACCACGGCCACGGCCAACGACCAGGCGTTTCGCACGCTGATGAAGATGAAATGGCAGCCGGCCATTCGCACGGTGCCGGCCTATTTTGATCATCCGGGCTATGTGCGCGCTCTGGCGGCGTCGGTGGTGGACGGCTGCGCCGGGCTTGACTCGGCGCCGAGCAAGCTGGTGGCAAGCTATCACGGCGTGCCCGAGCGCTACCTGCTGGAAGGCGACCCCTACCACTGCCAGTGCCAGAAAACCACGCGCCTGCTGCGCGAGCAGCTGGGCTGGGAAAAAGGCGATATCGACACGGCCTTTCAGTCCCAGTTTGGCCCGGAGAAGTGGGTGGGGCCGGCAACGGTAGACCACGTCGCTGAGCTGGCGAAACAGGGGCACAAGCATATTGCGGTGATTTCCCCGGCGTTTTCCGCCGACTGCGTGGAAACTCTGGAAGAAATAAAAGAAGAGATCCACGACAGCTTCATGGCCGCCGGCGGCGAGACCTTTACCTACATTCCCTGCCTGAACGACCGCGACGATCATATCGACGCGCTGGTCGATATCGCCAACAACGAGCTTGGCGGCTGGCTGCGCTAACCCCGTCACGGCGCATGTACCTGCCCGCTCTTGCCTCGCCCTCCGCCAGCGCCGCCGTACCCGTCGAGGGTTGCGGCGGCGCTGCACCGTGATTTCCCCGCGACGCGTCTCTTTTGTGTACATTCATTGTACGACGTGTTTTTATTGTCGAATTATTGATATCCAGCGAGCGAGCCATGCAGCGCAAAGCCGACCTGCCGCACAAACGCTGCGCCTGCTGCCAGCGCCCCTTTGCCTGGCGCAAGAAATGGGCGCGCTGCTGGGACGAGGTGCGCTACTGCAGTGAACGCTGCCGCCGCCAGGCACGGGCCGCTCGCCGCCACCGGGAGACGCCGCTATGTCCCAGACCGTGACCGACATCATCTGGCTCAACAATGATCTGCGCGTAGCGGATAATCCGCTGCTGCGCTTTGCCTCGCCGCCCGAGGCCATGCTGGTGGTGTATGTGCTGGACGGTCGCGAACTGGACGCTTGGCACCGCGAGGAAAGCGGAATGCGCCTGGGGCCTGCTCGGCTGACGTTTATCTGGCAAAGTCTGATGGCGCTGCGCGGCGAGCTGCTGCGGCTGGGCAGCGATCTGCTGGTAAAAATCGGCACGCCGGCCGATGAGCTCGCCGCGCTGTGCAACACGCTACGCCCGCGCCGGGTTCGAGTAAGCCGCCAACCCTGCTGCGATGAAGCGGCTCAGATCGATGCGCTACGATCAAAACTGCCGGCCGGCACCGCGCTTGAGGTGGTTGCAGGCAACACCCTGGTTGATACCGCCGCCCTGCCGTTTGCCCTGGACGCGCTGCCGAGCACCTTTTCGGCGTTTCGCCGCCGCGTGGAAAAAGACGCCGAAATTCCCCCGGCCTTGCCCGCGCCGGTGACGCTGCCGCCCTGGCCGGATGACGCATCGCGCGGCTTTCCGCCGCTTGCCCGGCTGAGCCGGCAAAGCGCCGCCTGGCAGCCCGACCCGCGCGGGCAGTTTGACTACGTCGGCGGCGAAGCGGCCGGGCACAAGCGCCTGGAGGCGTATCTGTGGCAAACCGGCGCGTCGCCTGCGCCTTCGGGGCCGGCGCACTATAAACAGACGCGCAACGGCCTTGCAGGGCCGGATTTTTCCACCCGCCTGTCGGCCTGGCTGGCCCGGGGGTGTCTGTCGCCGCGCCAAGTGCATCAGGCCGTCAAACGCTGGGAGGCGCGCCACGGCGCGTGCGAATCCAGCTACTGGATCACCTTCGAGCTGTGGTGGAGAGACTACTTTCACCACGCCGCGGCCCTCGACGGCAGCGGGCTTTTTGGCCGCCGCGAGCTGCCCCCGCTCAGCGATGCCTTCTGCGCCTGGCGCGACGGGCGCACCGGCATTCCCTTTATCGATGCGGCCATGGTCGAGCTTGCCGCTACCGGCTTTCTTTCCAACCGCGCCCGGCAGAACGTCGCAAGCTATTTGGTCAAGGATCTGGGCGTGGACTGGCGGCTGGGCGCGGCCTGGTTCGAGCACTGCCTTGTCGACTTTGACGCGCCGAGCAACTGGGGAAACTGGCGCTACGTCGGCGGCACCGGCCGCGATCCGCGTCGCGACCGCTACTTCAACGTGCTCAAACAGGCCGAGCGCTACGACCCCGACGGGCATTACGTGGCCCGCTGGCTGCCCGAACTGGCGGCGCTGCCCGCCGCCTTGCGTCACCGCCCGTGGCGCCACGCGCCGGAGCGCTTTGCCCCGCCCCGGGTCACTCCGCCCGCCTGACGGGCAGGCGCCGGGGCTGGCGTTGGCCGCGTTTATAAGGGACCATCGCTTCTTTGCCCGCGACAACTGAGGAGCGCCATGTTGCCTTTTATCCCCGGTGTGCTGTCTGCTCGATCAGGTCTTGCCCGCGCCTCGCTGCTGGGCGTACTGCTGGCGGCCGGTAGCGTTCAGGCCGAAAGCGCGCTGATGCAGGAAGTCGATAGCCGCTCGGCGCCCGAGGCCAGCGAGCAGCGCGCCGGCTTCGTCGACTGGCTGGGCGCGTTTCGTCGCCGCGCCGCAGGTCAGGGCATCAGCGAGCGCACCCTTGAGCGAGCGCTGGACGGCGTGCGCTACCGCCCCGAGGTTATCGAAAACGACCGCTACCAGCCGGAATTCGTGCGCCCGATATGGCAGTACCTCGACACCGCCGTTTCCAGCGCCCGGGTGAACACCGGCCGGGAAAAGCTTGCCGCCCACCGGGCTACCGCCCGGGCCATGCAAAAGCGCTACGGCGTGCCGGCCGAGGTGATCGTGGCGATCTGGGGCATCGAGAGCAACTACGGCCGCCATTTCGGCGACTATTCCACGCTGGACGCTTTTGCCACCCTGGCGTTTGACGGCCGCCGGCGCGACTTTGCCCGCCAGGAGCTTTTGGCCGCGCTCAAGATCATCGATGCCGGGGACATTGCCGCCGACGACATGGTGGGCTCCTGGGCCGGGGCCATGGGCCATACCCAGTTCATCCCCTCCAGCTTTCGCGCCTACGCGGTAGACGGCGACGGCGACGGCCGCCGGGATATCTGGGGCAGCATCCCTGACGTTATGGCCTCCACGGCCAACTACCTCAAGCGCGCCGGTTGGCAGCCGGGCCAGCCCTGGGGCACCGAGGTGCGCCTGCCGGAAGACTTTGACTACGCCCAGACCGGGCAGCTGAGCACGGCCCAGTGGCGCCGGCGGGGCGTGCGCGCCGTCGACGGCGCCACGCTGCCCGAGTTTGCCGAGGCCAAAATCATCGTGCCCGCGGGGGCCGAAGGCCCGGCGTTTCTTACCGGCCCCAATTTTCGCAGCATCCTGCGCTACAACAACGCCACCAGCTACGCGCTGGCCGTGGCCAAGCTAAGCGATGCCGTTGCCGGGCGCAGAGGCATCGTCAACGCCTGGCCCCGGGAGCAGGCGCCGCTGACCCGGGACGACGTAACTCGGCTGCAGCGGCTGCTGAACCGGGCCGGCTATGAGGTAGGCGGCGCCGACGGCATCATGGGGCCCAATACCCGCAAGGGGCTGCGCGCCTTTCAGCGCGATCAGGGCCTGACGGCGGACGGCTTTGCCACCCAGGCGCTGCTCAAGCGGCTGGAAAACAGCTAACGGAGTACTGTATGACCGCATGCGTGACGCGAATGCTCGCCGGGCTGGCGGCCGGCTGCCTGCTGGCGGCCGGCGGCGCCGCTGCCGACTCGTCCGAGGTGTTGGGCTGGGTCGAAAAGGCCGAGCTCAAGCCGTGGGACATCAAGGTCAAGGCCAAGCTGGACAGCGGTGCGCTGACGTCATCCATCGACGCCCGAGACATTGCATCTTTCACCCGAGACGGCGAAGACTGGGTGCGCTTTCGTTTCCGGCTGGAAGACGAAGACACCGGCGACACCGTTACTGAAGAAGTCGAGCGCCCGCTGTATCGCACCCTGACCGTGCGCGGCGCCGGCGGGCGCGACCAGCGCCCGGTGGTGCTGCTCAAGCTGTGCATAGGCAACACCGTGTACGAAGAGCAGTTCAGCCTGCGCGATCGCAGCGCGATGAACTACCCGGTACTGCTGGGGCGGCGCACCCTTGGCCATCTTGGACACCTGGACGTAGGCCGAACCTTTACCCGGGATGCCGAATGCGGGGAAGACGCCGAGTTTGTGGCGCACAAGCCGCACGCGCAAGACGACGACTAGCCTGCAGGCCGCCTAGAACAGCCGCGACAGCAGGGCGGTCACGGCGGTTTCCACCCGTAAAATGCGCGGGCCCAGGTGCATGCCTTCGCAGCCGGCGGCAAGCAGCCGCTCGACTTCCCAGTCGATAAAGCCCCCTTCGGGCCCCACGACCAGCACCGCAGGCTCGCGCAGCCCGCGGGGGCAGGCGTTGGCCATGCCCGGATGCGCCACCAGCCCGCGGCGGGTGCTCAGCAGCCCGGGCAGCACGTCTTCGACAAAGGGGCGAAAGCCGCGGCGTAGCGTCACCTCGGGCAGTACGGTATCCCGGGCCTGCTCCAGTCCCAGCACCAGATGCCGGCGGATTTTTTCCGCCGCCAGCTCCGGCGACTGCCAGTAGCTTTTCTCCACGCGCCGGGTATGCAGCAGGGTGATGTCTTTGACTCCCAGCGCGGTGACGTGCTCCAGCGTGCGCGCCAGCATGCGCGGGCGGGGCAGGGCCAGCACCAGATGCACCGGCAGCGCCGGCGGCGGGGTCTGGGTCAGCGGCGCGCAGTGAAACGTAGCCTGCTGGTCGTTCAGCGCGGTGAGCTCGGCGCGGCCCATGGCGCCGCCGGCCACGCCTACGGTCAAATGCTGGCCGGGCGCGGCGCGGTGCACCTCGCGCAGGTGGCGCAGGCGGCGCGGATCGCGGATCGTCGCGTTGCCGTCGGCGGTGATATCCTCAGGGCTGAGTAAAATCAGGTTCATGGCGTATCGGTTGATGGGTGGGAAAAACGCCGGCAGGGGCTGGCCGGCCCGGCGCTTGGCTGTGGCATAATACGCCTCTGCAGCGCGCCTGGCGAACGCGGCACCGGCGCCCACGACGCTTTAGCTCAAGAAGGGACAGCATGAAGGTACTACTCATAGGCGGCGGTGGCCGCGAACACGCGCTGGCGTGGAAAATCGCCCAGTCGCCCTCGGTCGAGCAGGTGCTGGTGGCACCGGGTAACGCCGGCACGGCCGGCGAGCCCGGCCTGACCAACGTTGACATCGCCGTCACCGACATCGACGGGCTGGTCGCGCTCGCCCGTAGCGAGCAGGTCGGCCTGACCGTGGTCGGGCCCGAAGCGCCGCTGGTGGAAGGCGTGGTGGATCGTTTTCAGGCGGCCGGGCTTGCGATCTTCGGCCCCACCCGGGCGGCGGCCCAGCTGGAAGGCTCCAAGTCGTTTGCCAAGGATTTTCTGGCTCGCCATGCCATTCCCTCGGCGGCCTATCAGACCTTTACCGAGGTGGCCCCGGCGCTTGACTACATGCACAGGCTCGGCGCGCCCGTGGTCATCAAGGCGGACGGCCTGGCAGCCGGCAAAGGCGTGGTCGTGGCCGCCAGTGAAAGCGAAGCCGAGGCGGCCATTCGCGACATGCTGGAAGACAACGCCTTCGGCGATGCCGGCGCCCGGGTAGTGGTCGAGGCGTTTCTCGAAGGCGAAGAAGCCAGCTATATCGTCATGGTGGACGGCGAAAATATCGTGCCCATGGCCACCAGCCAGGACCACAAGCGCGCCTGCGACGGTGACACCGGCCCCAATACCGGCGGCATGGGCGCCTACTCGCCGGCGCCGGTGGTCACCCCGGAAGTGGACGCGCGCATCATGGAGCAAGTGATTGCGCCTACGGTGCGCGGCATGGCCGCCGAGGGCAACGCCTACACCGGCTTTCTCTACGCCGGGCTGATGATCGACGCGGCGGGCAACCCCAAAGTCATCGAATACAACTGCCGCTTTGGCGACCCGGAAACCCAGCCGATCATGCTGCGCCTTGAGTCCGACCTGGCCGAGCTGTGCCTGGCCGGCGCCAACGGCGCGCTTGCCGGCCGCGAGTGCCGCTGGGACAGCCGCGCCGCCGTGGGCGTGGTCATGGCCGCCGGCGGCTATCCCGGCCGCTACGCCAAAGGGGATGCGATCAGCGGCATCGACGCCGCCGAGGCCGGCGGCTGCAAGGTGTTTCAGGCCGGCACCGCAGTGGACGCTGACGGGCGCTTGCTTACCGCCGGCGGGCGCGTGCTCTGCGTTACCGCGCTGGGCGAGCGCGTGCTCGACGCCTGCGACGCCGCTTACCGGGGCGTGGCCTGCGTGCACTGGGACGGCGCACAGTACCGCCGGGATATCGCTCACCGCGCCATTGCCCGGGAAACCGAGCAGGCCGCCGGCGCCGCGCCTCGGGGCCGCTGATGTCCCGCGAGTATCCGATCATTGCCGTTACCGGCTCGTCCGGTGCCGGCACCACCACGGTGCGGCGCAGCTTTGAGCGCATGTTTCAGCGCGAAGACGTGCACGCCGCGATAGTCGACGGCGATGCCTTCCACCGCTATACCCGCGACGACCTGCACCGCATGTACTGCGCCGAGCCCGAGCGCTACGAAAAGCTGTCGCACTTTTCCGTCGAGGCCAACCTGATGGACCGGCTGGAAGCGCTGTTCGTGGAATACGGCGACGGCGGCAGCGGCCAGTACCGCCACTATATTCACGCCGAGGATAAGCAAAAGGTGGAGGCGGGCTATAAGGTCGGCACCTTCACCGAATGGCGGCCGCTGCCCAGCGGCACTGATCTGCTTTTTTACGAAGGGCTGCACGGCGGGCTGGTCACCGAAGAGTACGACATTGCCCGCCACGTGGATTTGCTGGTGGGCGTGGCCCCGGCGATGAACCTGGAATGGATCCAGAAAATCGACCGCGATACCCGGATGCGCGGCTATTCCCAGGAAGCGGTGATCGACACCATTCTCGGGCGCATGGGCGACTACGTGCGCTGCATTCAGCCGCAGTTTTCGCGCACCCACATCAACCTGCATCGCGTGCCCGCGGTGGACACCTCCAATCCCTTTGAGGTGCAGGATATTCCCACCGACGGTGAATCGTTTGTGGTCATTCGCTTTCGCGAGCACTCAAGGGTGGACTTTCCCTGGCTGCTGGCGATGATCAGTGACTCGTTCATGACCCGGCCGCACACCCTGGTGGTGCCCGGCGCGCGCCTGGCGCTGACGCTGGAGCTGATCATGGCGCCGCTGTTGCGCCAGCTTCTGGCCGAGCGGCGCTTTTACTAGCGCTGACCGTGGCGTATGCCGCGCAAAAACGCTACCGTAAGCGCAGCCGTGCGCGGCAGCGTTGCGGATTGCAAGGAGGAAAACGGATGGAATGTTTGTTCTGCAAGATGATCGAGCGGGAAGTGCCCGCCGACATCGTTTACGAAGACGAGCACGTGCTGGCGTTCAACGATATCAATCCTCAAGCGCCGACCCATGTGCTGATCATCCCCAAAAAGCACATCGCCACGCTCAACGATATCAACGAAAGCGATCTGGAAACCGTAGGGCGGCTGCAGTACGCGGCCGCGAAGCTGGCCAGGCAAAACGACTTTGCCGAAGACGGCTACCGCGTGGTGATGAACTGCAACGAGATGGGCGGCCAGACCGTCTATCACATCCACATGCACCTGCTTGGCGGGCGCGAATTCACCTGGCCGGCGGGCTAACACTTAAAGCACTGAACACAAAAAAGGCACCCTCGGGTGCCTTTTTTGATCGTACATGCTGCGCGCTGCGCTATTACGCGTCGATGCGCTTGTACTTCATGCGCTTGGGCGTGTCGCTGCCCACGCGCTTTTTGTGGTCGGCTTCGTACTCGGTGTAGTTGCCGTCGAAGAACTCCACGTGGGAATCCCCTTCAAACGCCAGAATATGCGTGGCGATGCGGTCGAGGAACCAGCGGTCGTGTGAGATCACCAGGGCACAGCCGGGGAAGGCCAAAAGCGCTTCTTCCAGCGCCCGCAGGGTCTCGATATCCAGATCGTTGGACGGTTCGTCAAGCAGCAGCACGTTGGCGCCCTGCTTGAGCGTCTGGGCCAGCTGCAGCCGCCCACGCTCGCCGCCGGAGAGCTCGTCGAGGCGCTTTTGCTGGTCGTTGCCCTTGAAGTTGAAGCGGCCCACGTAGGCCCGGGACGGCACTTCGTAGCCGTTGATGTTGAGGATATCCTGGCCGTCGGATACCGCCTCCCAAACGGTCTGCTTGTTTTCCATGTCGTCGCGCAGCTGTTCGACATAGGCGGTTTCGACGGTTTCGCCCAGCACGACCTCGCCGGCATCGGGCTTTTCGGTGCCTTCGATCAGCTTGAACATAGTGGATTTGCCCGCGCCGTTGCCGCCGACGATGCCGACAATCGCACCGGGGGGAATGGCAAAGCTCAGGTCGTCGTAGAGCAGCTTGTCGTCAAAGCGCTTGGCGACGTTGTGAAACTCGATGACCTTGTCGCCCAGGCGCGGGCCGGGCGGAATATAGATCTCGTTGGTTTCGTTGCGCTTTTGAAAATCGCCGGACTGCATCTCCTCGAAGCGGTTCAGGCGCGCCTTGCTCTTGGCCTGGCGGCCCTTGGCGTTGGAGCGCACCCACTCAAGCTCTTTCTTGATGGCCTTTTGACGCGAGGCCTCCTGCTTGGATTCCTGGGCCAGCCGCGCTTCTTTCTGCTCCAGCCACTGCGAGTAGTTGCCCTCGAAGGGAATGCCCTCGCCGCGGTCGAGCTCAAGAATCCAGCCGGCCACGTTGTCGAGGAAGTAGCGGTCGTGGGTAATCGCCACCACGGTGCCGCTGTAGTCGTGAAGAAAGCGCTCCAGCCAGGCCACGGACTCGGCGTCCAGGTGGTTGGTGGGCTCGTCGAGCAGCAGCATGTCCGGGTTGGACAGCAGCAGGCGGCACAGCGCCACCCGGCGACGCTCACCGCCGGACAGGTTGCCCACAGTGGCGTCCCAGGGCGGCAGGCGCAGCGCCTCGGCGGCGACTTCCAGCTTGCGCTCAAGGTTGTGCGCGTCGGCGGCTTCGATGATGTTTTCCAGTCGCGCCTGCTCGGAGGCCAGCGCGTCGAAGTCGGCATCCGGCTCGGCGTAGGCCATATAGACGGCCTCAAGCTCTTCCTGGGCCTTTTTGATCGCGCCGAGGGCTTCTTCTACCGTGTCGCGGACGTTGTTGTCATCATCGAGCTCCGGCTCCTGGGGCAGATAGCCGATGTTCAGACCCGGCATCGGGCGGGCTTCGCCCTCAAACTCCGTATCGACACCGGCCATGATGCGCAGCAGCGTGGACTTGCCCGCGCCGTTCAAGCCCAGAACGCCGATTTTGGCGCCGGGGAAAAACGACAGCGAAATGTCCTTGAGGATTTGCTTTTTGGGCGGCACGATCTTGCCGACCCGGTTCATGGTGAAGACGTATTGCGCCATGGATATCCGATAGGTTGGTAAACGAAAGCGTCGGCGGCCGCTGCGTGGGCTGCCCGGGCAAACGCGCCGGGCAGCGGGATTACACGCAAACAGGGCCGGATTGACAGGGCCACGATGATAGTGCCGGGCGACGGGAAAGGCCAGCGTTGCCGGCGGCTTACTCGGCGGCATTGGCGCGCTTGAGTGCTGCAAGCTCTTGCTGCGCTTCTACCCGGTCGGTCACATCCTTTTGCACGCCGATGTAATACATCAGGTTATCGGCTTCGTCGAATACCGGGGTAATCGACAGCTCGTTGTAGAACATGGTGCCGTCCTTTTTGTAGTTGCGCAGCACCTGCCGGGACGGCAGGCCCTGCTTCAAGGCGCGGCGGATGGCATCAAGCGCTTCCTGGTCGCGGTCATCGCCCTGCAGAAAGCGGCAGTCGCGATAAAGAATCTCGTCTGCGCTGTAGCCGGTCAGGCGTTCAAACCCCTTGTTGACGTAGATCAGGATGTTTTCGTCGCCTTCCTGCTCGGCCACGACAATGCCGTCTTCCGAAGCGTCAACAATGCGTTCCAGCAGCGCCGGGCTGATCAAGGGAGATCGTGTCATCAGAACTTGCGCGGGATACCCGGTACTTCGAGTGCCGGGAGGGATAGCGCGTCACCCGCAGGGCGACCCGGATTATGCCACCGCCTGTCCCGCTCCTCCTTTCCGTTGGTGAGTGGTTATTGTGAGGTGGTAGCCGTAGCCATCTCCACGTTGGATAACGGTGCAGTATGTGTGCGAAATGCCCTGCACTGCTTCCTGTTGGGTCTGGATATTAAAGCGGCCGGTTTTGCGGACGGCCACACGGCCCGTATGCGTGCCGGCTTTCCTGCCGGTGGGCACGGTGGCGCTTACCATGTCGCCGGTCTGAAAACCGTGTACCTGTTTTTGTCGCATCAGGTAGCCACGCGGAAAACCGTGTTTGGTCAGTCGAGTGCGCTGATAGCTGC
>NZ_BAAAZT010000011.1:0-22538 GCF_039537045.1 Halomonas cibimaris | reverse complement strand
TTATTCTGTCCGCTTTTTGTCAGAAATTTGGGCACCCATTATGCACGAATATTTTGGATCAGGCACTTAACGGGGTTGGCCGGGTGATTGCCCTTGATGTGAAATACCTGGGTCAGCGGGTCGTAGGTGGCGTTTTTTTCTTTCAGCCAGTCGATCAGGCGCTGATCGGTGGCGCGGCCGGGCTGTGTAAAAATCAAAAAAAGCGAATGCTGGCGGGGGTTTTGCCGTCGCTCTGCCGGCTTTTGCGCTTCCGCGTGGGGTGACGCCGGCTCGCCGGCTGCGCTTTTGGGAGCCGGCGGCGAGCTGTCAGCGGCCTGCTTGCGCCGCCGGGAAAGGGCGATGCCGGAAAAAATAGCCGCTGCTGTCAGCCCCAGCGTGAGCGAAACGAGTGCCAATATCTCGGCAAGCGGCAGGGTTTCCATGCGTGCATCCTCTTTGTGTTGTCCCGAAGCGATCGCCGTTAGGCGCCGCGGTTACGCCGCCAAACGCTGGCGTTAAGCGCCAGCGCCAGCATAACCCAGAGAAGATACGGGGCCATCAGCCAGCCGGCAAGGGCGCTGACGTGGGAGAACAGGGCGGTGGTCACCACAATCAGGCCCAGCAGCAGGGCAATGTCCGCCAGCCCCAGCAGTATCTGCCGGCGGCCGAAAAACAGCCACGACCAGGCGGCGTTGGCGGCCAGCTGCAGCGCATAGGCGACAAGCCCTGCCGTGCGCCACGCCGAAGGCTCGGCCATGAACACCCGCCAGGCAGCAAGCGCCATGAGCAGATACAGCACGCCCCAGGCGATGGGAAAGGCCAGATTCGGCGGGGTCCAGGCGGGTTTTTTCAGCTGACGATACCAGTCGTCGGGGCGAAATCTGGCACCGCTCGATGCCGCGGCAATGACCAGGCCGAGCGACACCAGCAGGCTGGTTACTGACAATAACACTTCCACCTCCCCGGCTTTGGCCGTAAGCGCCGCACGGCGCCGGCCGACACCGTTGTGACATGAAACGAGCATTTTGCCCGCGACGCTGCTGTCCGGGCAAGCCGGCGGCGTGTTGCAAGGGCGCCGGCGTTATGGCATCGGGGAATATCCTTGAATCTTTTGATACAGGTCAGCCGCGGCGCTAAATTGGGGCGACAATTCAGGTATAATAATGACGTATCTACATGCCTGCCGACGTACCTGCGTTGCCAGACGGACCTGCGTCGCTAAAAGGAGACACAATGCGTTTGACTATCAAGTCCTACCTCGTTGCCATGATTGGCTTGATGCTGTCGCTGATGTTGCTTATTGGCGCTATGGGGTTTGTCGGCATGGCGGCATCCAGCCGTGCCGTGGACAAGCTCTATCAGGATAGCCTGCGGTCCACGCAGCAGATCACCTCGCTGAACGACTATGCCAAGGACATGGTGCTGGAGCTGACGCTGGCCGGGCAGCACGATCCGGCGCTGGCCGTGAGCGATCTGCACGACCATGAAGTCCAGCAGCACATGGACAACATCGTCTCCGACATGTCGGCGCTGGACAAAGCCTGGACGAACCTGCGCGATGGCATCCTCGGCGTGAACAGCGCGGCAACGGTGGAGCAGTTTCGCAGGCAGTACAAAGCGCTGCTGTCGGCGATCAACCCGATTATGCCGCTGTACCTGGCAGGCGAGTATGACCGGGCCAACGAGACGGCCTTTACCGAGGCGCTGCCGGCCTACCACAGGATGAGCGCAACGCTGAAAGCGCTGATTGACGAGGAAGAAGAGCAGGCCAAAAGCGCCTACGAAAACGCCGAAGACCGAGTGGCGTTTATGCGCAACCTGATGATCGCTGCGCTGATTGCGGCTGCGATCATCAGCGCTGTGCTGGGCACTTTGCTGGTTCGGCGCATTATTCGCCCGCTGGCGCTGGTCAAGGGCCACTTCCACGCCATGGCGCAGGGCGATTTGAGCAACACCATTGCCAGCACCACGCGCGATGAAATCGGCGACATGATGCGAGAGCTTGCGGCCATGCAGCATAAGCTCAGCGAGCTGATCGGGCGCATCCAGGTATCCGCCGACTCGATCTCCACGGCGTCCGGGCAGATTTCCACGGGCAACGTGGACCTGTCACAGCGCACCGAAGAGCAGGCCTCAAGCCTTCAGCAAACCGCGGCAAGCATGGAAGAAGTGGCCGCTACGGTGAAAAACAACACCCGCCATACCAGCGAGGCCAACCAGCTGGCGCACACGGCGAGCCAGTCGGCCAGCGACGGCGGCGAAAAGGTGGAAAAGGCCGTGGGCAAAATGCACGAGCTTACGCAGAGCTCGGATAAAATCAGCGGCATCGTCAAGCTGATCGACGGCATCGCCTTTCAGACCAACATTCTGGCCTTGAACGCCTCGGTAGAGGCGGCCCGCGCCGGTGAGCAGGGGCGCGGCTTTGCCGTTGTCGCCCAGGAAGTGCGCAGCCTGGCTCAGCGCTCGGCCGATGCGGCCAAGGAAATACAGCAGCTGATTGTGGAAAACGGCGACGTGGTCAAGGAGGGCAGCGTTCTGGTCGAGGCCGTGGGCGAGTCCATGGAGCAGATCGTTGGCAACATCGGCAAGGTATCCAGCCTGATGGAAGAGGTCAGCCGCGCCTCTGACGAGCAAACATCCGCGATTGATCAGATGAGCACCGCCATCAATCAGATGGACGAGGTAACCCAGCAAAACGCAGCGCTTGTGGAGCAAACGGCCAACGCCTCGGCTTCCATGGAGTCCCAGGCCGGCGAGCTGGCCGATGCGGTGGCTTTTTTCAAGCTGGACCACCAGACCGAGCAGCCGGCACTGGCGCCATCGCGGCCGGCAGCGGCGCCTGCAGCCGCGCCCGCGCCGGCCGGCCGTGATACGTCACAGGCAAGCGACGACGACGATTGGGAAACGTTCTAGCGGCCGCTGTATGCGGCGCGCCGACGGATTCAGCGCCGCTGCCAGGGCCAGCGGCGCTTTTTTGTCGGCCGTTCCAGGCAGGCCACGGCATGGCCCAGCGGCAGCAAAATCGCGGCCAGCTGGCGATGGCACAGGGTGCTGCTGAGCACGCCGGGGCACTGCTTTAGCAATCGATCACAGTGCTCCGCGGCGACGCTGAGCTGCCGGCCGGAATCGGCACACAGCGGTTCAGCCTGCTGCTGGCAGCGGTCAAGCTCTCTTGACAGCATGGCAAGCAGGCTGGCGTCCAGCCAGCACGGCAGCGGATCGTCCAGGCGGCCGGCAATGGAATGCTGTATCGCCTCGAACGAGGTGCGTAGAAAGATCAGTGTCTGACGCAGCTGGCGGGCTTCGCTGTTCATGACCGGGGTGCCTTTTATATTGATTCTCATTTGCTTTAAGCTAACGCTAGCGGCATTGTATCGGCCTGTCAACGCCATGCCCCTGCGCCACCGCTCGACGCCGGCCGCGGCCCCTTTGCTGCGCGGCCGCAGCGGGTGTGTATCGCCAGCAGGGCTTACTGCATGGACGCACCTTGTACGATGCTGCGTTAGCTGTCATAACTATGTCATAGTAGCTGGCATAGCAACTGATATAGTAACTGGTAATGTAGCAGCAATCGGCAATGCAGGCGGCATTGCGAGTAGACAGATAACGGCTCTGCCTGACTCGTCGTGCTACCGTGGCAGCCGCGACGACGACAGAGATCTGCTTGCGCCATGACCGACGCTTCCCGCATTCCTTACGACATCACTGAGCGCACGTGCCGGCGTCTTCGCTGCCGCGCGTTTATTTTTTACGGCGTGGCGCTGGCGGTGATGCTGGCGGTCTTTTCCTGGCTGCTTTACGACCAGTATCAGCGCGAGCTTGAAACCGCCGACGGGCATAACGCCACCCGTGCGGATCTGATTGCCCAGTGGGTCAACACCACCTTCGCTCTGAGCGATCAGGCGCTGACGGGGGTCGCGCCGCTGCTTGCGCCGCCGTTTGACGCTGTGCTGCACACCCCCTACGCGCTGGCGGATGCGCTGGCCGCGCGCCGGGATATGCTGCCGCTGATCGACGAGCTTGCGGTCATTGACGTGCAAGGCCGGGTGCGCGCCAGTTCGGCCGGCTACCACCCGCCCGGCTTTGATCTGAGTGGGATGGCCTACTATCGGACGTTTATCAACGATCCGGCGCGGGACCAGCACACAAGCCCGCTGTACTGGTCGGCCTTTACGCAGAATTACTATATTGCCTACACGCGACGGCTGCGCGATGCCGCCGGCGATTTTGCCGGGCTGGTAACCGCCCGGCTTACGCCCCGGGTGTTTGACAGCCCTCTGGAGCGTCTCGCCATGCGCGACGGCGAAAGCGTGGCCCTGATCGACGACCGCCAGCAGCTGCTGGCTCGCCGCCCCAGCATCGACAGCGCAGGCGGGCTTAACGCACTGACCGACAGCGACACCCTGGCCGCTTTTTTGCAAGGCGATGCGCGCTCCGCCTCAATGCGGCTGGTATCGCCTCTGGACGGCGTCGAGCGGCTGTACCGGCTGGAAAAGCTGTCCGATCTGCCGTACACGGTGATAGTCGGTGACCGCATTGACGTGGTGCTGGCCGGCTGGACGCAGCGTCTGTGGTCGCTGGTGCTGATTGCCGGCGCCGTGGCCCTGCTGGGCTTTTGGGTGGTGTGCCACTACCTTGGCCGCCTGCAGCTTGATCGCCAGCTGGCCGAGCGTATCGGCGAGCGCGAAGCCGCGCGCGCCCAGGCGCAGATGCGTGAGGCGCGTCTGGAAGCGCTGGTGTGCTCGATCCAGGACATGATCTTTGTGCTCGACGCCGAGGGCCGTATTACTTACGTTCACGTCCCGCAGGGGCAAGCGCTGCTGCACCCGGCGCAGTCAAAGCTGGGCGCGCGCTACGCACAGACGCTGCCTGAGCCTGCCAGCCGGCAGTTTTGCCGGATCTTTGAAGATGTCAGACGCAGCGGCCAGGCGATCGATTTCGACTACGAAACCTGGCGGGAGGGGCAGCCGCACTACTTTCAGGCGATACTGAGCCCGCTGGCCACCGGCGACGGGCACTTCAGCGGCGTTATGGTGACGGTGCGCGACGTCACCCAGACAAGGGCCAACGAGGCCGATCTGCGTATTGCCGCTACCGCCTTTCATACCCATATGGGCATGATGATCGCCGACGCCCAGGGCCATATTCTCAAGGTCAACGAAACGTTTTCCCACATTACCGGCTACGCAGAAGAAGACGTGCTGGGCAAAAATCCCCGCGTGCTCAGTTCCGGGCGCCACGACGCCGCCTTTTATCAATCGCTTTGGCGCAGCGTGAACCGCTATGGCTGCTGGGAAGGCGAGATCTGGAACCGGCGCAAAGGCGGCGACGTCTATCCGGAATGGCTGACCCTGAGTGCGGTGCACGACGACCGCGGTGAGCTGACGCACTACGTCGCCACGCTAAGTGACATTACCGAGCGCAAAGCCGCCGAACGCGAAATTCAGCGGCTGGCGTTTTACGACCCGCTGACAGGGCTTGCCAACCGCCGCCTGCTTCTTGATCGCCTGAGCGAAAGCCTGGCAGACACCCGGCGCAGCTCGACCCACGATGCGCTGCTGTTTGTCGATCTGGACAATTTCAAACAGATCAACGATACCCTGGGCCACTACGCTGGCGACCAGCTGCTGCAGCACATTGCCCGCGAGCTCAAGCGCACGCTTGCCGACGCCGACACGCTGGCCCGGCTGGGCGGGGACGAGTTTGCCGTGCTGCTTCGCGCGCTGGATGCCGATCCCGCAGCGGCGGCGCAGCAGGCCGAGCGTATAACGCACAGGCTGCTCAACGCCATCAGTATGCCGGTGGTGCTGGATACCGGCACGGTCATGATCACCGGCAGCATCGGCATCGCCACGCTCGACGGCAGCGAATCCGGCGCGGAGTCCTGCCTGCAGCAGGCCGACATAGCGCTGTTTCAGGCCAAGGCAGCCGGGCGCAACACGCTGGCCTTTTTCAACCCGAAGATGCAGGCCGAGCTGGTCAGCCGGGCGCAGCTGGAAACCGACCTGCGCCGGGCGCAGGAAAACGACGAGTGGCGCTTGTTTTACCAGCCGCAGGTTGACGAAAACGGCGAGCTCACCGGCGTGGAGGCGCTGCTGCGCTGGTCGCATCCTGAGCGCGGCATGGTCTCTCCGGGTGCGTTTATCCCGCTTTTGGAAAGCACGCGGATGATCAACGAAGTCGGCATCTGGGTGCTGGAAGCCGCCTGCCGGCAGCTGGTGGCATGGCAGCGTGATGCGCGCACCGCGGACTGGGAGATCGCCGTCAACATCAGCCCCGTGCAGTTTACCGAAGACGATTTCGTGCCTCGGGTAAAAGCCGTGTTGCAGCGCACCGGCGCGCCGGCAGCGAAGCTTAAGCTGGAAGTGACCGAGACGCTGTTTGTCGATGCTCGCAACGAAACGCGCGAGAAAATGCAGCACCTGCGCGAGCAGGGCGTGCAGTTCTCGCTGGACGACTTCGGCACCGGTTATTCGTCGCTGGCCTATTTGGCCTACCTGCCGCTGGATCAGCTGAAAATTGATCAGGGCTTTGTTCGTGACCTGCCGCAAAGCGAGGCCAACAGCGCCATTGTGGCAAGTACCATCGCGCTGGCGCATAGCCTGGGGCTTGCCGTGATTGCCGAAGGCGTGGAAACCGACGAGCAGCGCCAATGGCTTTATGCGCGGCGCTGCTACGCCTATCAGGGATACCTGTTCGACCGCCCGCTGCCGGTAGATGAGCTTGAAGCCCGGTGGCGCGGGGCGGCGACGTAAAACCGCTTTGTGAGACGCCAAGCGCGCAGGCAGGGGAGAACGTCAACCACCGGTCATGTTCATAAAGCGCACCACCTGTACGTCCCCGTCGGTCGTGAAGTGGTGGCGCTCGGGCTTGAGCGGCATGGCATTGATAATGGCGGTTTTCAGCGCGTCCATGTCGCCCGGGTAGCGGCGCAGCACCGCGCGCAGGTCCACCGAATGCTCGTTGCCCAGGCACAGCAGCAGCCGGCCTTCCACCGTGACCCGCACGCGGTTGCAGGTGGAGCAGAAGTTGTGGCTGTGCGGTGAAATAAAGCCGATGCGCGAGTCGCTGTCCGCCATGCGGAAATAGCGCGACGGCCCCGGCGTGGCCTCGGTGGTGGGAATCAACGGATAGCGCGCCTCGATGCGCTTTTGCACATCGTCGCTGGAGCAGTAGGTTTCTGCCCGGGAATGATCGGAGACATCGCCCAGCGGCATTTCCTCGATAAAGCTGATATCCAGCCCCTCATTCCGGGCAAATTCCACCAGGTCCAGCACTTCGTCTTCGTTGCGCCCTTTGAGAATCACCGCGTTGAGCTTGATGCGCGCAAAGCCGGCCGCTTTGGCCGCGCGGATGCCCTCGATGACCTTGTCAAGGTTGCCGGTGCGGGTCAGGCGCTTGAAGCGCTCGGCGTCCAGCGAGTCCAGGCTGATGTTGAGCCGGCGCAGCCCGCCGGCATAGAGCGCCTCGGCGTGCTTGGGCAGGCTGGCGCCGTTGGTGGTCATGGTGAAATCATCAAGCCCGGGCAGCGCGCCGATGTGGTCCACCAGCTGGGTAATGCCGCCGCGTACCAGCGGCTCGCCGCCGGTCAGGCGGATTTTTTCCACCCCAAGCTCGGTGAAGGCCCGGGCAATCATGCCCATTTCTTCCAGCGTCAGCACCTGGGCCCGGGGCAGAAACGTCATGTCTTCGCTCATGCAGTACACGCAGCGAAAGTCGCAGCGGTCGGTGACCGACATGCGCACATAGTTGACCCGCCGGCCGAAGCTGTCGATCAGCTGCTGCTGGGGCGGCCGCTGTGAACGGTGTGGCCGTTGCGTTGGTTGTGGATCGCGCGTCATCAGAACTTGCGCGGGATACCCGGTACTTCGAGTGCCGGGAGGGATAGCGCGTCGCCCGCAGGGCGACCCGGATTACGCTACCGCCTGTCCCGCTCCTCCCTTGTGGTTGATGGATGGTGTGAGGTGGTAGCCGTAGCCATCACCGCGCTGAATCAGGGTGCAGTATTGGTACGAAATGCCTTGCACTGCCCCCTGTTGCGTCTGGATGTTGAAGCGGTCGGTTTTGCGCACGGCCACACGGCCCGTATGCGTGCCGGCTTTCCTGCCGGCGGGCACGATGGCTTTCACCATGTCGCCGGTCTGAAAGCCCTTAACCTGTTTTTGTCTCATCAGGTAGCCACGCGGAAAGCCGTGCCGGGTCAGCCGAGTGCGCTGATAACTGCCGCGTCCGGTGGCCTTGATCGTCAGCGTCGGCACCTGCCAATGGTGCAAGGCGTCCATTGGGCCGACGCAGGCGGCGTCCAGGGCGTGGGTCTTGGGGATGCCGAGCCGCTGGCGGTTGTATTTGGTACGGCCACCCGTGCCGACCGTCACCGGCAAGCCGGTGGCCTTGAGGGCATTAAACAGCGCCCAGCGGGTCGCATTGACTGCACTGGCATCGCGTAGCGGCTGCTTGAGCTGGCGCTGTACGCGTTCAAGCTGCGCGCTTGCCGACATACCGGTGGCCTTGAGGCGCTTCTTCAAGCCCTTGTCGGTGGCGAAAAAGTCCGCCAGCGGCAACGTATCCTTCGCCTGGTTGCAGGCGCGGCAACTCAGCGTCAAATTGCTGATGCGGTTGGAACCGCCCCGGCTGCGTGGTTCAACATGCTCGACTTCCAACGGCGTCTCGGTGGCGCCGCAGTAGGCACATGCCCGCCCCCACTTTTCCAGCAGATACTCCCGCACCTCGTAACCGAGCAGCGTGCCTTGCTGGTACTCGACGCCGCTTATCTCCGGATTGTCGAGCCGCTGGGTATCAAAGCGCACCAACTCCTGATCCAGCGCGGTGATGGGGGCGAGCCTGCGCAGCCGTTCCCCCCAGGCCGTGACGGTATCGACACGATGCTGCAACGATGGTGGCAGCCAGCCGGCTTTGCGCGTGCGGTTGTTAAACCGTGGCGCCCGGTAGCGCAGATGGGCCGAGCGGCGGCGGCGCCGAAACGCGGCGCGCTGCTCCAGCGCCTTTTTGATCTGGAAGCCGCGATGCAAAAGCTCGAACAGACACAGCACATGGCGCTGCTCACCGTCCGATTCACGCATCAGCGCCAGCCCCGTGGTCTTGCTGCCGGGGTCAATGCCCAGGCGAAGCGGTTGCGTGTCGCCGCCTACCCGATCCTTGAGCCGGATCGTGAACGGGTAGCGTTTGTGTACTACGGCGCGACCGCGTTCCAGCAGCAATCGGGCACGCTTTTCGCTGCACGGCATCAACGGCTGCTTGTGTTTATCCCATACGAAAACCGCCATGGCGATTTCCTCCCGTGTTCATGCCCTTACGGGCCTTGTGTCGCGGATCGTTCGATCCGTCTCCCCTCGGGAATGTCGATAACCGGCTCCTGCCTGGCGGCAGCGGTCAAGACCTTCGGCGTTTTACCTTGCGCCCGCATGATCCCGACCTTTCAGAGCGCCGAACTGAGGAAGCATTCGGCGGTGAGTCTTGACGACCTGCTATCAACGTAGTGGCCATGTTGCCCGCTCTCCCTGGTCAACCGGGCCTGTTTTCACAAGCCTCTCCCTTCAGGGAGAGGTAGTTGACGAATCTCTCCTCAGCGGCTGAATCGTGACGGTCTCGCCCGGCGATACCGCCGCGCAGGTGTCGGGTAGTTCAATCAGGCAGTTGGCATCTACCATTGACGCCAGTATACCGGAGCCTTGAGCGCCGGTGCTGCGCACCGTCAGCTGCCCGCCGGCGCTTACGCTGTACACCCCGCGGATAAAGTCGCAGCGGCCTTCGCGCCCGCTCAGCGCTTCATCCGCCGCGGCGGTTAGCCGCCGGGGCGTGGGATCGGGTTGATCGTGAAGCCGGCCGAGCAGCGGTGCGACAAACTGTAAAAAGGCGACCATGGCGGCCACCGGGTTGCCCGGCAGGCCGACAAACGGCGTGCGCGCCTCGCCCAGCCAGCCGCAGGCCAGCGGTTTGCCCGGGCGCATGGCGACGCGCCAGAAGGCCAGCTTGCCCAGCGCCCCCAGGGCTTCGCGGGTGTAGTCGGCCTGGCCCATGGAAACCCCGCCGCTGGTCAGCACCAGATCGGCCTTTTTGGCGGCCTGATCAAGGGCCTGGCGGATGGTGGCCGGGCAGTCGGGCAGAATGCCCAGATCAACCACTTCGGCGCCGTGCTCGCGTAAAAGCCCGCTGATGGTAAAGCGGTTGGCATCAAAAATGCCCGCCTCCGGCAGGGCCTCGCCCGGGGCGGTGACTTCGCTTCCGGTAGAGAAAACCGCCACCCGAGGACGGCGATACACGGTCACCTCGTCAACGCCCAGAGAGGCGGCAAAGCCGAGCCTTGCGGCATCGAGCCGCTCGCCGGCGTCAAGCGCTACGCTGCCCCGGGCAATGTCTTCACCGGCCCTGCGTACGTTCTGCCCGGTGCGCACGCGCTCAGGAGTGCTGACCACGACGTCATCGTCGTGCTGGGTCAGCTGTTCGCGCATAATCACGGTATCGGCGCCGGCCGGCAGCGGCGCGCCGGTGGCAATGGTTATGCACTCACCGGCAGATAGCGTCGCCCGAAAGGGCACCCCGGCCAGCGCCCGGCCGACAAGCGGCCAGCGGGATTGGCCGGGCTGCCAGGCAAGGGCGATGCCGTCCATGGCGGCGTTGGTATTTTGCGGCACGTCGATCGGCGCGATAATGCGCTCCGCCAGCCGCCGGCCGTGGGCGTTGGGCAGTGCCACGCGTTCGTGGCAAAGCGGCGTTTCGACCAGCGTCAGCAGGGTGCGACGGGCCTGATCTACGTTGAGCAGCTGATCATCCAGTGCAAAGCAGGACAGCGGCTCGGTGGTACAAGGGGATGACGATGCGCTCATAAGGCCTCCTCGGCCCGTGTGGCTTCAAGGCGTGTTTTATCCGCCGGCGTATTGACGTTGACAAGCCCGGCGGCGCTGTCGGCCATCGCTACGTAGCGCACGCGGTGGCCGGCGTAAAATCCGCTGACCGAGCGCTCGCCGGCGTCAAGCGCCTGGCCCAGCGCCTCGCTAAGATCGGTACGCAGCAGCGCCACTACCGGGTGCGCGCGCTGGCCGTCGTGGGCCACGGCGATGTCGGCCTCGCCCAGGCCATGGATCAGGCGCGCGGCGATGTCGTCGGGCAGCGCCGGCGTATCGCACGGTGCCACCACAAGCCAGGGCGTTCGCGCCGCGCAGAGCCCGACGTAGAGCCCCGCAAGCGGGCCGGGATAGCCGGGATGCTGATCGGCCAGTACGCGATCTGCGTAGCGCGCGTAGCACCGGGGGTGACGGTTCGCGCTGATCAAAAGCTCGCTGACCCGGCCGGCAAAGCGCTCGCTGACGTGTGCTACCAGCGGCCGTCCGGCCAGCCGCTCCAGGCCCTTGTCGCGCCCGCCCATGCGGCGCCCCTGGCCGCCGGCGAGAATCAGCCCTGTAAGATCATGGGGGGAAATCATGCGGGTCTCCGTGGCCCGCCGCCGGCGTTTTTGGCTGTGCGGCGGGGCGTGCTATACCTGAGTCAACCGGTCGAGTATGGGAATGATGGCGTTGCGGCTGGTGCTTTGTCCAGCCCGTTTGTTGACCGATCGGTCAGTGTTTCCGGCGATCGGCACGGCCATGCCGGCCCTGGCCGCCGGCGTGCATTTTGTTAAGCTGGCCGGACGCGTTGTTCCACCGTCATTTACGCTGCTTTTCAAGCGGCCCGTTAGAAGAGATTTTTCATGCAAGCGCTGGACCCTTCAACCCGTACCGAGCTTGAAGCCGCGGCCTTTCGCCGTCTGTTGCGCCACCTCGACGCGCACAAGGAAGTGCAAAACATCGAGCTGATGAACCTGGCGGACTTCTGTCGCAACTGCCTGGCCAAGTGGCTGGTGGCCGAGGCCGAGCAGCGCGGCGAGGCGCTCGACTACGACGCCGCCCGAGCGTATGTCTACGGCATGCCGTATAGCGAGTGGAAAGCCCGCTACCAGCAAAAAGCCACCCCCGAACAGCTGGCCGCCTTCGAGGCGCGCCAGGCACAAAAGCAGGAGGCCTAGCCGATGAACGAGCCCATGAGCGAGGCGCCGGTACCGCTGAACGTTGCCGTGCTGACGATTTCTGACACCCGCACCGAGGATACCGATAAAAGCGGCCGGACGCTTGTCGAACGGGCCACCGCCGCCGGCCATCAGGTGGTGGCCAAGCGCATTGTCAAAGACGACGTCTATTGCATTCGCGCCATCGTCGCCGGCTGGATCGCTGATCCTGACGTTCAGGTAGTGCTGACCACCGGCGGCACCGGCTTTACCGGCCGTGACTCCACCCCTGAAGCGGTGACGGTGCTGCTGGACAAGGAAGTGCAGGGCTTCGGCGAGCGCTTTCGCCAGCTCAGCGGCGATGAAATCGGCAGCTCCACGGTGCAAAGCCGCGCGTTCGGCGGGCTTGCCAACGGCTGCGTCATTTTCTGCTTGCCCGGCTCTACCGGTGCCTGTTGCACCGGCTGGGACGGCATCCTTGCCGAGCAGCTCGACAGCCGCCACAAGCCGTGCAACTTTGCCAGCCTGGTGATCCCGGGGCGGGGGCAGCATGGCTGAGCATACCTGTTCGCACTTTTCTGCCGAGCCGGGCAGCGTAGAGCAGGCGCTGGGCGCGCTGCTGGAAGGCGTCACTCCGCTGGCCGGCGAGCGGCTGGCGCTGGAGCAGGCCGGCGGGCGCGTGCTGGCCGATGCGCAAATTGCGCGTCTTGACGTGCCGGCGTTTGATAACAGCGCCATGGACGGCTACGCCCTGCGCGCCGCAGACGCCGGCAAGCGGCTGCCGGTGAGCCAGCGCATAGCCGCCGGCAGCGCCCCCGAGGCGCTTTTGCCCGGCAGCTGCGCGCGGATTTTTACCGGCGCGCCTCTGCCCCCGGGGGCAGACTGCGTGGTGATGCAAGAGCGCGTTGAGCGCGACGGCGACCATGCCGTGTTCCCCGACGGGCTGAGCGCCGGCGACAGCATCCGCCGGCGCGGCCGAGACGTGGCCTACGGCCAAGAGCTGCTGGCCGCCGGTACCCGGCTCAACGCCGCCGCGTTGGGGCACCTGGCCGGGCAGGGTATCGTCGAGGTTGCGGTGCGCCGCCGGCCGAAGGTGGCGCTTTTATCCACCGGCGATGAAGTGATCGACCCCGGCACGCCGCTGGGGCCGGGGCAGCTCTACAACAGCAACCGCCCCATGCTGACGCGTCTGTTGGAAAGCTTCGGCGCCGAGGTGGTCCGCCGGGTGAACGTGCCTGACGACGTTGGCCAGACCCGAGCGATCATCCGTGAGGCCGCCGAGGTGGCCGACGTGGTGGTCAGCACCGGCGGGGTTAGCGTAGGCGAGGAAGATCACGTTAAAAACGCCCTGGAGCGCCTGGGCCGGCTGGATCTCTGGCGGCTGGCCATTCGCCCGGGCAAACCGCTGGCCCTGGGGCGTTTACCCAAGCACGGCGGCGAGGCCAAAGAGGGCGGCGAGGCGCGCTTTGTGGGGCTGCCCGGTAATCCGGTGTCAAGCTTTGTCGGCGCCTGGCTTTTCTTGCGCCCGCTGATGGGCGCGCTGACCGGCTGCGCCGCGCTTGCCACGCTGCCGGCGATGACCGCCACCGCCGACTTTGCCACCCGTACCGGCCCGCGCCGCCACTATATGCGCGCCGCGCTGGCGTTCACCCCCCAGGGCCCGGTGGCGACAGCTTTTGCCGACCAGAACTCCGGGGTGCTGTCGTCCTGCGTAGACGCTGATGTGCTGGTGGATGTACCGCCCGATGCCACGGTGGCAAAGGGCGATGCGGTCACCTGTTTGTGGCTTGCCGGCGGATAAACCGCTGGGCTGCCGGCGGGCTCGCGGCGCCGGCAGCCGCCCTTGCGTATGGCCGCCTACGCCGCGTCGCCTTCCCGGCGCTTTTGGCTCGACGAGCTCAAGAATTCACCTGCCTTTGGGCAGCATCGAAGACCTCTTGGGCATGTTTGAACTGGGCGTTGGCTTTCGAGATGTACAATAACACCTCGTCTATATAGCCATCGGTCGAGGCCGACCAGATGCGGTTGATATAGCGCTCGCCGGCGGCAAAGGAGCTCATGATGTCGGCAAAACATTGAATGCCGAAAAGGTGTTTCATGCTGTTACGGGCATCGGCAAAGCGCATCAAGTCATCGCGAAATACACGATCAATTTCAAAGCGCATTTCATAGGTCGGGATGCTGTCCTTGCGACCTTCCAGGGCGTCGAGATTCGCCACGATACGATGCAGCGAGGTGGCCATCACCGCCTGGTTGTTTTTCAGCGTGTCGCCGTGAATCGCGGCTTTGTTGGACGCTCTGATATAAAAGAACGCCCCTATAAAGCCAAGCGTGACGATGGGCAGGAAAAAAAGCCAGTCAACCTTTTCGGCATCAAGCGAGGTAAGAAAAGCACCGCCTAAAAAGGCCAGAATCACAAAAACAAAGGCTACGTTTTTCATCATATCTTCCTTTTAGGCGGCGGCTATAACGTAAACGGCGTTGCCCACACCGACCAGGGCTTCGCCCACGATAAGGCCGGCGGCAATCGGAATGCCTTTATCTTCTGCCCACTTTTTGCCTTTGGTACGGTCGACGATTTCTCGCACCAGGGTGCCAACGGCGTAGGTTAAAACAATGCTGAAGGGCAGATAAAAACCCAGGCCGACGGTAATGCCCAGGCCGGTTTGCAGCAGGGAAAGCAGACCGCCCAGCAGCGCTCCTGCCATGTATTTTGCGGACGGCACATCGCCGCCGGTAATGCCTTCAATCATGGAAGCCAGCGCCTGCCCCTGCGGCGCGGGAAACTCCTTGCCGCCGAGGCCGAAGGCCTTGTGCAGCATGAAAATCAAAATGATCACGACAATAGGGCCAAGCCACGCCCCCATGAACTGGCCCAGTTGCTGCTGGCGCGGGGTCGCCCCGACCAGGTAGCCGGTTTTCAAATCCAGCATCAGGTCGGTGGCCTGGCTCATCGCCACGCATGTCGCAGCGCCGACGGTAATTGCGGCGATGATCGCCGGGCCGGTGCTCATGCCGCCAAACATCTGGGTCACCATGATCAGCAGGGTTACGGCAATCAGGGTAATTCCCGAAAGCGGTGACCAGTTGGTGCGGCCAATGGATTCCGACAGGATAATCCCTGCCATCCAGATCCACACAGTACCCAGCGCGGCCATGGTGACGCCGCGCAGCAGACCCACTTCCCTGGCCGAGGTGACCGCCATTACGCCGAGCAAAATGGCCGCCCCTATCACCGCAAAGTAAAGCAGCTTGATGGGCATTTCGTCACGGCTTAGCGCTGCGTTGCTCTTGGCCGATGACTGCATCGATTTGATCGCCGAGGTAATAAGCGGCAGGGCAAAGAACACGCCTACAACGGCGCCGCCGATCAGCATGCCGATCCCGGTAGGCCGGAAAAGTATCAGGCGCAGCGCGTCAGGGTCGGTGATGGTGACCCCGTCAATGACGGGAAACGCATGGGTGAGCGCCAGCAGCGGGGCTAAAACCCAATAGCACACAAAACCGCCGATGATAAACGCAAGCCCGCCGCGTCCGGCGATAAAGGCAACGGCGACGGTCATCAGCGATAGATACCAGGTGCCGTTGAGATACGCCGGTAGCCCGAGCTGTTCAAACAGCGGCCAGTACTCCACGCCTGAAACCAGCGAGACGATGTGTACTACACCGGAAAGCAGCATCGCCCCCACCAGCAGCGATGCCTTGCGGATGCCGGCGCCGGGGGATTTCAAAATCGACGCCACTGCCACCCCGCCGGGGTAGGTCAGGCGTTCGTAGTCGATCATCTGTTTACGCAGGGGAATGATAAAGGCGATGCCCAAAAAGGCCCCGGCGATGGCGCCGAACGTGAGAACGTAAGGGTTAAACTCGGTGCCGTAACCCAGAATGAAAATGGCCGGCACGGAAAACATCATGCCGGACGAGGCCCCGTTGACCCCCGAGGCCACGGTTTGCACCACGTTGTTTTCCACAATCGAGCGGCGGCGCAGCATGCCGCGCAGGATGCCAAAACCCAAAATCGCGGCAAGCTCTGAGCCTTCAATGGAAAAGCCCAGCTTCAAGGACGCATAGCCAATGGAAACGGCCAGAATAATACCCAGAAAATACCCCACGATGACGGCATGGGGCGTGAGTTCCGGATAGGGGCCGCGCATCAGCGGACCGGCGGGAGGGCTTTTATCAGACATGCTGTTTCCAGGCTTTATGCAATGAATGGACGAAAAAAACGCGTGCATGGCGCACGCTCTGCAGGTATTGAAAAATGCTAATACAGATGACGTACATAGGAAAGCGGTCTCACGCTGAAAAGGCAGCGCTATTCAAGCCTGGCCAAGGGCCCGCCCTTCTGCGGGGCGGCCGGGTGCGAAGGTACAGCGGCCAGGCCGGGGCCAGATCGCGGTGTGCCGCGTGCTCTGCCAGGCGTGCTAACCTAGACGACCTTACACGTTGGCAAGGAGCGCGCGGTGAACGATCCCATTATCCGTATTGACGGCGTGGGCAAGACCTACGAGGGCGGCTTTAAGGCGCTAAAGCGCGTGGATCTTGAGATCCAGCGCGGCGAAATATTTGCTCTGCTCGGCCCCAACGGTGCGGGCAAAACCACGCTGATCAGCATTATCTGCGGGCTTGTCTCCCCCAGCAGCGGAGAGATCCGCGTGGCCGGCTACGACATCATCCGCGACTACCGGGCCGCGCGCTCGCGCATTGGCCTGGTGCCCCAGGAGCTGACCAACGAAGCCTTTGAAACGGTGTGGAACACGGTGAGCTTTAGCCGCGGGCTGTTCGGCTGCCCGCCAAATCCGGCGCATATCGAAAAGGTGCTGCGCGCGCTGGCCCTGTGGGACAAGCGCAACAACCGCCTGATGACGCTGTCCGGCGGCATGAAGCGCCGGGTGCTCATTGCCAAGGCGCTGTCTCACGAACCTCGGGTATTGTTTCTTGACGAACCCACCGCCGGGGTCGATGTTGCCCTGCGCCGGGAGATGTGGAACGTGGTGCGCCGGCTGCGCGACGACGGCGTGACCGTTATTCTCACCACCCACTACATCGAGGAAGCCGAGGAAATGGCCGATCGTATCGGCGTGATCAACCACGGTGAAGTAGTGCTGGTGGAAGAAAAGGCCGCGCTGATTCAAAAGCTTGGTCGCAAACAGCTCACCCTGCAGCTGCACACCCCGCTTGAGCGCGTGCCCGATGCGCTGGCACCGTTTGCCCTGCGCCTGGCCGACGACGGCGCCTCGCTTGTTTACACCTACGACGGCGCGGCCAGAGAAGAGGGGGAGCCCGGCATCGCCGCGCTGTTGAGCGCACTGAAAACCGCTGATATCCGCGTCAAGGATTTGCACACCCGGCAAAGTTCGCTGGAGGATATCTTTGTTGACCTGATCGAGGAGCCGGCATGAATTTCTATCCCGTTCGCGCCATCTACAAAGCCGAAATTTCCCGGGTGCGCCGCACGCTGCTGCAAAGCATTGTCTCGCCGGTGATCTCCACCTCGCTGTACTTTGTGGTGTTTGGCGCAGCCATCGGCTCGCGCATTTCCGAGGTGGCAGGGGTGAGCTACGGCGCCTTTATCGTGCCCGGGCTAATCATGCTGATGCTGCTGACCCAGAGCGTGTCCAACGCCTCGTTCGGCATCTTTTTTCCCAAGTTCTCCGGCAGCATCTATGAGCTTTTGTCCGCGCCGATTTCGTATCTGGAAATCGTCATCGGCTATGTGGGCGCGGCGGCGTCGAAATCGATACTGCTGGGGCTGATCATTCTGGTCACGGCCAACTTTTTTGTGCCGCTGCGCATCGAGCACCCCCTGTGGATGCTGCTGTTTCTGGTGCTCACCGCGGTAACCTTCAGCATGCTTGGCTTTATTATCGGCATCTGGGCCGACGGGTTTGAAAAGCTCCAGCTGGTGCCGCTTTTGGTGATTACCCCGCTGACGTTTCTCGGCGGCACCTTTTATTCCGTCGATATGCTGCCGCCGTTTTGGCAGGGCGTGACGCTGTTCAATCCGGTGGTGTATCTGGTCAGCGGCTTTCGCTGGAGCTTTTACGGCATCAGCGACGTAAGCGTCGGCGCCAGCGTTGCGGTGATTGCGCTGTTTTTGTGCCTGTGTCTGGCCACCGTGGCGTGGATCTTTCGCACCGGCTACCGCCTTAAACCCTGAGAGTGCGGCCTTTTGCCACACCGTATGGCCTGTCTTGCTGTGCTTTGTTGCCATGCGTCAAGCACCGTCTGTGGTAACCGGGTTATCATCGGTGGACAAACCCAAGCCGCAGCGGCTTCTCTGGGCTGCGGCCTATAGCGAGGAATGGAACATGAGTCAAACTGCTGGTTTTTTCATGCCTTCTGTATCGTTGTTCGGAGCCAACGTCCTTTCGGAGCTTGCCGAGCGCGTAACGTCTCTGAACGGGAAAAAGCCCCTGATCGTGACCGACAAGGGCATGACCCGGCTTGGGTACACCAAACAGGTCACCGATCTGCTTGAGCAGGCGAGCATTGCCTACGAAATTTTCGATGACGCCGTCCCCAACCCCACCGACGAAAACGTCGAGCAGGGCGTAGACGTCTATCAGCGCGCCCAGTGCGACATGCTGATTTCACTGGGCGGCGGCAGCTCCCATGACTGCTGCAAGGGCATCGGCCTGGTCGTGGCCAACGGCGGCGCCATCGCCGACTATGAAGGGCTTGATCAGTCGGCCGCTGGCCTGCCGCCTTTTATCGCGATCAACACCACGGCGGGCACGGCCAGTGAGCTGACGCGCTTTACCATCATCACCAATACGTCCAACCACGTGAAAATGGCCATCGTTGACTGGCGCGTTACGCCGGATTTGGCGATCAACGATCCATCGATGATGGTGGATATGCCGCCTTCGCTGACGGCTGCGACCGGCATGGATGCGCTGACCCATGCGATAGAGGCCTATGTCTCCACAGCGGCCAACCCGATTACCGATGCGTGCGCGCTGCAGGCGATGCAGCTGATTTCGCGCTACCTGCGCGTGGCCGTGGCGCGCGGAGATAACCTGGAAGCGCGCGATCGCATGGCGTATGCGCAGTATCTGGCCGGGATGGCGTTCAACAACGCAAGCCTTGGCCACGTGCATGCCATGTCCCACCAGCTGGGCGGCATGTATGATCTGCCTCACGGCGTGTGCAACGCGCTGCTGCTGCCCCACGTTTGCGAGGTCAACCTGATGGCCGCGCAGGAGCGCTACGCCGACATTGCCCAGGCCCTGGGGGAAAACATCGAGGGGCTGGCGGTGCGCGACGCCGCCAAGCAGGCGATAGACGCCATCCGCTGTCTGTCCAGCGACGTGGGCATTCCCCGCACGCTCAGCGAGCTGGGCGTGCAGGAAAAAGACATCGACACCATGGTCAAGCACGCGCAGCAAGACGTATGCGCGGCGACCAACCCGCGCCGGCTAAACGATGAGGAAGTGGCCGCGATTTTCCGCGCGGCCATGTAAGCGCACCGCTAAGCCGGCGCCCGGTAAAGGCCCGGCCGCACCACGCCCCGCGCTGCATCGGCGGGGCGTTTTCTTTGCTAGGCGAGTACGAGCATCTGGAAGGCCATCATAGCGGCAAACCCCAGGGTGGCCACCGTGGCAGCCGAGCTATGGCTGACGCGCTTTAACGCTTCCGGAAACAGCTCCGAAAAGACCATCCAGACCATCGCCCCGGCGGCAACCCCGAGCCCGACCGGCAGCAGCGGCCGGAAGGTTTCCACAAAGAGAAAAGCGGGCGGCGCCATCAGCGGCTGCGGCAGGCTGGTGAAGATGGCCCATAGGCCGGCTTTCCAGGCCGGAGTGCCGCGCGGGACCATAATCAGCGCAATGGCCAAACCTTCCGGCACGTTGTGAAAGGCAATGGCGGTAGTGATGAAAGCGCCAAGCCCGTCGCTGCCCGCAAAGGAAACGCCTACGCCCACGCCCTCTGCAAAAGAGTGGGCGGTCATGATGCCCAGAATCATCAGCGCCTTGGTCGCGTTAGCGCCGCTGAGCTCTGCTATTTCAACCTCGCCTTTGTTGGACAGCAGCTTGTCCGACACGACGATCGCGCCCAGCCCGAGCAGCACGCCGGCAAACGTCAGGGTAATATCAAGGGCGACCCCCTCGGCGATCAGGCTGTGGCTTGCGGCCAGCATCAAACCGGCCGCGGCGGCGTTGGACCAGCCCATGGTACGCGCCCCCAGGCTTTTGACGAACAAAAAGGGCAGCGCACCGACCCCGGTCATAACGGCAGTCAGCATAGCGGCAGCGATGATAAACCAGAGCGAAGTGTCCATGGGCGGCCTCGTTGACGAGTCAAAAGTAGAAAGAAGATAGAAAAAGAGACAAAGGCGAGCCGGGCAGCGTCGGATAGAAACGTAGACGCTGCAACTTTGGCCGGCGCGCGCGGTCACAGGCGACACTGTGTACTTGTGATGCTATACGTCGATAAACGGGAGCCCTACATGCTGGACGCTGTCACCCGGTTTTTTCAGCGCGCACTGGCCGCGCCCGAACGCAGCCAGAATCCTGCGCTTACCCTGGAGTTGGCCTGTGCGGCGCTGCTGTGCGAGATCATGCGCGCCGACTTTGACACAAGCGCCAGCGAACGCGAGGCGTTGCGCACCATGCTGGTCTCAAGGCTTTCCGTAAAGGCCGCCGACGTCGATGAGCTTATGGCGCTGGCCGAAAAAACCACCGATGAATCGGTTGATCATTACCGCTTTGTGCGCCTGATCAGCCGCCATTACGATCAGGTTCAGCGCTTTGAGCTGGTCAAACTGATGTGGCAGATGGCCTGGGTCGACGGCACGATCGACCCTCAGGAAGAGCACCGTATTCGCCGGCTGGCAGGGCTTTTATACGTCAGCCACGGCGACTTTATTCGCGCCAAGCTCGAAACGGAGCCGCGCTGATGTCGGATGCTCCCGCCGATCGCACGCTGGCGCCTGAAAACGTTCCGCCCACCGCGAGCCTGACCCAGCTGCTGGCGCTTTTGGAGCGCATTGAACGCCGCCACCCCAGGGTCAGCGTAGAAGACATTTTAACCGCCATCGACCGGCGCTCCTTCGGGCCCATGCTGCTCGTTGCCGGGCTGATTACGCTGGCCCCGCTGATCGGCGATATTCCCGGTATGCCCACCCTCATGGCGCTTTTGGTGCTGCTCACCGCCGGGCAGCTTTTGGCCGGGCGGCGGCGCTTTTGGCTGCCCGGCTGGCTGCTCAGGCGCAGCATCTCCCGGGACAAGCTCGACAAGGCGCTGGCGTATCTGAAAAAGCCTGCCGGCTGGGTAGACCGGCTGCTGCGCGTGCGCCTGCCGTGGCTCACCGGCTACTGGGGCAGCCGGCTTACCGCGCTTACGGGCATCGCCATTGCGCTGGCCATGCCGCCGATGGAGTTCATCCCCTTCAGCGCCAACGGCGCAGGGCTTGCGCTAACGCTGCTGGGGCTGGGGCTGGTGGCCCGGGACGGCTTGGCGCTGTTACTGGGCCTGGGCCTGACCGCAGCGACCTTTGCCGTGGTAGGCCTGAGCGTGCTCTGACACTCCCCGCCCGCCGCGCACTGCGCTTTGGGCGAGGGTTCCTGGGTCACCCCGAGAACCTTCCTGCTTCAACACGCCTTCACTAGACCGTGACGATTAGGCCACAGCCCCCGATCCAGTCGCTCCACAGGCTACCCCCGCCCGTCCGGCGGTTTCGATATTCCTGGCCGCGTTGATATCGCGGTCAATGGCTTGGCCGCAGCCATCACAGTGCCAGTGGCGCTGCGATAGCGGCAGTCTTTCAATCCGGTGGCCACACTCGTGGCACGTCTTGCTGCTGGGCAGCCATTGGCTGACCTGAATGAGCTGGCGGCCCGCCCAGTCGGCCTTGTAGGCCAGCTGGCGCAGGAACTCGCCCCACCCGGCATCGCTGATGGCTTTGGCCAGTGTTCTGTTTTTGAGCATGCCGACAATGTTCAACGTCTCGACGCAGATCACTTGGTTTTCGTTGACCAGCGTTCGAGTCGCCTTGTGCATGGCGTCGCGGCGGCAGTCCGCGATTTTGGCGTGCAGACACGCCACCTTGAGGCGCATTTTGTGGCGGTTGTTCGAGCCTTTTTGTTTTTTCGCCAGCCGGCGTTGCAGGTAGGCCAGTTTGGCGGCATACCGTTTGAGATAGCGTGGGTTGCCGGATTTCTGCCCTTGGCTGGTGATGAACAGGTCGGTCAGCCCCAGATCAATACCCACGGTACGGGACGTGGCCGGCAACGGCTTGGGCGTGAATTCGCACAGGCAGCTGATGAAGTAGCGGCCTGCACGGTCGCGTGAAATCGTCACGCTGGACGGGGCGCCGGGCAGTGGCCGGCTCCAGCGGATCGGTAGCGGTGTTTTCGTTTTGGCGATAGTGATCTCGCCGTCCCGGTAGCGGAAGGCAGCCTTGGTCAGTCGGATGGATTGCCGGCCATCCTTGGCCTTGAAGCGCGGATATCGCGCCTTGAGCGTCGGATTGAAGAAGTTGTCGAAGGCCGCTTTTTGATCGCGCAGGGCTTGTTGCAGGATCACGCTGGACACGTCCTTCAGCCACGGATATTCC
>NZ_BAAAZT010000009.1:0-94634 GCF_039537045.1 Halomonas cibimaris | reverse complement strand
ACGAACGCATTAAGTTGACGCTAAAAGGCCTGAGCCCTGTGCAGTACAGGACTCAGGCCTTGGATGCCAGCTAAATGAACCGTCCAACTTTATGGGGTCAGTTCATGCCGGCAAGTGGCGCTTTCATGATTTTGACCTGCCGCTGCCTTTGATGCGTGCCATTCAGGCACACGGCTTTGAATACTGCACGCCGATCCAGGCGGAGACGCTGCGCCACACGCTGCTGGGCGGCGATATGCTGGGCAAAGCCCCCACCAGCACGGGCAAGACGACGGCTTTTTTGATTTCGATTCTGGCCTATTTTCTGGAAGAAAAAGCCCCCGACGGGCAGCAGCATCGCGCGCCTCGGGCGCTGGTGGTCGCGCCCACCCGGGAGCTTGCCCTGCAGATCGCCAAGGATGCCCAGGGACTTGCCCGCTACACCCAGCTAAACGTGGCCAGCGCGGTGGGCGGTATCGACTACCAGCAGCAGTGCGAACAGCTGGATAAAAAGGTCGATTTGCTGGTTGCCACGCCCGGGCGCCTGCTGGATTTTCAGCAGAAAGGCGAGCTGGATCTGGCCCAGACCGAGGTGCTGGTGCTCGATGAGGTCGATCGCATGCTCTCCATGGGCTTTAGCCCCGATATCAAGCGCATCGTGGCGCAGACGCCGGCGCGCGATAAGCGCCAGACCTGGCTGTTTTCGGCGACGCTAAGCGATGACGTTACGGCGTTTGCCGAGCAGTGGGCCCGGTCGCCGGCGAAGGTAGAAATCACCGCAAACGCCGACCGCCAGGCGGATGTTGACCAGCGCGTCTATCGGGTTGCAGACGCCGACAAACCGCGTTTGCTGATCACGCTTTTACAGCAGGAAAACGGCGAGCGGGTTCTTGTCTTTGTCAACCGCCGGGATCTTGTGCGCGAGCTGGAAGGCGAACTTGCGCGTGCCGGCATCAGCGCGGCAATGCTTTCAGGGGATGTGCCCCAGGCCGAGCGGGGAGCGACGCTTGAGCAGTTTCGCGAAGGCAAGCTTCAGGTGCTGGTGGCAACCGACGTGGCCGGGCGCGGCATTCACATCGACGACGTCAGCCACGTGATCAACTACACCCTGCCGGAAGATCCCGCCGACTACGTTCACCGCATCGGGCGTGCCGGACGCGCCGGTACCCCGGGGGTATCGATCAGCTTTGTCGGCGAAGAAGACGCCTTCGCGCTGCCGGAAATCGAACGCTACACCGGCGATGCGCTGATGTGTGAGCCGCCGCCGGAAGGCCTGCGCTAGCCGCCATGCTCGACGACGCGCTCAAAGGAGACATCCAGGCCGCCTACCGGCGTATGGTGGAAGCGCTCTCGCTGACGCCGCGCTACGGCCAGCGGCTGATGATTGCCGAAATTGCCCGCACGCTTGGCGGCATTGACGTTGACGAGGCCGGCAAGCGCCAGAGTGACACCCACGTCTGCGTGCTTGAAGCCGGCACCGGCACCGGCAAGACGCTGGCGTACCTGGTGGCTGCGCTGCCGGTGGCCAAGGCCCGGGGCAAGCGGCTGGTGGTGTCGACCGCGACCGTGGCGCTGCAGGAGCAGGTGCTGCAGCACGACCTGCCGTCCCTTGCCGCGCATAGCGGCCTGGGGTTTCGCTACGCGCTGGCCAAGGGGCGCGGGCGCTATGTCTGCGTGGCCCGTCTGGACGAGGCCATGGGCGACAGTGCGCCCAACCCCACCGAGTCGCTGTTCGACCAGGATGTGATCGCCAAAAGCGACGACGTTACTCGCCTGGCCGGCGACATGGCCGAGGCCTACGGCCGCGGCGACTGGGAAGGCGATCGCGACAGCTGGCCGGAGACCGTAAGCGATGCGGCCTGGCGGCGGCTGACGGTGGATCATCGCCAGTGTACCGGCCGGCGCTGCGGGCACTTTGCTGCCTGCGCGTTTTTCCGTTCCCGCCGGGAGCTGGACAGCGCCGACGTGATCGTTGCCAACCATGACCTGGTGCTGGCCGATCTGGCGCTGGGCGGCGGGACGATTCTGCCCGACCCGGAAGAGTGCATTTTCGTCTTTGACGAAGGCCATCACCTGCCGGACAAGGCGCTGTCGCACTTTGCCCATCGCTTTGCCGTGCACGGCTGTCTGCGCTGGCTGAATACCCTGCGCACAAGCCTGACTGAACTCCACCAGGCGCTGGGTGCCGAGCCTGCCGTCGCGCGGCTTTTGGCCGGGCTTCCGCAAACCCTGCAGGCCGTGGAGCCGGCGTTAAAGGACGTCTTTACCCTGGGCCATCAGCTGGCCGAGCGGCCCCGTGGGCTGGGTGATAGTGAAACCGGCCATCAGCAGCGCTTTGCCAACGGTGCTGTGCCTGGGCCGCTGCGCGAGCAGGCCGAGCAGCTGCTGGCGATGTTTGCCGAGCTTGCGCGCACCCTGGAGCGTCTCTGCGAGATCCTGCGGGAAAGCCTTGACCCGGACAAGCAGACCGGCCTTGAGCGTGAGCAGGCCGAAACCTGGCGGCCGCTTTTGGCGCTGCTGCACGGCCGAGTGCTTGAAGCCTGCGGGCTGTGGCAGGCGTTTGCCGCCGAGGACCCGGCGGGGAAACCGCCCCAGGCGCGGTGGCTGACGCTTTCACGCGCGGGCGGCGAGGCGGAAATCGAGTTTTCCGCAAGCCCTGTGTCAGCGGCACATACGCTGGCGAAAAATCTCTGGGGGCGCTGCCACGGCGCGGTCATCACATCGGCGACGCTGACCGCGCTGGGGCGTTTTGAGCGCATCCAGGAGCGGGCGGGTCTTGCCGAGCGCTATCGCTATCAGGCACTGCCAAGCCCTTTTGACTACGCCAGCGCCGTGCTCAGCGTACCCGCCGAGGCGGCCGATCCCGGCGATCGTGAGGGCCACGAGCAGGCGATCATCGCGTTTCTTCGCCGGCTGGATGCGCACGAGGCCACGCTGGTGCTGTTTTCATCGCGCGCGCAGCTGCGCGCCGTGCGCAAGGCGCTGCCGAGCGATGTGGAAAAGCGCCTTTTGGCCCAGGACGCCATGCCCAAGGCCGAGCTGTTAAAGCGCCACCGCGCCGCGGTAGACAGCGGCGAAGGCAGCATGATTTTCGGTTTGGCAAGCTTTGCCGAAGGCATTGATCTGCCCGGCGACTATCTCACCCATGTGGTGATCACCCGGCTGCCGTTTGCCGTGCCCGATGACCCGGTAGAGGCGACGCTTGCCGAATGGATCGAAAGCCAGGGCGGCAACCCTTTTATGCGCATCAGCGTGCCGGACGCCTCGATCAAGCTGGTGCAGGCCTGCGGGCGGCTGATTCGCAAGGAAAGCGATACCGGGCGCATTACGCTGCTGGACCGCCGGGTGCTTACGCGGCGCTACGGCCGTGCGCTGCTGGATTCGCTGCCGCCGTTCACCCGAGAGATGGCCTGAGCGGGCGCTCGGAAACAAAACGCCCCGGCAGGTGCCGGGGCGTAAGCGAGGTCGCCGGGCCGATCAGGCGGCGCTGCGTTTGGCCAGGGCAGCGGCCAGCTGCTCGTTCATGCGGACAAAGGATTCGACGGTGGTGTCCCAGTCGATGCAGGCGTCGGTGATCGACACGCCGTATTCCAGCCGGCTGATATCCTCGGGCACCTTTTGATTGCCCCAGCCGATGTTGGATTCCACCATCAGCCCGATGATTGAAGTGTTGCCGTCGAGAATCTGGTTGGTGACGTTTTCCAGCACCAGCGGCTGCAGCCCCGCGTCCTTGTTGGAGTTGGCATGCGAGCAGTCGATCATGATGTTGGCCGACAAGCCCGCCCCGGCGAGTTCCTGCTCGGCCAAGGCGACGCTTACGCTGTCGTAGTTGGGCTTGCCGTTGCCGCCGCGCAGCACCACATGGCCGTAGGCGTTGCCGCGGGTGCGAATAATGGCCACCCGGCCTTCGTGGTTGATGCCCAGAAAGTTATGCGGGCTGGCGACGGACTTCAGCGCGTTGATCGCCACGTCCAGGCTGCCGTCGGTGCCGTTTTTAAAGCCTACCGGCCCGGATAGGCCCGAGGCCATTTCGCGATGGGTCTGGGACTCGGTGGTGCGCGCGCCCACGGCGGACCAGCTGATGCAGTCCTGGATGTACTGGGGCGAAATCGGGTCCAGCGCCTCGGTTGCCAGCGGCAGGCCGATTTCGGAAAGCTCCACCAGCAGCCGGCGGGCTTTGTGCAGGCCTTCTTCGATTTCAAACGAGCCGTTCAAGTGCGGGTCGTTGATCAGGCCTTTCCAGCCCACGGTGGTGCGCGGCTTTTCAAAGTAGACGCGCATGACCAGATACAGGCTGTCGCTGACCTGGTCGGCCAGCTTGCGCAGGCGTTTGGCGTAATCGATGGCGGCGTCAACGTCGTGAATGGAACACGGGCCGACCACGACCAGCAGGCGCGGATCGCGGCCGTCCAGAATGTTTTGAATGGTTTGACGACCGCTGATGACCGTGCGTTCGGCCTCGTCGGTCAGCGGAACCGCTTGCTTGAGGTCGTCCGGGTTGATGAGAACATCCTGAGCGAGGACGTTGAGGTTGTTGACCTGTTGTTCGGGCATGTTGCTACCTGTGAATGCGCTGTATAAAAACGGGGTTAACGACGTGAGGCAAAAGCGTGGTGAAAAAGCAGTGAAGACAGCCGTGAAAAAGCGGCGAACACAGCCGTGAGTAAAACGGTGAAAAACGCCGCGGCGTTTTGGGATATGCGTCTACTATCGCTTGCCGGGACAGTAAAAATCAATTGTTTCGCGGTGATCGGCGCGCGCCGGCGCTTGCCGGTACGGCAAGTGCTTGATGCGCGCGGTGTAACGCGCAACACTGGCCCGCCTTTGCCGGTGCCGGCGGCTGCAAAGGGCGTATACGTCGCCGTTGGATAGCCGGCCGCGCTGTTGTCGAGGCGTACAAGCGATACTATCAAGGCGTACAAGGGAACATTTAAGGCCTACAAGGGAACATTGAAATGACCATTGCCCAAGGGACACTATGCGTTTTGCCGTAAAGGCTACCCATATCAGGGGGCTTGAAACACTAGGTCGCCACGCCGGTTGTGCGGGCGTGAGGAGCGTGTGAATGGGCACTCGGGAAACAGATCAGCAGCTGGTAGAGCGTGCCCGTAACGGCGATACCCGCGCGTTTGACCTGCTGGTAAAAAAATATCAGCACAAGATCATTGGTTTGATCAGCCGCTACGTGCACGACCACGCTGAAGTGCACGATGTGGCCCAAGAGGCCTTTATCAAGGCCTATCGGGCGCTTGGCAGCTTTCGCGCCGAAAGCGCTTTTTATACCTGGATGTATCGCATTGCGATCAACACGGCCAAAAACCATCTGGTATCTCGGGGCCGCCGCCCGCCGGGAAGCGATGTCGATATCGTCGATGCCGAGGTGGTCGACCACAGCGGCCGTCTGGCCGACGATGAATCCCCCGAAGCGGCCACCGCCCGTGACCAGCTGGAAGCGGCAGTGTTTGCCGCTATTGAAAAACTGCCGGAAGACCTGCGCACGGCGATCACCCTGCGCGAGTTTGATGGCCTGGCCTATGAAGATATCGCCCAGATCATGCAGTGTCCGGTGGGCACCGTGCGCTCGCGCATCTTTCGCGCCCGCGAAGCCGTGGACGAACACATCCGGCCGCTGATTGCCACGGCACGCAACAGCCGCGACGGCTAGTGGCGCCAGCGGGGGAGGGCGCTGATCAACAATGCGTTACCGTTTTTCCCCGATTTCTGAACTGTTTTCGCTCGCCCGCGTCATACAGGCAGGCCAGTGCCGCCAAAAGCGCCGGTAACGCCACAGTAAAGGCCGGACTGGCGTCGGCTTTTTCCAATCAGTGTGAGGGTGTGAAGCATGAGTCAAAACACACGAGAGTCCCTTTCGGCATTAATGGACGGCGAAAGCGACGAACTGGAACTGCGTCGGGTATTGAAAACGCTGCCTGACGAAGCCGACGCGGCCGACACCTGGCATCGCTATCATCTGGCGCGCAGCATGATGCAGCGCGAACGCGGGCTTGACGTCAGCGCCGATCTCTCCGCCGGCATCATGGCCCGGCTGGCCGCTGAGCCGGCGCCGACGGCCGGTGCCGCCCCGGCCACCGGCGAGCGGGCTGGCCGCGCCTCGTCCGGACTTTCGCTGATGCGCGGGGCCGGCGTGGCCGCGGCGGTGTCGCTGATGGTGATCAGCGGCGTGCAGTACTTCAGCGCCAACAGCGGCGGCGAGCGTGTTGAGGTGCCGGAGCTTGCGCTGGATGCGCCGGCCGGCGGCGCTGCGGCCGGCCCGCAGCCGGCGAGTTTGGCAAGCTCCGCGCCGGCCAACAACGTTCCCATGTTTGAACCCACGCCGTTTCAGCTAAGACAGGAAAGCCGCCGCCAGGGCTTGATGACGGTCAACGACGGCGGCATGAACGTGCCGGCAGGGCAGGCGCTATCCCGTTCGGCCGCCCCGGTAGGCGACGCCCAGATTCAGCTGCTGCAGTCCTATCTGCAAGAGCACGCCCACGGCGCGGCCTACAGCAATAGCGACAGCTGGCTGCCGCTTTCGCGCTCTTCTGCCATGACCGACGCGCTGGGGCGCTAACCGCCGATGCGTCGCACTGCCTGCAAACGACTCGCACCGGCACTGTTCTCCGCCGCGGGGGGCGGCGCCTTGGCGCTGCTGGCCGCGTCCGTTTTTGCCGCACCCGAGGGGCCGGCCGCCTCGCCAAGCGATCGCAATGGCCCGGGTGCAACGACGCTTGCGTGCAGCACGCTCGGCGGCGAGGCGCCACAAACGCCGGTGGGCTGGCTGACGGAAAGCCTCAAGGCAAGCCACTGCTATCGCTTTCAGGCCCGAGCCGTGGCGATCGATGCGCTCAACGTGCGCACCCTGGCGCTGTCCCACCGCATTCAGGACGGCGTTCGCCAGCAGGTGATCCAGCACCTTGACGGGCCTTCCGTCAACGTTGAGCGCCACGCCCGAGCCGGGCTCTGGGGCTGGCCAAGTGCCCAGCCCGGGCAAAGCGAAAGCGCCGCGCCCATGCCCCGGCGCTGGGCCGAACACGTAGCCTCGGTGTACGACATTGCCCTGGCCAGAGACGAGCGCGTCGCCGGCCGCGAGGCGGTACGGCTGACGTTTACCCCGCAAAGCGGCAATCGCTATCGCCATCAGTGGTGGCTTGACCAGCAAACCGGACTGCTGCTCAAGCACGTGCTGCGCGACGACAGCGACGTCATTCTGGAAACCTTCCAGATCACGCGGCTGCAAACGCCCACGCGCTATGCCCGCGACGTGAGCGTCACCCCGCCTGAGCAAAAGGCCGGGCCGAACTGGCAGGTCGGCTGGCTGCCCGGCGGGATGGTCGAACAGCCCAATACCCTCCGGAATGCGCGGGCGAATCGCACCAGCCGGCTCTACAGCGACGGGCTGGCCACCGTTAGCGTGTTCGTTGAATCGCCGGCGGCTGCGACGCTTGCAACCGGCGTACACCGGCTGGGCGCGTCGGCCATCGCCGTTGAACGCCATGCCGGCGATCATCCCTGGCAGGTGATCGCCATCGGCGAAGTGCCGCCTGAGCTGCTGGGGCGCATAGCGCGCTCGGTGACGCGTAGCGATGCCCCATCGCCCGATGCGGCCGGCAACCCCTGAACCGGGTGACTGGCAGCCTCCCGGCGCTGCCAGCTCGGAACCCCGGCCGTTTTTGCCTGTCCATTACCCGTTGGCTGCGGCCGACAGCCCCGTTTTGATACGTCACCCAAGGAGCTCTTGCATGAAGCGCTTGACTCTTCCGGCCACGCTGTGGCTTTGCTTATTGTTGCTGTTAACCGCTGGCAGCGCCGCCCAGGCGCGCGAGCTGCCGGACTTCACTCGGCTGGTCAAGGACGCCGCCCCGGGCGTGGTCAACATTGCCACCAGCCGCACCGTAGCGCCGCGGGATGGCTCGCCGCTGCGCGGGTTTAGCGGTCAGGACATTCCGGATATATTCCGCCATTTTTTCGGTGATCGGCTGCCGGCCCCGCCGGGGCACGGCGGGCGCAGCCGGGAGCGCCAGTCGCTGGGCTCCGGGTTTGTGATCGATGAGGACGGCTACATCCTGACCAATGCCCACGTGGTCAAGGAGGCCGATGAAATCCTGGTGCGCTTCAACGACCGCCGTGAAATGCAGGCAGAAGTGGTGGGGAGCGACCCCAAGACCGACATCGCGCTGCTGCGCGTCGACGCCGATGACCTGCCTACCCTGGAACTGGGCGACTCTGACGAAGTGCAAGTCGGGGCCTGGGTGGCGGCTATCGGCTCGCCTTTCGGCTTTGACCATTCGGTAACGTCGGGCATCATCAGCGCGACAAACCGGACCCTGCCGCGGGACGCCTACGTGCCGTTTATCCAGACGGACGTGGCGATTAACCCGGGGAACTCGGGCGGGCCGCTGTTCAATCTGGACGGCGAGGTGATTGGCATCAACTCGCAGATTTTTACCCGCAGCGGCGGCTTTATGGGGCTTTCGTTTGCCATTCCCATCAATGTGGCCATGGACGTGGCCGAGCAGCTGCGTGACGCCGGCCGCGTTGACCGCGGCTGGCTTGGCGTGATGATTCAGCCGGTGTCCCGGGATCTGGCCGAGTCCTTCGGCATGGACAAGCCCGCCGGTGCGCTGGTGGCCGATTTGCCCCCCGACGGTCCGGCGGCCCGCGGCGGCCTTGAGGCCGGCGATATCATTTTGGAAGTGAACGGCAAAGACGTGGATCGCTCCAGTGCGCTGCCGCGGCTGATCGGCCGGCTGGCACCGGACGAGACGGTGGAGCTGTCGCTTTTGCGCGACGGTCGTACTCTGACCGAGCGTATTACGCTTGGCAGCTGGCCTGAAAACGCCCGCCGGGGCGTGCGCTCTCAGGCAGGCGAAACCGCCGGCCAGACGCGTCTGGGCGTTGAGGTCAGCGCGCTGGACGCCGAGCTGCGCGAGCGTCTCAACATCGACGGCGGCGTCAAGGTGCGCGACGTCAAGCCGGGCAGCGTCGCCGCCCGCGCGGGGATTCGTCCGGGAGACGTGCTGGTCAGCATTGATCATCAAAGCGTGTCGTCGCCTGCCGCGCTTGGCGAGCAGGTGGCCGCGCTGCCCGACGATCGCGCCATCCCCGTGCGGCTCTACCGTGAGGGGCGCTCGCTGTTTGTGGCGCTGCGCCTGGAATAAGCGCTCTTGCACTCTTGTTTGCCCGGCCGTCGCGCCGGGCTTTTTATTGCGCTTGCCGGTCCCGGCCTGCCATAGCACGGCGCACCCGGGAACGGTACAATGGCCGCTATTATTTACGCACGCTGCGCTGAAAATCGCCGAGGGCGTGTACATAAATCGGATTGTGGCACCTGATGACAGATAAAAATCGAAGCATTATCAATAATATACGCAACTTTTCCATTATTGCGCACATCGACCACGGCAAATCTACGCTGTCGGATCGGCTGATCCAGGTGTGCGGCGGGCTCACCGACCGCGAGCTGAAAGAACAGGTGCTGGACTCCATGGATATCGAGCGCGAGCGCGGTATCACCATCAAGGCGCAGTCGGTCACGCTGGACTATCACGCCGCCGACGGCGAAATCTACCAGCTCAACTTTATCGATACCCCGGGGCACGTGGATTTTTCCTACGAGGTATCGCGCTCGCTGTATGCCTGTGAAGGCGCGCTGCTGGTAGTGGATGCCGCCCAGGGGGTCGAGGCGCAGTCGGTTGCCAACTGCTACACGGCGGTAGAGCAGAACCTGGAAGTGCTGGCAGTGCTCAACAAAATTGATCTGCCCCAGGCCGATCCGGACAGCGTATCCCAGGAAATCGAAGAAATTATCGGCATTGACGCCACCGATGCCTGCCAGGTATCCGCCAAGAGCGGGCTGGGTATCGAGGCGCTGCTTGAGCGTTTGGTACGCGACGTGCCGCCGCCCCGGGGCGATCCCAACGCGCCGCTGCAGGCGCTGATCATTGATTCCTGGTTTGATAACTACCTGGGCGTGGTTTCGCTGGTACGCCTGTTTGACGGCACGCTGCGCAAGGGCGACAAGGTGCGTATTTCGTCCACCGGCGGCGACTGGGTGTCCACCGAAGTGGGCATCTTTACGCCGCTGCGCAAGCAAACCGACGTGCTGCGCGCCGGTGAAGTGGGCTTTCTGGTGGCCGGTATCAAGGATATCCAGGGCGCGCCGGTGGGGGACACCGTCACCCACAGCAAAACGCCCGATGTGCCCCGGCTGCCGGGTTTTCAGCAGGTCAAGCCGCAGGTCTATGCCGGTATGTTCCCGGTCAGCGCCGAGGACTACGAGGGGTTTCGCGACGCGCTGGAAAAACTCTCGCTCAACGATGCCTCGCTGGCCTATGAGCCGGAAAACTCGGACGCCATGGGCTTTGGCTTTCGCGTAGGCTTTCTCGGCACGCTGCACATGGAGATCGTCCAGGAGCGCCTGGAGCGCGAGTATGACCTTGATCTGCTGACCACGGCACCTACGGTGGTCTACGAGCTGATGATGGAAAACGGCGACGTGCACTATGTGTCCAATCCGTCGAAGCTGCCCGACATGGCCGACATTGCGGAAATGCGCGAGCCCATCGTGCGCGCCAGTATTCTGGTGCCTCAGGAATACGTGGGTAACGTCATCGCCGAGTGCGAGCAGCGCCGGGGCACCCAGCTGGACATGCTGTTTTTGGGCAACCAGATTCAGCTGACCTACGAGCTGCCCATGTCCGAGGTCGTCATGGACTTCTTCGACCGGCTCAAGTCGCTGTCCAAGGGGTATGCGTCGCTGGAGTACAACTTTGAGCGCTTCCAGGCAGCGAAGCTTGTGCGCCTGGATGTGCTGATCAACGGTGACAAGGTGGACGCCCTGGCAATCATTATCCACCGGGACCATGCGCATCCGCGCGGCCGTGCGCTGGTGGAAAAGATGAAAGAGCTGATCCCCCGGCAGATGTTTGACGTGGCGATTCAGGCGGCCATCGGCGGCCAGGTGGTGGCGCGCTCCACGGTCAAGGCGCTGCGCAAAAACGTCACCGCCAAGTGCTACGGCGGCGACATGTCGCGTAAAAAGAAGCTGCTGGAAAAGCAGAAAGCCGGCAAAAAGCGCATGAAACAGGTAGGGCGCGTGGAAATTCCCCAGGATGCCTTCCTCGCCGTGCTCAAGGTCAACGACGACTAGGACATCCGCCATGAACTTTTCACTTCTGCTGGTTATTGCCGTGGCGCTGTCCGGTTTGCTCTGCCTGTTGGATATGCTTGTTTGGCGGCCGCGCCGCCGTGCCCGGCTGGCCGGCGCCGAGGCGGCAAGCGGGGGCGAGCTGGGGAGCGCCGAGCGCGAAAAGCTCGTAAAAGAGCCCTGGCCGATCGACTACGCGCGGTCGTTTTTTCCCGTGCTGCTGGTGGTGCTGGTGGTGCGCAGCTTTATCATCGAGCCGTTTCAGATTCCGTCGGGCTCCATGCGTCCCACGCTCAAGGTGGGAGACTTTATCCTGGTCAACAAATACGCCTATGGCCTGCGTCTGCCGGTGATCAACACCAAGTTTCTCGACGTGGCCGACCCCGAGCGCGGCGACGTCATGGTGTTTCGCTACCCCCAGGAGCCGTCGGTCAACTTCATCAAGCGCGTGGTAGGCCTGCCCGGCGATCAGGTTCGCTATCAGGGCAAGCAGCTCTACGTCAACGGCGAAGCGGTGACCAAAACGCTGGTGGAAAAAGGCCCCGAGGCCTCGCCGCGCCAGCTTTTGCTAAGCGAAACGCTAAGGGACGACCCGCATGCCATCTATAACAATCCGCTGGATCCGGGCCCGCAGATGCGCCGCGTCACGGTGCCCGAGGGCCACTATTTCGTCATGGGTGACAACCGCGACCACTCCAACGACAGCCGCTACTGGGGCTTTGTGCCGGAGGGCAATATCGTCGGCCGCGCCTTTGCCGTGTGGATGCACTGGGACGGCGGTCTGCCAAGCTTTACCAGCGTCAGGTCTATTGAGTGACCGCGCCGAACGTGGCGTAGGCACTGCGGGTAGTGCGGTGAACAACACTGCCGATAAACATTTACGTAGAAACGTCTATGACGTGGGAGTCTTGTGAGTCAGTCCCTGAACGCTTTTAGCCAACGTATCGGCTATGATTTCAACGATACGACGCTGCTGGAGCTTGCCATGACGCATCGCAGTTACGGCGGCCGCAACAACGAGCGCCTGGAGTTTCTGGGCGACTCGATCGTCAACTTCGTGATCGCCCAGGCGCTTTTTGAGCGCTTCCCCCAGGCCCGAGAAGGCCAGCTTTCCCGGCTGCGGGCGCGACTGGTAAAGGGGCAGACCCTGGCCGAACTGGCCCGGGAGATGCGCTTTGGCGAATGTTTGCGCCTGGGTTCGGGAGAAATGAAAAGCGGCGGCCACCGGCGCGACTCGATCCTTGCCGACGCTGTGGAAGCGGTGATCGGTGCGATCTATCTGGATGCCGGCATGGCCGCGGTCAGCGAGCGTATTCGCGCCTGGTTCAGCGAGCGGCTGGAAAAGATTTCGCTGCAGGATACCCAGAAAGACCCGAAAACCCGGCTGCAGGAATTTCTGCAGTCGCGCCAGGCCGCGCTGCCGTACTACGATGTAGTGTCGGTCAACGGCGAGGCCCACGCCCAGACCTTTACCGTTGAATGTCACGTTGAGCTGCTTGAGCAGCATACCGTGGGCAAGGGCGCCAGCCGCCGGCACGCCGAGCAGCAGGCGGCGAGCCACGCCCTTGGCTATCTGGAAAAACGGCCGGGAGACAACGCATGAGCCAAACCTGTGGATTCGTGGCGATCGTTGGGCGCCCCAACGTCGGCAAATCGACGCTGATGAACCGTATTCTGGGGCAAAAGGTGTCGATTACCTCGCGCCGGCCCCAGACAACGCGCCATCAGGTCATGGGCATCAAAACCCAGGGCGAGGCGCAGTGCGTGTACGTTGACACGCCCGGCATGCACATCATGGCCAAGGATCGCAACAAGGCCATCAACCGCTTTATGAACCAGGCGGCAAGCCAGGCCCTGCGCGACGTTGACTGCGTGGTGTTCATCATTGATCGCACCCGCTGGAGCGAAGAAGACCAGACCGTGCTCAAGCGTCTGGAAAACGTCACCGCGCCGGTGATTGTAGCGGTCAACAAGGTCGACCGCCTCAAGGACAAGCGCGAGCTGTTGCCCTGGCTGGAATCCGTGGGGGCAAGGCGCGAGTTTGCCGCGGTGATACCGATTTCCGCCAAGCACGGCACCCAGGTAGACGCGCTGGAAAACGAAGTCATGTCGCACCTGCCCGAAAGCGTGCACTATTTCCCTGACGATCAGATCACCGACAAGAGCCTGCGCTTTATGGCCGCCGAGCTGGTGCGGGAAAAAATCATGCGCCAGCTCGGCGATGAGCTGCCGTACCAGATAACCGTGGAGATCGAAGAGTTCCGCGAGGCAGGCCATGTTACCCACATCAGCGCGCTGATTCTGGTGGAGCGCCAGGGGCAGAAAGTCATCCTGATCGGCGATCGCGGCGAGCGGATCAAAAGCATCGGCCGCGAAGCCCGGCTGGATATCGAGCGCGTGCTGGACGGCAAGGTAATGCTCAATCTCTGGGTCAAGGTCAAACGCGGCTGGTCCGACGACAGCCGCGCGCTCAAAAGCCTTGGCTACCACCTGGACTGAGGCGTCCGTGCCCCGGCCGATGTCCCCCGAGCCCGCCTTTCTGCTGCACCGCCGTGCCTACCGCGAAACCAGCGCGCTGGTCGAGCTTTTAACCCTCAATCGCGGCCGCATACGCGCCGTGGCTCGGGGCGTGCAGCGCCCCGGGGCCAAATCACGCCAGCGCCTGCAGCCGTTTGCGCCGCTGTTTGTGACCTGGCAAGGCGAGCGTGAGCTCAAACGCTTGAAGCTCATGGAAACCCGCGGGCCGGTGGCGCTTTTGGCCGGCGAAGGGCTTCTATGCGGGCTTTACGCCAACGAGCTGGCCACCCGGCTGCTGGCCCCGGAGATGCCGGCCGCCGATGTCTTTGCGTTTTACACCGCACTGCTAAAGGCGCTGCCGCGCCCGGCCGAGCGCATGCTGGCGCTGCGCCGCTATGAATGGTCGCTGCTCGAAGCGCTGGGTGCCACGCCGCGTTTCGCCACCTCGAACGGCGCGGCGCTGGACGGGCAGACGCGCTATCGCTTTGACCCGGCAAGCGGCGGTTTCATGCCCGCAACTGAAGGCATCGAAGGGCGCGTGCTGCGCTATCTGGCGCAGGGCGGGTGGCACCAGCCGGGGGTTGCCGGCGCGCTAAAAGCGCTGATGCGCCAGGCGCTGGCCCCGCATCTGGGCCACGCTGAGCTGCGTTCGCGCCGTCTGATGCAGGATCTGATTCACCGCCGCCGTGCCCGCGCTACCGGCTAGGGTGCGGCGTCTCGCCCGTTTATTGGAGGTTTTATGCATCCCCCGCGTATTCTGTTAGGGGTCAACATTGACCACATCGCGACTCTGCGCCAGGCGCGCGGCACGCGCTATCCCGATCCGGTACAGGCCGCGCTGCTCGCCGAGCAGGCCGGCGCCGACGGCATTACCGTCCACCCGCGCGAAGACCGCCGCCATATTCAGCCCCGGGACGTGCGCTTGATAGCCCAGGTGCTCAACACGCGGATGAACCTGGAAATGGCGATGACCGAAGAAATGCTGGCGCTGGCCGAAGAGGTCAAACCGGCGAACGTCTGCCTGGTGCCGGAAAAGCGCGAAGAGCTGACCACCGAAGGCGGGCTTGACGTGGCCGGCGGCTTTGACGCCTGTGCGGCGGCCTGCGCGCGCCTGGCCCGGGCCGGGTGCGACGTTTCCTTGTTCATCGACCCGGATATCGCCCAGATTGACGCCGCCGTGGCCGCCGGTGCCGCCACCGTTGAGCTGCACACCGGCGGCTTTGCCGAGGCCGCACCGGGCAGCGTTGCCGCCAACGCCGAATACCAGCGCCTCACTGCCGCCGCCGTGCACGCAAGCGAGCAGGGGCTTATCGTCAACGCCGGCCACGGTTTGCACTATCATAACGCCGAGGCCGCAGCGGCGCTGCCCGGCCTCAACGAGCTCAATATCGGCCATGCGATTATCGCCCGGGCGCTGTTTGTCGGGCTTTCCGAAGCGGTCCGCGAGATGAAGCATTTGATCATTGCCGGCCAGGAAGCCGGGCTTATGGCCGCGCTGGACGCGCACGACCACCACCATGAGCACAGCGGCGGGCACTGAGCCGTGATCATCGGCATCGGCTCGGATATTGCCCGGGTGGCGCGCTTCGAGGCGGCGCGGGTGCGCCACGGCGAGCGCTTCGCGCACCGTCTGCTGGGCACCGACGAGCAGGCCTTGTTTCAGCGTCACGCCCACCCGGCGGCGTTTCTGGCCAAGCGTTTTGCCGGCAAGGAAGCTTTTGTCAAAGCGCTGGGCACCGGTTTTCGCCACGGCATGGAATGGCGCGATATTCAGGTGCTCAACGATGCCCAGGGCAAGCCGACGCTGGCCCTGGGCGGCCGGGCCGCGGCGCTGGCGCAAGCGGCCGGCGTGCAGCATAGCCACATTACGCTAAGCGACGAGGCCGACTACGCCCTGGCCTTCGTTGTGCTGGAGCGCTAGCCGCGCCTGTTTCGTCTGTATCCGCCGCGATACACTATCGTAAAACGCAGCCGCACAACGGCGACAACAAGGAGCGCACCATGGACTACCCCACCCTGGAAGATACCGTTGGCAACACCCCGCTGGTGCGTCTGACGCGCATCAACGCCGGGCGCAATAACACCCTGCTGGCCAAGCTTGAAGGGAACAATCCGGCAGGCTCGGTCAAGGATCGTCCGGCCATGATGATGCTGGCCGAAGCCCAGCGGCGCGGCGATATTGCCCCCGGCGATACCCTGATCGAAGCCACTTCGGGCAACACCGGCATTGCGCTGGCCATGGCGGCGGCGATCATGGGCTATCGCATGGTGCTGATCATGCCGGAAAACGCCTCCCAGGAGCGCAAGCACGCCATGGCGGCCTACGGCGCGACGCTGATCGAGGCCAGCAAAGAGGGCGGCATGGAACAGGCCCGAGACATCGCCAATGCGATGATCGCCCGAGGCGAGGGCAAGCCGCTCGATCAGTTCGCCAACCCGGATAACGCGCTTTCCCACTATCGGACCACCGGTGCGGAAGTCTGGCAACAAACCGGCGGGACGGTGACGCACTTTGTCAGTTCCATGGGCACCACCGGCACCATCATGGGCGTGTCGCGCTACCTCAAAGAGCAAAATCCGGACGTGGAAATTATCGGCCTGCAGCCTGAAGACGGCGCCAGCATTGCCGGTATTCGCCGCTGGCCCGAGGCCTATCTGCCGTCGATTTTCGACGCTTCACGGGTGGATACCACGCTGGATATCGGCCAGGCCGAAGCCGAAGAGCACATGCGCCGGCTGGCCCGGGAAGAGGGCATTCTGGCCGGGGTATCGTCCGGCGGAAGCCTTGCCGGGGCGCTGCGCATCGCCGAGCAGGTGGAAAACGCGGTGATTGTGTTTATCGTCTGCGACCGCGGCGATCGCTACCTGTCCACCGGCCTTTACGCCCCGGAGGTATAGATGGCCATGCTGGGCAAAAAGCGCCCGCCGCGCCGGGCATCCGGCGTTTCGGGGCTTTCGCGGGCGCCGCACGACGCGACGCACTCGCGCGACCGGCAAACGCCGAACGCGCAGGACGACGCGGCGGCGCAGCGGATCACCGTGGAACGGCTGGCCCACGACGGGCGCGGGGTGGCGCGCTTGCCTTCGGGCAAGACCGTGTTTGTTGAGCGCGCGCTGCCCGGCGAGCCGGTTGAAATCGCGGTGCACCGCACTCGCAAGCGCTTTGACGAGGCGCACGTCAGGCAGCGTCTGAGCGACTCGCCGCTGCGCCAAACCCCGCCCTGCGCGTATTTTGGCCGCTGCGGCGGCTGCGATTTGCAGCATATGACGCTTGCCGCCCAGCGCATGCATAAAATAGCGGCAGTGCGTGAACTGCTGGCCCGCCAGGGCCTTGAACTTCCCGACGACATCGCCCTGCTTGCCACGCCGGCAGAGGACTACCGCCGCCGGGCGCGGCTGGGCGTCAACGTCGACGGCCAGGGGCGCGTTTTGGTGGGCTTTCGCGCCGCGGGCAGCCAGCGGCTGGTGGATATCGAACGCTGCCACGTGCTGGTGCCCGAACTTGCCGCGCTGCTGGCCCCGCTGCGCGAGGTGATACACACGCTCGACGCACCGCGCCACGTTGGCCACGTCGAGCTGGTGGCCACCGACGGCGGCTGCGCGGTCACGGTGCGCCAGCTCAAGCCCCACGCCGGTGATACCGCGCGCTGGCAGGCCTTCGCCGAGCGGCTGGCGGCAGAGCCCTCGGGCGGCGTGGCGCTGGGCCTGCTGCAAGGTCGGGATACGCCGCGGCTTGACTGGCTGAGCGCGCCGCCGGCGCTGGCGGAAACGCTGGCATTGCCCGGCAGCGCACCGCTGACGCTGGGCGTGGCGCCGGGGGATTTTCTCCAGGCCAACGCTGCCGTCAACGCGCAGATGGTGGCCCGCGTAATGGCCTGGCTGACCCCGGCGAACGGCGAGCGGCTGCTGGATCTGTTTGCCGGCATCGGCAACTTTACGCTGCCCGCAGCGGCCGCCGGCGCCGACGTTACCGCGGTCGAAGGCCACCCGGCCATGGTTGAGCGCCTGGCCGACAACGCACGCCGCAACGGCCTTGACGTGCACGCCGTTCAGGCCGACCTTAACGCGGCCGGCGCCGTGGAGGCGCTGCTGGAAACGGCCGCCCCCGAGGCACTGATTCTCGACCCGCCCCGGGCTGGTGCCGAGACCGCCTGCCGGGCGCTGGCCGCCGCGCCCCGGCGCCCGGCACGGATTGCCTATGTTTCCTGTGATCCGGCAACGCTTGCCCGCGACGCCGCGCAGCTCGTGGCCGGCGGCTATCGCCTGCAACGAGTGGCCGTCGCCGACATGTTTGTGCACACTGCTCACATGGAAACGCTGCTACTGCTTCAGGATGAGTGAACCCCATGGTCAAAGTGCGTGAAGATCAGCCGCTGACGCCAGACGGTCAGGTAGATATCGCCCGATGGCTTACGCGTGTGCAGGATGACGTTTGCCTGGCCGACCCCGAGCGCCTGCGCGAAGCCTGCGAGCTTGCCCGGCGCTGCGACCAGCAAGCGCCCGATGTGCGCCCCGGCTGGCTGCCGCCGGGCTCAAGCTTTCGCATGGGGCTGGAAATGGCAGACATTCTCGGCGAGCTGAAACTTGACCAGCCGGCGCTGGAAGCGGCGGTGCTGTACCGCGCCGTGCGGGAGAAGCAGCTGACGTCGCAGGCCGTGGTCAAGCGCTTCGGCGCCGAAGTAGCGCGGCTGATTGACGGCGTACTGCAAATGGCGGCCATCAGCGACCCGCTTGCCCTCCACCAGGGGCCAAGCCAGCACAATCAGCAGGAAAATCTGCGCAGAATGCTGGTCAACATGGTCGACGACGTGCGCGTGGCGCTGATCAAGATCGCCGAGCGCACCTGCGCGCTGCGCCAGGTGCGCGATGCGCCGCGGGAAAAGTCGCTGGAAGTCGCCAACGAGGTGGCGGATATTTACGCCCCGCTCGCCCACCGGCTGGGCATCGGTCAGATCAAATGGGAGCTTGAGGACCTGGCGTTTCGCTACCAGCATGAAAGCGAGTACAAGGCCATTGCCTGCCAGCTGGCGGAAAAGCGCCTGGATCGTACGCGCTATATCCGCGACGTGGTGGAAACGCTGAAACGCCTGATGGAAGCTCAGGGCATCGGCGACTACGACGTCAGCGGCCGGGCCAAGCATATCTATTCCATCTGGCGCAAAATGAAGCGCAAGGGCATCGATTTTTCCCAGGTCAACGACGTTCGCGCGGTGCGCATTCTGGTGCCCGAGGTGGCCGATTGCTATACCGTGCTGGGCATTGTCCATTCGCGCTGGCACCACGTTCCCGACGAGTTTGACGACTATATCGCCAACCCCAAGCAAAACGGCTACCAGTCGCTGCATACCGCGGTGCTGGGACCTGAAAACAAGGTGCTGGAAATCCAGATCCGCACCTTTGCCATGCACGATGAAGCCGAGCTTGGCGTTTGTGCCCACTGGCGCTACAAGGGCCACGATACCCAGGGAAAAAGCCGCGGCTACGAAGAAAAGATTGCCTGGCTGCGCCACGTGCTTGAATGGCAGGACGAAGTGGGCAGTTTTGGCGATCTGCGCGAAGGTTTGGCAAGCGATATTGCGCCTGACCGCATCTACGTTTTTACCCCGGAAGGGCACGTCATTGATCTGCCTTGTGTCTCCACGCCCATTGATTTTGCCTACCGCGTGCACACCGAGGTCGGCCACCGCTGCCGGGGTGCCAAGGTGGACGGGCGTATCGTGCCGCTGACCTATACGCTCAAGACCGGCCAGCAGGTGGAAATTCTTACCGCAAGCAAGGGCGGGCCCAGCCGCGACTGGCTCAACCCCAGCCTGGGCTACGTGCGCACCTCCAGAGCCCGGGCCAAGATTCAGGCCTGGTTTAAACATCAGGCGCGGGACAAGAACCTGGAAGACGGTCGCGCGCTGTTCGAGCGCGAAATGCAGCGCCTGGCCGTGGAAGGGCTGGACCTGCCCCGGCTTGCCGCAGCCGTTAACTATGTAAGCCCCGAGGATATGTATGCCGCGCTGGGCGCCGGCGATCTGCGCATCGGCCAGGTGCTCAACCAGGCCCAGCAGCTGTTCGGGGAAAACGACGATGAGGAAAAGCTCAACCGGCTGTTGGCCAAACCTCGGCGCCAGTCCAGCCGCAGCGCCAAAAGCGATATTACCGTGCTGGGCGTAGGCAATCTGAAAACCGCCATGGCCAACTGCTGCCGCCCGGTGCCCGGCGAGCCCATTGCCGGCTTTATCACCCAGGGGCGCGGGGTGACCGTTCACCGCCAGGACTGTCGCAATCTTTTGCAGCTGCGCGCCGAAGAGCCCCAGCGCATTATCGAGGCCGAATGGGGCGAGCGTGAACAGACCCGCTACCCGGTTACCGTCGAGATCCAGGCCTGGGACCGTTCCGGGCTGCTGCGCGATGTGACCCATTTGCTGGGCCAGGAAAAGGTCAACGTGCTGGCGGTCAACACCGATACCGACGACAGCACCGCTCGGCTGCGCATCACCCTGGAAGTGGACGGGCTGGAAACCCTTGGACGGCTCTTTTCGCGCATCCAGCAGCTGCAAAACGTCATTGAAGTGCGCCGGCTGCGCAACGCCACGCCAAACGCCACCGCCAGGAGAGCTTAGCGGATGCGCTACACTGTTGATGACCTGCTAACGCTGATGGCGGTACTGCGCGACCCGCAACAGGGCTGCCCGTGGGATCTCCGCCAGCACTGGGACAGCATAGTGCCGCACACGCTGGAAGAGGCCTATGAAGTCGCCGACGCCATCGAGCGGCGCGCCTTCGACGAGCTGCCCGCCGAGCTCGGCGATCTGCTGTTTCAGGTGGTGTATTACGCCCGCTTTGGTGAAGAAGAAGGCCGCTTTGACTTCGCCGACGTAGTACACACGCTGACGGCCAAGATGCTCAACCGCCATCCGCACGTGTTTCCCGACGGCACGCTGGCGTCACGCCGCCCGCCGGGTGTAGCCCCAAAAGCGCTGGAGCAGCGCGACGTCAAGCAGAGCTGGGAGGCGCTGAAAGCCAGCGAACGCGAGCTGCGCGCCCAGGCGCCGGTGTCAGCGCTGGACGACGTACCGCGCGCCCTGCCGGCGCTTTCCCGCGCCGCCAAGCTGGGCAAGCGAGCGGCCAACGCCGGATGGGACTGTGCCGATACTCGCGAGGTGCTGGCCGGCCTGCGCGCGGCGCTGGACGACGTGGAAAACGCGCTGGCCGCCGATAGCGACCGGGCCGGGGAACGAGCCGGAGAAGCAATAGGCGAGCTGCTGTTTGCCGCCACCGGCCTTGCCCGCCGGCTCAAGGTTGACCCGGAACAGGCCCTGCGCGCCGCCAATACCCGGTTTGAAAGCCGCTTTCGCCACGTTGAGCCGCGCCTGAAAGACCGCGGACAGCACATGCCGCAGGCGTCGGCCGATACGCAAGCGCCGCCGCGCCGATGACCTTTATTCGCGCACCGCTTCGCCGGTCGCGCCCCTGTCAGGAGGCCATACCATGAGTCACGACCTGCACGAATCCCTGCGCGACAACGTCCGTATTCTGGGGGATAGCCTTGGGCACACCATTGCCGACGATCTGGGGCAGGGCTTTGTTGACAAAATCGAAACCATTCGTTCTCTGGCCAAGCAGGGCCGCCGCCAGGATACCCTCGAACAGCGCGAGCTGATCGACTATCTGCGCAATCTACCCGATGAGGACCTGCTGCCCGTTACCCGGGCGTTCAACCAGTTTCTCAACCTTTCCAACATTGCCGAGCAGCACTACCGCGCGCGGTTTCGCTACGTGGAAGATTACAAGCCCGGCACACAGCCTTCCCTGGATGAGCTGCTGGCGCGCGCTCAGGCATCGGGCCGCTCGCCCCGAGAGCTGGTCAAGACCCTGGCCGACATGCGCGTGGAGCTGGTGCTTACCGCCCACCCCACAGAGATCATTCGCCGCACCCTGATCCAGAAATACGACGCCGTTGACGACTGCCTGGCCGCCATCGAGGGCGCAGACGACAGCGCAGAGCGCGCCACCCGAGCCCGCGGCCGGCTCGATGAGCTGATCAGCCAGGCCTGGCACACCGACGAGATTCGCCACGAGCGCCCAACCCCGGTCGACGAGGCCAAGTGGGGCTTTGCGGTCATCGAGAATTCTTTGTGGCAGGCCGTGCCGGATTTTCACCGCGATCTGGACAACCTGCTGCTGCATACCGCCGGCGAGCGCCTGCCGCTGGACGCCGCGCCCATTCGCTACGCCTCCTGGATGGGCGGCGACCGCGACGGCAATCCCAACGTCACCGCCAGCGTCACCCGGGAGGTGCTGCTGCTGGGCCGCTGGATGGCCGCTGATCTGTACCTGCGCGACCTGGAGCAGTTGAAAAACGAGCTGTCCATGTGGAAGGCCAACAGCGCCCTGAAAGCCGAAGTGGGCGAGGTGGCCGAGCCGTACCGTGAGCTGCTCAAACGCATTATTACGCGCATGCAGGCCACCCGAGACTGGGCCGAGGCCGGACTGTCCGGCCGCAGCTTCGACGGCGGGCCGATTATCAGCACCCGGGACCAGCTCTACGCGCCGCTGCTGTCGTGCTACCGCTCGCTGTGCGATTCCGGGCTGGACGCCATCGCCAACGGTGCCTTGCTGGACACCCTGCGCCGGGTGGCGGTGTTCGGCGTCACGCTGACCAAGCTTGACCTGCGCCAGGACGCCAGCCGCCATGCCCAGGTGCTGGAAGAAATCACCGACGAGCTGGGCCTTGGCCGCTATCAGGACTGGAGCGAAGACGAGCGCCAGGCCTTTTTGCTCGACGAGCTCAAGTCCAGCCGGCCGCTGATTCCGCTGCGCTGGCAGTGCTCGGCGGAAACCCGAGAAGTGCTGGAAACCTTTCGCGTGGTGGCCGGCGAGCATCCCGAGGCGCTGGGCAGCTATGTGATTTCCATGGCCTCGGCCCCGTCGGATGTGCTGACCGTCGCACTTTTGCTACAGGAAGTGGGCGGCCAAACGACAATGCCCATCGCGCCGCTGTTTGAAACGCTCAACGACCTGGACCGTGCCGGCGACGTCATGGACCGGTTGCTGGCGCTGCCGGAGTATCGCGCGCGGATGCCCGGCCATCAGGAAGTGATGATCGGCTATTCGGATTCGGCCAAGGATGCCGGCCAGCTGGCCGCCGCCTGGGCGCAGTATCGCGCCCAGGAAGCGCTGGTGGATGTGTGCCATCGCCACGAGGTGGCGCTGACGCTGTTTCACGGCCGCGGCGGTGCGGTGGGCCGCGGCGGCGGCCCGGCTCACGCCGCGATTCTCTCCCAGCCGCCGGGCTCGGTAGACGGCAGTTTACGCGTCACCGAGCAGGGCGAAATGATCCGCTTTAAGTTCGGCCAGCCGGATATCGCCCTGCGCTCCATGGAAATCTACGCCTGTGCGGTGCTGGAAGCGACCCTGCTGCCGCCGCCGGCGCCCAAGGCGCATTGGCGCGAAGAAATGGATCGGCTGGCTGAGGTGTCTCACCAGATCTACGTTGACGTGGTGCGCGACGACCCGGATTTTGTGCCGTATTTCCGCGCGGTAACGCCGGAGAGCGTGCTTGGCCGGCTGCCGCTGGGCTCGCGGCCCACCAAGCGCCGCCAGGACGGCGGCGTGGAAACCCTGCGGGCCATTCCGTGGATCTTTGCCTGGACCCAGACGCGGCTGATGCTGCCTGCTTGGCTGGGCAGCGAGCAGGCCTTCAGCGGACGTCTGGAAGAGCCCGGCGGGCTTGCGGTGCTCAAGGAAATGCGCGATCGCTGGCCGTTTTTCGGCACCTATCTCGATATGCTGGAAATGCTGCTGGCCAAGGCCGACGTGGGCATTGCCGCCTATTACGAGCACCGCCTGGTGGACGAGCCGGCGCTCAAGGCGCTGGGGCACAGGCTGCGCGAGCGCTTCGAACGCCTGGAAAAAAGCGTATTGACGCTTTTAGAGCAGGACCAGCTGCTGGAAAAAACGCCGCTGATCTGCCAGGCCATCTCCGTGCGCAACCCTTATATCGACCCGCTGCACGGGCTTCAGGCCGAACTTTTGCAGCGCAACCGCGACGCTGACGGGGCGATCAGCGCCGATCTCTCCCGGGCGCTGATGGTGACCATGGCGGGCATTTCCGCCGGCTTGCGTAATACCGGCTAGGCGCGGCTGAGCCGACACCATGAGTCATCGGTTTCAAGGAGGCAAAAGCACCATGAACGACGTTTTGTTTATTGAGCATCCCACCCTGGACGGCCACAGCGTCGGCGAGATTCGGCTGGACGCCGAGCGCACGCTCAACGCGTTGACGCTTGACATGATCGAGGCGATGCTGGCCCGCCTTGCGGCCTGGCAAGACGATCCGGACCTGGTGGCCGTGGTGCTCTGCGGCGCCGGCGAAAAGGCCTTTTGCGCAGGCGCCGACGTGGTCGCACTGTACCGGGCGATTACCGCGCCGGAAGAACTATCGGCCGCGGCGCTGCATCAGGCCCCGGACTTTGCCGAGCGCTATTTCGCCCGGGAGTACCGTCTTGACTACGCCCTGCACACCTATGCCAAGCCGGTGATCGTCTGGGGCAGCGGCATCGTCATGGGCGGCGGCATGGGGCTTTTGAGCGGCGGCAGCCACCGCGTGGTGACCGAGACATCAACGCTTGCCATGCCCGAGGTCACCATCGGCCTTTACCCCGACGTTGCCGCCAGCTGGTTTCTCAACCACCTGCCGCGCAGCATGGGCCGCTTTCTGGCCTTGACCGGCAGCCGGCTCAATGCCTGTGACGCCTGCCGGCTGGGATTTGCCGACCGGATGCTGGCAAGCGATACGCGCGATACCATGATTCAGCGGCTGATGGAGGCCGAATGGCGCACGGCGACCCGGGCGCTGGACGCCCACGGCGTGGTTAACGGCGTGCTGCGCGGGCTGGAGCGCGAGGCCGGCCGCGCCGGTCTTTTCGACGCCATGCCGATGCCGGCGGTAGCGCAGGCAGGGCATGTCCGCACGCTGATGGACCACGACACCGTAGAGCAGCAGGTCGCCGCGATTGTTGACGACACCAGCGATGACGCCTGGCTTGTTCGGGCCCGCCAGACCCTGGCCGAAGGCAGTCCGCTGTCGATCAAGCTGATCGCCGCCCAGCTTGAGCGCACGCGCTATATGTCGCTGGCTCAGGTGCTGCGCGCGGAGCTGGCGCTTTCCGTGCAGTGCTGCCGTCAGGGTGATCTCGCCGAAGGGGTGCGCGCGCTGCTGGTGGATAAAGACCGCAATCCGCAGTTTCGCTATGCCCGCCTAAGTGAGGTGGAGCCTGCGTTTGTGGAAGGCATGCTGGTGGATCCGTTCGCCGAGAATCCGCTGGCTGATCTGGTATAGCCGCGTTTTGATATAGCGCGGCTCGGCGTTGACGCTTGGCTAGCGGGCCTCTTTTGCCGCCAGCCGAGCATGGAGGCTGCAAAGCGTAGCGCAGGGCAGGTGGTGGTGCTCGGCGCGCTCGATCAGCGGGGCCAGAATGGCCTTGCGTTCGGTGGGCCGCCCGGCGTCGATGTCCTGCAGCATTGAGGCGCGATTGTTGGCGGTGGCCTGAATGACCTGCATCACGCGCTGTCGCCACCCGCTCGCCCCCTGCCCGCTCGGCGGGGCGATGCCGTTGGCGGCTAGAATCGGCGCGATTTCTTCGACGACAGCGGCCAGTTCGGCGTCAAAGCGCGGCTCGGCAAGCGCGCCGTTGGGCACTTCGTAAAGCGCTGCCAGCGGGTTGATCGCGGCGTTTACCGCCAGCTTGTGCCACAGCCGGGTGGCGATATCGTCCACCGCCGCTGCCTTCAGCCCGGCGTTTTGCAACGTAGCGGCCAGCGTGCGGGCAAGGCCGGTATAGCGGCCGTGCAAATGGCCGATCACACTCTCGCCGCGCCCGGCGTGCACCGCGGTGGCATCGTCGATGACGTAGGCGCCCTCGGTTGTCGAGGCGCAAAGCACAGGCCCGGGCCAGCGCGCGGTCAGACGCGGCTGTACGCCAAAGCCGTTTTGCCAAAGCACCAGCGGCGTGCCGGGGACGGTGCCGAGCAGGGCCGCCGCTGCGCGCTCGGCGACAAAGGCTTTCGTGGTCAGATGACAAAACGCCGGGGCGTCACGCCCGGCCAGCTCTTCAGGCCGGAGAACAGGCAGCACGCGCGTGATGCTTTCGCCTTCAGGGGTGATCAGCGTTTGCCGGGTGGGAAAAGGGCGGCGGGCGAGCAGCGTGACCGCGCATCGATCGGCCAGCGCGTGCGCCAGCGTGCGCCCCAGTGCGCCGGGGCCAACTACGATATGAGAGGCGCGCGCGTCGAGCTTCATGTGCCGGTGGTGGACGGCTTACTGCGCGTCAACGCGCTGCTTGGCAGCGGTGAAGCCCATCAGCGATACGTCCAGATCCAGGCGCTCGCCGTTGGGATCGATCAGGCTGACCGTGGCGGTGCTGCCGCCCTTGAGCTGAGACAGCAGATCCGGGCGCAGCGGCAGATCGGCTCGGCAGCCCTGGGGCAGACATACCTGGTAGGGCACGCCCACCGGCTCCTGGCGGCCGACCTGCAGCTGCAGGCCGGGGGCCAGGCGCACGCCCAGCGGCGTCAGTACGGTCATGGCGGCGCTGTCCAGCTGCGGCGGATTACCCACAACGACCTGCACGACCGGCTCGCCGCTGGCGTCTTCGACGGTCTGGGACATGGTGCAGCCGCCTTGGGGTGCGCCGGCCGGGCAGCTGACCTCCCAGGCCTGAAAGGTTTCGGTGTCCATGGCCGGGGCTGAACGCTGGGCGTGCGCCGTCGGCGATAGGGCCATCAGGCCTGACAGTCCGGCGGTGAGAAGCGGGAGCGCGATCTGTTTTATCATCAAGCGAGAACTCCTTGTTATCAAGAGAAACGCCGTGCCGCTATGTGCGCAGGCCGCCGGTTTGACAGCGCTGGCGAGCAGGCGTGAGCGATAGGCGCAGAGTGGCCGCCAGAATGCCCGAGCGGCGCTGCACAATGCAAGCGTTGCTCCTGGCTAGCGCCGGCGTGCAGCGCGTCGCGCCGTTTTTTTGCCCGGCGTTGTGCCCCGAGCGCCGGCGCCGGGGCGTGCCGTTACGGCCTCTCCCTGCGCGGTTTGCAGGCTTTCGCGCAGCCGTCCGGCGTCGCTTTGGGCCAGCAGGCCGCGCAGATCGTCGATCAGCGCCTGCTGAAAGGTGCCGGCGTCTTCTCGGCCCTCGGCAATAGCGCCCAGGCGCTGCTCCCAAAGCGCGGTGCGTGCAGGAGCGGCCACGGCCTCGGGCAGCGCGCCGATCAGCGCTGCGCCCAGGCGGGTGGCGCGCAGGGCTTTTTGCCGGCGTACCAGGTATCCGCGGGTCACCAGGGTTTCGATAATGCCCGCCCGGGTGGCCTCGGTGCCCAGGCCGTCGGTGTCGCGCAGGGTGCGCTTGACCGCCGAGTCGTCGACGTAGCGGCCAATGTTCATCATCGCTTTGATCAGGCTGGCGTCGGTAAACGGCTCCGGCGGGCGGGTCTCGCGCGTTTCAACGCCGGCGGCGGTGGCCCGGCACGTTTCTCCCTCCTTGAGCGGCGGCAGCGGCGGGGCTTCTTCCCGGGTGGTAAACAGCGGCTTCCAGCCCGGGGTCAGCACCTGCTGGCCGCCGGCGCGGAAGGTTTCATCGGCGATGGACAGCTCGGCCCTGGTCTCGAAGGTGACAAGCGGCGGGTAGAACTGGGCCAGCAGGTTGCGCGCAATCAGCCGAAACACCTTACTCTCAGCGGCGGACAGCTGATCAAAGTTCGGCGCCTTGCCGCTGGGCGCCAGGGCGTGGTGAGCGCCAACCTTGCTATCGTTCCAGGCTTTCGAGCGCAGGCTGAAGTCGGCGCCGTCGAACCATTCCTTGAGCGTGGCGTCCGTCCGGCAGGCGCCGGCAAGCGTTTGCCGGGCCTCAGCCAGATGCGCCCGGGGCAGGTAGCGGCAGTCCGAGCGCGGGTAGGTGATCAGCCGGTGACGCTCGTAAAGCGCTTGGCAGGTGTCCAGCACCGCCTTGGCGGAAAGGCCGTAGCGCCGGGCAGCGTCCACCTGCAGCGCCGACAGCGAGTAGGGCAGCGGCGGCGCCTGGCGCTTTTTCTGCTGGCTGAGCGCCGCCACCCGGCCTTCGCGGCCGGGCAGCGCGTCGGCCAGGGCATCCGCCGGGGCGCGCTCCAGCAGCCGGCCCCTGTCGTCCAGCCGGTGGGTATTTTGGGGCACCCACCAGGCGCGCAGCTCGCCGCCGGCAACGCGCGCATCGACCCACAGCGGATAGAACGGGTAGGGCACAAACGCGCGAATGGCGGCGTCCCGGCGCACGATCAGCCCCAGCACCGGGGTTTGCACCCGGCCTACGGAAAGCACGCCGCTGTGGCCGGCCTGGCGGCCGGTGAGCGTCCAGGCCCGGGTCAGGTTGATGCCGTACAGCCAGTCTGCCTGGGAGCGCGTGCGGGCAGCGCGGTACAGCGGGGCAAACTCGGCGTTATCGTGCAGCTGTCCCAGCGCTTTTTTGACCGCCGGGCGGTTCAAGTCGTTGACCAAAAGGCGCTTGACCGGCCCGCGATAGCCCAGGTATTCGATCACTTCCTGCACCAGCAGCTGGCCTTCGCGGTCCGGGTCGCCGGCGTGAACCACCGTATCGGCCTTTTTCAGCAGCCTGCGGATCACCGCGAGCTGGCCACGGGCCTTGGGCCTGGGCACGTGCTGGAACGCCGCCGGCACAATGGGCAAGCGATCGAGGCGCCACTGCTTGTCGGCGCTGTGGTAGGTTTCGGGCGGGGCCTGTTCCAGCAGATGGCCCAGACACCAGGTCACCGCGGTGTCGCCGGCGTACAGCGCGCCGTCTTCCTTCCGTGCGCGGTCGGGCAGCGCATCGGCAATGGCGCGGGCAAGGCTGGGTTTTTCGGCAATGATCAAACGCATCGCACGCACTCGGGCAGAAAAAGAGGACAGCGCGGCATCATAGCAGAGTCGGGCGGCTCCGGCCGTGCAGACAGCGGTCGACGGGGCTTTGCTTTTGCGCGCTTATCGTATAGCTTTTGTACGATATGCTCCATTGAGGAAGAAACCATGCGTGAACGCGGCAGAACGCGGCGGCTATTCGGGCTCGGCGCGCGCACCGGCGGCGCGGTGTTGAAAAACCGCATGGCCGGCAGCGCCGACTGGAACGCGCTGGGCGAGGCGCTGTTTGACGGGCTTTCCGAACTGCGCGGCCCGGCCATGAAGCTCGCACAGATCGTGGCCCAGTGGGACGACGTGCTGCCGCCGGAGCTGGCCGAGCAGCTGGCGCGCCTGCAGCGCCAGGCCGAGCCCATGCCCTGGCCGCGCATCCGCGAGACGCTGGTCGCCGAGTACGGTGATCTCGACGCCTGCTTTCGTCATATCGAACCGCAGCCTTTCGCCAGCGCCTCCATGGGGCAGGTGCACAAGGCCGTGACCCGAAACGGCGAAACTCTGGTGCTCAAGGTGCAGTACCCGGGCCTGGCCGACGCTCTGGAAGGGGATCTGCGCCAGGTCAAGCGGATAATGCGGCTGGGCCGCTGGCTCAAGGTATCGGCGTCGCGGCTGGACGCGCTGTTCGAGGAGCTGGCCGCGGGGTTGCGCGACGAGCTGGACTACCGCGCCGAGGCGCAAACCCTTGCCCGCTACCGCGAACGCTACCGTCACGAGCCGCGGCTTTGCATTCCCGAGCCGGTCGAGGCGCTTTGCGGCGAACGCGTGCTGGCCATGCGCTACCTGCCCGGCACGCCTCTGGATGAAGTCGCCGGCGATAAGGCGCGCCAGCAGGCGGCCACGACCCTGGCCGACTGGCTGACCGAGGAGCTTTTCACCTACGGCGAGCTCCACGCCGACCCCCATGCCGGCAACTTCGCCGTGGACGACGACTCGCGGCTGATTATCTACGATTTTGGCGCCGTAATCCCGGTGCCCGAGGCGGTAGCCCCGCTGTTTGCGCCGGGCGAGCAGGACTTTGCCGACGTGCGCGTGCACCGCCGCCTGCGCGCGCTCTCGCCCCGGGTATGGGCGGCCATGGACCGCCTGCAGCCGCCGGCGGATACGCTGCTGCTGTCCCGGGCGCTTAACGGCCACTACTGGAACATGGTGCGCCTGGGCGCCAGGCTCGACATGCAAAGGCGCTGCCAGCCGCTGCTGCGCTGGGCGCGCGCCTATTCTTGATGCCTGGTTCACGGCCCTTGATCCCCCTTCACGATCCGCTTCTCACCCCTGCGTAGCGGCGCGCGGTCATGCTAGACTACGGCGCTTTATACGCGGCCTTTTGCGCCGGTCAAAGACGATGGAGACGGCAATGCTGGCGGTATGGGTCGATCAGCTGCTGAATTTTGCCTCGGCGGCGCTTGCGGCCATCAGGCAAAAGGAGCACTACCCGGATTTCATGATCTGGGTGCGCGCCGAAGGGGGAGACTATTTCAACGGCGACGCCGCCACGCCGCAGGCGCTGGCGCCGGTGCTCTGGTCGCAGACGCCGCTGGTGCGGCTGGGTTTTGCCAGCGAGCCGCTGGCTGAGCCCGGCCGCCACGAGCCGTGCTGGTGCGATTCCGGACGCCCATACAAGCACTGCTGCTACCGGGTGGATTTTCCCACGGAAATTCCCGCGCAGATGATGTGGATGCTGTCGCTGCGCGAGTGGAAGGGGGCCACGCTCAAGGCCGCCCTCGACAGCGGCGAGGCCCCGGCTCAGGCGCTGCTGGAAGCCGGGCTGGTCGCCGCGGAAAGCGGCCAGACCGGCCGTGCCATGCAGATACTGGAATCGCTTTTCGACCGCCGCGACTGGTCGCGCCTGCCGGAGCAGGCCGAGCCGGCGTTCGAGATTTTGCTCGATCTGTTCCAGGAACGCGGTTTTACCCGCAAGCGCCGCGAGCTTTTGGACGAAGTGCTCAAGCGCGGGCCGCTGTTCTTGCGCGGCGTGGCCCTGGAACGGTTGTGCCTGGCGCATCTGGACAACGACGACCTCGACAGCGCCCGGACGGCCTTTGTGCGTGCCCAGCAGGCGCTGCCGGACTCGCCTACGCTTGCCTACATCGAAGCGATGCTGCTGCTCCACGAAGGCCACGAAGAAGAAGCCCGGGAGCGGGCGGATTTCTGGTATCGCCGGCTTTTGCGTCAGGGCGAGCTGGACGAAGACCAGCTCGACTTTCTTGCCGCGCTGGCCGACAACCCCGGCGCCACTCTGGCCGATCAGCTGCTCAGCGCCGAGGAAGATCTCGCCACGCCGCTGATCAGCCTGCAGTCGCTGCTGGCGGCGCTGCCCGTCGCGCCCAAGCTTGATCTGCGCGCTGACGTCGACCGTCAGCGTATCGAATACCGCGAAAGCGCCCGTGAAGGCACGCTGTTTGCTGCCTGGCACGAGGTTTTTCAGGTGATGGTTGACGAAGACATGGCGCTGGGATTTCGCGATGACCCCTGGGGCAACGCCGTGGAATGGATGTCGGCGCTTTGCGCCAACCCCGAATGGCTGGACTCGCCCCAGGTGGTGCAGGACGTAACGCTTGCGCTGACCAGCCGCTTTGGCAGCCTGCCGTGGATGGCGCCAAGCCTTTTGGAGCCGCTGGCGCGAAGGCTTTCGCGCTGGCTGGAACAGGCCCGTGCCGAGGGCGCGGGCAGCCTGTGCTGGGACGACGGCGACAATGCCTTTTTGCTGCGCACCGGGCTGGCGCTGGTGGTGGGGATGGAGCGCGGCGCCCGCGAGCACTCGCGAAGGCTCGCCGAGCAGCTGCTGGCCATCAACCGCGAAGACCGCCTGGGGCTGCGCGAGCTGGTGCTCGACCAGCTGCTGCGCGACGCGCGCAACCGGGAGGCGCTGGCGCTGGCCGACAGCGCCGAAGACGACGGCTCGCTGTGGCTTACGATTCTCATGGGGCGCACCCTGGCGCTGTATCGCCTGGAGCGCTGGGAGCAGGCCGAGGCCGCGCTGGCCGAGGTCAAGCGCTACAGCCGCTACGCGCTTTCGATGCTGTGTGCTGAAAGCCCGCGCCCGGTGCTGCCGGACAAGGCCGGGCGCATCGACCCCGGGACCAAGGCCGAGGCCTGGCAGTACCGCACGCTGATGCGCGATCAGTGGCGCACCACCCCCGGCGCGCTTGCCTGGCTTAGCGCGCGCCGCTAGCCGGTGACGCGGCGAACAGATCGCGGCTGACCCAGATCGCCAGCAGCACGGCAGGGATGCCCAGCAGCGAGGCCAGGGTAAAAAAGCCGGCGTAGCCCTGGGCGCCTACCACCAGCCCGCCGAAGCCGCTCAAAAACTTGCCCGGCAGCGTCATCAGCGAGGAGAAAAGCGCGTACTGGGTGGCGGTGTAGGCCCGGGACGTCAGGCTCGATAAAAAAGCGATAAACACCGCGCTTGCCAGCCCGTTGGCCAGGTTGTCGCCGATAATCGTCATCACCAGCATCGGCAGTCGGTCGCCGGCAAGCGCCAGGGCGACGAACAAAAGGTTGGTCAGCATGGTGAGCAAGGCCCCCACTACCAGCATTCGCCCGATGCCGTAGCGCACCACCAAAAGCCCGCCGAGCACGCCGCCGCCGATGCTCATCACAATGCCGAAAACGTTGGTAACGTTGGCAATGGTTGCCAAAGAAAAGCCCAGATCGATATACAGCGGGTTGGCCATGGACGCCATGGCCAGATCGCTTACGCGAAACACCGCGACAAACGCCAGCAGCGCCAGCGCTTTGACGCCGTGGCGCACGAAAAAGTCGGTGAACGGGCACACCAGCGCGCCGATCACCCAGGCGCCGAGGTGACGCCAAAGCCGGGGCCGATGGCGGGTTTTACGCAGAAACGCGCGTACCCGAGGCTCCAGCACGGGCCTGTCGCCGGCGGCCAGGCGCCGGGGCTCGGGGCGTACCAGCACCGCCACCATGCCCACGCCCACCAGTGCCGCCATGGTCAGGTAGGCGGCGTGCCAGGAGAGCGCCGAGGCCACGTACAGCGCGCCGGCGCCGGCGGCCAAAAGCCCGCCGCGATAGCCGATGATGTAGGTCGAGGCCATGGCCGCTTGATTATCGTCGGCGGCGGATTCGATGCGAAAGGCGTCGATGGCGATGTCCTGGGTGGCTGAGCCGAACGCCACCAGCAGGGCAAAGCCCGCTACCCAGCCAAGGTTGCCCAGCGGCGGCGTGGCGGCAAGGCCGACAAGGCCGGCGGCGATGATGGCCTGGGCGAGCAGCATCCAGCTGCGCCGCTGGCCCAGTAGCCGCGTCAGCAGCGGCAGTTTGACGCGATCCACCACCGGCGCCCAGAAGAACTTGATGGAATAGAGCATGCCGACCCAGGCAAAAAAACCGATGGCCGCGACTTCCACCCCGGCACTTCTCAGCCAGGCGGAAAGCGTGGAGAACACCAGCAAAAACGGCAGGCCGGCGGAAAAGCCCAGAAACAGCATGGTGATCACCGGCGCGCGGGCGTAAACGGCTAGGGATTCGCGCCAGCTGCGCCGGGCCTGAAGAACGGGCATGGAAATAGAAGCTCCTCGACGGGAAAACAACAAAACGAGCGCAGGTCGCGTCAGTGTTACACTGCCACGGCTGAAACCGCCGACAGCTTACCGGAGAGGAGTTTTTCATGTCGATTGCCGCCCACCGCGTCGTCAGCCTGCACTACATACTCGAACAGTTAGCGACCCCGGAGGCCGACCCCGCCCGGGTGCTTGACGACTCCGCTGCGCGAGGGCAGCCGCTATACTATTTGCACGGCCACGACAACATCCTGCCGGGCCTTGAGCACGCCCTTGCCGGCTACCGGCCGGGGGATGAGGCGCGTATAACGCTGGCTCCCGCCGACGCCTACGGCGAGCGTGACGAGGCGCTGGTTCGTCAGGTCGGGCGCGAGGCGTTTGGCACCGCTGAGCCGGTGCCGGGCCGCCGCTTTCAGACCGAAGGCGAGGCCGGCCCCCAGGTTGTGACCGTTTTGGCCGTCGACGGCGATCAGATCACGGTGGATACCAACCATCCGCTGGCCGGGCAGACGCTGCGCTACGACGTGCGCATCCTGGAGGTGCGCGATGCTACCCGGGCGGAGCTGGCCAAAGGCCACCCGCTCGCCCCGGAAATCGAAGCGTCAAGCGTTGAGGATCGCAAAGTGCTCTAGCGAGGTTGCCCCCGGCGCGATTAACGTAGCCCGCTAAGCGCAAAGTTGATGTGGATCAAGCCGCCGTGCGGCGTGCGCCCGGGCAAAGGCAAGAGTTGATCCACGTCAGGTTTTGGTGGCTGCCTCCTGCCTACCATGGCGTCAACACATCGCGGCAGGAGAAGGCTATGTATTGGGATGATGCCGTTATTTTCGGTTTGGTCACTGTCGGTATGATGATTACGTTCATGGGCGGATGGATTGCCTTTATCGTGCGCGATCATCGCCGTAAAGGTAAGCGCTGAGCAAGCGCGCCGTGCCGGCACAGGTAAACAGGCACAGGTAAACAGGCACAGGCACAGGCAAGCCTGCCGTGCGGGGTAGCACGGCAGGCCAGGAGCAGTAGGGGGTAAAAAAAAGCGTTACTGGTAATCACCAGTCGTCAGGGAGAAAGCCAAGGGACATGCCGAGGCTTTCAGTCGCCGGCTCTTCGGAGCCGGCTTTTTTGTGCTGAAAAACCGTGTAATGCGCGCTTGAGGCAGGCCTGCCCGCGCTCGGTGACGATCAGCCGAGCGCGGGCGAAGCCGGTACTTTCTATTCTTTGTACGCCCTTACGCCGTTTTTTGTTTGAGAAAATCGACGATGTGCTCTGCCGGGGTCATGGTGACGTCGCTGTCCCGGCGGCCCTTGTATTCAAGCTCGCCGCTGTCCAGCCCGCGATCGCCGATGACGATGCGGTGGGGAATACCCATCAGCTCCAGGTCGGCAAACTTGACTCCGGGGCGGGTGTCGCGGTCGTCGAGCAGCACATCGAAGCCGGCACTTTTCAGCGACTCATAGAGCTTCTCGGCCTCTTCGCGCACGCGCTGGGACTTGTGCGCGTTCATCGGCACCAGTGCGACCTGAAACGGCGCGATGGCGTCGGGCCAGATGATGCCCGCGGCGTCGTGATTCTGCTCGATGGCGGCGGCCACCACCCGGGTCACGCCGATGCCGTAGCAGCCCATCCACGGATGCAGGGTTTTGCCGCTGTCGCCGAGCACCGTGGCGTTCATGGCCTCGGAGTATTTCTGCCCCAGCTGGAAAACGTGGCCCACCTCGATGCCGCGTTTGATGGCAAGGGTGCCGTGGCCGTCCGGCGAGGGGTCGCCTTCCACCACGTTGCGCAGGTCGGCCGTCTCGGGCAGGGCGGCGTCGCGCTCCCAGTTGATGCCGAAGTAGTGCTTGCCTTCGACGTTGGCACCGGCGGCAAAGTCGCTCATCAGTGCGACGCTGCGGTCGATAACGATCGGCATGGCAAGCTCAACCGGGCCAAGCGAGCCCGGCCCTGCGCCCACCGCCGCGCGGATTTCCTCTTCGCTTGCCATGACAAGCGGCGCGGCCACCTGGGGCAGGTTTTCTGCCTTGACGTCGTTGAGCGTGTGGTCGCCGCGGATAATCAGCGCCACCAGGCCGCCTTCGGCTGCGTGTACCATCAGGGTCTTGACGGTTTTTTCGATGGGCAGGTCAAACTGCTCGACCAGCGCGGCGATGGTTTTGGCGTCCGGGGTATCCACCAGGCGCAGTTCTTCGGCAGGTGCCGCGCGCTCGGCGTCGCTGCCCCTGGGCGCGGGCAGCGCTTCGGCCTTTTCCATGTTGGCGGCGTAGTCGGAGCCGGTAGAAAAGACGATGGCGTCCTCGCCGGAATCCGCCAGCACGTGAAACTCGTGGGAGCCGGTGCCGCCGATGGAGCCGTTGTCGGCAATTACCGGGCGAAACGCCAACCCCAGCCGGGTGAAAATGCGCGTGTAGGCGTCGTACATGGCCTGATAGGTGTCTTTGAGCGACGCTTCGTCCACGTGGAAAGAGTAGGCGTCCTTCATGACAAACTCGCGTGAGCGCATGACCCCGAAGCGCGGGCGGATCTCATCGCGGAACTTGGTCTGAATCTGGTAGAAGTTCATCGGCAGCTGCTTATAGCTGGCGATTTCCTTGCGCACCAGATCGGTAATGACTTCTTCGTGGGTGGGGCCGACGCAGTAGTCGCGCGCGTGGCGGTCTTTCAGCCGCAGAAGCTCAGGGCCGTATTCGTCCCAGCGGCCGGACTCTTCCCACAGCTCGGCAGGCTGCACCGCGGGCATCAGCACTTCCTGGGCGCCGGCGCGATCCATTTCTTCATGCACCACGGCTTCAACCTTGCGCAGGGTTTTCAGCCCCAGCGGCAGCCAGGTGTAAAGGCCCGAGGTCAGCCGGCGGATCATGCCCGCGCGCAGCATCAGCTGGTGGCTGGTGACTTCGGCATCCGCCGGGGTTTCTTTGAGGGTGGCAATCAACAGTTGGCTGGCGCGCATGGGAACAGGGAATCCTTAAGACTGGCAGACAGTAAGCGTAGAGCACGAAAACGCCGCGACCGGCAGGGCGGCATGGAATGCAGGCCATTGTACGGTGGAAAACCAAGACGGTGAAGCGCCGGGCGGTAACGGCGTGCCGCGCTGTTACCCGGCCGGCAGAAACGCTGCCGGGTCATCGCTGATGACGCTGGCCGCGCCCCACGCCCGGTATCGGGCAAACGCCGCCGGCTCGTTGACGGTATAGCAGACAGCGGCGTAGCCCGCCCGACGAATCGCTACGAGCTGAGCGCGCGTGGCGTAGCGCCAGTCCAGATGCACGCTGAAGGCGTCGATGGCCTCACAGCGGCGGCGCCAGTCAACGGGAAGCCGCTTATACAGCGTGCCCAGCGCCAGCCGGCGGGGCGGGGCGATGTTCCGGGCGGCGGCCAGCGCGCGGGCGCTGAACGATGACACGATCAAACGCTCCGGCGGCAGGCGGCGCATGGCCTCGGGTACCGCCCGGTGCGCCAGCACTGCCGGGTCGTGGCCGCGATTGACCTTGAGCTCCAGGTTCAGCCCCATGTCAAGCTCATCCAGCAGGGCCAGCATTTCGTCGAGGGTGGCCATGGGTTCGCCGGCAAACGCGTTGCCAAACCAGCGCCCGGCGTCCAGCCGGGCGGCGTCTTCCCGGGTCAAGTCGATGAGTCGCCTGCGGCCGTTTGAGCAGCGGCCGACGTCGCGGTCGTGCCAGATCACCGGCGTGGCGTCGCCCAGCAGCTGCGCGTCAAGCTCTACCCAGCGCACCCCGGCGCGGCGGGTCTCAATCACCGCAGACAGCGTGTTCTCCGGCGCCCGGGCGCTGTAGCCCCGGTGGCCAATCACCGGCGGCAGGGCAACGGCCGGGTGCGCCGGGTTCATTCGACGTAGGCCCCAAGGGTGCGCATGCGCTGCTCGAAACGGCTGACGTTGTCCACCATGTTTTCCGGCCCCTGGGCTACGCACTCGGCCAGCACGGCTTCGATCAGCGTAATCGCCGCCACAATCGAGGGGAAAAAATGCGGCGTTTCGGTGGCCAGATTGAACGCCAGGTTGGCTGGGGGCACCAGCGGCGACGCCAGCGTATCGGTCACCACGATAAGCCGGCAGCCCGCCCGGTGCAGCACATCCAGCGCGCGCAGGGTCTCGGCGCAGTAGGGCGCAAAGCCGAAAACCACGGCGATATCCTGCTCGGCGAACGTTGCAAGCTCGGTCAGCAGGCCGCCTTCCTGACCGCGCACCAGCTCGACGTTGGGCATGGCAATGCGCCCGACGTAGGCAAAGTGATAGGCGCAGGCAAAGGTATCGCGAAAGCCGATAGCGGCAATGCGCCGGGCGCTGAGCAGCTGCGCGGCCGCCGCTTCGATGCGGGCGCGGTTATCGTCGGTGAGCAGCGCGCCGATGTTGGTCAGCGCCGTTTCGCCGATATCACCGAAGACGCTGTTGGGGCGCGTCTGGGTGTGGTGGTTGAGCCGGCTGGCGCGGCCGCCCAGCTCGCCGGCGCCGGCCTGAAGCGCAGCCTGAAAGACGTGGCGGAAGGGTTCATAGCCGTCAAAGCCGAGCTTTCGTGCCAGGCGCACCAGCGTTGATGGGGTAACGCTGGCCGCCGCGGCCGAGCCGCGCACCGACTGGAAAGCCACATCGCCCGGATGGTCAAGCACGTAGCCGGCTGCCTGGCGCAGCTGGGGGCTCAGCGTCGGGCTTATGTCCGCTAGGCGGCGCGATACGTCGGTGAGGCGCTGTTCGGCAGAGGTTGCGGTATCGGGCATGGGCGTTATCGGCTAGTGGGTAAGGGTCTGGCACGAATGTACCTGAAAAATGCGCCGTGACACAGCCGTATTGACGCGTTGAGGGTGCGCGGCTATGCTCGCTGTTGTGAAACGATTGTTTCTTTTTAGAATAAAGAGAAACGATCGTACCTTTTTGCAACCGGAAACCGACCATGACTGATTCGCTGCCCGCCTACGACACCCTGCGCCTTGCCTGGCTAACGGCCGAGGCCGACAGCCGCGTGCTGGAAATCCGCCTGAACCGCCCCCACCGGCTGAACGCCGTGGTGGAAACCCTCTACGACGAGCTGCTTGATGCCCTGGCCTTTGCCCGGCGGGAGAGCCGGGTCCGCGCGCTGGTGCTGACCGGCGAAGGGCGGGCGTTTTGCGTCGGGGCGGACATGAAAGAACACGGCGGCGCCGAGCGTACACTGTACCAGCGGCGTGCCTATCTGCAGCGCGGCAACGACGTGTGCGAGGCGCTTTACCGCCTGCCCAAGCCGGTGATCGCCGCGGTCAACGGCTACGCTCTGGGGGCCGGGGCGGAAATGGCCGTGGCCTGCGACTTCATCCTCATGGCCGAAGACGCCCGCATCGGCTTTCCCGAAACCAGTATCGGCACCTGTGTCGGCGGCGGGGTCTCCAAGATTTTGCCGCAGCTGGTGGGGCTGGCCCAGGCGCGGCGGCTTTTGTACACCGGCGAGAAAATCGACGGCATCGAAGCGGCCCGGCTGCAGCTGGCGCTGGCGGCGTATCCCGGCGATGAGCTGGGCGAGCAGGCGGCGGCGCTGGGCGAGCGGCTGGCCGCTCAGGCGCCGGTTTCCATGGCCATGCTCAAGCGGCTGGTCAACCTCGGCGCGGCCGAGACGCTGGACGGCCATCTGCAGCAGGAGCTGGACGCGGTGTTTACCTGCTCGACCACCGCCGACTGGCAGGAGGGCGTGGACGCCTTCGCCCACAAGCGCGCCCCGCGTTTTCAGGGGCGCTGAGCGCGACATGCCCTTCACTTTGCCTACGAACGTACCCGACAGGACCACTACCGCATGAAACCCTTTGACGATGCCTGCCTCGAAGAAAGCCCGCTGCACGCGCTGCTGGCCCCTGCCAGTATCGCCGTGATTGGCGCGTCGAATGACCCGACCAAGCGCGGCTACAAAGCCATGCTGGGACTGATACAGGGCGGCTATTCGGGCGCTGTCTATCCGGTCAACCCCAAGGCCGATACGATTCTTGGCGTTCGCGCCTGGCCGGACATCAAGGCCGTACCCAAGGCGCCGGCGCTGGCGCTGATCTGCACGCCGGCGGCCACGGTGCCGGCGCTTATCGAGGCGTGCGGCCGGCGCGGGGTCAAAGGCGCAATTATTCTGGCCAGCGGCTTTGGCGAAACCGGTGCGGCAGGTGCGCGCCTGGAGCGCGATATGCTCAGCCGCGCCCGGGCCGGCGGCGTACGGCTGATCGGCCCTAACACTTCAGGGGTGTTTAACCTGCATTATCGGTTTAACTTGCTGGCGCTGGATCATCTGCGCGCCGGAGATATCGGCGTGGTTTCCCAGTCCGGCAACATGCTGCTGTCGCTTGCGCTTGAGGCCGAGCACCACGGTCAGGTGGGCTTTAGCACCTACGTCGGCCCGGGCAACCAGAGCGATTTGGGCTTTGATGACTACCTGCGCTATCTGGGGGAAGACCCGCACACTCGGGTGGCAACGCTCTACGTTGAAGGGTTTCGCGACGGCCGGGCGTTTCTTGACGCCGCGCGCAAGGTCAGCGCGGCCAAACCGGTGGTGGTGTACAAATCCGGCGCCACAGCTCAGGGGCAGCAGTCGGCCAGCTCGCACACCGGCGCACTGGCCGGCAGCTATCCGATGACCGTGGATCTGCTGCGCCAGGCAGGCGTCAACGTGGTGCCGTACTCCGACGATATCCTGCCCGTGGCCGAAGGGCTGGGGCAGCTGCAGCGGTCGCCGGGGCGGCGCGTGGCGGTGATCGCCGACGGCGGCGGCCAGGCCACCATCGCCGCTGATCGCCTGGCCGAGGCCGGCCTTGAGCTGGCCACGCTGACCGCTGACTGCCAAGCGCGGCTGAGCGCTGCGCTCTCCGCTCAGGCCTCCACCGTCAACCCGGTGGACGTGGCCGGCGCCACCGATGCGCATCCGGCGCTGCTGGCCACCTGTATGGCGATCGTCGCGGCGGATCCCGGCGTGGACGCCGTACTGCTGGTGGGCATGTTCGGCGGCTACGCCCGGCGTTTCGATGAATCCCTTGCCGATGATGAAATGCGCGGCGCTGAGACCATGGTCGAACTGGCCGGAACTGCGGTTAAGCCCGTGGTGGTCTACAGCCTTTATGCCCCGGTCAAACCGCCGGCGCTAACGCGGCTGCGTACGGCCGGCGTGCCGGTGTATGCCTCCATCGAAAAAGCGGTGAGCGTGCTGGCTGCGCTGAGCGAGCGCGGCGCGTATCTGGACCGCCCCGTTCCCCCGGCGCTGCCGCCCGCCGTGCCCGGCAGCCGGGGGCAGGCGCTGGTGGCCGGCGCCCGGGCAAAGGGGCGCAGCCTGCTGGAACCGGAAGCCAAGGCGCTGCTGGCCGAACACGGCATTGGCGTGCTTGACGAGCGCCTGGTGCGTGACGCCGACGAGCTGGCGGATGCGGCCCGAGTCTTTGCCGGCACGCCGGTGGCGATGAAGGTGGTCAGCCCGGATATCATTCATAAATCCGACGCCGGCGGCGTGGCGCTGAACCTGGAAGGCGAGGCGGCACTGGCCGAGGCCTACGCCGGCATTCTGCGCTCGGCCCGGGAATATGATTCTCACGCGCGGATCGACGGCGTGCTCGTCACCCCCATGGCGCCCAAGGGCGTGGAGGTAATCGTGGGGCTGATGCGCGATGACACCTTCGGCCCGGTGGTCATGTTTGGCCTGGGCGGGGTGCTTGTCGAAGTGCTGGAAGACGTGGCGTTTCGCGCCGCGCCGCTCAGCCGCGAGGACGCCGCGGGCATGCTGGAGCAGCTCAAGGCCCGGCGCGTGCTGGACGGCGTGCGCGGCGCGCCCGGAGTCGACAAGGATGCGCTGATCGACCTGCTGGTGAGCGTCTCCCGGCTGATGGAGGCCTACCCCGATATTACCGAGCTGGATTTGAATCCGGTGATCGCCTACCCCGACGGCTATGCCGTGGTGGATGCGCGTATTCTCTTGGCCACCGATGAGGAGTCTGCACCATGACCAACGCACACGCTGAAACGCAAAATATACCGTTACCCAAACTGACCGATGCGACGCTTGAACAAGAAGGGCGCATCGCCATCCTGACCCTTGACCGCCACGACGTGCGCAACGCCCTGACCGGCACCGCGCTGATCGACGATATTGTCGCCGTGGCCGAGTGGGTCAACCGCTGCGAGGATGTCTCGGTGCTAGTGATAACCGGCGCCGGCTCAACGTTTTCTGCCGGCGGCAACGTCAAGGACATGGCCGAGCGCCGGGGCGATTTTGCCGGCGACGTCGCCGAGGTGGCCGAGCGCTACCGCCGGGGCATCCAGCGCATTCCGCTGGCGCTGGCCGAGGTGGAAGTGCCGATGATTGCCGCAGTCAACGGCGCGGCCATCGGCGCCGGCTTCGATCTGGCCAACATGGCCGACATGCGCATTGCCTCCAGCCGGGCCAAATTCGGCGAGACGTTTTTGAACCTGGGGATTATCCCCGGCGACGGCGGCGCCTTTTTCATGCAGCGCCTGATCGGCTACCAGCGGGCCTTTGAGCTGACGCTTTCCGGCCGGATAATCACCGCTGACGAGGCCAAAGAATACGGCATCGTGCTGGAGGTGACCGAGCCCGAGGCGCTCATGGATACCGTCATGGCCCACGCCCGGCGCATTGCCGCGCAGCCGCCCCGAGCCACCCGGCTGACCAAGCGGCTGATGAAAGAGGGCGGCGACGCCGAGCTCAAGCCGTTTCTGGAGAAGTGCGCGGTGTTTCAGGGCATGTGCCACAACGAGCCTGAACATCTGGAGGCGGTCAACGCCATGCTGGAAAAGATGGCCAAGCGCTAGGCCGGTTTATACCCGGCCGGCTTAGGGGTATCATCGGCGGCGATATCCCGCCGGCGCGAACGCCGGCACTGACCTGATCAAGGAGCGCACAATGGAAGGGGTAAAGCACATGATTGCCGTTGCCTCGGGCAAGGGCGGCGTGGGTAAATCCACGGTTACGGCCAATCTGGCGCTGGCGCTTTCTGCCCAGGGCTACCGGGTCGGCGTGCTCGACGCCGACATTTACGGCCCCAGCCAAGCGCAGATGCTCGGCGTAAAAGAGGGCGAGCGGCCTGCTACCAAAGATGACCAGGCGTTCTACCCCATGATGGCCCACGGCATCCAGGCCATGTCCATCGCGTTTTTGATTGACAACAAAGAGCCCATGGTATGGCGCGGGCCCATGGTCGTGGGCGCTTTTCAGCAGCTGCTCAACCAGACGCTTTGGGACAACCTCGATTTTCTGCTCATCGACATGCCGCCGGGCACCGGTGACATTCAGCTGACGCTTTCTCAGAAGGTGCCGGTCTCCGGCGCAGTGATCGTCACCACGCCCCAGGACATCGCGCTTTTGGACGCGCGCAAGGGCATCGAGATGTTTCGCAAGGTCAACGTGCCGGTGCTTGGCGTGGTGGAAAACATGAGCCTTTACCACTGCGAAAACTGCGGCCACGAAGCGCCTATCTTCGGCGAGGGCGGCGGCGACAGCATTGCCCAGGAGTACGACACCCAGGTGCTGGGACGTTTGCCGCTGAGTCTTTCGATCCGCGAGTTTGCCGATTCCGGCCGGCCGTCGGTCGTGGCCGAGCCGGACAGCAGCGTCAGCCGCACGTTTGCCGAGATGGCGCGCCAGGTCGCCGCCTCCATGGATCAGGCGCCGGGCGAGGGTCCGAGCATTTCGTTCAGCGAGTAATCCCGCCCACCTTCCGGGCGGGAAAGTCCGGGCCTGTTGAGACCCCTTTATGAGTATAAAATCAGATCGATGGATCCGCCGCATGGCCCAGCGCGAGGCGATGATCGAGCCGTTTGAGGCCGAGCAGGTGCGCTACGTGAACGGCCGGCGGGTGATTTCCTACGGCACTTCAAGCTACGGCTATGACGTGCGCTGCGCCGACGAGTTCAAGGTGTTTACCAACATCCATTCGGCGGTGGTGGACCCCAAGGGTTTTGACGAAAAAAGCTTTGTGGATGTGAAAGGCGAGGTCTGCGTGATTCCGCCCAACTCCTTTGCGCTGGCGCGCACGGTGGAGTATTTCCGCATTCCGCGCAGCGTGCTGACGATATGTCTGGGCAAGTCGACCTACGCGCGCTGCGGCATCATCGTCAACGTCACCCCGCTGGAGCCGGAGTGGGAAGGCCATGTGACGCTGGAATTTTCCAACACCACCAACCTGCCGGCGCGCATCTACGCCAACGAAGGCGTGGCGCAGATGCTGTTTCTTGAATCCGACGAAATCTGCGAGACCTCCTACAAGGATCGTGGCGGCAAGTACATGGGCCAGCGCGGCGTGACCCTGCCACGCACCTGAGCCGTTTCAAAAGGCGGGAAAGCGTAACAGGGCAGGCACGCAGCGGCGCACGGCCAATCACCGTGCGCCGCCGTCTGTGCGGGAGGGCGCTACTCTTCGGCGCCGGCCTCGTCGGACAGGTCCTCGTCCAGCTCTTCGGCGGCGTCTTCGTGGCTTAAGCGCATGCCGCGCGCGGGCAGGGCTACGCCGTCCATGGTGGCGTGGCTGCCGTCAAAGCGCAGCCGGCCTTGCAAGAACCAGCTCACCGCAATGGGCAGAATCAAATGCTCTCGGGCGTGAACCTTGTCCTTTAGCGTGGCGGGTGAGTCATCGGCGGTGACGTTGAGCGCGGCCTGCAGGGCTACCGGCCCGCCGTCGAGCTCTTCGGTGACGAAGTGCACGCTGCAGCCGTGCTCGGCAACGCCGTCGGCGAGCACCCGGGCGTGGGTATTCAGGCCTTGGTAGGCTGGCAGCAGCGACGGGTGGATGTTGAGCACCCGGCCGATAAAGCGCTGGACAAAGCGCGGCGTAAGGATGCGCATAAAGCCGGCGAGCACGATCAAGTCGGGCTCGTGGCGCTCGATGACCTTGATCAGCGCGCCGTCGTAGGCCTCGCGGCTTTCGTACTCCCGGTGGGGCAGTGCCACAGCGTCGATGCCGGCATCCCGGGCGCGCTTGAGGCCGTAGGCGTCGGCCACGTTGGCGATCACGGCGGCAATCTCGCCGCCGCCCAGCCGGTCGTGTTCCTGGGCGTCAATCAGTGCTTGCAGGTTGCTGCCGCTGCCCGAGATCAGCACCACGATGCGCGGCGGCGTCACCGCATCGGCGGCGAAGTCGTTTAGCGTATCGCTCTCGTGTTCGCTCATGCCGGCGTGCTCCCGTCTGCCAGGTTTTCCAGGACGACGCCGGGCGCGTCGTTTTGGCGATGCACCACCGTACCGATGCGATAGACCGTTTCGCCCCGGGCTTCCAGGTGGGCGCGGGCCTGTTCGGCCTGGGCGGCCGGCACCACCAGCGCCATGCCGATGCCGCAGTTGAGCACGCGGTACATTTCGTCTTCGGCGACGTTGCCCTGGCGCTGGAGCCAGTCAAACACCGCCGGGCGCGGCCAGCTTTGGGTGTCAATGTGCGCGGCCAGATGCTCGGGCAGCACGCGCGGCAGGTTTTCGGTCAGGCCGCCGCCGGTAATGTGCGACAGGGCGTGAACCTCAACGTCGCTTGCGTGAACCAGCGACAGCAGCGGTTTGACGTAAATGCGGGTGGGGGCCATCAGCGCCTCGCCCAGCGTAGTGTCGCCCAGGGCGGTGTCCAGCTCGGCGCCGCTGACGTCAAGGATCTTGCGGATCAGCGAGTAGCCGTTGGAGTGCGGGCCGGACGAGGCGAGCCCTAGAATGGCGTCGCCTTCGCTGACCTGAGAGGCGTCAATCAGGGCGGATTTTTCCGCCACGCCTACGCAAAAGCCGGCCAGATCGTAGTCGCTGCCGGCGTACATGCCGGGCATTTCTGCGGTTTCGCCGCCCACCAGCGCGCAGCCGGCCTGGCGGCAGCCTTCACCGATGCCGCTGACGACATCGGCGGCGATATCCACATCGAGCTTTCCCGTGGCATAGTAGTCAAGAAACTGCAGCGGCTCGGCGCCGATCACGATCAGGTCGTTGACGCACATGGCGACCAGGTCAATGCCGATGGTGTCGTGTTTGCCAAGCGTCATGGCAAGCCGTAGTTTGGTGCCCACGCCGTCGGTGCCGGACACCAGCACCGGATGGCGGTAGCCGGCGGGCAGCTCGCACAGTGCGCCAAAGCCGCCAAGCCCGCCCATGACTTCCGGGCGTGCGGTGCTTTTGGCGACGTGTTTGATGCGCTCGACCAGCGCGTTGCCGGCGTCAATATCCACGCCGGCGTCTTTGTAGCTCAGCGAAGCGTGGGCCGGTGGGGTAGAGGGTGTCTCGGTCATGGCAAGTCCTGTAGGGCTGATTCGGCAAGGCCGGAGGTTGCGCCTGCCCACGCCGGGGCGATACGCGGCCCGGGCGCGCCGGCGAACAAGTTTACGGGTGGCAACGTTTCCAGGCGGCAAAGTGTAACACCCGCTACGGCGTAAGGCATTGCGCCGCTCATACACAGGCAGTCAGGGAGAAGTCGCGAGTGCGATATTCATGGTGGTGGCTTTTGCTGGCCGGTGTAGCCGTGCTGCTGGTCTATCTGCTTAACGCGGTGCTGATGCCGTTTATTGCCGGTTTGATGCTGGCCTACGTGGCCAACCCCTTGACGCACCGCTTCGAGCGGCTGGGCATGAGCCGGCCCTTTGCGGTCACCAGCGTGTTTTTGGTAATGCTGATCGTACTGGCGCTGAGTCTATTGGTTCTGGTGCCCGCAGCGGTGCAGCAGGCCAAGCAGCTGGGCCATGCGGTGCCGGCGATGGTTGGCTGGATGGAAGACGCCCTGGCCCCGCGGCTCAAGGAATGGTTTGGCTACGACCTGCGCGCCGATCTGGCCGGCATCAAGCAGATATTTGCCGACAACTGGCGCGATGCCGGCGGCTACCTGGCAAGCGCGCTGGGCCAGCTGGGGCGTTCGGGCATGGCGCTGGTATCCTGGGTGACCTACGCTGCGCTGGTGCCGGTGGTCACGTTTTATCTGCTGCTGGACTGGCAGCGGCTGATCGACAACGCCAGCGGGCTGGTTCCGCGCCCCTGGGTGAACGAGGTGACGCGCCTGGGCCGGCGCTGCAACGCCGTACTGGCGGCGTTTTTGCGCGGCCAGCTGCTGGTGATGCTGTGTTTGGGGGCGATCTACGCGCTGGGGCTGAGCCTGCTGGGGCTGAACGTGGGACTGCTGATCGGCTTTATTGCCGGCCTTGCCAGTATCGTGCCGTTTCTGGGGTTTATCGTCGGCCTGAGTATTGCGCTGATTGTGGCGCTTTTTCAGATCGGTACGCTGTGGTCGATTGCCGGCGTGGTGGCGGTGTTTGCCCTCGGTCAGGTAGTGGAAAGCGTGGTGCTCCAGCCCAAACTGCTGGGTGACAAGATTGGCCTGCACCCGGTTGCGGTGATTTTTTCCGTGCTGGCGGGCGGCGAACTGTTTGGCTTTCTTGGCGTGCTGCTGGCGCTGCCGGCGGCCGCGGTGGTGATGGTGCTCTTGCGCGAAGGGCTGGAACGATATAAAAACAGTCCCTTATATGACATTTGCACGCGGCCGGCCGGCGACGGCGGCCAGCGCTTATCCAAGGCAACGCGCGACGCTGAAAGGGACGAAGGGGAGAGACCATGAACCGACCACCGGCACAGCTGCCGCTGGGCGTAGGGCTGCGCGACGATGCCACCTTTGGCAATTACTACGCAGGCCCGCGTAATGCGCTTTTGGTAGAGCAGCTTATTCACCAGCCGGAACCCGAAGGCGAACCCTATCTCTACCTGTGGGGCGCGCCGGGCACCGGGCGCAGCCATCTGCTGCAGGCAGCCTGCCATCAGGCCTCGGATCAGGATGCGCGGGCGCTGTATCTGCCGCTTGAAGATCTGGGGCACTTCCCGCCGCTGATGCTTGAGGATATCGAACGGCTGGATCTGGTCGCCATTGACGATCTGGAGTGCGTGATCGGTCGCAAGCGCTGGGAAGAGGGGCTGTTTCATGCCTTCAACCGCCTGCGCGACGCCGGTAAGCGCCTGGTGATCGCCGCCAGCGTCGCGCCGCGTCAGCTGCCGGTGCTGCTGCCGGATCTGGCATCAAGGCTGACCTGGGGCGTGACCCATCACGTGCAGCCGCTGGACGACGACGGCCGGCTGGCCGCGCTCAAACTGCGCGCTGAGGTGCGCGGCATGGCGCTGCCAGACGACGTGGCACGCTACATTCTGCACCGTGGCCCGCGCCAGCTCAGCGCGCTTTGCCGCGCGCTGGAAACCCTCGACCGAGCCTCGCTTTCGGCCAAGCGCAAGCTGACTATTCCGTTCGTCAAACAGGCCCTTGGCTGGTAGCACGTCGTTTTGCTGCCTGCTGTGAGCCATCATGAACCTTTCTGAGGAGAGCCGTATGTCTTTTGATTCTGTATCGACCCGTACCGAGCGCGACAGCATGGGCGAGCTTGAAGTGCCGGAAACGGCGCTGTACGGCGCCCAGACCCAGCGTGCGGTCAACAATTTTCCCGTTTCCGGGCAGGCCATGCCGGCGGCGTTCATCCACGCCGTTGCACGCATCAAACTTGCCGCTGCGCATGCCAATCAGGCGCTGGGCCTGCTGGACGGCGACCGCGCACGGGCCATTCAGCAAGCGGCCGAAGCGGTAATCGAAGGCCGCTACGACGACCAGTTTCCCATCGATGTGTTTCAGACAGGCTCCGGCACATCAAGCAACATGAACGTCAACGAGGTGATTGCGCACTTGGCCAGCCGCGAGGGCGTCGAGGTGAGGCCCAACGACCACGTCAACATGGGCCAGTCGAGCAACGACGTGGTGCCCACGGCGATTCACGTCTCCGCGGCGATTGCCGTGGAGCGCTCGCTGCGCCCGGCGCTGATTGCCCTGCGCCAGAGCGTAGCCCGGCGCGCCGAGGAGCTTGAGCACGTGGTCAAGACCGGGCGCACCCACCTGATGGATGCCATGCCGCTGACCATGGGCCAGGAGCTGGGCGGCTGGGTCAACCAGCTGGATCAGGCCATCGAGCGCATCGACAGCGCCATGAATCGCGTGCAGCGCCTGGCCCAGGGCGGCACTGCCATCGGCACCGGCATCAACGCGCCGGAAGGCTTTGCCGAGCGCGTAGCGATTCACTTAAGTGAGCAGACGGGGCTTTCGTTTCGGCCCAACGACAGCCTTTTTGCCAGCATAGCCTCTCAGGACGCAGCGGTAGAGCTGTCCGGCCAGCTCAAGGGGCTTGCCTGCGTGATCATGAAAATCGGCAACGACCTGCGCTGGATGAACTCCGGGCCGCTGGCCGGCCTTGGCGAAATCGAGCTTGAGGCGCTGCAGCCGGGCAGCTCCATCATGCCGGGCAAGGTCAACCCGGTGCTGCCGGAATCCGCCGTGCAGGCCGCCGCTCAGGTCATCGGGCTGGATACCGCGATTACCGTGGCCGGCCAGAGCGGCAACTTCCAGCTCAACGTGATGCTGCCGCTGGTGGCCACCAATCTGCTGGCCTCGATTACGCTGATGGCCAACACGGCCAGCCTTTTGGGCGAAAAGGTCATCCCTGCGTTCAAGGTGCGCGAAGAGAACCTGAAAGCGCCGCTTGAGCGCAACCCGATTCTGGTCACCGCCCTCAACAGCGTGATCGGCTACAACGCCGCCGCGCAGATTGCCAAACAGGCCTACCAGGCCGGGCGGCCGATTATTGACGTGGCGGAAGAAGAGACCGATATGGATCGCGAAACGCTTGCGCGGCTGCTTGATCCGAAAAAACTCACCGAAGGCGGCATTCCGAAGTAGCGCTGCGGCGTAAAACGCTTGCATTTCAGCGCTGAGTCGGTAGTATACGCATCCGTTGCCGAACACTGCGTCTGACAGCGGATGCATGGAAGGACCATAGCTCAGTTGGTTAGAGCGCCACGTTGACATCGTGGAGGTCGGCGGTTCAAATCCGCCTGGTCCTACCAAGCGCTTCAGGCACGGCAAGCCTTTCAAAAAAAGCCACGATTTACAGGACCATAGCTCAGTTGGTTAGAGCGCCACGTTGACATCGTGGAGGTCGGCGGTTCAAATCCGCCTGGTCCTACCAGATTCGTACAGAAAACGCCCCGTCAGCTCACAGGCTGACGGGGCGTTTTTGTGTGCGTGGCGTTCAGGAAAGCGGGCCGGGCAGCAGGCACGCCCGGCCCGAATCGGGGAAGGTTTAGCCCGTAAAGTCCGGCAGGTCGGTGGCGGCGATAAACGTGGCCACCAGCGCTTCAATGCCCGCCTGATCCTCGGCGTCAAAGCGTCCCTGTGCGGGGCTGTCCAAATCCAGCACGCCCCAGAGCGTGTCGCGCACCACGATAGGTACCACCAGCTCCGAGTGCGAGTCGGCGTCGCAGGCAATATGGCTGGCAAGGGCGTTGACGTCGTCTACCCGCTGGGTCTTGCGAGTCGTAGCCGCTGCGCCGCATACGCCTTTGCCGAACGGGATGGGATGGCAGGCGGGTTTGCCCTGAAACGGCCCAAGGCCGAGCACGGCAGGCTCGCGCTGCAGATAAAGCCCGGCCCAGTTCAGCTTTGGCACCTGCTGAAAGATAAACGCACACAGCTGGGCGCCGTTGGTCAGCCAGTCGCGGGTATCCAGCAGCGCTTCAAGCTGGCGGTTGAGCAGGGCATAGTTCGGGGCGGGCGTTTCGGAAAGTGCGGTCATGGTCAGCCTTTTAGCATGCTGCAGGCCGGCATCAGGCCGGCCTTTGTTGCGTAGTGACAGTAGGAATAGGCGGGGTCAGCGGCAGTAAAGCGGCGGGTACTGAGAAAGCGCGGGCGTACCCGTGCCGCCCGAGGCTTATTTGATCCAGCCGGGAACGGCGGCGCCGTCAAACAGTTTGTCGGCTTTTTCCATGACGGCCTCGCTGTGGTAGGCATCGACAAGGTGGCGGATCGCCTCGCGGTCTTCGTCGCCGTCACGCACCACAATCAGGTTGACGTAGGGCGACTCCGGGCCTTCCTTGATCAGCGCGTCGTCCAGGCTAAGGCCGGCAGGCTGGGCAAAGGTGTTGTTGATGAAGGCCATGTCGACGTCGCGCAGCACCCGGGGCAGCTGGGCCGCTTCAATTTCAAGGAAGTCGAAATCGTGCGGATTTTTGGCAATATCGATCGGCGTGGCTTCCAGATGGGTCGGGTCGTTGAGCTCAATCAGCCCTTTGTTGTGCATTAAAATCAGCGACCGGCCTTCGTTGGACGGGTCGTTGGGGAGCGCGATCCGGGCGCCGTCGGGCAGCGCTTCGATGCTGTCATACTTTTCCGAGTACGCGCCGATGGGGTACACGAAGGTGTAGCCGGCCACGGCGAAGTCGTAGCCGCGGTCGTTCACCATAGCCTGCATGTAGGGCTCGTGCTGGAAGGCGTTGGCGTCCAGGCTGCCGTCGGCGAGCGCGGCGTTGGGGGTTACGTAGTCGGTAAACTCGATAATCTCGACGTCAAGGCCGTGCTTTTCTTCGGCGATTTCCACCGCGACCTGCATGATGTCGGTTTCCGGGCCGGCCACGGTGCCGACTTTCAGGGCGTCGGCGCTGGCAACGTTGATGCCAAATGCCAGTGCGGTAAGGCTGCCAATCACGAGTTTTTGCATGTTCAGGCTCCGGTCAATAAAGAAGGCGTCCAGCGGACACGGGGATCAAGCGGGTATTCGATAGTGCAGCGATAAAAATAAAATGTCTAATGCGTTAACGTTATATATGAAGCTACTTGCGGTCGCTTTTGCGTACCAGGTAGTCGCCAAGACTTTGAAAGCCCTGCACCATGATCACCAGTATCACCACGGTGATCAGCATGATGGTGGGGTTAAAGCGGTTGTAGCCGTAGCGGATGCCCAGATCTCCCAGGCCGCCGCCGCCCACCGCGCCGGCCATGGCCGAATAGCTGACCAGCGTAACCACCGTTACGGTAAGCGCGGTGATGATGCCGCCTCGGGCCTCGGGAATCAGCACTTTGCAGATAATCTGCCAGGGGGTGGCGCCCATGGCCTGGGCCGACTCGATCAGCCCCGGAGAAAGCTCGTTTAGCGAGCCTTCCACCAGCCGGGCAACAAACGGTACAGCGGCGATTGTTAGCGGTACCGAAGCGGCGTTGATGCCGATGGACGTGCCGACCAGCATCCGGGTGAACGGAATAATGGCAACCATCAGGATAATAAACGGGATGGAACGCCCGATGTTGGTCACCATGCTCAGCGCCTGGTGCGCCACCGGCATGGCGAGAATCTGCCGCGGCCGGGTCACGTAAAGCAAAACGCCCAGCGGTACGCCAAGCAGCGTGGCAATAACGCCGGAGATGCCCACCATGTAGAGGGTATCCAGGGTCGCCTGCCAAATCAGATTAATCATCGCGCCGGACATGCCCGAGCACCTCCACTTTCAGTTCGTGAGATTCCAGATAGCGCATGGCCTGTTCGGTTTGCGCCGGTGTGCCCATCAGCTCGGCGATCATCAGCCCCAGCGTGCGCTGCTGGATGGATTCCACCTTGGCCTGCAGGATGCTGACGTCGACACCGCACTCCCGGGCCAGCCGTGAAATCAGCGGTGTGGACACAGCGTCGCCGGAAAACGTCAGCCGCACCACGGGATGGCGCTGCTCGCCGGGGGCTTCTTCCAGCCGGGTCACCAGTTCCCGAGGCGGTTCCAGCTGGAGAAAGTCGTTGAGAAAGTCACGGCCCAGCCGGGTGTTGGGTGAGGTGAAGAAATCCCCGACTTCGGCGTCTTCTACCAGCTGCCCGTCGGAAATCAGGCTGACGCGATGGCAGATGGACTTGACGACCTCCATTTCGTGGGTAATCAGCAGGATGGTGATGCCCAGATCGCGGTTGATCTTGCGCAGGAGTTCGAGAATCGACCCGGTGGTTTGCGGATCCAGCGCCGAGGTGGCCTCGTCGCACAGCAGCACGGCAGGCTCGCTTGCCAGCGCTCGGGCAATGGCGACGCGCTGTTTCTGCCCGCCGGAAAGCTGGGCGGGAAACTGCCCGGCCTTGTCGTCCAAACCCACCAGCTTTAATAGCGGTGCGACTCGCTCTTTGATGACACCGCGCTTGTACCCCATCAGCTCCAGCGGCAGGGCAACGTTGGCAAACACTGTGCGCGTGGTCAGCAGGTTGAAGTGCTGAAAAATCATACCGATGCGGTGGCGCGCGCGATTGAGGGCAGGCCCGGAAAGACGGGTCATTTCCTGTCCGTTGACCGTAACGCGGCCGGATGAGGGGCGCTCAAGAAGATTGACGCAGCGAATGAGCGTGGATTTTCCCGCCCCGGAAAGGCCGATGACGCCGTGAATGCGGCCCTGCGGGATGTGCAAATCAACACCGCTCAGGGCATGTACGGCGGCGTCACCGCTGCCGTAGATTTTACTGACGTTTTCAAGTTCTATCATGACGTCTGCTTGGTCTGGACCGATGCTTTTATAGCAGGCACCGGTAAAGTCGTATAAAGCCGAAAAGAGGACGGACGGCGCGGACGCAAGCGTAGGGCGGGAAACGAAAAAAGGCCACCCCGAAGGGTGGCCATCAACGCTGGACACACCCTTTTAGCTGCACTTCACCGGAAAAAACCGGTGGACGCCCGCAATCCGGGAACAAATCGGCGTCTGAATATCATGGCTGTATAACAAGCATTCATCATAAGGAGTGCGCCAAGGCAATGTCAAACATACGCAGGTGATGAACATCAAGCGTCGGTGCGAAAGCCCGGGCGGGCCGTCACGCATGCGCTACCCGCATGTTGTGAGCAGTGGCACAATGATGCGGCGGTAGCACCGTCATCCGGCAGTGGCATAAGTATTCGGCAGTAAGTATTCGGCAGTGGCACTGGTATTTGGCAGTGGCGCAGTGCCTTGCCCGGCTGTTGAGCCGGTTTTGGCAGGTACAAAAGCTGATCGGACACAAACGTTGATCAGGTACAAAAGTTGACCAGGTACAAAAGGAGATAGCGCATGTTTACCGGTATTGTTCAGGGCACGGCAAAAGTGGTGGAAGTGCGCGAACGCGAGGCGTTTCGAACGCACATAGTGGCGATGCCTGAGGGGATGCGAAAAGGGCTTGAAATCGGCGCTTCGGTAGCGCACAACGGCGTATGCCTGACGGTGACCGCGGTGGACGGTGATAACGTGCATTTTGACCTGATGCGTGAAACGCTGCGAGTGACCAATCTGGGGCAGATTGCCGTGGGGGATCGCGTCAACATCGAACGGGCCGCGCGTTTTGGTGACGAGATTGGCGGGCACGCTATGTCCGGTCATGTGATGAACGCAGTCGAGGTGGTGTCCATTGAGGAGGCACCGAACAATCGCCGGCTGTGGTTTTCGCTGCCCGATGACTGCGCCCGCTTTGTTTTCGACAAGGGATACGTAGGCATTGACGGCATCAGCTTGACCGTTGGCGAGGTGCGCCACCGGGACAAGGCGCCGGCGTTGTTTTGTGTGAACCTGATTCCGGAAACCCTGGCGCGTACCACGCTTGGGGCGCGCGTGCCGGGCGATGTGGTCAATATCGAAATTGACCCGCAGACGCAGGCGATTGTGGAAACTGCCGAGCGTTTTCTACAAAGCCAAAGAGCGGGCGGGTAACGCCACATCAGGGCGCAACGCTCGCATCGCGGCACACCTTTGGGTAATATAAGCGGCTTTTCCTGCCCCGCTATCGCGAATGCGCTGGCAAAAGGATGAGACAAGGCTCATGAAATTTCTCGATAGCCACTTCAAGCTTACCGAGCACGGCACCAATATCAAAACCGAGGTTATCGCGGGGATTACGACCTTCCTCACCATGGCCTACATCATCTTTGTCAACCCGAGCATTCTGGCACAGGCGGGGATGGATGCCGGGGCGGTGTTTGTCGCCACCTGCCTGGCCGCCGCCGTTGGCTGTCTGATCATGGGGATCTGGGCCAACTATCCCATCGCCCAGGCGCCGGGCATGGGGCTCAACGCTTTTTTTACCTACACGGTCGTGCTGGGCATGGGCTATTCCTGGGAATCTGCGCTGGGCGCGGTGTTTTTCTCAGGGGTGTGCTTTTTCGTTCTCGGCGTTTTGCGCGTGCGGGAAGGGATTATCAACGCCATTCCCATCGCATTGCGCCTGGGCATTGCCGCCGGCATCGGCCTGTTTCTGGCGATGATTGCGCTGCAAAATGCCGGCATTGTGGTCGCCGACTCGGCCACCTTTATCGCGCTGGGGGATCTTGGCCAGCCCTCTGCGCTTTATACGCTCATCGGCTTTTTCGTGATTACAGCGCTTGCCTATCGGCGCGTGACCGGGGCGGTGCTGATCGGCATTCTGGGCGTGACGCTGGTGGCGACGCTTTTGGGCCACAATACGTATGGCGGGCTGGTATCCATGCCGCCTTCGGTGGCGCCTACTTTGATGAAGATGGATCTTGTCGGTGCGTTTGACGTGGCCATGCTAAGCGTCATTTTTTCCTTTCTGTTCGTGGATCTGTTTGACACCTCGGGCACGCTGGTGGGGGTCGCCCAGCGAGGTAATCTGCTGGACGAGCACGGCAACCTGCCGCGGCTGGGCCGCGCCATGGTATCGGACAGTACGGCGACCATGGCGGGGGCCATGCTGGGTACCTCCACCACGACCAGCTATATCGAGTCGACCGCAGGCATTGCCTCGGGCGGGCGTACCGGCCTGACGGCCGTAGTGGTCGCCATCATGTTCCTGATCAGCCTGTTTTTTGCCCCGCTGGCGGGCTCCATTCCGGTATATGCAACGGCGGGCGCACTGCTGTATGTCGCGGTACTGATGGCGGGCAGCCTGTCCTACGCCGATTGGGATGACCCCACCGAGGCGGCGCCGGTGCTGCTGGCCGCCGTCGGCATGCCGCTTACCTATTCCGTAGCGGAAGGGATTGCCCTGGGTTTTATCAGCTACGTGGCGATTAAACTGCTGTCCGGGCGTTTTCGCGAGCTCAACGTTGCCGTGGTGCTGCTGGCGCTTTTGTTTATCGGCAAGCTGGTCTTTTTGTAAGCCATATCCTCTCTTCGCACCGCCGATCAGCATCGCTGCGGTGCGGGGTTCATTAACCCTTCATTCAACCGTTCATGAGAGACGCGATGAGTATCTACGGCGACTATATCAAGTCGGTGATTCGCACAGTGCCGGGCTGGCCAGAGCCGGGCGTCAACTTCCGCGATATCACACCGCTTTTGCAAAACAGCACGGCGTTTCGCAAACTGATCGAAAGTTTTGTCCACCGCTACCGCGAAATGGAGCTGGATGCCATTGCCTCCATTGATGCGCGCGGCTTCATTATCGGCGCACCGCTGGCCTATGAGCTCGGTGCCAGCTTTGTGCCGGTGCGAAAGAAAGGCAAGCTGCCGTTCAAGACCGTCAGTGAAACCTACAAGCTGGAATACGGCCATTCCGAAGTCGAGCTGCACGCCGATGCCTTTCAGCAAGGCGATCGCATCCTGCTGGTTGATGATCTGATCGCTACCGGCGGCACCATGCTGGCCGCGGCCAATCTGATCCAGCGCTGCGGCGGGCACGTGGTGGATACGTCCACCATTATTGATCTGCCCGAGCTTGGCGGGTCACAGAAAATTCGCGATGCCGGCTACAGCGTATTCGCGGTTTGTTCCTTCACCGAAGACGAGTAACGCCCCATGAGCAGCGAACGCTACCATCAGCACTTCACCGTATCCTGGGATCAGCTGCACCGCGACGTACGCCAGCTCAGCCGTGAGCTGGTCGAGCGGGATTTCCAGGGCATCATTGCCATCACTCGGGGCGGGCTGATACCGGCAGCGCTGATTGCCCGGGAGCTGAACGTGCGCCTGATTGATACCGTGTGTGTCAAAAGCTACGACCACCAAGAGCAGGGCGGCCTGGAAGTGCTCAAGGGCGTCGATCACAACGGTGCCGGCTGGCTTTTGGTGGATGATCTGGTGGATACCGGAAAAACGGCCCGCGCGGTGCGCGATATGCTGCCCAGGGCGCATTTTGTCACGGTGTATGCCAAGCCCGAAGGCCGCCCGCTGGTGGATCAATATCTCACCGAAGTGGGCCAGAACTGCTGGATTCAGTTTCCCTGGGACATGGGCGTTGCGTACGTTGAACCGCTGGCCGACCAGATCAAGAAATAAGCGCCGCGCAAAAGCCACCTATCAAGACGTTTCGGAGTGAGCATGGCAAACCCGCTACCCGAACAATGGCATCGCTGGCTGGGAGATGAGTTCCAAGCCGACTACATGCAGGCGCTGAAGCGCTTTCTCGCCGCGGAAAAAGCGGCGAAAAAGGTCATTTATCCGCATTCCAGCCAGTGGTTTCGCGCCTTTGAGCTCACGCCGCTGTCTGAGGTCAAGGTGGTGATTCTCGGCCAGGACCCCTACCACGGCCCCGGCCAGGCCCACGGGCTGTGTTTTTCGGTGCAGCCGGGCGTGAAAGTGCCGCCGTCGCTTGCCAACGTCTACAAAGAGCTGGAAAGCGATGTAGGGACGACTCCGGTTCAGCACGGTTTTCTGGAGCCCTGGGCGCGCCAGGGCGTGCTTTTGCTTAATACAGCACTCACGGTAGAGCAGGGCCGGGCGGCCGCACACCGCGGCAAGGGCTGGGAAACGTTTACCGATCGCGCCATCGAAACCGTTAGCAAGCACGCGCCGCCCTGCGTGTTTCTGCTGTGGGGCAGCCATGCCCGGCAGAAAAAGGCATTGATTGATCGTGCGCGCCATCTAGTGCTTGAGGCGCCGCACCCGTCGCCGCTTTCCGCACACCGCGGGTTTTTCGGCACCCGGCATTTTTCCCGGGCCAACGCCTTTCTTGTCGAGCAGGGGCGCACCCCCGTTGACTGGCAGCTGCCGGAAAGGGTTTAACCTGCAGGGAAAACAAGCGTAAAATGCGCCGCAATTTTGCGATCGCCCGTATCTATGCTCAAAGCGTCTGGACCCCGGCACATATGGCCCGGGGCCGGGCGCCGGCGAACATAGTGTCGGAACCGGGCGGTGCAGGTCGACGCCGTCCCCTGAACGAGGAACCCCCATGAGCGTTCACGCCATTAACCACCCGCTGGTGCAGCACAAGCTCGGACTGTTGCGCGATGCCCACCTGAGTACCAAAAGTTTTCGCGAACTGGCCGGCGAAGTGGCCAAGCTTTTAACCTACGAAGCCACCCAGGGGCTGATGCTTGAGGATCACGAGATTCGCGGCTGGAACGGCGAGCCCATCGCCACCCGGCGGCTCAAGGGCAAAAAGGTCACCGTGGTGCCGATCCTGCGCGCCGGGCTTGGCATGCTGGAAGGGGTGACCGATCTGTTGCCCAGCGCGCGCATCAGCGTGGTGGGGCTTTATCGCAACGAAGAAACCCTTGAGCCGGTGCCGTATTTCGACAAGTTCGCCAACGACATTCAAGAGCGCCTGGCGATTGTCATCGACCCGATGCTTGCCACCGGCGGCTCCATGATCGCCACGCTTGACATGCTGCGTGAGCGTGGCTGCCGGCGCATGAAGGTGATCGTGCTGGTCGCAGCGCCGGAAGGCATTGCCCGGGTGGAAAAAGCGCATCCCGACGTGGAGATCTACACCGCCTCTGTGGATGAGCGGCTCGACGAGAACGGCTATATCGTGCCCGGTCTGGGCGACGCCGGCGACAAGATTTTCGGAACGCGCTAGGCCGTATCTGCCGCGCTCTGCCCCTTGCGCATCGGCCCGGGGCATTTTTTCGTCACTTGCACGGCACTGACCCGTGCCGATTATCCAAGGAGTGCCCTGCAGTGAGTTCCCCCGCCCCGGCCGAGTCCTGGCTCCGGCTGTTGCTTACCGGCGTGCAGATGCTGTTCGTTGCTTTCGGCTCGCTGGTGCTGGTGCCGCTTTTAACCGGCCTGTCGCCCAGCGTGGCACTGTTTACAGCCGGCGCAGGCACGCTGATATTTCATGCGGTGACGCGTTCAAGCGTGCCGGTTTTTCTCGCCTCGTCGTTTGCCTTTATCGCGCCCATTCAAGGCTCGGTGGCCAGTTTCGGCGTGCCCGCTACCCTCGGCGGGCTGATGGCGGCGGGGCTGGCCTACGTGGCCGTGTCCCAGGCCGTGCGCATCAAGGGCACCGCCTGGCTGCACCGGCTGCTGCCGCCGATTGTGGTGGGGCCCATTATCATGGTGATCGGCCTGGCGCTGGCGCCGGTGGCGGTGGACATGGCCACCGGCGAAACCAGTGACCACATCGGCTACGGCCGGGCGATTACGCTGTCCATGGCAAGCCTGACGGTCACCCTGGTGCTGGCGGTGTTCGGCCGGGGGCTTTTGCGCCTGGTACCGATCATGGGCGGCATTGCCACCGGCTATGCGCTGGCGCTGGCGATGGGCGCGGTGGATTTTGCGCCCATGCGCGAAAGCGCCTGGATTGCCGTGCCGGATTTCACCCTGCCGACCTTTCATTGGGCGGCGATGCTGTTTATGGTGCCGGTTGCCATAGCCCCGGCGGTGGAGCACATTGGTGACATGGTAGCCATCGGCTCGGTGACGCGACAAAACTACCTGGAAAAGCCCGGTCTGCATCGCACTTTGCTGGGTGACGGCCTGGCGACCATGGCTGCAGCACTGTTTGGCGGCCCGCCCAACACCACCTATTCCGAGGTTACCGGCGCGGTGACGCTGACCCGGGCGTTCAATCCCAAATACATGCTCGTAGCGGCCGTGACCGCTATTGTTCTGGCCTTTGTCGCCAAGCTCGGAGCGTTTTTGCAAACCATTCCCGGCCCGGTCATGGGCGGGATCATGACGCTTTTGTTTGGCTCCATCGCGGTGGTGGGCATGAACACGCTGGTGCGCGCCGGCCAGGCGCTTACCGCACCGCGCAACCTGGTGGTAGCGTCGCTGATACTGGTATTTGGCATCGGCGGTATGCAATTCGGCAACGGCCAGTTTACCTTGCAGGGGGTGAGCCTGGCCGCCGTGGTGGGGATTGTGCTTAACTGGGTGCTTCCCCGCGCCGATGATGATGAATAGCCGCAGGTTTTGATCAGGAGACAGCATGTCGGCATCCAACCTTGAGGCGCCGTTTCCGGTGCTTGCCGTGGCCGCATGGAGCGGCACGGGTAAAACCACGCTGCTCGAGCAGCTATTGCCGATGCTGCGTGGCTACGGCTTGAATGTGGGGGTCATCAAGCACGCCCACCACGCTTTTGACGTGGATAAGCCGGGCAAGGACAGCTATCGGCTGCGCAGCGCCGGTGCCGCCCCCATGCTGGTGGCATCGCGAGAGCGCTTTGCACTGATGCAGGACACCCCCGGCCAGCAAGAGCCGGACCTTGAGCGGCTGGTTGAACTGATGGTGCCCCACAGGCCGGATCTGGTGATTGCTGAAGGGTTCAAGGCCTGGCCGCTGCCCAAGCTGGTGCTGTATCGCGACGGCGTGGGCGATCCGGCCATTTTTCAGGACGCCTGGGTATGCGCCGTGGCCTGCAAACGCGACGAGCGCGACGCCCTTGAGCGGCACAGCCCGAAACGCAGCGCGACCCGGCTGGATTTGGACGACGTGGCCGCAGTGGCCCGCTGGATAGCACAGTGGGTGGCCGAGCAGCCGGCCGTCGAGCCGACAGTGGAGCACAGCAACAGTGAAGGTGACAGAACATGCAGTTGACGCATCTTAACGCCCGCGGCGAAGCCAGCATGGTAGACGTGGGCAACAAGGAGGAAAGCCGCCGGCAGGCCATTGCCTCCGGGCGGATCGTGATGGCGCCTGAAACCCTGGCGCTGCTCGCCGACGGCGCGCTGCCCAAGGGAGATGTGATTGCCACGGCGCGCATTGCCGGCATTCAGGCGGCCAAGCGTACCCACGAGCTGATCCCGCTGTGCCATGCCCTGGCGCTGACCAAGGTGGAGCTATCGTTTGAGCTGGATACCGCCTTGAGCTGCGTCAACGTGGAGGCGCGCTGCCGGCTGACCGGCCGCACCGGCGTGGAAATGGAGGCTTTGACGGCGGTATCGGTGGCCTGCCTGACGCTTTACGACATGTGCAAGGCCGTGGATAAAGACATGCGTATCGAGGCGGTGCAGCTGGAGCAGAAAAGCGGCGGAGACAGCGGCGACTACCAGCGTCCGGGCAGCGACATGGAAACGCCCATCGTCACCGGCGACAGCGCGGCTCGCGAAATATCGCTGGGCGCGCGTAGCAGCGCTCAGAGCGTGCGGGTCAAGTTTCTCGCCGAGCTGCGCGAGCGCGTGGGCGAAAGCGAAGCCCTGGTCGAGCTGGAACAGCTGGAAAACTGCGACGTGGCCGGCCTCAAGGCCGCGCTTGCCGACCGGGATCCGGCGTTCAAGGCGCTGGCCGAGCGTCGGGTGCTGTGCGCTATCAATCAGGTCATGGCCAACGACAGCGCGCGCATCACCGACGAAGACGAAGTGGCGTTTTTTCCGCCGGTCACCGGAGGCTAGGCATGGGCGTTGGTGAAAACATTCGCGTGCGCGTTCAGCGCGAGCCTTTTGGCATGACAGACGACAGCCGCGAAATCTGCCGGGGGCGCAAGGATATCGGCGCGGTGGTGAGCTTTACCGGCCTGGTGCGGGATTTCAACGAGTCGCCGGATGTGACCGGCCTGACCCTTGAGCACTATCCGGGCATGACCGAGCGCACCCTGGAAGATATTGGCCGGCAGGCCTGGGAGCGCTGGTCGCTGCAGGCGATACGCATCGTCCACCGAGTCGGCTATATGGCCCCGGGCGACGGCATTGTGCGAGTCAGCGTGGCCAGTGCCCACCGTCGGGATGCCTTTGAGGCCTGCGATTTCATCATGGATTTTCTCAAGACGCAGGCGCCGTTTTGGAAAAAAGAGCACGCCCGCAGCGGGGATTACTGGGTGCGTGAGCGGGACTCCGACTATGCCGATGCCGACCGCTGGGGCCGCGACCGCTAGCGTTCAGCCATACGTCGGCATCTCGGCTGCCATGATCTGCAGGTGTACCTCGGGCAGGTGCTGCAGGCGTTCACCCAGCCAGGCCAGCAGGCGAGGTTTGAGCCGCTGGCGCAGCTCAGCCAGGGTGTCGGCGGCAATGGTATCAAGCGTTTCGTCCAGCCAGTCGCTGAAGCTGTCCTCGTCCAGCGCGCTGGCGCCGGTGTTTTCCAGCATCAGCCGGCCGATGCGCGTCCAGCCGGTGTCGGTGGCGGTAACCGGCAGCGCCAGGTAAAGACGGCCCCGACGAGCGCGCGGGTCGGCGGCGTCATCCAGCCCGGGGTGGGCGACTACGGCGTTCTGGCTGACGATGCAGGGCGGCTGCGGGTGGCGCGCCTCGCGCGTTAGCCCCCGGGCATCAAAGCGCAGCATATCACCGTTAAGCGGCGCCAGCGGCGCGCGGATGTCCAGCGCTTCGGCAAGCTCGCGGTGCGCCTGCTGGTGCAGCGTTTCGCCGTGAACGGGCAGCAGATGACGCGGCTTGAGCCAGCGATAAAGCGTTGCCAGCTCTTCTTGAGCAGGGTGGCCGGTGGCGTGCAGCGACGGCCGGTTGAATTCGTCGTACAGCGCAACGCCAAGCTGGCGCAGCCGCGTCTTCAGCCGCTTGATTGGCCGCTCGTTGCCGGGAATGGCCTTGGCTGAAAAAATGACGCTGTCGCCCTCGGCAAGCTCCATGTGGGGGTGGCGCCCCTGGGCCAGCCGCGTCAGCGCCGCGCGTGGCTCGCCCTGGCTACCGGTGGCGATGACCACGACTTCTTCCGGGGGCAGATAGCCCAGATCGTGAATAGGCACCAGCGGCGGCAGCTCTTCCAGATAGCCAAGCCCTCGGGCTACGCCGACCATGCGCTCCATGGACCGGCCCATCAGGCTGATGCGCCGGCCGGTTTGGCGTGCCGCCCGGGCAACGGCCACGATGCGCGCGACGTTGCTGGCAAAACATGACACGACCACTCGGCCGGGGCACTCAGCAAGCGTTGTGGCAAGCGCGCGGGCCACATCGCCTTCGCTTGCCGAATGCCCGGGGACGGGGGCGTTGGTGGAGTCGCCGACGAGAAGATCTATCGGCGCCAGCGCGCGGAAGCGTTCGGGATCAAGCGCGGGGCCCACCAGCGGCTCCGGGTCCAGCTTCCAGTCACCGGTGTGCAACAGACGATAGCGCCCGGCGGTGATGAGCAGCGCGCAGCTTTCGGGAATAGAATGCGGCAAGGCCAAGTAGCGCAGAGAAAAGGGCCCGGTTTGTAGGGCTTCTCCGGGCTCTACTATCTGAATGACCTCGGTGCTCAGACCGTGTTCGGCGAATTTCAAGCGTAAAAGGCCGGCGGCCAGAGGCGTGGCGTAAATCGGACACTGCCAGTGCGGCCACAGCCAGGCCGCCGCGCCGATGTGGTCTTCGTGCCCGTGGGTGATCAGCAGCGCCCGCGGGATGATGCCAAGGGCTTTGGGCGTTTCCAGGTTGGGTACCTGAAGCGGCGTGCCCGGCAGGTCCTGACGAATCATCATGCCGCAATCTACGGCGATCCATTCATCGGCGTAGCCGTATAGCGTCAGGTTCATACCGATCTCGCCGCAGCCGCCAAGCGGCAGCAGGCGCACGGGAGAGCGATATCGAGGACGAACGGTAACGCGTATGGGATCCATCAGGTATAAAATGCCTTGAAAGTGGGGCTTTACTATACGGGATGGTGGGGGGCCGGCTCAATCGCCCGGTCCGCTGCGCGGTACGTTGTGATCCGTTACACTGCGCGCCGGCGCCATGCGCGGTGCCGGGCCTGCACGCTCCTTTTCCATAAGGCATAAAAGTTCAATCACGCATAAGAGGTTGCCATGTCGTTTGCCCAAAGTGTGCTGACCCCCTGGCTGCTGGTGCTGTGTGCCGTGGTCAGCAGCGGCGTGCTGGCCTGGATGGTCACGCTCAGACCTTGGCAGGCGCTAGTGGACAATCCCGCACTGCAGCATCGCTGGCTGGCCGCTACGCTTGGTGTAATGCTGCTGTGGCAGCTGCGGGCTCAGGCGGTGGACTGGCTGACGCTGCATCTGGTGTTTACCACGCTGCTGCTGCTGCTTTTCAAGGCGCCGCTGGCGCTTGTAAGCAACGTCATGATCAACGTGGCGATGGTCGCCATCGGACGCAATGAGTGGGCGCTGCTGGGCGTCAATGTGCTGGTAACCGGGATTGTGCCGGCTATTGTGGTAGGGCTTGTATGGCGCTTTGTAGACCGTAAGCTGCCGGATAACGTTGCGCTTTTCATGTTTATCTGCGGCTTTTTTGGCGCGGCGATGGCCACCCTTGCCGGCGGGCTGGCGGCGGTGGGTTTGATTCTCATCGGCAGTCAGGATGCCCAGGCGGTGCTGCTGGCCAAGGAATACGCGATGTTTTTGCCGCTGCTGATGCCGTCTGAGGCGTTTATCACCGGCATGCTGCTGATTATTTTGATGGTGTATCACCCGGACTGGGTCGCCACCTTCAACGATCATCGCTACATCGACATGCAGTAGCTGCCGCCGCCGGGCGCCGGCTAGCCCAGCGCCTGGCCGTTGCCGCCGCGAATCACGCCGACGCCGACGCCTTCGATATCCAGCGTCTGCGTGCGCAGGTCGATATCGATGGGGGCAAAATCACTGTTTTCTGCCAGCAGCTGTACCCGATTGCCCTGGCGGGAGAAGCGCTTGACGGTGACGTCGTCGTCCAGCCGGGCGACGATGATCTGCCCGTCGCGGACGTGCTCGGTACGGTGTACCGCAAGCAGGTCTCCTTCAAGAATGCCGGCGTCTTTCATCGATACGCCGTGTACGCGCAGCAGATAGTCTGCCCTGGGCGTAAAGTATTCAGGGGGCAGCGGGCAGTAGCGATCAATGTGTTCGGCGGCAAGCATCGGGCTGCCGGCGGCGACTTCGCCGATAATCGGCAGCCCCTGGACGGGATTGTGGGGTGTCTGGGCATCATCGCGCGACGCTTTTAGCGGCAGCCGGATACCGCGAGAGGTATTACGGACAATGCGAATAGCGCCCTTGCGTTCCAGCGCGCGCAGGTGCTCCTCCGCCGCGTTAGGGGAGCGAAAGCCCAGCGCCTGGGCGATTTCGGCACGGGTCGGCGGGTAGCCGTGGTCGTTGATGGTCTTGACGATAAACGCATAGACGTTTTGCTGGCGAGCGGTCAAACGCTGGGTCATGGAAAACTCCTGTGTAAAGGCGGTGGCTTGTATAAAGGCCATAACTTGTCTGAGGGCGATAACAGAGTATGGCAGACGCTGCTTGGCTGACAGGATAAAACATGTGCCTATCATGTGGTCAAGTATACAGACTGATTCTACGTCCAGTATTTTTTCAGCGCCGGGCCATGAATTGAGCTGCGAGCTGTTGACGTAATATTGTGGCACGTTTTAAACAGCCGTTTAGGGAGTGTTGCATGGCTGAAGTGGATACAACCACGCGCATTCTGGACACCGCCGAGGTGCTGTTTGCCGAGCGAGGCTTTGCCGAAACGTCGCTGCGCACCATTACCGGCAAGGCCGGGGTTAACCTGGCCGCGGTGAACTATCATTTCGGCTCCAAAAAAGCGCTGATCCAGGCCGTGTTTTCACGCTATCTGGACCCTTTCACAGCGCGCTTTCACGAAGCGCTGGATGCTCTGGAAGCCCGCTACCACGGGCGCACCGTGCCTCTTGAGGCGCTTTTGGAAAGCGTGGCGGAAACGGCGCTGGCAGTACCTGCCGAGCGCAATAGCCTCAAGGTATTCATGCGTTTGCTGGGGCTGGCGTATAGCCAGGCACAGGGCCATCTGCGTCGCCATATTCAGCAGCACTACGGCGACGTTTTCACCCGCTTTACCGGGCTGGTGCGCCGGGCAACGCCGGATCTGCCCGACGCCGAGCGTTTCTGGAGGCTGCACTTTGTGCTGGGTACGGCGATTTTTACCCTGTCAGGGCTTGATGCCCTCAAGGATATCGCCGAGCAGGACTATGCCCAGCAGGTCAGCGTGCGTGATCTGGTCAGGCGCCTGCGCCCGGTGGTGGTCGCGGCGATGAACGCGCCGCTGCCCGATGCGGCCAGGACTTGATCGTCAAAGACGTACCACAGGAGTTGTATGCATACACCGATACTCAGCTCGCTTCCGCCGGCCGATGCGGTCTGGCTTGAGATCGATCTGGCCTGTCAGCAGCTTGTTATCTGGCACGGCGATACGCCGGGCAAAACCGTTGGGGTTTCTACCGGTGCAGCCGGCGCCGGCCAGCGCAATGGCAGCGGACAAACGCCGCTGGGCTGGCACTACGTTCGCGCAGCGATAGGCCACCATGCGCCTGATACGGCGGTATTTCGCGGCCGTCGCCGGACCGGAGAGCGCTATACGGCAGCGCTTGCGCAGCAGCACCCGGAGCGCGACTGGATTCTCGGGCGCATCTTGTGGCTTTGCGGGCTGGAACCGGGGCGCAATCGCGGCGGCGATGTCGACACTCAGCGTCGCTATATTTACCTGCATGGCACCCCGCCGAGCGAGCCTGTGGGCGTGGCTAAATCCCACGGCTGCGTGCGCCTTCACCTTGACGATTTGCTGGCGGTGTTTGCCCAGGCGCCGGCGGGTACGCCGGTGTGGCTGCATAGCGGCAGCGACTGAGACGCCGTGGCTTTCCGCGCGCCGGCGCTGCGTTTTTGACAGCCGGTAGTGATCGGCTAGAATTACGCACCCTTTTGCAGGACGCTTACCATGACGCAACCTCTCGGCCCGGTCATGCTTGACCTTGAAGGCCCCTCCCTTGGCGCCGGCGAAGTCCGCCGGCTGCGCGATCCGGCCGTAGGCGGGGTGATTTTATTTGCCCGTAACGTGGAAAGCGCCGACCAGGTGAGTCGGCTGTGCAGCGCTATCCGCCGCCAGCGCCCTGAGCTTTTGATCGCTGTCGACCAAGAGGGCGGTCGGGTGCAGCGCATTCGCCAAGGCGTGACGCGCCTGCCGCCCATGGCAAAGCTGGGCGAGTATTTTGCAGCGGCCCCGCCGGAAGGGCTGGCGCTGACCCGCGATGTCGGCTGGCTTTTGGGCATGGAAATGGCCGCCTGCGGGCTGGATATGACCTTTGCCCCGGTGCTGGATGTCGATATCGGCCTTTCCAGCGTCATTGGCGATCGCAGCTTTGCCAGCGATCCGCACGCTGTCGCCGCGCTGGGCGAGGCGTTTATTATCGGGCTGCACGAGGCGGGCATGGCCGCGGTGGGCAAGCATTTTCCCGGCCATGGCGGCGTCGTTGCCGACTCACACCGAGAGCTGCCGGTCGATACGCGCTCTCTGGCCGAGTTGAAAGCCCGGGACCTGGTGCCCTTTACTCGGCTGGCCGGAACGCTGGACGGCGTTATGCCGGCCCATGTGGTATACAGCACCTTTGACCGGCGCCCGGCGGGGTTTTCTCCCGGCTGGCTTGGCATGCTGCGCGAATCGCTGGGGTTTAAAGGCTGCATTTTCTCCGATGACCTGAGCATGGCCGGCGCAAGCGAAGCCGGCGGCCCGGCGGCGCGTAGCGAAGCGGCACTCAGCGCCGGCTGCGATATGCTGCTGGTATGCAACGACCCCGAGGCCGCCAGCGAAGTGGCTGCCGCCTGCAGCGGGCGCCAAACGCGCCGCCCGGGCAAGCTGCGCTACGGCCGGGCACGCCCTGAACTTGACGCGCTACCGGCGCTTAACCGCTGGCGTCGCACCCATGCGCGCCTTGAGGCGCTGAGTGATCCGCGCCCCAAGGCGGTATGACGCCTTTTTTTACATCCCCGGAACCCACATGCAGGACCCCTACATGCCCAAGCTGGATAAACAAGCGCTCGAATCTCGCGACTCAATGCGCGCGCTGATGGATGATGCCGACTGTCTGATCACCCAGGTGCAGGTGGAGCAGGCCCTGGACCGTATGGCCGAGGCCATCACCGACCACCTGGGCGATAAGCTGCCGGTGTTTTACTGCGTAATGAACGGCGGGCTGATTACCACCGGCCACCTGCTGACTCGGCTGGGCTTTCCTCTGGAAGTGGACTATCTCCACGCGACGCGCTATCGCAACCGGCTTTCCGGCGGTGAGCTGTTCTGGCGGGTATCGCCGGAGATTCCCATGGCCGGCCGCCACGTGGTCATCGTCGACGATATTCTCGATGAAGGGTCAACGCTTGCGGCCATTCTCGCCTACTGCCGGGAGGCCGGGGCGGCCAGCGTGACCACCGCTGTGCTGGTGGACAAACAGCACGACCGCAAGGCCGCACCCGGCCTTAAAGCGGACTACTGCGGGCTTGCCGTAGCCGATCGCTACGTCTTCGGCTACGGCATGGACTACAAGGGCTACTGGCGCAACGCGCCGGGGATTTTTGCTCCCAAGGGGCTTTGAGTCTCCTTTCCGCGGCGCATGCCGTGCTCTGTGCGGTGGCTAACGTGGTGAGAAGCGCCGCACCAGCCCGGTTTCGGCAATCATGCGAGTGGAAATCTCTTCGACCGAAAAGCGGGTAGTGTCGATGCTTGGAATGTGCAGCGAACGGTACAGCGCCTCCACCTGCTCGACCTCCTGCAGGCACTGATCCATGGAGCTGTAGCGGCTGTTGGGCCGCCGCTCGTGGCGGATGGCGGCCAGCCGGCGGGCATCGATGGTCAAGCCAAACAGCTTGTGGTGGTGCTTGGCGAGAAACTGCGGCAGACGAAGCACGCCGTCTTCGTCCTGGTCATCTTCTGTTAGCGGATAGTTCGCCGCGCGGATACCGAACTGCAGCGCCAGATACAAAGACGTCGGCGTTTTGCCGCAGCGCGATACGCCGATCAGAATGATATCGGCTTCATCATATTGGTAGGTGCGCGCGCCGTCATCGTTGTCCAGGGCAAAGTGTACCGAGTGGATGCGGTCCATATAGACGTCGTCGCTGCCAATGGCGTGGGTGCGCCCCACGCTGTACGACGAATGCGTGGCAAGTTCTTCTTCCAGCGGCGCCAGAAAGGTGGAAAACACGTCGATCTTAAAGCAGGTCGCGGTGCGGATCACCTCGCGAATATCCTCGTTGACGATGGTGTCGATCACGATCGGTTGGACACCGTCGCGTCCGGCGGTTGCGTCGATGACGCCGGCAAGCTCGCGGGCCTTTTCCACGGTATCAATGTAGGGCTTAGTCAGCATGGTGATGGCGACACCGCTGAACTGGGCCAGCAGGCTGCGTCCCAGGCTTTCGGCGGTGATGCCGGTGCCGTCGGAAATGAAAAAGGCGGTACGAGTCATATCAAAATCCTGAAGATGAAAGAAAAAAGAACAAGGTGATGATAAAGGATAACGATAAAGGGTGCCGGTAAAAGGGCGCGATCATAGGGGGAAGGGGGACGTGAAAAACCGGCGTAGCACGGCCCCGGCGGGGCGCTGACTACAAGAAACGGCCTGGCGGCGCTGTTGTTGTAAATCTTCTCCATCGCGTTAGCGATTCGACCAATGGTTAAGATATGATGCAGCTGCTAGGGTGGCAGCGTAAACTGCCAGATGTCGTCGGCGGCAGCGCTGCCGGCAGGCGCCGTGGCAAAAGCGGTGGCACATACAGCTGCAATGACAAGCGAGGGGATTGCGTGGAAAACTACATTCTGTGGTTCGATGAACTGGGCATGGCCGATGTCGAACGCGTAGGCGGCAAAAACGCCTCGCTCGGCGAAATGATTTCGAACCTGTCGGAAGTGGGGGTCACCGTACCTGGCGGGTTTGCCACGACCGCCCATGCCTACCGTGAGTTTCTCTCTCACAAGGGGCTAAACGAGCGTATCAACGAACGGCTCAGGCGGCTGGATGTCGACGACGTCAAGGCGCTGACCCAAGCCGGGCGTGATATCCGCCAGTGGATCATTGACACGCCGCTGCCGCCGGCCTTTGAAAGCGCGCTGGAACAGGCCTACGACGCGCTGCTCAAGCGCCACCCCAATCTCAAGGCCGCCGTGCGCAGCTCCGCTACGGCCGAAGACCTGCCGGACGCTTCTTTTGCCGGCCAGCAGGAAACCTTCCTCAACATCGAAGGCCTTGCCAACATCAAGCGGGCGGTGCACGAGGTTTTCGCCTCGCTGTTCAACGACCGGGCGATTTCCTACCGCGTACACCGCGGCTACGCGCATGAAAACGTGGCGCTTTCGGCCGGCATTCAGAAAATGGTGCGCTCGGAAACCGGCGCTTCGGGCGTGATGTTCACGCTGGATACCGAATCCGGCTATCGCGATGCAGTGTTTGTTACGGCCTCCTGGGGGCTTGGGGAAACCGTTGTTCAGGGCGCGGTCAACCCTGATGAATTCTACGTGCACAAGCCTACCCTGGCCGCCGGCAAGCCGGCGGTGCTGCGCCGTAATCTGGGCTCCAAGCGTATCAAGATGGTGTACGGCGAAGAGGTCAGCGCCGGGAAGTCAGTGGAAACGGTGGACGTCTCCCACGCCGATCGCAATCGCTTTTGTTTGGACGATGAGCAGGTCATGGCGCTGGCCCGCCAGGCGGTGACCATCGAGGAGCACTATCAGCGGCCCATGGACATCGAGTGGGCGCTGGACGGCGACGATAACGCGCTGTATATCGTTCAGGCGCGTCCGGAAACCGTTGTTTCCCAGCAGGAAGGCGGCCGCCTTGAGCGTTTCACCCTGAAAGAAAAGGGCCGCACGGTCATCACAGGCCGGGCCATCGGCCAGCGCATCGGCAGCGGCACCGTCAAGGTGATGGCAAGCCCGGACGACATGGACAAGGTGCACACCGGCGATGTGCTGGTGACCGACATGACCGATCCGGACTGGGAGCCGGTGATGAAGCGCGCCTCGGCCATTGTCACCAACCGCGGCGGGCGTACCTGCCATGCTGCGATCATCGCCCGGGAGCTGGGCATTCCGGCCGTGGTGGGCTGCACCGATGCCACCGAGCAGCTGCGCGAAGGCATGGACGTCACCGTCTCCTGCGCCGAGGGCGATACCGGCCAGGTCTACGAGGGCCTTCTTGCCTTTGATCGCAAGGTGTCAAGCATTGATGCCATGCCTGCGCTGCCGTTTAACATCATGATGAACGTGGGCAACCCCGATCGCGCCTTCAACTTTGCCGGGCTGCCCGGTGCCGGCGTGGGCCTGGCGCGGCTGGAGTTCATCATCAACCGCATGATCGGCGTGCATCCCAAAGCGCTGCTGGACTACGCCACGCTGCCTGCCGATCTGCAGCAGATTATTGATTTGCGCACCGCCGGCTACGACGACCCGGTGAGCTTTTACGTTGACAAGCTCACCGAAGGCATCTCGACGCTGGCGGCGGCGTTTTATCCCAAACGCGTGATCGTGCGGCTGTCGGATTTCAAGTCCAACGAGTATGAAAACCTCATCGGCGGCAAGCTCTACGAGCCCGGCGAAGAAAACCCCATGCTCGGCTTTCGCGGGGCCTCGCGCTACGTATCTGACGCTTTCCGTCCCTGTTTTGAGCTGGAGTGCCGGGCGCTTGCGCGGGTACGCGACGAAATGGGCCTGGATAACGTTGAAGTCATGGTGCCGTTTGTGCGCACCCCTGACGAAGCCAAGGAAGTGGTGGACCTGCTTGACGCCAACGGGCTCAAGCGCGGCGCTCGCGGCCTCAAGATCATCATGATGTGTGAGCTGCCGGCCAACGCGCTGCTGGCCGATGAATTTCTTGAGCACTTTGACGGCTTCTCCATCGGCTCCAACGACCTGACCCAGCTGACGCTGGGGCTGGATCGCGATTCCGGCATCGTCGCGCACCTGTTTGATGAGCGTAACGCCGCGGTGAAGAAACTGCTGGCGATGGCGATTAAAGCCTGTAAAGATCAGGGCAAGTACGTAGGCATTTGCGGCCAGGGGCCGTCGGACTATCCGGACTTTGCCAAGTGGCTCATGGAGCAAGGCATCGACTCGGTGTCGCTCAACCCGGATGCGGTGCTGGACACCTGGCTGATGCTGGCCGGGCAGACGCAGCGCTAGCCAACGTCTGTAAGGCGGAACATACGCCCGGCCATGTGCCGGGCGTTTTGCTGTTGTGGAGGAGAACCATCATGCTGGGTTGGAAACACTGCCTTATTCCCTTGGGGCTGCTGCTGATGCCGCTGGCGGCGTCGGGGTTTGACTATCAGACGCCGGCGCTGAGCCCCGAGACCGCTTCGGGCTTTACCCAAAAGCCGGGCTGGGCTACGCAGTCGTTTGCCGTGGTAGCGGCCAATCCGCTGGCGGCAGATGCCGGCCGGCAGATTCTACAGGCCGGCGGCAGTGCGATTGATGCAACGATTGCCGTGCAGATGGTGCTGGCGCTGGTGGAGCCGCAGTCAAGCGGCATCGGCGGCGGCGGGTTTTTGCTGCACTTTGACGGCAGCGAAGTGCGTGCCTTTGACGGCCGGGAAACCGCGCCGGCAGGCGTTGATGAGACGCTTTTTCTCAACGCCCAGGGCGAGCCGCTGGCGTTTATGGACGCCGTTACCAGCGGGCGGTCCGTAGGCGTGCCGGGTATCGTCAAGATGCTGGAAAAAGCCCACAAAAAACACGGCAAGCTTGACTGGGCATCGCTGTTTGCCCCAGCGATAACGCTGGCCAAAAACGGCTTTGCCGTCAGTGAAAGGCTGCATCAGAGCCTGGCAAACGACGACGCCCTGCGGCAAAATCCGGCCGCTCGCGCCTTGTACTATCACGATGACGGCGCTGCGCTGGCCGTGGGCGAGACGCTCCAAAACCCGGCACTTGCCGCCATTTTTGAAAAGATTGCCGAGCGCGGCAGCAAGGCGTTCTATCAGGGCAAGGTGGCAAAAGATCTGGCCGCACGGGTGCAGGCACAAAAGATGCCCGGCAGCCTTGACGTTGACGACCTTGAAAACTACGAGGTCCAGGAGCGCGACGCCATCTGCACTCCCTGGCAGCAGTGGACGGTATGCGGATTTCCGCCGCCGTCATCGGGGCATCTGACCGTTATGCAGATTCTTGGCATATTGGATAACGAACCCATGGCCAAGGCGCCGCTGGACGGCGGCGCGCCGAGCGATGACTGGCTGCATCGTTTTCTTGAGGCGTCGCGGCTGGCCTTTGCCGATCGCAACCGCTACATCGCCGATCCGGCGTTTGTCGATGCGCCCGGCGGTGACTGGCGCACCCTGCTGGCGCCGGCCTACCTGAAGCGTCGGGCCGGGCTGATCGGCGCTGAGCAGAGCCTGGGAGAAGACGTGGCACCCGGCCGGCCCGGCGCACTTGAGATCAGCTGGGCGACGCCACCGCGTCAGCCGGAATACGGCACCAGCCATGTGAGCGTGATCGATGCCGACGGCCATGCGGTGGCCATGACCACCTCCATTGAGCAAGCGTTCGGCTCGCGTATTCTCGCCGACGGCGCCACCGGGCTTGCCGGCGGCTACCTGTTGAACAATCAGCTGACGGATTTTTCCTTCACCCCGGAGGTGGACGGCAAGCCCGTTGCCAACCGCGTGCAGCCGGGCAAGCGCCCGCGCTCCAGCATGAGCCCTACGCTGGTGTTCAAGCGCGCTGATGACGATGCGCAGGCAGCCGCTATAGGCCCGCTGGTGGCAACCCTTGGCAGCCCCGGCGGGGCCGCGATTATCCCCTACGTGGCCCAGACGCTGGTGGCACTGCGCGACTGGGGCCTTGATGCCCAGCAGGCGCTGTCGCTGCCGCACGTGCTGACCCTGGGCGACAGCGTTTACGTAGAAAAAGATCGGCTGCCAGCGGACACCCGAGCCGCGCTCGACGAGCTGGGCCATACGCTCAGCGACCGCGAGCTGACCAGCGGGCTGGGGGTCATCGTGCGCCGTGAAGACGGTTCTTTATTCGGCGGTGCCGATCCGCGTCGAGAAGGCGTGGTCATGGGAGATGAGGCTGAGTAAGCGTCGTTATCGCTTCAGCCAGCTGTGAAGCTTGAGCAGCAGCAAACCGGCATCGCTTAGCCGGCGGCGTTCGCCGAGCAGAGCGGCCAGGCGATCTGGGTAGTCGGTAATAATGGCATCCACGCCCATGTCGATCAGCGTCGCCATACGCTCGGCGTTGTTGACCGTCCAGGCGTGAACGTCGTAGTCGTAGGTGGCGGCCAGGCGCATTTCGTCTGCGGTAATGCGGTTGTGGCGCAGGCCCAGCGCATCGAAGCCGCGGCGGTCCAGCGTGCCGGGAATCACCAGCTGGGCAAGCAGCGTCAGGCGCATTTCGGGGGCCAGCTCGGCAAGCGTGGCCACAAGCGCGGGGGACATGGACGCCAGGCGCATTTCGCGCCGGGCATCCGGATAGCCGCAGCGGCCGTAGGCGGCGATAGCCGATTCGGCCTTTGCCCAGCAGGCGTAGCGGGTGTCCGTCTCCTGATTCAGCTCGGCGAGCACTCCGAGCGCCAGGTCGCGCCCGCGGCCCGGCGAGGGCTTGAGCTCGATCATGATGCCGGCCCGGCCGCGCAGGGTCTCAAGCACCTGTTCAAGCGTAGGAATGCGCTCGCCGCGAAAGTCGTGGCCGAACCAGCTGCCGACGTCCACGTTGGCAAGTTCTTCCCGGCTCAATGTGCCCAGCGCCCGGGCGTCGCCGGCAAGCCGTGCAAGCGTGCGGTCGTGGTAGACCATCACCGCGCCATCGGCGCTTAGCTGAACGTCCAGCTCCACCGCGTCTGCGCCTTCCTTGGCCGCCTGACGAAAGGCCGGCAGGGTGTTTTCCGGGGCGCGCATGGAGCTGCCCCGGTGGGCGATGATCTCGACGTCGTCGTCGAGCGCAAAGCTGCCTACGATCCACCAGGCCTGCAGAGCCGCCAGCACGATCACCCCAAGCTCTATCGCCCAGGCAAACCGCCCGGCGTGCGGGGTAGCAGCGCGTTTTTGATGCCGCCTGCCAAGCGCGAGCTGAAGATACAGGCAGGCAGAAAGAAGCGCGTTGAGCGCGATACCGGCAAACGTCAGCGCCAGGGTCAGCAGCACGTAGGCGGTGAGATAGACAAGCATGGCCGGCAGCAGCACGGCGTGATGCTCGGGCAGCCCGTCCAGAAGCGGGGTGAACAGGGTGTCAAAGGCAAGGGTGGCAAGTATCGGCAGCGCCACTACGCCGATCAGCACCAGCATTACCGCCGCCGCAATCGAGCGGCGCCACCCCTGGGTCAGCGCGACGCTGCGCTTGAGGGCGGTAACGGGGGCGGCGTTGTCCAGCGCCACCAGCGGCAGCGCCAGCAGCCAGCGCAGGTACAGCCGCCCGGCAAGCCAGGCCCACAGGCCCAGCACGGGCAGCGCGCAGGCAACGAAATACCACAGCGCCGGCGGCCGAATTTTTTGCAGATAGTAAAGTTCCATCCCGCCAAGCCAGGCGTCGTAAAGCCAGGTCATGGCCACCATAAAAGGCGCCACCAGTAAAAGGTGGCTGCCGACCTGCACGACCACCAGCCCCATCAGCGCCGGCAGTCGGCGAGTGCCGTGCCACAGCGCTTCCAGCGCCAGCCGGGAGTGGCTTGTACCGTGCCGGCTGGTGGCGATATACAGCATGCCCGCCTGCTGCCAGTACAAAAGCCCGAAGGCCAGCCCCTGAATCGCCAGGGCGCCGCTGATACCGGCCGGGGTGAACAGCAGGGCGATCAGCCGGTCAAGGGTGACGATGTCGGCCCCGAGCCGGGCATACAGCGCACGGCTGACCCAGGCAATAGCCGGCAGCGCGAGAAACGAGGCCAGTAAGGTAAACAGCAGATGAAACGCGACGAGCGCGCGCAGCCGGCTGCGAAATACGCGCCACAGCGATGCGGCCAGCCGGCGTAGCGGTGCAGCGCGGGAGGCAGAAAGCGACATGGATAGGCAACCTTCAGCTCGCGGAAAAAGGTGTGCGGTCTAGAGGGGCAGCGCCTGCTCGGCAATCAAAATACCGTTGTTGTCGGCGTACAGCCACTGGCCGGGGGCGACTCGGGTGCCGGCGATGTCCACTGCAATGTCCCGGGTGCCTTCGCCGCGCTTGTGGCTTTTGCGCGGGTGGCTGCCCAGCGCCTGAATGCCGATGGGCGTGGTGGCCAGCACGTCGACGTCGCGCACGCAGCCAAACATGATAATCCCCGCCCAGCCGTTGGCGTGGGCCTTTTCGGCGAGCATGTCGCCAAGCATCGCGCAGCGGTGCGAGCCGCCGCCGTCCACCACCAGCACCGCGCCGTTGCCGGGCTCGCTCACCGCTTCGCGCACCCGGGAGTTGTCTTCAAAGCAGCTGACGGTGCGCACCGGGCCGTAAAAGGCGCTGACGCCGCCGAAGTTTGTGAACGGCGCGACGATGGCTTCCACTTCCGGGTGGGCGTCGCAGATATCCGGGGTCACGATGTTATCGCTCATGGCGGGTGTCTCCCTTGAAACGGTCTTGAAAACGGTCTTGAAAAGATGGTCTTGAAAACAGTCTTGGTTTAAAAAACAGCCTTGAATAGCCGGCTGATTCACCATGAAAAAGCCGGCCTGAGAAGGCTCAGGCCGGCAGACAAGCGGATGCAGCTACGGCTTAGGCTTCTTCGGCGAGGGGAATGTAGTCGGACGCTACGTTCTGGTATTCCTCGATCTCGTGGAAGTTCATGTAGCGGTAGATCTCGCCGGCCATGGCGTCAAACTCGCTCATGTAGCGGCGGTACTCGCTCACCGTGGGCAGGCGGCCTTCCACCGCGGCCACGGCGGCAAGCTCGGCCGAGGCCAGGTACACATCCGCGCCGTCGCCCAGGCGGTTGGGGAAGTTGCGCGTGGAGGTGGAGACCACGGTGCTTTTGGCCGCGACCCGGGCCTGGTTGCCCATGCACAGCGAGCAGCCAGGCATTTCCATGCGCGCGCCGGCGCGGCCGAAGATGCCGTAGTAGCCCTCTTCGGTGAGCTGGTGCTGGTCCATCTTGGTCGGCGGGGCGAGCCACAGGCGGGTTTTCAGGCTGCCGGCGGGCTGTTTTTCCAGCAGTTTACCCGCGGCGCGGAAGTGGCCGATGTTGGTCATGCACGAGCCGATGAAGACCTCGTCGATGGTCTCGCCGGCGACCTCGGACAGCAGGCGGGCGTCGTCGGGGTCGTTGGGCGCGCACAGCACCGGCTCGGTGAGTTGGTCCAGATCGATTTCGATGACTTCGGCGTACTCGGCGTCGGCGTCGGCGCGCAGCAGGCTGGGATCGTCAAGCCAGGCCTGCATGCCCTTGATGCGCCGCTCGATGGTGCGGGCATCGCCGTAGCCCTGGGCCAGCATCCACTTGAGCAGGGTGATGTTGGAGGTCAGGTACTCGGTCACGCTGTCTTCGGAAAGCGTAATGGTGCAGCCCGCCGCGGAGCGCTCGGCGGAGGCGTCGGACAGCTCGAAGGCCTGCTCGGCGGTCAGGTCTTCCAGGCCCTCGATCTCCAGAACCCGGCCGGAGAAGGCGTTTTTCTTGCCCGACTTTTCGACGGTCAACAGCCCCTGCTGAATGGCGTAGTAGGGGATGGCGTGGACCAGGTCGCGCAGGGTCACGCCGGGCTGGCGCTTGCCCTTGAAGCGCACCAGCACGGACTCCGGCATGTCCAGCGGCATCACCCCGGTGGCGGCGGCAAAGGCCACCAGCCCCGAGCCCGCGGGGAAGGAAATGCCCATGGGGAAGCGGGTGTGGGAGTCGCCGCCGGTGCCCACGGTGTCGGGCAGCAGCATGCGGTTGAGCCAGGAGTGGATGATGCCGTCGCCCGGGCGTAGGGACACGCCGCCGCGGTTCATGATGAAGTCCGGCAGGGTGTGGTGGGTATCCACGTCCACCGGCTTGGGGTAGGCGCTGGTGTGGCAGAACGACTGCATCACCAGGTCCGCCTGGAAGCCCAGGCAGGCGAGGTCTTTCAGCTCGTCCCGGGTCATGGGGCCGGTGGTGTCTTGCGAGCCCACGGTGGTCATTTTCGGCTCGCAGTACATGCCCGGGCGCACGCCGTCCATACCGCAGGCGCGGCCGACCATCTTCTGGGCCAGGGTGAAGCCGCGGCCGGTGTCCGCCGGCTGCTCGGGCAGGCGGAAAATATCGGAGGCGGGCAGGTTCAGCGATGCCCGCGCCTTGGCGGTCAGGCCGCGGCCGATGATCAGCGGAATGCGGCCGCCGGCGCGCACTTCGTCGAGCAGCAGCTCGGTTTTCAGCGCAAAGGTGGTGATCACCTCGTTGGTACCGTGGCGGCAGACTTTGCCGGCGTAGGGGTAGACGTCGATCACATCGCCCATGTTGAGGTTGTCGACGTCCATCTCGATGGGCAGCGCACCGGAATCTTCCATGGTGTTGAAAAATATCGGGGCGATATTGCCGCCGAAGCAGAAGCCGCCGGCGCGTTTGTTGGGCGCGTAGGGAATGTTGTCGCCGAAGAACCAGAGTACCGAGTTGGTCGCGGACTTGCGCGATGAACCGGTGCCCACCACGTCACCCACGTACACCACCGGGTGGCCCTTGGCCTTGACCGCCTCGATCTGCTTGAGCGGGCCCTTGACGCCCGGCTCTTCCGGCTCGATGCCGTCACGCGGGTTTTTCAGCATGGCGTTGGCGTGCAGCGGAATGTCCGGGCGCGACCAGGCGTCCGGCGCGGGGGACAGGTCGTCGGTGTTGGTTTCGCCGGGCACCTTGAACACGGTCAGGGTGATCTTTTCGGCAAGCGCCGGCTGGGACAGAAACCACTCGGCCTCGGCCCAGGATGTCAGTACGTCCTGGGCGACGGCGTTGCCCGCGCGGGCGCGCTCTTCCACGTCGTGGAAGGCGTCAAACATCAAAAGGGTGTGCTTGAGCTGCTCGCCGGCCTCTTTGGCCAGCGCGTCATCGTCGAGCAGCTCGGTCAGCGAGGCAATGTTGTAGCCGCCCTGCATGGTGCCCAAAAGCTTTACCGCGTGGACCTTGTCGATCAGCGGAGACTCGGCTTCGCCTTTGGCAATGGCGGTGAGAAAGCCGGCCTTGACGTAGGCGGCCTCGTCCACGCCCGGCGGAATGCGCTGGGTAATCAGCTCCAGAAGGAACTCTTCTTCGCCCGCCGGCGGGTTTTTCAAAAGCTCCACCAGGGCGGCGGCCTGCTCGGCGTTAAGCGGTTTGGGCGGAACGCCTGCCTCGGCGCGTTGGGTAACATGTTGGCGGTAGGCTTCGAGCACGGTGGACCCTCGGGTTGGCTGGGAAGGCGCGGCTGCCGGCTGTGTCGACAGACACAGCACAGTTCGGGCGCAGCCGGAAGGCCGGCATACGCGATAGGGCGGCGCAGCGGAATGGCGCAATAGTACGTTAAACCGTTGACAATGTTAAGCGAATGGCGTGGCGGCCACATGACACTTTGGCCGCAGCCGATGGCGTAAAATGACGCCTGCGGCGCGCTCGGCGGCGCATTACGGTAGTGCAGCTACCCGGGCAGGTGTGATTGCCGCGTCGCCGCGTTACCATACGCCTTCGCTGTTTTATGCCCGATATTTCTACGCTCGACACTTTCATGTCGGATATTTTTAAGCTCGATACTGTTCATGCCCGACAGCAGCGCGCGTCGGACATCGGCTGCTTGGGTACTTTGCCATGACTCATTTTGAATCGTCTTCTATATCTTCCCCTCACCGCTCCCTTTCTTCCGGTGCCGATGCGGACGCTTCTTCCCGCGCTACCGCGGCGAACCGCGTCTTGCCGCCTGCCGGTCACGGCATCAGCGCTGAGCATCTGCTGCCCGCGAGCCTGCTGGATTTTCTCGCCTGCGCCACGCCGCACGCCTGGCTGGAATGGGCCATGGCGCATCCGCAGACGCTTTTGATCGATCATGCCCAGTGCGAAAAAAAGGCCGCCTCCACGGCCATGAACCTGCTTTACCGCTATGTGGATCAGCCGCTATTGCTGAGCAAAATGTCTCAGCTGGCGCGCGAGGAGCTTTTGCACTTTGAGCAGGTGATCAAGCTGATGGAAAAGCGGGGCGTGGCCTATCATCATCTGAGCGCTTCACGCTACGCCGAAGGGCTGCGCCGCCATGTGCGGCCCAACGACCCTGAGCGTTTGATCGATATTTTGATCATCGGTGCGCTGATCGAAGCGCGCAGCTGCGAGCGCTTCGCGCGGCTGATTCCCTATCTGGATGAAGAGCTGGCGCAGTTTTATCGCACGCTGGTGAAATCGGAAGGCCGCCACTACGAAGACTACCTGCTGCTGGCCGGCCGGCAGACCCAGGCGCCGCTGGACGAGCGCATTGCGTTTTTCGTTGCCTGCGAAGCCGAGTTGATCAGCGCACCCGATACGGATTTTCGTTTTCATAGCGGCGTGCCTGCCTAGCCAGCCGCTGAGCCAGGAACTTTGCCCATGCGCGATGCTTGCGAGTCTGACCAGCTTGTCCTTCTGGGGCATTTTTCGCTCACGCGGGATCGGGACGTGCTGACCCGCTTTAGCTACGACAAGGTCAAGGCACTGCTGGTTTATCTGCTGCTCCATCGTCAGCCGGTGAGCCGCACGACGCTTGCCGAGCTTTTATGGCCGGATCAAGCCGTGTCAACCGGGCGCACCAATCTGCGCCACGCGCTGCACTGCCTGCGCCAGTCGCTGGGGTCGCGCGGGGATGACCTGCTGAGCGTATCGCGCCAGGCGATGGCTCTGACCCTGCCGGACGACTGGCAGGTCGATCTTAAACAACTGGAAACGCTGCTCGACGGCCCGCGAGACCTGGCGGGCCTTGAGGCGGTGCTGGCGTGCTATCAAGGAGACCTGGTCGAAGAGCTCGAGCTGGCCAGCTGCGCGGCCTTCCAGCGCTGGCTGGTTCAGGTGCGCAGCGAATGGCGGCAGCGCGTTATACGTTTTATCGAGCAAGTGCTTGAGGCGCATGATTCGGTGCCGGACAGCGTGCTGGCGACGTTGACCCATCGCTTTTCCGGTTACGGGCCGTTTCATCAGCGCCGGGTCAAACAGCTGGCCGAGCAGGGGCAGCGAGCCGCAGCCCACGAAGCATACAGCGCCTATCTGCAGCTGCTGGCGCTGTCCGGCCAGCAGCCGGAGCCGGCATTTTTGCGGCTGGCGCGCTACTGGTCGGACGGCGAGACGCCGCCGCGGGGCATGTCGCCCCAGGGCGCCTATTCGCGCGCGCTGGCCGCTGACAGCGCGGCGCTGCGTGAAGACGAAATCGAGCTGCGCCAGCTGTCAGTGATGGCGATTCGCCTGAGGCTTGAGGGCGAGTGGCAGGAGCGTGGTGCGCTGCAGCACTGTTTGACGCTGCAGCTAGCGCTGCTGCGCTGGCTGGAGCAGCAGTGTCACCATCTGGGCGGCTTCTGGCTGCCCGGCGCCACCGGCGGGCTGGGGCTTGCCTGTTTTGGCACCCACGGGCCGGCGCATCAGCTGGCCGAGCTGGTCGCGCTGTACGAACACTGCCGCCATGCGCTGCCCCAGCAAGCCGCGCGCTGCTGGCAAGGAGACGGCGCGCCGCCGCACTTCACTCTGGCGGCCGGGCTGCACAGCGGCCGGGCGGTCTATCTGCCCGAGCGGCAGCTGGCCGATCCGCTGGGCCAGGTCACCCAGACCTCCCTTGAATTGATGAACGCAGCGGAAGACAGCGAGCTGGTGATCTCCCGCCAGGCAAGCCAGCACATGCCGCCGGCGCTGGATTTGCAGCCGCGGCTGACTTCGCGGCTTGTCGCAAGCGATGGCCAAGTGCGCCTGAAAGCGCTGGCGCTGGGCCGCCATGACAGCGGCGGGGATGCCGTGCCGCCAAGTTTGATCGGGCGGGAAACCGCGCTTCGTCAGCTGCACGACGGGCTGGCCCGGGCCGGTATCGGGCTGCGCCAGAGCGTGATGGTGAGCGGGACGGCCGGCATGGGTAAATCGGCTCTGATGGTGAGGTTTCGCCAGCTTGAGCTAAGCCGCGGCGCGGCGATTTGCTGGCAGCCAATGACGCGGCTGTCGGTGCTGGAGCCGTACGCCGTTGCCCGCCGCCTGGTGGCCTGGCACGGCCGGGCGCACCCCGGGGCGTCGGACCTGCGCGCGCTGCAACGCCGGCTAAAGATGCCTGAGCTTGAGGCCGGCCGCCAGCGGCTGCTGGAAGAAGCGCTGGGGGCGTGCGAGCAGGCCGATATAGCGCGGCTGACGTGCACTGCAGAAGCCACTGAGCTGGTCGTGGCGCTGGTGCAGCGGCTGATTGAGCATCTGGCCGGCAATCGCCCCGTGGTGCTGATGATTGATGACCTGCAGTGGGCCGACGAGCCTTCGTTCAAGGTGCTTGCGGCTCTTCAGGCGCGTCTGCCCATCCATACAGCGTTCATGCTGGTCGCCAGCCAGCACGGCCGTGAGGCGCTGCCGGGCAAACTGTACTGGGATCAGCAGGTAGCGCTGGGGCCGCTGGATGGCGAGCAGTCATCGCGACTGCTGGCCTTGCTTGCCCGGCGCTACCGGCTGCACTTGAGTCCCCGGCTGCGCACGCAGATCATCGAGCGCTGTGACGGGGTGCCGCTGTATCTGCAGGAGCTCTGTCGGCGGCTGGACATTGACCGGCGCGAAGGGCGAAAGGTGCAGCTGGATACGCTGCCCAACGGCCTTTTCGGACTGCTGGCCAGCCGTATTGATCAGCTGGACGGCGATCGTCACGTAGCCCACGTGGCCGCCATGCTGGGCCGCCGTTTTCGCCTGGACTTTCTGGCGGCGTGCAGTAGCTGGGAGCCCCAGGCGCTTGATCGCGCGCTGGAACACATGCGCAGACGAGAGATCATCGAGCCGGCAGGTGAAGCGCAAGGGGGCGTTCAAACCTACCAGTTCAGCCACCAGCTTTTGCAGGAAGCGGCCTGCCTGTCGTGCCCGCGGGACGTGCGTCAGCGGCTGCATCAGCTGGTTGTCACGCTGATTGAAGAGCGCTTTCCGGTCTGGATCAGTCGCCATCCGGGCGATTTCGCCATGCACCTGAGCGGCAGCGGCCACGATGCCCGTAGCGCACGCTACTTCGAGCTTGCCGCTCAGCAAGCGCTCAAGGTCAGCGCCAATCGTACGGCGCTGCGTATGGCGGATGCCGGGCTGGAAAGTCTGGAACGTGTGGCTCATGAGCCGGCGCGCGCCATCAGCCTGCTGACGGTGCGCGGCCAGGCGGCGTTTGCGCTTGAAGGTCACGGCTCGCCTGCTGCGCTGGAAAGCTTTGAACGTGCCCGTGAAATGCTGCGACAAACGCCGCAGGACGATGATACGCCCGCGGATTCGGGCGCGGTATTTTTGGTCAAATGGGGCCTTTGGGTGGCACGCAGCCAGCGCTATGACCATAACGAGGCCCGTACCCTGGTGGCCGGCCTGGCAGGGCTTGCCGCGCAGCTCAAAGAGCCGCGCTACCGCCGGCTGGCCGACTACGCCCGGGCCCACTGTGCCTATTGGTCAGGCAACGTAGGCGAGGCGCATCGTCAGCTGGAGGCGCTGGACCCGCTCAATACGCCGATGATGATTGAATGGCTGCCGTTTTCTGATCACCCTCAGGTCAGCGCTGCCTGTTTTCACAGCTGGGCGCTGTGCCTGCACGGTGACTATGCGCGTGCCGAGCGCCAGGTGGAAAGTGCCATACGGCTGGCCCAGCAGATCAATCATCCCGGTACGCTGGCCATGGCGCATCTGGTTGGCTCGGCGCTGTACCGCCAGCTGGGGCACGTGCACATGGCCAGCCGCCATGCCGAGCAGGCCGCTGCCCTGTCCGATACGCCGGATCTGGCCCTGTGGCAGCTTTCCGCCCGAGGGGTGCTGGGCTGGCAGCGTGCCTTGGGCGGCGATGCCGGTGGGCTTGCTGAACTTGAGCAGTGCCTGGCGCAAATGGCCGAACTGACCGGCTTTGAGCGCTATCTACGCCCGGTGCTCTGGTACACCGATGCCTGCCTGGCGATGGATCAGCTAGGTGCGGTAGAAGGGTATCTCGACCAGTGCCTGAGCATCGCCCTGGAGCGCGATACGCTGTTTTTGCCCGAACTTGCCATGCAGCTGGCGTACGTGCGTGCGCGCCGGGGGCAAGACGTGCAGGCGCTGGCGGAGCTGGCGCTGCGCCAGGCGCGCAAGCAGGGCAATCGCCATCAGGAGCTGGCGGCTCTGGAACTGTGGCTGACCCATATTGCCCCGGACGATCCTGCCGCGCTGATCAGCTTTCGGCGCCTGCTGGGCCGCGTGCGCCACAGCGATGCGCCGGTACTGCTGCGCTGGACGCGTCTTGCCGAGCGGCGCTTGGCGGTTTCCGGGGCGCCGTGATCGTTCGTTTCACGCGGTCAGGACTTCCAGCGCGGCCAGCGTCTCCAGCGCCTGTTCACGATGCTCGCCGCAGAGCGCGCGATCGTAGCTGAACCGCTGGCATACGGCCGGGCGGCGGGGGTCGTCGAACAGCCGGCAAAGGTTCGCGTCATCCAGCTGGGCGCAGCGCACGCCGGCGGGTTTGCCGTCAGGCATGCCGGGAATCGGCGAGCTGATGGACGGCGCAATACAGCAGGCCCCGCAGCCCGGGCGGCAGCCGTCTGCAGGCGGCGTCTCTGCGGCCTGTGCGGCGAAAAAGACGGCGCTGTTTTCGCGTTGGGGTCGATCACGATGCATGGGCGCGCGTCAGGCCGGTGTCTGGGCATAGGCCAGCGGGTCGCTGACGCCGTTGGCGGCAAACGCATCCAGACGTTCGCGACAGCTGGCGCATTCGCCGCAGGCAAGCGTTTCTCCCTGGTAGCACGTCCAGGTGTCGGCGTAGTCAAGCCCCATGGCCAGCCCGTCTGCCAGAATCTCGGCTTTGCTGCGGTGCAGGTAGGGCGCGTGGACGTCCACGGGCTCTAGGTTGGCAAGGCCCGCGGCGTGGCGCATGGCCTCGACAAATTCGGGACGACAGTCAGGGTAGAGCACGTGGTCGCCGCCGTGGGCGCCGTAATCGACGCGATCGGCGCCGATATTTACCGCCTTGGCAATGGCAAGCGATAAAAGCATCATGTTGCGATTGGGCACTGCCGTGGCGGCCAGGTTGTCTTCGGCGTAGTCGCCGCCGGGCACGGCGCGGGAGGCGTCGGTCAGCGCCGAGTTGTCGATCAGCCCGTGAATGGCGCGGATATCCACCACCTGATGAGGAATATCCAGCGCTTCGCACACCCGGCGGGCGGTGTCCAGCTCGCGGACGTGGCGCTGGCCGTAGTCAAACGACAGCGCGTGCACCTCGCGGCCTTCGCGCAGGGCGCGGTGCAGCACGGTGAAAGAATCCATGCCGCCGGAGTAAATCACCACGGTGGCAGGGCGGTGGGAGGCGTGCGCGGTAGGCGTGTCAGGCATAGAGCGTGTCTCTTGGCGAAGCGTGGTGTGGAGGCGGTCCGGCGCGCCGGCAGTGTACGCCAGCGGGCGCGGCCATAAAAGGCGTTCAACCCGACGCAGGTCAAGTGAGGCGCCGTGCCGGTCTGCTAGTCTCGCCGCTTTCCTGCCACATGCCCTATGCCACGGAGCCTTTCATGTTTGCCCCCGAGCTACTTTCGCCCGCCGGTACCTTTGAAAACATGCGCTACGCCTTTGCCTACGGCGCCGATGCGGTGTATGCCGGCCAGCCGCGCTATTCGCTGCGGGTGCGCAATAACGACTTCAACGTCGCCAACCTGCACAAGGGAATTGCCTACGCCCACGCGCGCGGCAAGCAGTTTTACGTGGCGTCGAACATCGCCCCGCACAACGCCAAGCTGAAAACCTATCTACGCGATATGGAGCCGGTGATCGAGGCCGGCCCGGATGCGCTGATCATGTCCGATCCGGGCCTGATCATGATGATCCGCGAGCGCTGGCCGGAGCAGCCGATTCATCTGTCGGTGCAGGCCAACGTGGTCAACTACGCCGCGGCACGCTTCTGGCAGCGCCAGGGCATCAGCCGGATCATTCTTTCCCGGGAGCTCTCGCTTGGCGAAATCGGCCAGATTCGCGCCGAGTGCCCGGGGCTTGAAATCGAAACCTTCGTCCACGGCGCGCTGTGCATTGCCTATTCCGGGCGCTGTTTGCTGTCGGGGTATTTCAATCATCGCGACCCCAACCAGGGCACCTGCACCAACGCGTGCCGCTGGCAGTACCGCACCGTGGCCGCGGCCAAGGATGCCACCGGTGATCTGGTGCCGGCCAATTCCGCCCTGGCGCATGCTGCAAGCGGCGAGTGGGCGCCGGGGCAGGGGGTCATTGCCAGCGGTAACGGCAGCGAAAGTGGCGGCCCCGCTGCCGGTGCTCAACGCCCCGATGAGCTCTCCGCGCTTATCGAAGATCGCAGCCGCCCCGGCGAGCTGATGCCGATCTTTGAAGACGAGCACGGCAGCTACATCATGAACTCCAAGGATCTGCGCGCAGTGCAGCACGTGCCGGAGCTTACGCGGCTGGGCGTAAGCTCGCTGAAAATTGAAGGCCGTACCAAATCGCCGTACTACGTAGCCCGCACTGCCCAGGTGTATCGACGGGCCATTGACGATGCCGTGGCGGGCCGCCCGTTCGATAAGGCGCTGATGGACGAGCTGGATAACCTGGCCAACCGCGGCTATACGGAAGGCTTTTACCGTCGCCACGTGCACGACGAGTACCAGAACTATGAGCGCGGCCATTCCATCGGCGTCCACCAGCAGTTTGTCGGCGATGTTATCGACGTGGATGCGGCTCGCGGCCGGCTGACCGTCAACGTCAAAAACCGCTTTGCCGTGGGTGACAGCGTGGAGCTGATGCTGCCCGGCGGCAACCGGCGCTTTACGCTTTCGCGAATAGAAAACAAGCGCGGCGAGGCGGTCAGCGTGGCCCCGGGGTCCGGCCATGTGGTCAGCATTCCCGTTCCCGGAGAAGCCATATCGCCGGACGACGCCGAGTTTGCGCTGCTGATGCGAGATCTGTGAGCCGTCGGCGTTTGCCGTGTTAGGCTAGGCGCTCACCGCGCCCTGCGCGGGCCTGCCATTATTTTTCGGGATCATCCCCCAGCTAGCGATTGCTTATTGCGAGTATCCGACATGGCCACCATCGAACACAGCGAAATCGTCAACGCCCCGCCAGAGCGCGTTTTTGCCCTGCTGCGCCGGGTCGAGGAGTTTGCCGACTATTCCGATCTGATTGAGCGTATCGAGCCGCTGGGCGAGCAGCGCTATCGCTGGTATGTCCATGCTGTGAAAATGGACTGGACCTTTGATGTGGCCGTGGTAGAGGCACGTTCGCCTCATACGCTGGCCTGGGAATCGCTGAGCGGGGTGAAAAACCAGGGGCGCTACTATCTTGAACGCGTGCCCGAAGGCACTCGAGTGACGCTGACTCTGAGCTACGAAATCGGCAGCCGGCTGATGGAAAAGGCCGTCAACCGCGCAGCGACGCCGCTGGTCGGTAAGGTCAGCCGACAAATTCTTGAACGGGTAGAAGCCCGGCTTCGCGCCGGCGATCGCTAGTGCGCAGAAGGCTTGCCGTCGCGGCGCTCCCCGATGCAAGGGGTAAGGAAAGCACGGCGGCGAGCGTCGTCGCCAAGCCCCAGCGCCAGCAGGTGAACGAGTTTGCCGTAGGCGGCTTCCGGCGTCATGTCGCCACCGCTTAGTACGTCGGCCCGGTAAAGCCCGCTGCCGGCGGCATAGGCGCCCATGGCCACGCTGCCTTGGGGGCACTGGCTGACCGCGGCCATCAGCGTGCCCCGAGCGCTGCTTCGCCGTATGACCTCCAGCAGTGCCGGATCGTCGGCGATATTGCCGGCGCCCCACAGCTCCAGCAGCGCTCCTTTAACCCGCGAATCCTCCAGCCAGGCGCTGAGCTGCCAGGCGGCCATGCCGGGCCACAGGGCGATACGAACGACTTCGCCTTGATTGACCCGCTGATAGTCTTGATTGACCCGCTGATAGTCGGCCGGCGTGGCGTTATAAGCGGTATCGGCTGCGGCAGTGGCCGGGGGCAGGGCATGGGAAAAAAGCCGCGGTGTGTCGCGGTATTCGCCCAGTGCGGGGGCGTTGGGGCTGGCGAACGCGTCTGCGGCCGAGGCGTGCTGCTTGGTGGCCCGAGCGCCGTGGAGCAGGCGCCCGGCAAAATAGACCGCGACGCCGTCAAGCGCCGGCTTTGCGGCAAAGCGCAGCGCGCCGTAGAGGTTGTCCAGCGCGTCGCTGCCCGGCGTTTCCAGCGGCTGCATGGCGCCGGTTACGATAACCGGAAAACCCGGACGGCGCAGCTGGAAGGCCAGGCTTGCAGCGGTCCAGCTCAGTGTATCGGTGCCGTGCACCACCACCACGCCGGCGTAGGCGGCCTGATGGGCGCGAATGTCATCGGCCAGCACCTGCCAGTCCAGCGGCGTCACCGCGCTGGAGTCGATCAGTCGCGAATAGCTGTGCACTTCCCATCCGGGCAGCGCCCGGTGTTTTTCGGCGGGCAGCGTCGCCAGAGCGCGCTGTAGCCGGGCGGCGAAATGACCGCCCGGGGCCAGGCCGTCGCTGCCGGGCAGCATACCGACGGTGCCGCCGGTGTAGATCACCCGTATCGGCAGGGTCGTATCGCCGGCTGATCTAGCGTGCATGTCTATCTCCTTGGCCGGGCGGCGTGTTGGCATGAACGACTAGAGATGCGGGCGCAAGTCGCCGCGTACGGCATCCAGCAGCGTAACGAAGTGCGCGTCGTTGCCGTTATCCACGCAGTCCACCCGGACACTGGTGCGCATGCCTTTGTCGATGTGTACCTGATCGAAAATTTCCAGCGTGATTTTGCGCGCGGGCTTGTCCCCGGGCGCCATGATGCCGTCTTCCAGGGTGAAGGTTTCTACCAGGGTGGCGCGCACCCGCGCCTGCTGGCCTTCGCTGAGCAGGCGGCGAATAAACAGCCAGCCTTCGCACACCAGCGCTTCGCCGCCTTCACGGGTGCGTAAAAACAGCGTGCGGTAGCAGGCTCCTTCGGCTGCGGCTTTTTCGGCCATGCTGCGATAGGCCTGCACCACAGGCCCGGACGAAGCGCGTGCCTCTTCCAGACGCTGAACGATGCCGGCGTGTTCGCGGCTCAGCTGTTCCTGATGCTGAAAGGTGAGCCAGCGGCGATAATCGGCAATCAGATCGGACGAGGCCATGGTCACTCCAACGATGGGTCAACAAAAAGCGATAAAAGGTGCGAGCAAGCGACGAGACTAGCGGCTTTGGGAGCTGCGCTGGCGATTGCGTGAGCGCCGCGGCTTTTGTTCGCGGTCGGCACCGGGCGTGCGCTTGGCATTGCGCGGTTTCCCGGAGCGACGGCCGTTTTCGATCGGCTGGGGCACGGCGTTGGGGTCCGGTTCAAACCCTGGTTCCACGCGGCGCTCCAGGGGTTTTTTGATCAGCCGCTCGATGTTTTTCAGCAGCTGGGCTTCGTCGACGCATACCAGCGATACGGCTTCCCCCTGGCGGCCGGCACGGCCGGTACGCCCGATGCGATGCACGTAGTCTTCGGCAACGTTGGGCAGGTCAAAATTGACCACGTAGGGCAGCTGGTGAATGTCCAGCCCGCGTGCGGCAATGTCGGTGGCAACCAATACCTGCAAATCACCGCTTTTGAAGGCGCCGAGTGCCCGGGTGCGGGCGCCCTGGCTTTTGTTGCCGTGGATCGCCATGGCCGGGATTGAGCGCTTGGACAGCTGCTCCGCCAGGCGGTTGGCGCCGTGCTTGGTGCGGGTAAACACCAGCACCTGATACCACTTTTGCGTGTCGATCAAATGTGCCAGCAGCTCGCGCTTTTGCTCGCGATCGACCTGATAAACCACCTGCTCGATCTTGTCGGCGGTGGTGTTGCGCGGCGCCACGTCGATTTGCTGAGGGTTGTGCAGCAGCTGTTTGGCCAGCGCCTGAATGTCGTTGGAGAAGGTAGCGGAGAACAATAGGTTCTGCCGTTTGGGCGGCATCAGCCGCAAAAGCCGCTTGATGTCGTGGATAAAGCCCATATCGAGCATGCGGTCGGCTTCGTCAAGCACAAGAATTTCCAGGCTTGACAGATCAACGTGCCCTTGCTGGTGCAGGTCCAGCAGCCGGCCGGGCGTGGCGATGAGGATATCCACGCCGCGCTTGAGCGCTTCTACCTGAGGGTTCTGGCCCACGCCGCCAAAAATGACCTGGGTGCGCAGCTTCAGCCCGGCGCCGTAGGCGGCAATGTTTTTGCCGACCTGTGCGGCCAGCTCTCGGGTCGGCGCCAGTACCAGCGAGCGTACCTGCCGGCTTTTGGCGGGTTTGCCGTGGTTCAGGCGCTGCAGCATGGGCAGGCCAAAGCCGGCTGTTTTGCCGGTGCCGGTCTGGGCGCTGGCCAAAAGGTCGTCGCCGTTGAGTACGGCAGGTATTGCCTGGGCCTGAATGGGCGTAGGCGTGGTGTAGCCTTCAGCGTTGATCGCCTCAAGCAGTTCGGCCGCTAAGCCAAGGTCAGAAAAATCCATAGTATCTCCGCACGGCGTTGGACATAAGCGCCGTGTTAAAACGCCGGCCGCGTTGCCCGGCCGTCAACAGTAATAAAGCGTTATGTGATAAACGCAGCCGCGCACTATAACACGGCGCGCCGGATGCCGGTGGCAATCTCGCCGGCGGCCTGCTCAAGGCTCTGGCCAAGGGCGCGCACCAGTGCGGGGTAGCCGTCCTGCTCAAGCGCGGTGCGGGTTGTGAAGCTGGCCATGTGCACAAGCTTGCCGCCGGCGCTACGCAGCTGCCACTGGCCGCCGGCGAGGGCATAGCCGTCGTAGCGCCCTTGAAACTGGTCAATGCTGATACGCAGCGTGTAGGCGTCGGTGTCGCCGGCGCTGCCCTGAACGACCCGCCAGGCGGGCAGGTCTTGCGAGAGATGCGCCTGGAGGTTGCGTCTCAGCTGCTGGTCCAGGCCTTCGGCCCAGCGGTGGTCGCGGGCTTCGCGCAGCTCGATATCGTCGAGCTGCATGACGATACCTTCAACGTCCAGATAGTGCGCCAGGCGTAGCCGGCCAAGTGCCAGCGTGGCCTCAGCGGCGTTGGGTATCTCGGGTGTGGTGGCCGGGAGCACATAGCGTGCGGACGGCGTCACTTTGCCGGCGCAGCCGCCAAGCCCGAGGCTTAGCAGCAGCGCGATCAGCAGCAGCGGACGCGGAAAGGCGAGCATGGCGTTTCCTTCTGGTGGCATTGGCCGGTACGTGCCGGGCTCATGTCAAGGAGCGGACGGTGCGCGCGGCACGGGATCTTTTGTTTCCAGGTTATCGAACAGCAGCGCCCGGGGATTTTCATTTAACGTCTTGGTCAGCGGCTGCAGGTCGCGCAGCGAGCGTTCGATACGCTCCATAGTCGAGCGTATGTCTTGATAGACCGGCGACCCCGGAGATACGCCTTCCAGCGTCGTGCGAAGTTCCTTGAGCGTTGCATTGAGGTTGCCGCCGATGTCTTGGGTTTCCGGGCTGTCGAGCAGCTTGTTCAGCGACCGGGAAACGTTCTGCACTTCGTTGAGCGTGGCTTCGGCCGCCTGCATGTTGCGATCCAGACCGCTGATCAGCGGCTCGATATTCAAGGCGTTGAGCTTTTCCAGCAGCGCTGTGATCTGGGCCTGTATCTGGTCAAACCCGCCGGTGGTTGTAGGAAAGACGCGCACGTCCGCGAAGGTTTCGGCGCTATAGGGATCGCTCGGCGCGTCCTGGAAGTTCAGGTCGACGAACAGCGCGCCGGTGAGCAGGTTGCCGTTTTTGAGCGTAGCACGCAGGCCTATGTCGAACAGTCGTTCAAAGCGTGTTCGCCACTCGTCAAGCTCAATGCCGCCCTCGGCCATGCCCAGGCGCTGGGGTTCAATCCGAATCAGCACGGGAATGGCAAAACTGGAGCGTGAATCCGGCTGGGGGGCATCGAAGTTCCAGGGGACTGCGGCTACGGTACCCACGCGAACGCCGCGAAACTCGACCGGCGCGTCTTTCGTCAGCCCGCGAACGGTGTCGTCGACCAGCAGCACGTATTCGATGTAGCGATCAAAGGTGCCCTGGCGCGCGCTTTCTTCATCGGCATAGAGGCTAAAGCGGGTGTCGGCACTGACTTGTTTTCCCGTGGGCAGGTCGGCGGGCACGCCAAAGCTCACGCCGCCGCCCAGCAGAGCTTCGAGGGACTCAAGGTTGATGCGTATGCCGTCAGCGTTCAGGCGAAAATCGATGCCGCTGGTATTCCAAAAGCGGGTGTTGTCGGTCACCAGGCCGGTATAAGGCTTTTCAATAAAGATGTGGTTGGATACGCGGCGCTTATCGGGATTGAAATTAACCTCTTCCACGCGACCGACGGTATACCCTTGATAGGACACCGGGTCCCCGACTTTTAACGAGTTGCCCAGCTGGCTTTCCAGCTTGAGCTGCAGCCCGGCGACGCCTGCCGGGGCGACCGGCGGCACGTCGCTGACCTTGAATTCGCGCTGAAAATCGTCTGAGCTGCCGGGTTCGAGCTGTATGTAGGCGCCGGACAGTACGGTATTGAGCCCGCTGATGCCCTCGCGGCCGATGCGCGGCTTGACCACCCAGAAGCGGCTGTCTTCGGTGAGCATGCCGTCGGCTTCGGGATGAATGCGGGCGCCGATAACGGCATGAGACAGATCGTCAGAAAGGCGCACGCTTTGCACCTGACCGACTTCAACGTTGCGGGTGCGGATCAACGTTTTGCCGGCTTCGATGCCCTCGGCATTGTCCATGGTGAGGGTAATCTGGGTGCCGCGGCTGGTGTAGTTATCGTATACCAGCCACATACCGATGGCGACGGCGATTAGCGGGATGATCCAGATCGGCGACAGCCTGGCCTGCGGCGATGCCTTGGCGCGATCCGGGCCGGAGGCCGGCGCGGAGTCGTGTGGCGTACGCTGGGCGTGAGAGGGTTCGTTAGCCATCGGCGCTTCCCTGAGAGGCTTTGGTGTGTGAGGGCACTTTCCGGGGCAAGGGCGCGTCCCAGATCAGGCGCGGATCAAATGACATCGCCGCCAGCATGGTGAGCACAACCACAGCGCCAAACGCAAGTTCAGCGGGTCCGGGGGTAATCGACATCAGCGTGCCGGCCCGGATAAGCGCGACGAGAATCGCCACGACAAAGACGTCAACCATGGACCAGCGGCCGATAAATTCGGTGACCCGATACAGCACGGTGCGGCTGTGGGCGTTTAACCGGTGGCTGCGGCGGGCGACAAGGCACAGCCAGCCAAGGGCGAAGAGTTTGCCCACCGGGACGATAACACTGGCGATAAAAATAACCAGCGCAACAGGCCACGAGCCTGACTGGTATAGCTCCACCACGCCGCTGATAATGGTGGAGGAGGACGTTTCCCCCAGATTGGTTACGTTCATGATGGGATAAAAATTGGCCGGAATATACATGACCGCCGCCGCTGCGAGAAGCGCCCAGGTGCGCTGCAGACTATGCGGCCGGCGAGCATGCAGATGTTCGCCGCAGCGGCGACAGCGCGTCTTTTGCGTTTTTGCCAAGCGGTTGACCAGACCGCAGGTGGGGCAGCCGGTAAGCTGCTGGGCAGCTGCGGGAGCCCCGGTTTGAGCGCCTTGTGGTGCCAAGGGTTCATGGTCGAGGGAAAACCACAGCCAGTCGGCGTCCAGTGATTGGCTGGTCAGCAGCAGCAAAAAGGCAAAAGCGCAAAATGCCCAAAAGGATAAGCCCAGCGACACCTGCGCCAGTCCGGCAATTTTGATCAGGCTGACCAGAGCGCCAATGATAAAAACGTCGGCCATCATCCAGGGGGTCAGATGGGCAAGCGCACGCGCAATGTCGCGGCTAAACGGCAGCGGACGATAGCGCATAAGGCCCAGCTGCAGCCACATGACGGCCAGCAGGTAGCAGGCGGGCAGCACTACGATGGTCAGGATAACCACGACCGCCACGACCGGCTGATGAAAGCTGATCAGTGCTGTGGCCGTTTGGGGCAGCTCAATGGAGTTGCTTACACCGCTGACGCTGAAGCTGATAAAGGGAAAGGACACGGCAACCATCAGCGCGACAAGCGCTGCCATGGCCAGTGCCATGCTGCGCTGCGCCGGATGGTGGTGCCGTCTTGCCAGCGTATGGTGACATCTCGGGCAGGTGGCCTTCTCGCCGGCCGTCAGCGGCGGCAAGGCACAAAGCCAGTCGCATTCGTAGCAGGCGCGCAGCCGCCGCCTTCGGGTGTGTACTTCAGGCGGAGAGCGGTCGACATACGGAGCGCGATGAGGGATCGCGGGTCGCTTGAGCATGCGATGACGAATCAATTCTTCTCCTTTTGCGTACGGTCATCTTCCATAGCTGAGCTGGAAGGCACTGTCTGAGCGCCGGGGGCAATACGCCGGGCGTTTGCGACATGCCTAGGCGTTGATGATGATCAATGCTTGACCCACCCCTTCGCTTCCATAACGATGCAGCGCGATACTACCCAGATAAACTTACGAAGGAAACGTTATGCTGCTTCCCGTCTTGGCCGTTATTGCCGGTCTGATCCTGCTGATATGGAGTGCCGACAAGTTCATTGACGGGGCGGCGGCCATTTCACGCTGGCTAGGATTGTCGCCGCTGCTGATCGGTATGCTGGTGATTGGCTTTGGCACATCGGCACCGGAAATGATGGTCTCGGTTCTGGCCGCGCTCCAGGGAAGCCCCGGGCTTGCTGTGGGCAACGCTTACGGCTCCAATATCGCTAACATAGGCCTGGTGTTGGGGCTGGTGGGTTTGCTGGCGCCGCTTGCCGTGCACTCCAGCGTTATTCGCAAGGAAATGCCGGTCTTGCTGGCAGTGACGCTGCTTACCGGCGCTGTTCTGCTGGATGGCGTTGTCGCCCGCTGGGAGGCGATCTTGGCCTTGCTGATTCTTGGCGGCTTTATGGGGCTTAGCATCCTGCAGTCGCGAGCGCAGAAAAGCGATGCCCTTGTGGCTGAAGTCAGCGACACACTCAATAGCCAGTCCATGTCGGGCGGCGTCGCGCTGGGCTGGACGCTTATCGGCCTGATTGTGCTGATCGGCAGCTCGCGTCTGTTGGTATGGGGAGCGGTGGAAATTGCGACGGCTTTTGGCGTCAGTGAACTGGTTGTAGGCCTGACGGTCGTGGCGATTGGCACATCGCTGCCTGAGCTTGCCTCTTCGGTGAGCGCGCTTCGTCGTAAAGAGCACGATATGGTGCTGGGCAATGTTGTGGGTTCCAACCTGTTCAACACGCTCGGTGTGGTCGGGCTTGCAGGAGTGATTACGCCGATTGACGCCGGACCGGAAGTGCTCGCTCGGGACTGGATGGTCATGACGTTGATGACCGTATTGATGATTGTCTTTGCGTTTTCCTGGCGGGGCCGGCCGCGCAAGATCAATCGTCTCGAAGGCGGTATCTTGCTTGCTATTTTCATGGCATATACGGCCTATATGGTATCTGTCGTTATTGCGTGATGCGAGGCGACGTTCAACCCGACCGGACGCACCCCGGGCGCAATGGCCCCGTAAATCCGAAAAACACGCTGTAGTCATAAAAAAATAAGCCAAACAATTGACGCGGCCCAAAACGCTGGTATGATGCGTGTCTATCGGGAAGAGAGGTAATGCCTCGCTCCGGCGCTCTTTAACAAGTTGATCAGGTAATTCATGTGGGCGCTTGCCTGAGTGGGTGACAAATCACCTATTATCAAGGCAAGTGTCTCGTCAAAAACCTTCGGGTTTTGNTAACACATGCAAGTCGAGCGGAAACGATGGAGTGCTTGCACTTCAGGCGTCGAGCGGCGGACGGGTGAGTAACGCATAGGAATCTGCCCGGTCGTGGGGGATAACCTGGGGAAACTCAGGCTAATACCGCATACGTCCTACGGGAGAAAGGGGGCTCAGGCTCCCGCGATCGGATGAGCCTATGTCGGATTAGCTGGTTGGTGGGGTAACGGCCTACCAAGGCAACGATCCGTAGCTGGTTTGAGAGGATGATCAGCCACATCGGGACTGAGACACGGCCCGAACTCCTACGGGAGGCAGCAGTGGGGAATATTGGACA
>NZ_BAAAZT010000008.1:0-4377 GCF_039537045.1 Halomonas cibimaris | reverse complement strand
TGCCGAACTCAGCAGTGAAACCGTTCAGCGCCGATGGTAGTGTGGGGCCTCCCCATGCGAGAGTAGGACATCGTCAGGCATCAATACGCAGAAAACCCGGCCACGTGCCGGGTTTTTTGTGTGCGCGGAAGAAAAAGTGTGTAAGAAAAAGCGCGTCAGAAAAAAATAGCCATAGAGCCGTAGTCAAGGCCATAGATACCCGCCATCAGGCCAGCCCTTAATCTGAGGTAGCGTTTTGCAACTCGCCGTGACATCCGTGCCGGGCAGACAATGCGCAAGGCCGTGCAGCTAATATGAAAGCGCCGGCAGCAGTATGCCCCTTTTGCCAGGGTCTGCTACCTTTGGCAGAAAGAACCAACGCACAACGCTAAAGCGTACAGAAGAGGGGATGGATCATGAATGCAGGGCTGAAAAAACGGGCAGCGGTATTGGGCGTACTGATGATGACAGGCGGTCTGGCTGCATGTGAAGAGCAGGGGCCGGCTGAAAAAGCGGGCGAAAGTATCGATGAAAGTATGGAACAGGCCGGCGAGAACATTGAGGAAATGGGTAACGAGCTTCAGGAATCGGCCGAACAAGCGGCTGAATAACGATTTTGTCGACGAACGTGCCGTACAAAAGCCGCTTAAAGCGGCTTTTTGGGGCTTATGGCACTGCCTAAGTGCTCCCCGAGTGTACGAGCGGAGAATACACAATGCGTTTGTACCGTGAAAATAGCCTGCTGCTGATCGTAGACCCTCAAACAGGCTTGCTGCCGGTGATTGACAGCGGCCGGCAGGCCGTAAACGAAGCCGGCTGGCTAGCCCGGATGGCGGAACTTGTGGGTGTGCCGGTCTGGGTGACTGAGCAGGCGCCGGAGAAAATCGGTGCCAGTGCGCCTGAGCTGTTGGGTGCGCTGAAACAGTACCGGCTTTTTTGCAAACAGCATTTCAGCGCAATGGGCGAGGCCGACTTTCGCAATGCGCTAGCGCAGGCAGGCCGGCCGCAGGTTGTGATCTGCGGGGCAGAAGCGCACGTGTGTGTGCTGCAAACAGCGCTTGGCCTGCTGCAGGCAGGCTATGAGGTGTACTGGCTGAGCGAGGCCACGGTCAGCCGCCGCCAAGATGAGGCAAGCCTGGCCCGCAAGCGTGCCGCTGCCGGCGGGGCCGTCAGTATCACAGCGGATATGGCCGCCTATGAGTGGCTTGATCGCTGCGATACAAAGACGTTTCAGCAGGCGCACCGGCAGCTGTTGCGAGACCGTTCGGCGCGGCCGCTTACGTTTTTTTGACTCAGGCTCAGGGGCGGTCCTGTTCGCGCCGGCTAAAGACAAGCGTATCGCCTTCTGAGGCGGCCGCGTTAAAGCGATAGCCGGCAGCGTTGAACTCTTCCAGCCCGGCAACATCGTTTAGGCGCTGGTGAATAATCCAGGCGCTCATTAGCCCCCGGGCCTTTTTGGCATAAAAGCTGATGATCTTGTAGCGCCCGTTTTTTTCGTCTTTGAAAACCGGTGTCACAACCCGGGCATCAAGGCTTTTTTGCTCTATGGCCTTGAAGTACTCGTTGGATGCCAAATTGACCAGCACTTGGGAGCCGCTTTCGGCAATGGCGTCGTTTAGCGCCCGGGTCACGGTCGAGCGCCAAAAAGCGTAAAGATCCTTGCCCGCCGGGTTTGAAAGCTTAGTGCCCATTTCCAAACGGTAGGGCTGGATAAGGTCCAGCGGACGCAGCACGCCGTAAAGCCCGGAGAGAATGCGCAGATGCGACTGGGCAAAGCGGTTATCGGCGTCGCTGAAGCGTGCGGCGTCAAGCCCGGTATACACATCCCCCTGAAAGGCTTGTGCTGCCGGCTTGGCATTGTCCGGAGTGAACGGGGTGTGCCACTCGCCGAAGCGTGCGGCGTTCAAACCGGCCAGTTTGTCGCTGATGCCCATCAGTTCGCTGATCTGCTGCGGCGAATACGTACGCAGAATGTCGATCAGCGTTTGGCTCTGCGCAAGAAAGTCGGGGTTGGTGTACTCAGCCGCTGTGGGCGGCGTGTCGAAGTCCAGCTTTTTGGCCGGGGAAATAACGCTTAGCATAAAGCGCTCCATAAACCAGTAGGGAAAAACACGGGGCGATTGCCGTCTCAATGATAGCAAGCCCCGGCCAAGGCCGGCGCTATCAAGCCGATAAGAGACGGGTTGCTGGCAAGGCGATCACGGGCAGGGGTTGGGCATGCGCTGATGGATGGCGTCGATGGCGTCAAGCACGTCGTCGTCAAGGCGCAGCGCTTCGCTTTCCAGATTGCTTTCCAGCTGTGCCATGGTCGTAGCACCGATAATATTGCTGGTCAGAAAGCGCCGTGAATTGACATAGGCCAGCGCCATCTGCGATGGCTCAAGCCCGCTGTCCCGGGCAAGCGCGACGTAAGCCTTGATGGCCTTTTCCGCTTTGGGCGCGGCGTAGCGCTGGAAACGTTCATACAGCGTCAGCCGTGCCCCGGCCGGGCGGGCGCCGTTTACGTATTTGCCGGAAAGCGTGCCGAAGGCCAGCGGCGAGTAGGCCAAAAGGCCGACGTTTTCCCGATGGGCGATTTCTGCGAGCCCTACCTCGAAGCTGCGGTTGAGCAGGTTGTAGGGATTTTGCACGGAGGCGACCCGGGGCAGGCCCAGCCGCTCGGCCAGTGCCAGCGCCTTCATTACGCCCCCGGCGTTTCATTGGACAGGCCGACGGCGCGCACCTTGCCGGCGTCGACCAGTTCCTTGAGCGCTGAGAGGCTTTCTTCCAGCGATGTCGCGTCTTCGTCTTCGTCGTGTTCATAGCCCAGCGGGCCAAAAAAATTCGCCTGGCGGTCGGGCCAGTGCAGCTGATAGAGGTCTACATAGTCGGTTTGCAGCCGCTCAAGGCTTTGGTTGATAGCCCGGTGTAAATGCCCGCGGGTAAGCCGCGGGCCGCCGCGAAGGTGTGCCACTCCCGCTCCCGGGCCGGCGGCCTTGGTGGCGAGAATCACGTCGTCTCGCGAACCGCGCCGGGCAAGCCAGGAGCCGATGTGGCGCTCGCTGCGTCCCTGGGTATCGGCACGCGGCGGTACCGGATACATTTCGGCGGTATCAATGAAGTTGATGCCAAACGCGACGGCGCGGTCCAGCTGTTGATGCGCCTCGGCTTCGCTGTTTTGCTCGCCAAACGTCATGGTGCCCAGACACAGCCGGCTTACCAAATAGCGCGTAAAGCATCGCCCCATGCGGGCGGTGATAAAAGCGCGCACCGCAACGCGGTGCCGGGGTTGAAGGTTCCATCACCACCTGATATTTATACAAAATGACGAAACGCGCTTACAAGGAACGGTTTTATCCGACGCCCGAGCAGGCTGAGCTATTAGCTCAATCCNCGCTCACCCACTCGGCAGCAGAAAAGCGGCTGGTGGCCCTCAAGGCGGAATATCCGTGGCTGAAGGACGTGTCCAGCGTGATCCTGCAACAAGCCCTGCGCGATCAAAAAGCGGCCTTCGACAACTTCTTCAATCCGACGCTCAAGGCGCGCTATCCGCGCTTCAAAGCCAAGGATGGCCGGCAATCCATTAGGCTGACCAAGGCTGCCTTCCGCTATCGGGACGGCGAGATCACTATCGCCAAAACGAAAACACCGCTACCGATCCGCTGGAGCCGGCCACTGCCCGGCGCCCCGTCCAGCGTGACGATTTCACGCGACCGTGCAGACCGCTACTTCATCAGCTGTCTGTGCGAGTTCACGCCCGAGCCGTTGCCGGTCTCTCCTAACACCGTAGGTGTTGATCTGGGGCTGACCGACCTGTTCATCACCAGTCAGGGGCAGAAGTCGGGCAACCCGCGCTATCTCAAGCGGTATGCCGCCAAACTGGCCTACCTGCAACGCCGATTGAGCAAAAAGCAGCGAGGCTCGAACAACCGCCACAAAATGCGCCGCAAGGTGGCGCGTCTGCATGCCAAAATCGCGGACTGCCGCCGCGACGCCATGCACAAGGCGACTCGGACGCTGGTCAACGAAAACCAAGTGATCTGCGTCGAGACGTTGAATATTGCCGGCATGCTCAAGAACAAGACACTGGCCAGAGCCATCAGCGATGCCGGCTGGGGCGAGTTCCTGCGCCAGCTGGTTTACAAGGCCGACTGGGCGGGCCGCCAGCTCATTCAGGTCAGCCAATGGCTGCCCAGCAGCAAAACGTGCCACCACTGCGGCCACCGGATTGAAAGACTGCCGCTGTCGCAGCGCCACTGGCACTGTGACGGCTGCGGCCAGGCCATTGACCGCGATATCAACGCGGCCAGGAATATCGGCTCTTCGTCGTTGGGTGTGGAATTCGCCCCCTGAGCTGGGCCAGGATATGACCTCCACATGGACAGGAGGTATGGCATGGACGGCACCCAGATTCTGACC
>NZ_BAAAZT010000007.1:0-6965 GCF_039537045.1 Halomonas cibimaris | reverse complement strand
GCTTATCTCCGGATTGTCGAGCCGCTGGGTATCAAAGCGCACCAGCTCCTTATCCAGCGCGGTGATGGGGGCGAGCTTGCTTAGCCGCTTTACCCACGCCATCACTGTATCGACTTGATGCTGCAGGCTGGGCGGCAACCAACCGGCTTTGCGCGTGCGGTTGTTAAACCGTGGCGCCCGGTAGCGCAGATGGGCCGAACGGCGGCGGCGCCGAAACGCGGCGCGCTGCTCCAGCGCCTTTTTGATCTGGAAGCCGCGATGCAAAAGCTCGAACAGACACAGCACATGGCGCTGCTCACCGTCCGATTCACGCATCAGCGCCAGTCCCGTGGTCTTGCTGCCGGGGTCAATGCCCAGGCGAAGCGGTTGCGTGTCGCCGCCCACCCGATCCCTGAGTCGTATCGTGAACGGGTAGCGTTTATGCACCACGGCGCGACCGCGTTTCAGCAGCAGCCGGGCACGCTTTTCGCTGCACGGCATCAACGGCTGCTTGTGTTTATCCCACACGAAAACCGCCATGGCGATTTCCTCCTGATCAATGCCCTTACGGGCCTTGTGTCGCGGATCGTTCGATCCGTCTCCCCTCGGGAATGTCGATAACCGGCTCCTGCCGACGATACGCTATCAGCAGCGGTCAGAACCTTCGGCGTTTTACCTTGCGCCCGCATGATCCCGACCTTTCAGAGCGCCGAACTGAGGAAGCATTCGGCGGTGAGTCTTGACGACCTGCTATCAACGTAGTGGCCATGTTGCCCGCTCTCCCTGGTCAACCGGGCCTGCTTTCACAAGCCTCTCCCTTCAGGGAGAGGTAGTTGACGGCAATCCCCTTCGCCGTTAATACGATGCTTCCGACAGCCGGCGTGCCGTGCGGCTGTTGACCAGGTCGTCGTTGTGTTTTTGTTCCTGACGGCCTTGGCGCTGCTGCGCCTGGCGCAGGCGGCGCTCCGTCAGGGTGTCGTAGGACGAGAGCGCACGCTGCTGCTGGCGCCACTGCGTCTGGCTTTTCGCCACTCGCTGCTGTTGTTCGTTGAGAGCCTGGCGCGCGCGCTCAAGCGCGGTGTCCAGCGAGGCGAGAAACTGCTGATAATTGTACATGCTGGCAGGGTCGATACCCTCGCGCATGGCCGCCTGAAAGCGCGCGCTGTACTCGGCGCGGTAACGCTTGAGCGCGTCAAGCTGGGCGGTGGTTTGCTGCTCGGCCTGGCGCTCCTGAGCGAGCGTTTGCCCGGCCTGATCCCGGGCCTGCCGGGCCAGGTCGCTGAGCATGTCGAGCTGCGAATGACTCATCCTTGCCCTCCTGCTGAGGCCTGCGTCGGCTGGCCGGTAACGTTGGCCAGCGCCTGTCGCGAGGCGTCTATCGTCGCACATTCCTCAATGTTCTGCTGGAGGAAGCGTTCAAGATCGGGGAAGCGATTGACGGCCTCGTCCAGCTGCGGATCGTGCCCGGGGGTATAGGCGCCGACGCTGATCAGGTCACGGTTGCGCTGGTAGCGTGAAAAAAGCTGCTTGAGTCGCCGCGCTTGGCGCTGCTGGGCTGCATCGGTGATGGCGGTCATCGCACGGCTGATCGAAGCCTCGATATCGATGGCCGGATAGTGCCCAGCTTCAGCCAGGCTGCGCGAGAGCACAATGTGGCCGTCAAGGATGGCCCTGGCCGAGTCGGCAATGGGGTCTTGCTGGTCGTCGCCTTCGGTGAGCACGGTATAAAAGGCGGTGATGGAGCCGCCGCCGTGCTCGGCGTTGCCTGCGCGCTCCACAAGCCCGGGCAGCTTGGCGAATACCGACGGCGGATAGCCTTTGGTGGCCGGCGGCTCGCCGATGGCCAGGGCGATTTCACGCTGGGCCATGGCGTAGCGAGTCAGCGAATCCATGATCAGCAGCACGTCATGGCCGTCGTCGCGGAAGTTTTCTGCAAGCCGGGTGGCGTAGGCCGCCCCCTGCAGGCGCTGCAGCGGCGAGGTATCCGCCGGGGCGGCGACCACGACAGCGCGCCGGCGGCCCTCGGGGCCGAGAATGTTGTCGATAAAATCCTGCACTTCGCGGCCGCGCTCGCCAATGAGCCCGACGACGATGACGTCCGCTCGGGTATAGCGCGCCATCATGCCCAAAAGCACTGACTTGCCGACCCCGGAGCCGGCAAACAGCCCCATGCGCTGGCCGCGGCCGACGCTTAACAGCGCGTTGATGGCGCGGATGCCCACGTCAATCTGGGTGTCGATGGGCGCGCGTGACAGCGGGTTGAGCGGTGGCGTATCGAGGGTGTCGCGGGGCGCTTCGTCCAGCGGCTCAGCGTCATCCAGCGGCGTGCCGTTGCCGTCGATCACGCGGCCCAGCAGGCTTTCGCCCAGCGGGAAACGCCGGGCGCTGTGGCCGCTGTTTTCGCCCAGCGGTGTGACGCGCGCGCCGGGCATAAGCCCGGATATTTCTTCCAGGGGCATGAGGTATAGTTTGTCGCCGGCAAACCCTACCACTTCGGCCTCGGCCTGGCGGCGGCGCTGCCCCGGGCGGTCGTCCATGCCGGGCAGCTCAATGTGACAGGCGCTGCCCACGGCCACCTTCAGCCCGACCACTTCGATCACCATGCCCGTGGCGCGCACCACGCGTCCGCTGATGCGGGTGCGCGGCAGGCGCTCGACCCGCTGCTGGGTGCGGCGCAGCACGGTATGCCAGCGCTGCTGGTGAGGGCAGGAGGTGTGGCTCATGGTGTTACAGTGGCCTCATGCATCGGTGTCGGACGCGCCGGTGGCGCTGTCGCGCGTGCGTTTGCGTGCGTTGATGGCTTGCCAGCGGCTTTCGAAGGTGGCGTCCACTTCGCCCTGTTCGCTGGTGATGCGGCAGTCGCCACGGGCCAGCTGGGCGTCGGGCTGGAGCTTCCAGCCGGCGGCGTCGAGCTCGTCACCCATGTGGTGAGCGACGAGCGCGTGGTCGTCGGGGTGTAGCCACAGCCGCTGCTGGCCTACCAGCGGCGGCTCGGTGTGCAGCAGTGCGCGTACGGTCTCCAGTACCTGCTCGGGCGAGGCGCTTAGCGCGTCGCCGGCCAGGTACTTGCCCGTGGACAGGGCAAGTTCAACCAGCGACTGCGCCACGCTGTCGTCAAGCTGGTCCAGCGCCTGGGTAAAGCGTCGCGCCAGGGGCTCAAGCGGGGCCAGCGTTTCCTTGAGCTGCTTTTCCAGCTCCTGCTGGGCCTGTTGGCGGCCTTCGCTTAGCCCCTGCTCCCGGCCTTCCTCTCGGCCACGCTCAAAGCCGGCTTTATAGCCGTCTTCTTCGGCCTGCTGGCGGAGTTTGGCGTATTCTTCCTGACGTTTTTCGGCTTCGCGCTGGCGCGCCTGTTCGGCGGCCTTGCGCGCTGCGGCCGCGCGGCGCTGCTGCTGGGAGGCGCCGGGCTGGGGGTCTTTGGCGCGCGTGGGCTGCTTGAGCTCGCCCATTTGCCAGCGCTGCCAGCTGCCGTCGCGGTCGAATTCGGCGCCGGGGCGATCAGACATAGGCGTCGTCTCCACCGGCCAGCACTACCTCGCCGGCGTCGGCAAGGCGGCGTACGATCTGCAGAATGGCTTTCTGTTCGGTTTCCACCTGAGAGACGCGGATCGGTCCGCGGGCTTCCATGTCTTCGCGAATCAGATCGGCGGCGCGCTGGGACATGTTGCGCAAAAACTTGTCCACCAGCACGTCTTCGGCGCCTTTGAGTGCGACCACCAGCGAGTTGGTCTCGACCTCTTGAAGCACCATTTGAATGGCGCGGTTGTCCAGGTCGAGCAGGTTTTCGAACAAAAACATTTCGTCGATGATTTTCTGCGCCAGATCTTCGCTGTGGGAGCGCACCGTCTCGATGGCGACTTCTTCCTGGGACGAGTTCATCAGGTTGAGAATTTCGGCGGCGGTGCGTACCCCGCCCATCTTGCTGCGCTTGAGGTTCTGGCCGTCGAGCATGCTGCTGAGTACCTCGGTCAATTCCTGCAGCGCGGCGGGCTGCACGCCGCTGAAGGTGGCAACGCGCAGCACCACGTCGTTGCGCAGCTTCTCGTCGAAAAGCTCCAAAACGTCGGCGGCCTGATGGCGCTCCAGGTGTACCAAAATGGTAGCGATGATCTGGGGGTGCTCGTCGCGGATCAGCTCGGCGACCATCGAGGCTTCCATCAGGTTCAGCGAGTCGATACCGGAGCTTTCGCCGGTGGTTTCGAGAATGTCTTCGATCAGGCTGGTCGCGCGTTCGCTGCCCAGCGCTTTGGTCAGCACCGAGCGAACATGGTCGCTGGAGTTGAGGTTGAGGGCGACAAAATCTTCGGTTTCCTTGTGAAAGGCTTCCAGCACGGCTTTCATATCTTCGTGGGATACCTGCTGGAGACGGGTCATCTCCAGGCTGATTTCCTGTACTTCGTTGGCCCCCATGTAACGAAAGACGTCAGCGGCGCTGTCTTCGTCCAGGGCGAGTAACAAAATGGCGCTCTTGCGGGCGCCGCTCATTGCTTCAACTGCGCTCATTGGGCGTTCATCCAGCTGCGAAGAATCATGGCGACCATGCGCGGATCTTCCTGGGCCATTTCGCGCAGATCGTTGAGGTTGTGTTCGTAAAGCGACGTTTTGCGCTTGCGCTTGGGTTTTTCGTACGAGCCGTCATCGGCCTCGCTGCCTTCGGCGGTGTCTGCGTCGCTGTCATCTTCGCCGACGCTTGTGCTCAGCGTAGCGCCGGGCGCGGATGCCATAGCCGGCGGCTGTGTGTAGCGCTTGATCAGCGGACGCAAAATCAGCAGGTAGAGCAGCAGCACCGCAAGACCGACCAGCAGGTAGCGGCCCAAGCTTGCCAGCAGGGTCAGCACGTCGCGCTGCTGCCACCAGGGCGTTACGGTTTCTTCCTCGACGACGTTGGCGAAGGGCGTGTTCACAACTTCGATGGCATCGCCGCGCACCGGTGTAAAGCCCATGGCCTGGCGTACCAGGCTTTTGATCTGGCTGACTTCTTCGTCGCTTAGAGCGACCTGTTGCCATTCGCCTTCCTCGTTTTGTTCGTCGCGGTAGTCCACCACCACCGCAGCGCTAAGGCGCTGCACCTGGCCCCGACGGTACTGTACGTGCTCAACGTTGCGGTCAACCTCGTAGTTGATGACGTCGTCCTGGTTGAGACGGCTGACCGAGCTGCTGTCCTCGCCTTCGCCCGCCTGGGCGTTGTTTGGCGGATTGTCCTGGCCGTCCTCTGCCGGCTCGTCGGCGGCGTTGATCGGTGAGATGGCCGCGCCCGGGGGCGTATTGCTCAAGGCGCCGGGAACGCCCGATGCCAGTGGGTCGTCGCCGTTAAGCGAGACGCTGAGCTGGCGGCTGCGCACGGCGGCCTGGTTGGGCGGCTGGTTGGGGCCGTAGGTTTCCGAGGTTTGCTCGCGCTGGGAGAAGTCGATCTGGGCGGCCACCTGGGCGCGCACGTTTTCGGCGCCGACAATCGGGGTCAGGATATTTTCGATGCGCTGCTGGTAGGAGCGCTCGACTTCGGCAATGTACTTGAGCTGCGAGCCGTCCAGGTCGCTGTTTTGGCCGGTATCGGCCGACAGCAAACGGCCGTTCTGGTTGACGACCGTGACGTCCTGGGCGGCCAGCTCGGGCACGCTGCTGGACACCATGTGCACCACGGCGCTGACCTGCCCCTGGCCCAGCACGCGGCCGGGCAGCAGCGTGAGTACCACCGAGGCCTTGGCCGGCTCGCGGTCACGGATGAACACCGACGGTTTGGCCATGGAAAGATGAACGCGGACCTCCTTGACCGGGCCCAGCGACTCGATGGAGCGGGCCAGCTCGCCTTCCAGACCGCGCTGGTAGTTGACCTGCTCGGCGAACTGGCTGATGCCGAAGGCTTGATCGTCAAGCAGCTCCAGCCCTACGTTGCCTCCCTGCGGCAGGCCCTGTTCGGCGAGCTGCAGGCGCAGGGTGTGTACTTTTTCGCCGGGCACCATCAGCGCCTGGCCGCCGTTGCTGAAGCGATAGGGCACGCCGCGACTGTCAAGCTCGGTAATGATGCGTCCGCCGTCGGCCTGATCGAGGTTGTTATACAGCACCCGGTAGTCGGGACTGCTGGCCCACATCAAAAGGGCCGCGACAACGGCAATGCTGGCCGCCCCGGCAATGAGCAGGGCAACCAGCGGGTTGCTGCGCAGCTGCTGTGTGATGCGCCCGGTCATTGACGCGGCGCTGTCGCTGCGGTTTGCGCCGCTTTGCGAGGCAGCGCTTGTGTTTTGACGGCCTGCCGTTGCACCGGTTTCGCTCATCCCACCCTCCGGGTAAGCAGACAAAACCGGCGATGGTCAAGGCGCATCACCGAAGAAAGCATAGGCTGTTATCCGTCAATCGCGATGGTCCGCAGGCGGGTGGACTCAGCGCATGAGTGCCACCGGTATAGCAGGCGGAGGCGTGATGAGCGCTATTATCCGGTGATCGACCTGCCCTGAAGGTAGGAAAAGCCCGGAGTTTTATACGCATTTGTTCGCATAAGGCTCATCGCGCCGATGGTAATGTTATGCCATTATTTCATTTTTTAGCGTTAAAGGCATGCCCATGACAACGCCCGCAATTCAATCCGCGCTACAGCAGATGCAAAGTTTGGCGAGTCAGGCCGGCCAGCGCCCTGAAACAGTCACCCAGCCCGGGGCCGCTGAGCAGCCGGGCAGCTTTGGCGGTGAGCTTGCAGCGTCGCTACAGCGTATTAACGACCTGCAGCAGACGGCGGCAAGCCAGGCCGAGGCGTTTCAACGCGGCGATTCCAACCTGGCGCTCAACGATGTCATGGTTGACATGCAAAAGGCCGGCGTCGCCTTTGAGATGGGGCTTCAGGTGCGCAACCGAATGGTATCGGCCTATCGCGACGTAATGAACATGCAGGTCTAGTACTACAGTCGTAACTGAATAAGCTACAATGCATGTGGTTGATATGGAAGCGATCACAGGGTGAAGGATGCAAGAACTGGATCTCTCTGTCTCAGCATTGT
>NZ_BAAAZT010000006.1:0-66620 GCF_039537045.1 Halomonas cibimaris | reverse complement strand
GAATATTTTGGATCAGGCACTTAGCACAGTGGCGTATACAGAACACGGTTTGTACAGAACGCGGCTTACACAGAACGCTTTGCACAAGACACTACCTTTTCGGCCTATTTTTGTAAAACTATTGTATCGATAAGCCCTGTTGCGTCCACAAAGCCAGACACCGCAGCGCAACGGCGCGGCGTCGGCAACGATCAAACAAAAGCGCGGCTATAGATGACGAGGCTGAAAGGTGTCGTTTTTCAGCTGGTCGTGGTTCGGGGCGTTGTCTTTGAGCACCTTGAGCACCTCGCGGGCGCGGTCGTCCATGCCCAGCCCCTGATAGCCTTCGATCATGGTGGCCAGAGCGTCGGCGTTGGCGCTGGATTCAGGATAGTGATCCAGCACCCAGCGGCCGCGCTTCACCGCCGCCACATAGGCGCCGCGGCGCAGATAGTAGTCGGCCACGTGCAGTTCGTGGCGAGCCAGCAGATCGCGCAGGTAAACCACGCGCTGGCGGGCGTCCGGGGCGTAGTCGCTTTGCGGGTAGCGGGTCAGCAGATCGCGAAAGTCGTTGTACGCATCGCGCGTGGCCCCCAGATCGCGCTTGGATATATCGATTACGCGCAGCCGCTCCAGGCTGAAGCGCCCGGCCTGCCAGGCGGCCAGCCCGCGCAGATAGTAGGCGTAGTCGGCCTGGGGGTGGTCCGGGTGCAGGCGCACGAAGCGGCTGGCCGCGGCGCGCGCTTCTTCCCACTTGCTGTTTTCGTAGTAGGCGTAAATCAGCTCCAGCTGGGCCTGTTCGGCGTGTTTGCCGAACGGGTAGCGGCTGTCCAGCGCTTCCAGGCGCTCTATGGCGGTCATGTAGAGGTTGCGGTCGAGCGCGTCGCGGGCGAGCTCGTAGAGGTCGCGTTCGCTGGTATTGGCGTACTTGCCTTCGCCGTCGGCTGGCACGGTGTCGTTGCTGGCGCAGCCGGCGAGTAGCGTAAGGCTGAGCGCGACGGCGCCAAGGCGGGTCGCTGCGGAAAAAGCGCGCATGAAGTTCCTCGTGACAATCAAGCCTGGATCACCGAAATGCGGCGATGGCCGTGGTAGAATGGACGCAGTTGACACACTATAAAACACCTCGCGGCAAAACGCAGGCATCGTCGGCGCTGCCCGAGGCTCAAGGAAATGCTATGACCCGCACCGTTGACGCCACCGCGCGCGTGCCGGCCTGCCTTGCCGGTGCGCGGCTGGATCAGGCCGCCGCTGAGCTGTTCGGCGAGTACTCGCGCCAGCGGTTGAAAACCTGGATCAACCGCGGCGAGCTGACCGTGGACGGCGCCCGCGCCAAGCCCAAGGCCCGGCTTCACGGCGAGGAAACCCTGGCGCTTCACGCCACGCTGGAAGACGAGCAGCGTTTCGTGGCCCAAAACATCCCCCTCGACGTGGTGTTTGAAGACGACCACCTGCTGATCGTCAACAAGCCCGCCGGCATGGTGGTGCACCCCGCCGCCGGCAACCCTGACGGCACGCTGCTCAACGCGCTTTTGCACCATCATCCGGCGCTTGCCGAAATCCCCCGGGCGGGGATTGTCCACCGGCTGGACAAGGACACTACCGGGCTTTTGATGATTGCCAAAACGCTGCCCGCCCAGGCCGCGCTGGTCGAGCAGCTGCAGGCGCGTACGGTCTCGCGCCAGTACGACGCCGTGGCGATCGGCACGCCGGTGGCCGGGGCCACGGTGGATGCGCCTATCGGCCGCCATCCCAAGGATCGCAAGCGTCAGGCGGTCAACGCCTCGGGCAAACCGGCGGTTACGCACTTTCGCGTGGTGGAGCGCTTTCGCACCCATACCCACGTGCGCTGCCGGCTGGAAACCGGGCGCACCCATCAGATACGGGTACACATGGCCCACGCCTGCTATCCGCTGATTGGCGATGCGCTGTACGGCGGCCGGCCGAAACTGCCCCCCGGGGCGGCGGAGCCGCTCAAGGAGATTTTGCGCGAGTTTCCCCGCCAGGCGCTTCACGCCCGTCGGCTGGCGTTCCAGCACCCGCATACCGGTCAGGAGATGACCTTTCGCGCACCGCTGCCGGATGACCTGCTGATGCTGCTGGACTATCTGCGCGAAGACCACCAGACCATGCGATAAGCGGGGGAGGACGAAATGAGCGATGCGCCGGATCTGCGCCCGACGTTGATCACCCCGGACTGGCCGGCGCCGGCCAACGTGCGGGCGTTCGTCACCACCCGGGAAACCGGCCCCAGCCAGGGCGCGTTTGCCGCTTTCAACGTGGCCACGCACGTAGGCGACAACGCCGAGCATGTGGCTCTTTGCCGGCGCCTGCTGGGCAAGGAAGTCGGCGACGCGCGGCCGTTTCTGTGGCTTAGCCAGACCCACGGCGCCCGGGTGCAGCAGCACTATCCCCGGCGCACCGCGCTGCAAAGCGAGATTCCCGAGGCCGACGCCGCCGTCGCCGACAGCGCCGACTACGCCTGCGTAGTGCTCACCGCCGACTGCCTGCCGGTCCTTTTCTGCAACCGCGCCGGCACGCGAGTGGCCGTGGCCCATGCCGGCTGGCGGGGCTTGGCCGGCGGCGTGCTGGAAGCCACGGTGGCCGCACTCAACACCCCGGCGGAGGACGTCATGGCCTGGCTGGGGCCGGCTATTTCCAATGCCCAGTTCGAGGTTGGCCCTGAGGTGTTTGATGCCTTCGTTGCCGTGCATCCCCAGGCCGAAGGCGCCTTTGATCCGAGCCCGTACCGTCTGGGCCACTACATGGCCGATCTCTATCATCTGGCGCGGCTGCGCTTGTCGCTGCTGGGCATCGACGAGGTGAGCGGCGGCCATTTCTGCACCGCAAGCGAGCCGCGCTTTTATTCCTACCGCCGCGACAACGGCCAGACCGGACGGATGGCCAGCGCTATCTGGCTGGACAGCCCCTGATCTCTTGAAACGCCTCTGTGCTGCCGCCATCTAGAGAAGCAAACCGATACCGCCGGACGGCATTTCGCCCGGCGGCCTGTTGATCGAAAAGGAAGGCCGGCGCGGTGCGGGCGAGCGATCCCAGCGCTGCGCCATGCCGGGAGGACACGTTTATGCGATTCGACAAGTTTACTGCCAAGCTGCAAAACGCCATTGCCGATGCCCAGTCGCTGGCCGTGGGCCGCGGCCACAACCAGATGGCACCGGCGCACCTGCTGCTGACGCTGATGGACAGCAGCGACACCGGGGTGAAGTCGCTGGTGGAAAAAGCCGGCGGCAGCGCCTCGACTCTGCGCGATACCCTGAGCCGCCAGGTGGATGATCTGCCCCGGGTCAGCCAGTTCGACGGCGATGTGCAGCCGTCCAAGGAGCTGATCAAGCTTTTCAACCTCACCGATCGCGAGGCCCAGAAGCGCGGCGATCAGTTCATCGCCACCGAGCTTGTGCTGCTTGCCGCCCTGGAAGCCGGCGGCGACGTGGCCCGCGCGCTCAAGCAGGCCGGCATCGAACGCCGGGCGCTGGAAACCGCCATTGACGACGTGCGCGGCGGCGAAAACGTCACCGATGCCAACGCCGAGGAGTCCCGGGAGGCGCTGGAAAAGTACACTCAGGATCTCACCCAGCGGGCGCTGGACGGCAAGCTTGACCCGGTGATCGGCCGTGACGACGAGATTCGCCGCACCGTTCAGGTGCTCCAGCGGCGTACCAAGAACAACCCGGTGCTCATCGGCGATCCCGGCGTGGGCAAGACCGCCATTGTCGAAGGCCTTGCCAGCCGTATCGTCAACGGCGAGGTGCCCGAGGGGCTGAAAGACAAGCGCGTGCTGGCGCTGGATATCGGCGCGCTGCTGGCCGGGGCCAAGTTCCGCGGCGAGTTTGAAGAGCGGCTGAAAGCCGTGCTCAAGGAGCTCGGCGAGGAAGAAGGCCGGGTGATTCTGTTCATCGACGAGCTGCACACCATGGTCGGCGCGGGCAAGGCCGACGGTGCCATGGACGCCGGCAACATGCTCAAGCCGGCGCTGGCCCGGGGCGAGCTGCACTGCGTGGGCGCGACCACGCTGGACGAATACCGCCAGCACATTGAAAAGGACGCCGCCCTTGAGCGCCGCTTCCAGAAAGTGCTGGTCGACGAGCCCAACGAAGAAGACACCGTGGCGATTCTGCGCGGGCTCAAGGAGCGCTACGAAGTCCACCACGGCGTGGACATCACCGACTCGGCGATCATCGCCGCGGCCAAGCTGTCTACCCGCTACATCACCGATCGCAAGCTGCCCGACAAGGCCATCGACCTGGTGGACGAGGCGGCCTCGCGCATCCGCATGGAGCTGGATTCCAAGCCCGAAGAAATGGACCGGCTGGACCGCCGGCTGATCCAGCTCAAGATGGAGCGCGAGGCGCTGAAGAAGGAAACCGACGCCGCCTCGCAAAAGCGCCTCGACGCGCTCAACGAGGAAATTCACGAGCTGGAGCGCGAGTACGCCGATCTCGACGAAATCTGGAAGGCGGAAAAGGCCAGCATCCAGGGCGCGGCCCAGTTCAAGGCCGAGCTTGAACAGGCGCGGCTGGACATGGAGCAGGCCCGGCGCCAGGGTGACCTGGGGCGGATGTCCGAGATCCAGTACGGCACCATCCCTACGCTTGAGAAAAAGATCGCCGAAAGCAGCGAAAGCGAAGAGGCCGACACCTCGACCCATCAGCTGCTGCGCTCCAACGTCACCGAAGAAGAAATCGCCGAGGTGGTGTCGCGGTGGACGGGCATCCCCGTGGCCAAGATGCTGGAAGGCGAGCGCGACAAGCTGCTGCGCATGGAAGACGCCCTGCACGAGCGGGTGATCGGCCAGAAAGAGGCCGTGGAGGCGGTATCCAACGCCGTGCGCCGTTCCCGGGCCGGACTTGCCGACCCGCACCGGCCTAACGGCTCGTTTCTGTTTTTGGGCCCCACCGGGGTGGGCAAGACCGAGCTGTGCAAGGCGCTCGCCACCTTCCTGTTTGATACCGAGGAGGCCATGGTGCGGGTGGATATGTCCGAGTTCATGGAAAAGCACTCCGTGGCCCGGCTGATCGGCGCGCCTCCGGGCTACGTGGGCTATGAGGAGGGCGGCTACCTCACCGAGGCGGTGCGCCGCAAGCCCTACTCGGTGCTGCTGCTCGACGAGGTGGAAAAGGCCCACGCAGACGTGTTCAACATCCTGCTTCAGGTGCTGGAAGACGGGCGTTTGACCGACGGCCAGGGGCGCACGGTGGACTTTCGCAACACCGTGATTGTGATGACCTCGAACCTGGGCTCAGACATCATCCAGCGCATGGGCGGCGACCAGAGCGATGCCGGCGGCGGCGACTACGACGCCATGCGCAGCGCGGTAATGGAGACGGTGGGCAACCACTTCCGCCCGGAGCTGATCAACCGCATTGACGAAGTGGTGGTCTTCCACGCGCTGGGCCAGGAGCAGATTCAGGCCATTGCCGGCATTCAGCTGGCGCACCTGCGCGCGCGTCTGGCCGAGCACGACCTGGGGCTTGACGTCAGCGATGACGCCATGGCCCAGCTGGCAGTGGTCGGGTTTGATCCGGTGTTCGGCGCCCGGCCGCTCAAGCGGGCGATCCAGAGCCGGATCGAAAACCCGCTGGCCCAAGAGCTGCTGGCGGGCAACTTTGCCCCGGGCAGCGTTATCCGCGTGACCGCCGAAGACGGCGCGCTGCGCTTTACCACCGCCTGAGCACGGCGAAGGCGGCACCGCGGCGCCTGATGCCGCGGTGCCACTTTCGTCGGAGCGCGTTCGTTAAACGCCCTGTCGTGCGCCGCGACAGGGCGTTTTTGTGTCCGTTTTCCCGCCGTGGCGGGCCCTGGCAGTTGACAAGCCAGAGCGCTAATGGAATCTTGAGGGTTCCTGATTTGCGGGCGCGGAACCCACGGGCAACCCCCTATCCCCGCGCGAAGGGTAGGCGTCAAGATGCCTCTACCCGCCGAAGGACTTCCGGGCAGGGCTTACCGCCCAGCCTGGCCAACGCCCCGACGCGGTAAACCGCCGTGAGAGAGTGCAGACCCTAACCGGGTCACATGCCAGGGTTTGGCATCAGGTGCCGGCGTAACCGGCAGCGGCATACCGCCGCACTCGACATGGTGGGCAACGGCCTGCCAATGGCACTCGAGACCTTCAGGGGAGATACACTGTGGAACTGCTTTCCGGCGCAGATATGATCGCCCGCTTCTTGCAAGATGAGGGCGTTGAATACATTTACGGCTATCCCGGCGGGGCGGCGCTGCACATCTATGACGCGCTGTTCCGCCAGGACAAGGTCAAGCACATTCTGGTGCGTCACGAACAGGCCGCCACCCACGCCGCTGACGGCTATGCCCGGGCCTCGGGCCGGCCGGGTACGGTGCTGGTGACCTCCGGCCCGGGCGCGACCAATGCGGTGACCGGCATTGCCACCGCCTACATGGACTCCATTCCCATGGTCGTGCTGTGTGGCCAGGTGGCCAGCCACCTGATCGGCGAGGACGCCTTTCAGGAAACCGACATCGTTGGCGTGACCCGGCCCATCGTCAAGCACAGCTTTGCCATTCGTCACCCGTCCGAAATTCCCGAGGTGCTGAAAAAGGCGTATTACCTGGCCGCGTCCGGCCGGCCGGGCCCGGTGTTGGTGGATATTCCCAAGGACATGACCGCTCCCACCGAGCGCTACGAGTACGTCTACCCCAAAAAGGTCAAAATGCGCTCGTACAACCCGGTGACCCGCGGGCATACCGGCCAGATCAAAAAAGCCGTGGAGCTGATGCTCAAGGCGCGTCGCCCGATGTTTTATACCGGCGGCGGCGTGGTGCTGGACAATGCCGCCACCGGCCTGACGGATCTGGTGCAAAAGCTCGGCTATCCGATCACCACCACGCTGATGGGCATGGGCGCCTATCCGCAAAGCGATAGGCAGTGCCTGGGCTGGCTGGGCATGCACGGCGCGTACGAGTCCAACATGGCCATGCACCATGCCGATCTGGTGATTGCCATCGGCGCGCGCTTCGACGACCGGGTGACCAACAACGTCTCCAAGTTCTGCCCCACGGCCAAGATCATCCATGTGGACGTGGACCCAAGCTCGATCTCCAAGACCGTACACGCCGACGTGCCCATCGTCGGGCCGGCCTCCAGCGTGATCAACGAAATGATCAGCCTGGTCCAGAGCAAGGACATCGCCAATCCCGACGCCATCAGCGACTGGTGGGAGCAGATCGAGGGCTGGCGCGCCGAGCGCGAAGGCAAGCGCTACGAGCCGTCGCAGGTCGGCGAGCTATTAAAACCCCAGGAAGTGATCGAGGCCATCTGCGAAAAAACCCGCGGTGAAGCCTTCGTCACCACCGATGTGGGCCAGCACCAGATGTTTGCCGCCCAGTACTACCGCTTTGACAAACCGCGCCGTTTCATCACCTCCGGCGGGCTTGGCACCATGGGCTTTGGCTTTCCGGCGGCCATGGGCATCAAGCTGAACTATCCGGATGACGATGTGGTATGCATTACCGGCGAGGGCAGTTTTCAGATGATGATGCAGGAGCTGTCCACCTGTAAGCAGTACGGCGTCGGGGTCAAGATCATCAACCTGAACAACGCCTCGCTGGGCATGGTGCGCCAGTGGCAGGACTTGAACTACAAGTCTCGCCATGCGCACTCCTATGTGGAGTCGATGCCTGATTTCCACCTGCTGACCCAGGCCTACGGCTTCACCGCGATTACGGTGAACACGCTCGACGAGCTGGCGCCGGCCCTGGAGCGGATGTTGCTTGACAAGCACGAGCTGGTGTTTCTCGACGTGAAGGTCGATCCGTTCGAGCACGTCTATCCGATGCAGGTGCCGCTGGGCTCCATGCGTGACATGCTGCTGTCTAAAACGGAGCGTACCTAATGCGTCATATCATCTCGATTCTGATGGAAAACGAACCGGGTGCCCTGTCGCGTGTGATCGGTCTGTTTTCGCAGCGCAACTTCAACATCGAAACGCTTAACGTAGCGCCTACCGAAGACGCCTCGCTGTCGCGGCTGACCGTGACCACCGTCGGCGACGACCGCGTGGTCGAGCAGATCACCAAGCAGCTGAACAAGCTCATCGACGTGGTCAAGCTGGTGGATCTGACCGAAGGCAACCACATCGAGCGCGAGCTGATGCTGGTCAAGGTCAAGGCGCTGGGGGCGGCCCGGGACGAGGTCAAGCGCACCGCGGATATCTTCCGCGCCCAGGTGGTTGATGTCACACCGAGCCTTTACACGGTGCAGATTACCGGGGACGCCGCCAAGCTGGATGCGTTTGAGCATGCCATGGCGCCGCTGGGTATTCTTGAAGTGGCGCGCACCGGCGTTTCCGGCATTGCCCGAGGCGAAAAGGTGCTGACGCTGTAGCCGGCGCCCGACTCCGGTAGAGACAAGGCCGCTTTTAGCGGCCTTTTTTTATGGTCGGGAAGGCGCCTTGCGGGAAGGCGCCTTGAGCCATGAGCTTGAGAAAAGTCGTCAATGCGCCGGGCGCTGGCTTGAGTGGAGCATTTCTCGGGCGTGGGCCAGGGTCTGATCGGAGAGGCTGACGCCGCCAAGCATGCGGGCAAGCTCGCTGACCCGGCCACCTTCGTCGAGCAGTGCCATCCGCGTGCGGGTCGTGTTGCGCTGGGCGTGCTTTTCGATGTGCAGGTGGGCATGGGCCTGGGCGGCGACCTGGGGCAGGTGGGTGACCGTCATCACCTGGCCGTTTTCACCCAGCCGGCGCAGCAGCTGGCCGACGATTTCCGCCGTGGCGCCGGAGACGCCGACGTCGACCTCGTCAAAAATCAGGCTGGGAATAGTGGAGTGGCGGGCCGCCACGACTTGAATGGCCAGGCTGATGCGTGAAAGCTCCCCGCCCGAGGCGACCTTGGCCAGCGGCCGGGCCGGCTGGCCCGGGTTGGCGCTGATGTAGAACTGCACCCGCTCCAGCCCCTCGGCGGCCGGGGCGTCACGGCTTTGCAGCCGGACATCAAAGCGGGCTTTTTCCATGGCCAGAAACGCCAGCTGCTGCTGCACTTCGCTGGCAAACGCGCCCGCCGCGCGCCGCCGCGCCGCGCCCAGCGCCTTGGCCAGCTGCCGATAGTGCTCACCGCGCGCGTTGGCGGCTTCGTGCAGGCGATCCAGGCTGTTATCGCCGGCGTCGAGCCGGTTCAGCTCGGCGCTGAGTTTGGCATGAAGCCGGGGAATCTCTTCCGGGGCGACCTGATGTTTACGCGCAATGCGATGCGCGTCGCTCAAACGGTTTTCAACAAACGCCAGCCGTTCGGGGTCAAGCTCGGTATTGGCGGCTATATGGTTGAGCTCGCTGGCGGCTTCTTCCAGCTGGATGCGAGCGTCACCCAGCATGGTCAAGGTGTTGGCCAGCGCTCCTTTTTCGCTGCCGGGCAGCTCGCTTAGCCGGCCGTGGGCCTGCCGCAGCAGGGTGAGCGCGCCGCCGCTGTCACTTTCGCAGCAGTCGGCGGCAAACTGCGTATCGCGCAGAATATCCTCGGCGTGGGCCAGGGTTTGCTGTTCGTCTTCAAGGGCTGGCAGCTCGTCGTCGGCCAGTGCGAGCTGGTCGAGCTCTTCGACCTGATAGCGCAAAAGCTGGCGCCGAGCCTGAATTTCATCACCCTGATCGCGGAATCTCTTGAGCCGGCGCCGGGCGTGCTGCCAGTCGCGAAAAGCCGCGGCCAGCGCGTCGGCGTCGTCATTGAGACCGGCGTAGTCGTCGAGCAGCGCCAGGTGAGTGTCTTCGCGCAGCAGCGCCTGATGGGCGTGCTGGCCGTGAATCTGAATCAGCCGTTCGCCCAGCGCCTTCAGGTCGCTGATGGCGGCCGGCCGGCCGTTGATCCAGGCCTTGCTGCGCCCGGCGGCGCTGACCACGCGGCGCAGCAGGCATTCGTCAGTGGGCAGTTCGCGTTCGGCAAGCCAGGCCCGGGCGGCGGGCAGGCGCGCAATATCAAAGCGCGCGGAAAGATCGGCCCGCTGGCAGCCGTGGCGCACGCTGCCGGCATCGGCGCGGCTGCCCAAACACAGGCCAAGCGCGCCGAGCAAAATGGATTTACCCGCCCCGGTTTCCCCGGTGATGGCGGTCATGCCGCTTTGGAGGTCGAGCTCCAGGCCATCCACGATGGCGAAGTCCTGGATGGCGAGCTGCGTCAGCATAGGGCCTCCGGATGGTGTCAGTGCGCCAGTGTGAGACGCGCAAAAGAAAAGAGGAAGAAAGCGTAAGTCTTTGTTTTTTTATACAGTAGATGGCGCCGGCTCGCAATACCACAATGTGGCACTTGAGATGACGCATACCATCCCCATATAACGCCCAGACCCGATACGCCAACAAGTGACATCACAGCCGCTTTTTCAGGAGATACCCATGGCGAAAGATCCCCAGACCCCGCTCGACGACGAGCAGGCACGCCACGCCGCAGAAGACGCCCAGACGCCCGAAGGGGAGCAGCAAGCCGCCGCGGAAAAGGCAGAAGAGCGTTTGGCGGAAGGTGAACTGGAAAGCCTGATCGACGATGAAGGCGACACCGTCAGCACCGAGGCGGAAAGTGACAACCCCGAAGCAGAAATGCTCGCCGCCAAGGTAGAAGAGCTGGAACAGGAGCTTTCCGACACCAAAGACCAGGCGATGCGCACCGCCGCGGAGGCGCAAAACGTGCGCCGCCGAGCCGAGCAGGACGCCGAAAAGGCGCGCAAGTTTGCCCTGGAAAAGTTCGTCAAAGAGCTTTTGCCGGTGATCGACAGCCTGGAAAAAGCGCTTGACGCCATGGGCGAAGACGCCACTGAAGCCCATCGCGAAGGCGTCTCCATGACGCTGAAAATGCAGCTGGACGTGCTGGGCAAGTTCGGCGTGGAGCAGATCGACCCTCACGGCGAGCCCTTTGACCCGCAGGTCCACGAGGCCATGACCATGGTGCCCAACCCGGAACTGGAGCCCAACACGGTCATGGAAGTGATGCAGAAAGGGTACCGGCTCAACGGCCGCCTGGTGCGCCCGGCTATGGTCGTGGTGAGCAAAAAAGCCGAATAGAACCGCGATAAACCCCCTTGAAATGCCGCCGGCAACCCCCAGATAACGTGGCAACCCGGCGGTAAACGCCAACACGCGATTTGGCAGACGCCATTGTTTTGTCACGACGCCGTCCGCCCGGGCGGCACGTCACCAACAAATTCGAGGTTTCTTATGGGACGCATTATCGGAATTGACCTGGGTACGACGAACTCCTGCCTGTCGGTACTCGACGGCGACAGCCCCAAGGTCATCGAAAACGCTGAAGGCGGCCGCACAACGCCGTCCGTCATCGCCTACGCCGAAGACGGCGAGATTCTGGTCGGTCAGGCGGCCAAGCGCCAGGCCGTGACCAACCCGGAAAACACCATCTACGCCATCAAGCGCCTGATCGGCCGCCGTTTTGACGACGATGTCGTGCAAAAAGACATCAAGATGGTGCCCTACAAGATCGCCAAGGCCGATAACGGCGATGCCTGGGTGGAAGTGAAGGGCAACAAGATGGCGCCGCCCCAGGCCAGCGCGGAAATCCTCAAGAAGATGAAGTCCACCGCCGAAGACTACTTGGGCGAAGACGTCACCGAAGCGGTCATTACCGTGCCGGCCTACTTCAACGACAGCCAGCGCCAGGCCACCAAGGATGCCGGCCGCATTGCCGGTCTGGAAGTCAAGCGCATCATCAACGAGCCCACGGCGGCAGCACTTGCCTACGGCATGGACAAGTCCCGCGGCGATCGCACCATCGCGGTGTACGACCTGGGCGGCGGCACCTTCGATATCTCCATTATCGAAGTCGCCGACGTTGACGGCGAAACCCAGTTCGAGGTGCTGGCCACCAACGGCGACACCTTCCTCGGCGGCGAAGACTTTGATCTGGCCCTGATCAACTATCTGGTTGAGCAGTTCAAGTCCGACAGCGGCATGGACCTTTCCGGCGATAACCTGGCCATGCAGCGCCTCAAGGAAGCCGCCGAGAAAGCCAAGATCGAGCTTTCCAGCGCCCAGCAGACCGACGTTAACCTGCCCTACATCACCGCAGACAACACCGGTCCCAAGCACCTTAACGTCAAGGTGACCCGCGCCAAGCTGGAAGCGCTGGTCGAAGAGCTGGTTACGCGCTCGCTGGAGCCGTGCAAGACCTCGCTGAAGGATGCCGGCCTGTCCGCGTCTGAAGTCGACGACGTGATTCTCGTCGGCGGCCAGACCCGCATGCCCAAGGTGCAGGAAAAAGTCGCCGAATTCTTCGGCAAGGATGCCCGCAAGGACGTCAACCCGGACGAAGCCGTGGCCGTGGGTGCTGCCATTCAGGGCGGCGTGCTCGGCGGCGACGTGAAAGACGTGCTGCTGCTTGATGTCACCCCGCTCACCCTGGGCATCGAAACCATGGGTGGCGTAATGACGCCGCTGATCGAGAAAAACACCACCATCCCCACGAAGAAGACGCAAACCTTCTCCACCGCGGATGACAACCAGACTGCCGTGACCATTCACGCGGTACAGGGTGAGCGCAAGCAGGTATCGCAGAACAAGTCGCTGGGCCGTTTTGACCTGGCCGACATTCCGCCGGCACCCCGCGGCGTGCCGCAGATTGAAGTGGCCTTTGACCTTGACGCCAACGGCATTCTCAACGTCTCAGCCAAGGACAAGGCGACCGGCAAGGAGCAGTCCATCGTCATCAAGGCCTCCAGCGGTCTGACCGAGGAAGAAATCGAGCAGATGGAGCGCGATGCCGAAGCGCACGCCGAGGAAGACAAGAAGTTCGAAGAGCTGGTGACGCTGCGCAACCAGGCCGACGGCATGATCCACGCCACGAAGAAGACGCTGGAAGAAGCCGGTGACAAGGCCACCGACGACGAGAAGCAAAAGATCGAAACGGCGATCACCGAGCTTGAAGAAGCGGTCAAGGGCGACGACGCCGAAGACATCCAGAAAAAGCTGGATGCGCTGACCGAAGCATCCGGCGGTCTGGCGCAGAAGATGTACGCCGAGCAGGAAGGCCAGCAGGCCGGCGCTGAAGGCGGCGAAGACGCCAGCGCCAAGCAGGAAGACGACGTGGTTGACGCCGAGTACGAAGAAGTCAACGACGACCAGAAAAAGCAATAACGCACTTTCTGTGACGGCAAGCGGTGACGCGGGGGGCAACTCCCGCGTTGCTGTTTGCGCAGGCCGCGCTTTAGTAGCGTCCAGGCCAACCACTGCTCACGCTAACCAGGAGGCGTAGGACCCATGTCCAAACGCGATTATTATGACGTCCTGGGGGTCGATAAAGGGGCCGATCAAAAAGAGATCAAAAAGGCCTACCGCCGCCTGGCGCAAAAGTATCACCCCGATCGAAACCCGGACGACGACACGGCCGCGGAGAAATTCCGCGAGGTATCCGAAGCCTACGAAGTGCTGTCCGACAGCGAAAAGCGCGGCGCCTACGACCAGTTCGGCCATGCCGGCGTAGACGGCCAGGCCGGCGGCTTTGGCGGCGGCGGCTTCGGCGGCGGTGGCGGCGACTTCAGCGATATTTTCGGCGACGTGTTCGGCGATATCTTTGGCGGCGGCGGCCGGCGTCGCGGCCCCAACGCCCCGGCGCGCGGCTCTGATCTGCGCTATAACCTTGAGCTGGATCTCGAACAGGCCGTGGCCGGCACCAGCGTGGATATCCGCGTGCCGCGCCATATCAACTGTGACCGCTGCGACGGCGACGGCGCCGAGCCGGGCTCCACCAAGGAAACCTGCCCCACCTGTCAGGGCATCGGCCAGGTGCGCATGCAGCAGGGCTTTTTTGCCGTGCAGCAAACCTGCCCGACCTGTCACGGCGGCGGCGAGCACATCAAGGTGCCGTGTCACAAGTGTAACGGCGAAGGCCGCGTGCGCGAGACCCGCACGCTGTCGGTGAAAATTCCCGCCGGCGTGGATACCGGAGACCGCATCCGCCTCAACGCCGAAGGCGAAGCCGGCATTAACGGCGGCCCGCCGGGGGATCTCTATGTTCAGGTGGCGATCAAGCCGCACCCGATTTTCGAGCGCGACGGCCGCCACCTGCAGTGCGAGGTGCCGATCAACTTTGTCGACGCCGCACTCGGCGGCGAGCTGGAAGTGCCTACGCTGGAAGGCCGGGTGAAGCTCAAGGTGCCCGCTGAAACCCAGACCGGAAAGCTGTTCCGCATGCGCGGCAAGGGCATCAAGCCGGTACGCGGCGGCGCCCAGGGTGATCTGCTGTGCAAGGTGGTGGTGGAAACCCCGGTCAACCTCAATGAAGAGCAGAAAGATTTGCTGGGCAAGCTTCAGGAAAGCCTGAATAGCAGCAACAGCCAGCATCACTCGCCGAAGAAGACCAATTTCTTCGACGGCGTGAAAAAGTTCTTCGAAGATATGAAGTCCTGAAGGTAGCCCATTGCGCTACTCTTGGATGCCGGCACTGCGCGTGCCGGCATTTTTTTGTCTTTTTTACCGGACGTTGATGCAGGGAGCCGCGGATGCGTGAACATGTGGGGATGCTGCTGTGGGCTCTGCTGGTGGGCCTTTCTTTTCCCGTGGTCGGGCTGGTTGAGACACTGCCGCCGCTTTTGCTGACCGCGCTGCGCTTTGCCGTTGCCTGCGCTGGGCTTTGGTGGCTGGCCCGGCGCTCGCCGCATTTCTGGCCGGCGTGGCGCGCACTTCCGCTCTACGCCGGGATGGGCCTTTGTTTGGCGGGGTTTTTCAGCGCCATGTTCTGGGCGGCCCACCACGCCACGGCGCTTTCCATGGCCACGCTTTACGTGACCGTGCCGCTTTTGGCCTACGTCATGGGGCTTTTGCTGGGCGTGGAGCGCCGTGCCTGGCGCATGGCGGCGGTACTTTTGCTGGGGGCCGGCGGGGCACTGCTGCTGGCGTTGGCTGAAGCCGTGGTGCAGGGCGGCGCGCTGCAGTTTGGCCGGGGCGAGGCGGTGTTCTTCCTCGGCTGTGTGGCCTCGGCGCTGTACCCGGTCATCAGCAAATGGGGGCTTGCCAGCGGCCGGCTGGCCGACTCCGCCGCGGTGCGTACCTTTTGGAGCCTGGCAGCGGGCGGGATGCTGATCGGCGCGCTCGGGCTTGCAGTTGAACCCGTCAACGGGCTTGCCGCCATGGGCATAAAGGATGCACTGCTGCTGGTGTATCTGGGGCTGGGCTCCAGCGCGCTGACGTTTTGGCTGATGCAGCGCGCCACCGCCGCGCTGACGCCGGGCGCGGTGACCGCCTACAGCTACCTGGTGCCGTTTGTCTCCATGCTGCTGCTGTTTGTTCGTACGCCGGAGGCCATCGGCTGGGTGTGGCTGCCCGGCAGCGCCCTGGTGATGCTGGCGATTGCGCTTTTGGCCAGCGGCCGGGCCGGTCGCTGAGCGGCTTTTGCTATACTGGGCGCCCTGGTTTATTTTTTGCAGGAGCTTACATGACTCGTATTGCCATTGTCGGCGTTGCCGGCCGCATGGGCCGCACGCTGGTCCACGCCGTAGCGCAAAACGCCGAGACCACCCTGGCCGCCGGCATCGTCGCTCCCGGCAGCTCGCTGGCCGGCGCGGATATCGGCGAGCTGGCCGGGCTGGGCAAAAAAGGCGTGACGGCCGTAGACAGCCCGGCCGCCTGCGTTGACGACTTCGACGTGCTGATCGACTTCACCACGCCCGCCGTGACGCTGGAGAACCTGGCGTTCTGTGCCGAGCACGGCAAGCGCATCGTCATCGGCACCACCGGCATGAGCGACGCGGAAATCGAAACGCTGGACGGCTACCGCGAGCGCCTGCCCATGGTGTTTGCCCCGAACATGAGCGTTGGCGTCAATCTCACGCTCAAGCTTCTGGAAACCGCGGCCAAGGCGCTGGGCGATGAAGGCTACGACATCGAAGTGATCGAGTCTCATCACCGCCACAAGGTCGACGCCCCCTCCGGCACCGCGCTGAGAATGGGCGAAGTCATGGCCGATGCGCTGGGCCGCAACCTGAAAGAGCACGGCGTGTTCGAGCGCGTCGGCCAGTGCGGCCCGCGCAGCGACAAGGAAATCGGCTTTGCTACCGTGCGCGCCGGCGACATCGTCGGCGAGCACACCGTGATGTTTGCCACCGAAGGCGAACGCATCGAAATCACCCACAAGGCCTCCAGCCGCATGACCTTTGCCAGGGGCGCCGTCCGCGCCGCCCGCTGGGTGGCCGGCCAGCCCAACGGCCGCTACGGCATGCAGGATGTGCTTGATCTGGACACATAACGACGCCGCTTGGCGAGAGGAAGTGGTAAGAGGCCGATTTATAGCTTTTTAGCGGGCGCTAAGGCGTTTTGATAGACCGACTCGATATCACAAAATTCTTTCGCCTGCTCCAAGCGGGAAAGCGTGGTTAAGCGCATGGTATTGCGTATAGGGCGGTGGGGTACATGGGTAATCGGCTGCGGTAGCGTAAGCGGTTTGCCCAGCTCAAATAAATAGTAAAGCTCGGTAGAGTCGCTAACCTTGCCAGCGTGCTTTGCGTTTAGTTCATTGAGAGGTCGCAGCGTGACTTTCTTGACCGGCCATAGCTTATCTAGCTGTTTGGTGTGAGGAGTGTCGGCTGAGGTAGTGGCAAGTGCTAAAAAGCGGATTTCTTCGACGACGTGCTGTCGATATTGACCGTGAAAAGTGCGCTGTGGCATGTGGTACCACTGAGCACTGCCGTTGGCGAAAGCATCGAAGTAAGCCGAGTCGCGCCCGCTGGCCCCGCCTACGGCGGCGGTCATAGTGAGATCAGGATAGAAGATTTGCGTCATTCCGTAATGGGGGATGCGCGCAGCTTTCTGAACTAGCAGCTGCTCCTGAGTAAGCTGTCGATCGTTTTGCGATGCCTGTGTGCCAATTTGCTGCTGTAGAAACTGGGTCAGCCAATGGCGGCCGGCCGTATCGTGCTGGGACGGGAGCAGGGCAAAGGCGCCGATGCCAATTTCGTCAATGGCGTGGGCATAGGGGTTGTCTTCCTGCAGCTGGTTAAAATGTCCGGGATAGAGCGCAAATGCGGCGCATACCGGGCGATGCTTATGCGTTGCGTGCGGGGCCTGAAGCGGTACCGATCAGCGCGTCGCGGTAGCGGTGCATCTGATTAATCGCATCGTCAGGCACGTAATCTGTGTTATCGGTGCTTTTGCCACAGCGGTCAAGTGTATGGCGAATGCGATACTTAGCATCGAATACCCATAAATATCGCCGAGCATCCGGTCCCGGAAAAGTGACTTCTAGCACAATATCCGGTTTTTGATTGACAAGATACGTTTTGGGGTTTGTTGTGCTTTTCTGGAATAGCGGCTCATGAGCAAGCCGCGCGCTGATGCCGTCGGCCCGCTCAAACTCGAAGGCGCCGGCAAAGCCGTCTTTGAAGCGATATTCAAAAAGCTCGCTACGCTTTAGCCTATTTAGAGCACGAGGTTTCTCCGTGAAGCCGAGCACATCGACGACTATCTGGTGTATGGATAAAAAGCACCATATCTCGTAAATGTCCGCGACGGACTTCATGGAAATGTGAGTCATACCGTCGAATACATCGAGGTATAGTTTAAGCTTTTGCCATATCCGATAGACGGCGCTGTACCCTGCCTTTTGCTGCAGTACCAGTGATTCTTGCTGCAGCCGTGGTGAAGGGCGAACCTCGCTAAGAAAAGACTGGCCGAGCATTTTCTGCAGCGGCCGCTGCCACTGCTGTAACTCTTGCAAAAAGCTGTCTGAAATACGTTGGTTATCCGGTGCTTTATTGTGCTGGCGTAAGCGGTTTTCGAAGTGGCGCAGCCGCTTATGGCTTTGTTCAACAATGCTTTTAATGAAACGATTTTCCGGCGTATCCACGCATAAGCGGCTGCGCTGTACGCGGTAACGCTTGTAGGTTAAGCCGGCAGCTATGTTTTCTCTTACCCTTTCTGCCTGCTTGGGCGGTAGGGAGCCCTTTAGGCGGTCTGCCCGCTGAGAGACGGTATGCGGCTGTAGCCGGCGGTGAGGCGCGCGGGTGATGACGTTCAGTCCTTGCACAAACTGTTCGCGAAGCTGTGCAAAGTTGGCCAGCCACAGCAAAGGAAAATCGCCGTGCCGAGGGCTTTGCGTAGCCCCTTGCTGGGTTTTTTCGGCCAGGCTAAAGCGCCAGAGTGGAAAAGTGCGGTCAATGGCTGAATACATCACGGCCAGATCACCGTGCAGATCCATCTTGGTGGGTAAAATCTCCAAGGAAAAGCTCTGGGTGTGCGTCGTGCCATTGAGCGACGTATATGCCAACGGCAGTTTGAGCCATCCTACATGGTTGCCGGTGTGGATGCTGCCTGAAAGCATAGCCGGTATAGGGCCGCGTTTTGCGGTAAAACGAAAGCCGTTGTTGATCGAATTCAAACGGTGAAACAGCCGCGCATCTTGTATTTCGTTAAAAAATATCCATTCAAAATGGTACTGCAGGTTTTCAAAGAACAGTGGTTTTCCGAGTAGCAGCTGGCTGGCTATACCGGCTCTATCGGGCTGAGGAATGCCGATAATTGCCGCCTGCGCAAGAGATAACTCAGGTGAAAATCGAATAGCCGGTGCCGGCGTTTCGCCGTCGTTGGCGTTGACTAAGCGCTGGCGTAAAGTTTTGGCGTAGGCTTGCTGGCGCGGGGTAATGTCTTTGCACCAAACGGAAAAGGCAAAATCTTCGGTTTGCAGATGTAATAGCTCCTGCATGTTCTCTCCGCGCGCCTTAAGGCCAAAAGCTGGTAAAGCCGGTATCGTTTAGCCGGCGCTGCATCCACGCGAGTTTTTGCTGGGTGCGGCAAGCAATCGCAACCTCGCTGCGATAAAAGTCCGGGCGCGTGCTGCGGGCGACATCGCTAGCCCAAATATCCACAAGCTGCGTTGCCAAGACGCTGTGTAACTCGCTGAGCAGCGAGTCGCTGTCGAACGTTTGCCGCAGTTTTTCGGCATCGCCGTCGATGCGCGGCAGTACCTTTTGCATGAGCACGTCATCCCAAACGGCCTGTAGCTCCACCGCGTTTTGGGGCTGCTGGCAGGCCACAGCGAGCAAAAGCTCGTTTAGCGTGCGGTAGGCGAGCTCAAACGGCGTGCCAACGAAAGGAGCGTTGACGCGCTTAGCAAACTCGATAGTGGCCTTGCCGTCGGGGTCGGCGGCGCCAAAATGGGATACGTCTCTAGCGTCAGAAAGCGTGGGATAGCCCAGTGCTTCATGGGTAAAGCCGCCCTGAAAGAAACAGTCAAAATCGTTGGGGAAAAACTCGCCAAAATCGAGTGTTAGCGCCCTGTCAATCACTTTGCGCGAGAAGCCGTGGGTGGTTTCATCCATGTTGACCGTGCCGGCGACCAGCAGATTGAAAGGAATGCTAATGCCGCTGTCGAGAAAGTGCTGCCAAAGATCCTCATATTCTGCGTGGGCGAGGCCTAAGCGGCTGCGCAGCTGCTCGGGTGCATCCAGCTCTTGCAGCTGACCGCTTTTCAGCAGCGCATCGCAGGAATAGGCAAAGTCATTGCCGTTCCACTGCCAGCGGCGGGTTTCGATGACGGATAAATAATCGGCGAAATACTGCTCCACCGGTGCCAAGTTCATTTCGTCTAAACACAGCCAGTAAGGGGCCGCGGTTTTTAGCATAGCCTGAGTGCCTGTGGCAGTAGAGCGGCCGTTCTTGCCATCAACGGCTATGCCGTTATCGACTAACGCCTTCCAGGCAGCGACGATAAATCTGAGTGTATCGGTTGCCACATAGCTGACGGTGCCACTTAAGCGGGATATATAGCCCAGTAGGTCGCTAGGCTCGTGCCAGTCCGGACGCACTGACACAAGACAGTAGTTATCCAGCGAAACACCGCCGGTAGCTATAGCCTGTTCGCGCACAAAGCGAGATTTTCCTGTGCCGGAGATTCCTGCAAGCAAAATAAAAGGGTTGGGCAGTGATCTGACAGGTAACGGTGCTATGTAAGCCGCGGTATCAGTCACCTCTCCTATAATTTCTTTTTTCACTTGAAGGTAGAGAGGGGATATTTGGCGATAAGCGGTAAGTATATCCCGTAAATCGCGCTCTAACGTAATGTTGTCAGGTAGGGCGTCTGCCGGGTAGTGCTTAGCGACGATAGTAAAATCTTCGTAAGATCTGCCGCGATTGCTGTTGGCATTCAAATTGAGTTTTTCACTACTCCACTCATCGCTTAATGGGATGCGCTTGTTGATGACAGATTTTATATGCTCTGAGTGCTTTTTAGCATAGTGATGGTCAAATTTTTTCTCAAGAGATGTAACCCCTTGCATAAGAGATAAAAAGATGCCAGCGCCATCTGCCTGGAAGAGGTAAGCCGGGTAAATGCCGTCTTGAGTGGTGGTTGTTATTTCGGGGTCTAAGATAGAGAGCCAGGCTACGTCAGCCCAATTTCCTGCGCCTACGCTCGGCGTTGTCACATAGCGAGTGTCAAAATCGTTGACAATAGTGTCAACTTCTTTTTTGAAGTCGCGCTTAAAGAAAACTGCTACGGGATGTTTGGCAAATTGCTGATTTTTTGCAGATGACCAATCAGATAAAATTGTGGCTAGCGTATCGCGTAAACTCATTCTTCCCTCGGTCGTAGGCAGTTTTCCTATCTGAAAAAGCAAAAAAGGCGTTACAGCATTATTCCTCATGCAGAAGGCTCTGCATACCATTGCCGGCCAAGTGCTCCGTGTGCGTGGCAGCGAGGCCTAAGCGGCCCCTAGCCACCGCTATCCATATCCTGTAACATCCCTAAGATTTTGGTCGAGTGGTTCCAAAAGCCGCGCTTGTTGCGCAGGCCGGCCCGAACGGCAGGGGTGAGCGCCGTCGGCCAGGGCCGTTTTGGCGAAGAACAGCAGGCGGGATGAAACCGGTTTTTCCAATCGGCTTCGTCCCGCTTTTTTACGACCCGACGTTTGCACGCAAACGCCGCTAAGAATGACGGATGCCGCTGTCGTGACAGGGGTGTTAACCAGCCTTGGGAGGATTTGTCTTGAATAACCCCGCTTTGCACCAACCCGCGATTCTGGCGCTGGAAGACGGAAGCGTGTTCCACGGCATCGCCATCGGCGCTGAGGGGCTCACCAGCGGCGAGGTGGTGTTCAATACGGCCATGACCGGCTATCAGGAAATCCTCACCGATCCTTCTTATACCCGCCAGATTGTCACGCTGACCTATCCGCACATCGGCAATACCGGCGTCAACAGCGACGACGTGGAATCTGACGGCGTGGCGGCGGCAGGGCTGGTGATTCGCGATCTGCCGCTGGTGGCGAGCAGCTTTCGCTGTGAACAGAGCCTTTCCGACTACCTGAAAAGCCAGAACGTGCTGGGCATCGCCGAGATCGACACTCGCCGGCTGACGCGGCTGCTGCGGGACAAGGGGGCGCAAAACGGCGCGATTCTGGCCGGCCGCGAAGCCGAGGGCGACGATGCCGAAGCGCGCGCCGTTGCCGCGGCCAGGGGCTTTCCCGGCCTGGCCGGCATGGACCTGGCCAAGGTCGCCAGCTGCCAGACGCCCTACGAGTGGAACGAAGGCGAGTGGATCCTGGGGCAGGGCTATCAGTCCGGCGATGACATCGAGCGGCCCTTCCACGTGGTGGCCTACGACTACGGCGTCAAGCGCAACATTCTGCGCATGCTGGTATCCCGCGGCTGCCGGGTGACCGTGGTGCCGGCGCAGACGCCGGCCTCCGAGGCGCTGGCGCTCAACCCGGACGGCATCTTTTTATCCAACGGCCCGGGGGACCCGGAGCCCTGCGACTACGCCATTCAGGCCATTACCGAGCTGCTCAGGGCAAATATTCCGCTGTTTGGCATCTGCCTGGGCCACCAGCTGCTGGCGCTGGCCAGCGGCGCGCGTTCGATGAAAATGAATCACGGCCACCACGGCGCCAATCATCCGGTGCAGGATCTGGACACCGGGCGGGTGATGATTACCAGCCAAAACCACGGCTTTGCCTCGGATGAAGCCACGCTGCCGGAGACTCTGCGCGCCACGCACCGTTCACTGTTTGACGGCACGCTGCAAGGCGTTGAACGCACCGACGGCCCGGCGTTCAGCTTTCAAGGCCACCCGGAAGCGAGCCCCGGCCCGTGCGACGTGGCACCGCTTTTTGATCGCTTTATCGCCATGATGCAGGCGCGCCGCTAGGGCCGGCAGCACCGCCGTTTACGCCGTTTCTTGTTGCTCATCGTCATTTTTTGCGGGAACCGTTATGCCCAAGCGTACCGATATTAAAAGCATCCTGATTATTGGCGCTGGCCCGATCGTCATCGGCCAGGCCTGTGAATTCGACTATTCCGGCGCTCAGGCGTGCAAGGCGCTGCGTGAGGAGGGCTACCGGGTCATTCTGGTCAACTCCAACCCGGCCACCATCATGACCGACCCGGTCATGGCCGACGCCACCTACATCGAGCCGATTACCTGGCCGGCGGTGGAAAAAATCATCGAGGCTGAGCGCCCGGATGCGATTTTGCCCACCATGGGCGGCCAGACCGCGCTGAACTGCGCGCTGGAGCTGGATAAGCACGGCGTTTTGGAACGCTACGGCGTGGAGATGATCGGTGCCAACGCCGATGCCATCAACAAGGCCGAAGACCGCGACCTGTTTGACAAGGCGATGAAAAACATCGGCCTTGAGTGCCCCAAGGCCAAGGTGGCGCACACGATGGACGAAGCCTGGGAGATCCAGGCAGAGCTGGGTTTTCCCACCATCATCCGCCCGTCCTACACCATGGGCGGCTCCGGCGGCGGCGTGGCCTACAACAAAGAAGAGTTCAAGGAGATCTGCGCCCGCGGGTTTGACCTTTCCAACAACCACGAGCTTTTGATCGACGAGTCGCTTTTGGGCTGGAAAGAGTACGAGATGGAGGTGGTGCGCGATAAAAACGATAACTGCATCATCGTCTGCTCGATTGAAAACTTCGATCCCATGGGCGTACATACCGGCGACTCCATCACTGTGGCGCCGGCGCAAACGCTGACCGATAAAGAATATCAGGCCATGCGCAACGCAAGCCTGGCGGTGCTGCGCGAGATCGGCGTGGAAACCGGCGGCTCCAACGTCCAGTTCGGCGTGGATCCGGACACTGGGCGCGTGGTGGTCATCGAGATGAACCCGCGGGTGTCGCGCTCCTCGGCGCTGGCCTCCAAGGCGACGGGCTTTCCCATTGCCAAGATCGCCGCGAAGCTGGCGGTGGGCTACACCCTGGACGAGCTTTCCAACGACATTACCGGCGGGCGCACGCCGGCGTCGTTTGAGCCGTCCATCGACTACGTCGTGACCAAGATTCCGCGCTTTACCTTCGAAAAATTCCCCCAGGCCAACGACCGGCTGACCACGCAGATGAAGTCGGTGGGTGAAGTCATGGCCATCGGCCGGACGTTTCAGGAATCCCTGCAGAAGGCGCTGCGCGGGCTGGAAACCGGCGTCGACGGCCTCGACCCCATCGTCACAAACTTTACTGACGAAGCCATTGCACGGATCAAAGGCGAGCTGCAGGCGGCGGGGGCCGACCGTATCTTCTACGCGGCCGATGCCCTGCGCGCCGGGCTTAGCGTCGACGAGCTGTTTGCGCTGACCCATATCGATCGCTGGTTTTTGGTGCAGCTTGACGATTTGATCGCCGCGGAAGCGGCGCTGGCCAAGCGTTCGCTGTCTGAGCTGTCCGCGCAGGAAATTTTCCGCCTCAAGCGCAAGGGGTTTGCCGATGCGCGGCTGGCCAGGCTGCTCGGCGTGTCGGAAAAAGAGTTCCGCAAAACGCGCCAGAAAGCCGGCATCCGTCCGGTGTACAAGCGGGTGGATACCTGCGCCGCCGAGTTTGCCTCGGATACCGCTTACATGTACTCCACCTACGAGGAGGAGTGCGAGGCAGAGGTGTCCGACAAGCCCAAGATCATGGTGCTGGGCGGCGGGCCCAACCGCATCGGCCAGGGCATCGAATTTGACTATTGCTGCGTGCACGCCGCGTTTGCCATGCACGACGACGGCTATGAAACCATCATGGTCAACTGCAACCCGGAAACCGTCTCCACCGACTACGACACCTCCGACCGCCTGTATTTCGAGCCGGTGACGCTGGAAGACGTGCTGGAAATCGCCGACAAGGAGCAGCCGGTCGGCGTGATCGTACAGTTCGGCGGGCAAACGCCGCTGAAGCTGGCCCGCGAGCTGGAAGCCGCCGGGGTGCCGATCATCGGCACCACGCCGGACGCCATCGACCGCGCCGAAGACCGCGAGCGTTTCCAGCAGATGATCAACAAGCTGGGCCTCAAGCAGCCGCCCAACGCCACCGCGAGAAGCTTCGACGAGGCGTTTGCCAAGGCCGAGGCCATCGGCTACCCGCTGGTGGTGCGCCCCAGCTACGTGCTCGGCGGGCGGGCGATGGAAATCGTCTATGACGCCTCGGAGCTTGAGAGCTACATGACCCACGCGGTCAAGGTCTCCAACGACTCGCCGGTGCTGCTGGATCACTTTCTCAACGCCGCCGTCGAAATCGACGTGGATGCGGTCTCCGACGGCCAGCAGGTGGTCATCGGCGGCATCATGCAGCACATCGAGCAGGCCGGCGTTCACTCCGGCGATTCGGCGTGCTCGCTGCCGCCGTATTCGCTGCCGGCCGACGTGCAGGATGAAATGCGCGATCAGATCAAGCGCATGGCGGTGGAGCTTGGGGTAAAGGGCCTGATGAACGTGCAGCTGGCCTGGCAGGACGGCGAGATCTACGTCATCGAGGTCAACCCCCGCGCCTCGCGCACCGTGCCGTTCGTGTCCAAGTGCATCGGCACCTCACTGGCGCAAATCGCCGCGCGCTGCATGGCGGGCGTCAGCCTGGCCGAGCAGGGTTTCGAGCGCGAAATCGTACCGCGCTGCTATAGCGTCAAAGAAGCGGTGTTCCCGTTCAATAAATTCCCCGGGGTCGACCCGATTTTGTCGCCGGAGATGAAGTCTACCGGCGAGGTCATGGGCTCGGGCGATACCTTCGCCGAGGCCTTCTACAAGGCCCAGCTGGGGGCCGGTGAGGCTATTCCGCCGGTCGAGGGGCCGCGCAAGGCGTTTCTTTCCGTGCGCGAGCCGGACAAGGAAGGGATTATCGAGGTGGGGCGTTCTCTGCTAACATTAGGCTTTACGCTATGCGCCACACGCGGCACGGCGGCGGCATTGGAAGCTGCCGGGCTCGACGTTGAGCGCGTCAATAAAGTCTATGAAGGACGCCCGCACATCGTCGATTTGCTCAAAAACGACGATATTGCCTATATCGTGAATACCACCGAAGGTCGCCAGGCAATCCTTGACTCTTCGGTTATCCGCCGTACCGCCCTTGCCCGCAAGGTGGCCTATGCGACCACCCTGGCGGGGGCTAATGCCGTTTGCATGGCGCTGGCGTACGGTCGGGAAATTACGGTGCGGCGCCTTCAGGAATTGCACGCAGGAGCCAGTGAATGAACAAGGTCCCGATGACGGTTGCGGGAGAAAAGCAGCTTCGCCAAGAGCTTGAAGAGCTGAAAAGCGAAGCGCGCCCCCGGGTGATTGCGGCCATCGCGGATGCGCGTGAGCACGGCGACCTGAAGGAAAACGCCGAATATCACGCCGCGCGCGAGCAGCAGGGCTTTATCGAAGGGCGCATCCAGGAAATTGAAAACAAGCTTTCCGGCGCTCAGGTGATTGATGTCACCAAACTGCCCAAAACGGGCAAGGTCATCTTTGGCGTGACCGTTGCGCTGCTGCATCTGGACGAAGACAAGCAGGTCACCTATCGCATCGTCGGTGAAGACGAGGCGGACATCAAGGAAGGCCGTATTTCGGTGACCTCGCCCATTGCCCGGGCGCTGATCGGCAAGGAAGAAGGGGACGTTGTTCTGGTGAAAACCCCCGGCGGCGATGTCGAGTATGAAATTGAAAGCGTCGAGCATCTGTAGCGTGATGCCGGTATTCGCCCATAAAAAAACGCCCCGATCGGGGCGTTTTTTTGTGCGGTGGCCACAGCTTGATATTAGCGCCGGCCGTGATGATGCTCAAAACGCACGATGTTGGAAAGCTTGGGGTTGGCCTCGGGGTTTTGGCGGTAGAGCAGCGCCGTTTTGCCGATCGTCTGTACCGGCTCGGCGCGGCCGCCGGCGGTGAGCTGTTCCAGTGTGCGCGCACGGTCGTCGCGGTCAGGCAGGGCCAGCTTGACCTTGACCAGTTCGTGATCGCGCAGGGCGCGGTCCAGCTCGGCGAGCAGACTGTCCGAGACGCCGTTTTCCGACACCGTCACAATTGGGTTGAGGTGATGGCCGATGCTGCGTAGTGCTTTCTTTTGTGCCTGTGACAAGCTCATGGTATCTTGCGGTATCCCAAGTTTGCGCTTAACGCTCCATCTTACGGCGAAACGCCGCTGGGGGAAAGCGCTCGCCTTGCCCATTCATTTTCTCTTTCATGCGCCAGATTTCCTTACATGCAGCAAAAGCCCCAAAGCCGCAAGCGCCAGGCCAGCAAGTCCAGCGGCAGCTGGATGCAAGAGCATTTTGATGATCCCTACGTCAAGCAGCGCTGGGCCGACGGCTATCGCAGCCGGGCAAGCTATAAGCTGCTGGCGCTGGACGAAAAGGATCGATTGTTTCGCCCCGGCATGACCGTTGTGGATCTGGGGGCGGCCCCCGGCGGCTGGAGCCAGGTTGCCGCGGAAAAAGTAGGGCCTGAAGGCAAGGTCATCGCCTCGGATATTCTTGCCATGGACGCGCTGGCCGGGGTGGACTTTATCCAGGGCGACTTCACCGAAGACGAGGTGCTCAACGCGCTGCTGGAGCGGCTGGGCGGGCAGACGGCCGACCTTGTGATGTCGGATATGGCCCCCAACATGAGCGGAATGGCCGGTATTGATCAGCCCCGGGCCATGTATCTGGTGGAACTGGCGCTGGATCTGGCACAGCAGACGCTTTCCCCCGGCGGCTGCCTGGTTGCCAAGGTCTTTCAGGGGGAAGGGTTTGACGCCTATCTGAAAACCCTGCGCGAGAACTTTACCCGGGTGGTGACGCGTAAGCCGGACGCCTCACGCGCGCGCTCCCGGGAAGTGTATTTGCTGGCCGGCGGGTTTCGCGGCTGACGTTTCTGAATGGCTACCGGGCCGGGCAGGCGCTGCAGCCCCCGGGGCAGGTATAGTCGGGATTTATCATGGTCATTGCCGGACAGTCCGCGGCAAGGTGTGCCACAGTAGACAGCAAACACGCGCAAGAGCGCCACCGCGTCGGACAGCGCGATCGATTCAGCACGCGCGGGCCTTGCGCTCTAAAAACGAATGAACGCATGCTGCGCAGACGATGTCTTATGTAGCGACGTTAACTGACGGATTCTTGTAATGAGGGTAGCCCCTTGAACGATATGGCAAAGAACCTGGTTCTGTGGTTGGTCATCGCGGCGGTTCTGCTGACCGTGTTCAACAACTTCAGTACGGAAAGCTCGCCTCAATCCATGAACTACTCACAGTTTGTGGAGCAGGTGCAAAACCAAGAAGTGCGCAGCGTCACCATTGATGGCTACACCATCAAGGGTGAGCGTTCGGACGGCTCGCGGTTTCAGACCGTGCGGCCCGCCGCCGAAGATCCCAAGCTGATGGATGACCTGCTGGCCAACGACGTGACCGTGGTAGGCAAGGAGCCCGAGCAGCAAAGCATCTGGTCGCGGCTTTTGATCGCCAGCTTCCCGATTTTGCTGATACTGGCCATTTTCATGTTTTTCATGCGCCAGATGCAGGGCGGCGGTGGCGGCAGCAAAGGCGGCCCCATGAGCTTTGGCAAGTCCAAGGCGAAGCTTTTGTCCAACGACCAGATCAAGACCACGTTTGCCGACGTGGCCGGCTGTGACGAGGCCAAGGAAGAGGTCGAAGAGCTTGTCGACTTTCTCAAGGATCCAAGCAAGTTCGAACGTCTGGGCGGCACCATCCCCCGCGGCGTTTTGATGGTGGGCCCGCCGGGTACGGGTAAAACCCTGCTCGCCAAGTCCATCGCCGGCGAGGCCAAGGTGCCGTTTTTCTCCATTTCCGGCTCCGACTTCGTTGAAATGTTCGTCGGCGTGGGCGCCTCACGCGTGCGCGATATGTTCGAGCAGGCCAAAAAACAGGCGCCCTGCATTATTTTCATCGACGAGATTGACGCGGTGGGCCGTTCGCGCGGCGCCGGCATGGGCGGCGGCAACGACGAGCGCGAACAGACGCTCAACCAGCTGCTGGTGGAAATGGACGGCTTTGAAGCCAACGAAGGCGTCATCGTCATCGCCGCTACCAACCGCCCGGACGTGCTCGACCCGGCGCTTCTGCGCCCGGGCCGCTTTGACCGCCAGGTGACCGTGCCCCTGCCCGACATCCGCGGCCGCGAACATATCCTCGGCGTGCATCTGCGCAAGGTGCCGCTGGCCGAAGACGTCAAGGCATCGCTGATTGCCCGCGGCACGCCGGGCTTCTCCGGGGCTGACCTGGCCAACCTGGTCAACGAAGCGGCGCTGTTTGCCGCGCGCGGAGACAAGCGCCTTGTCGGCATGGACGAGCTGGAAGCGGCCAAGGACAAGATCATGATGGGCTCCGAGCGCAAGTCCATGGTCATGACCGACAAGGAAAAGCTCAACACGGCCTATCACGAGTCCGGCCACGCCATCATCGGCCTGGTCATGCCCGAGCACGACCCGGTGTACAAGGTCACCATCATTCCCCGGGGCCGCGCGCTGGGTGTGACCATGTTCCTGCCGGAAGAAGATCGCTATAGCCTTTCCCGCCAGCAGATCATCAGCCAGATCTGCTCGCTGTTTGGCGGCCGCATCGCAGAGGAAATGACGCTTGGGCCCAACGGCGTGACTACCGGTGCGTCCAACGACATCAAGCGCGCCACCGAGCTTGCCCACAACATGGTGGCCAAGTGGGGGCTGTCCGAGGAAATGGGCCCGATCATGTACGATGAGGACGACTCCCATCAGTTCATGGGCGGCGGCCAGAGCAGCGGCATGCTCAAATCCGGTGAGACCACCACGCGGCTGGATAAAGAGGTCCGCAAGATCATCGACGGCTGCTACCAGCAGGCCTATCAGATTCTTGAGGACAACCGTGACAAGCTGGATGCCATGACCGAGGCGCTGATGAAGTACGAAACCATCGATGCCCATCAGCTCAAGGACATCATGGAAGGCCGTGATCCGCGCCCGCCCGAGGGCTGGAATGACGACGGCTCCTCCGACGGCGGCTCGCCGGTGGATAACCGTACGCCCGCCGCCGGGACTGCCGGCGAGGCGCCCAAGGCAACCGGCGACAGCGACGGCGATGACGACGACGATAGCCGCCGGCGCCGCCCGTCCGACCCGCTGGGCGGTCCGGCAGGCTCGTAGCCGCGGCAAATTGTGTGTCAGGCGCCTCACCCTGGGGCGCCTTTTTTGCTATTCTGCCGGCCATCATTGCGCCTTATCCACCCTGCTGACTGAGCCTTTCCATGCAACCACCCTTTGCCGCGCCGCCCGGCAACGGCGCCCCGATTGTTTGCGGGCCCCACCGGCTTGACCTTTCCGTTCCCCGCGTTATGGGCATTCTCAACGTGACGCCGGACTCCTTTTCCGACGGCGGTCGCTATACCGCGCTGGATGAAGCGCGGCGTCAGGCCGAGCGCATGCTGGCCGAGGGGGCGGCGATCATCGATGTGGGCGGCGAGTCCACGCGCCCCGGTGCTGCACCGGTAACGGCCCAGCAGGAGCTGGATCGCGTGGCCCCGGTGGTCGAGGCGCTGTCCTATGAGCTGGGCGCGCTGGTCTCGGTGGATACCAGCAGTGCGGCGGTGATGCGTGAAGCAAAAGCGCTGGGCGCCGGCATGCTCAACGACGTGCGCGCGCTTGAGCGCGAAGGGGCGCTTGAGGCTGCCGCCCAAAGCGGTCTTGCCGTGTGTTTGATGCACCGTCAGGGCGAGCCGCAGACTATGCAGGACGCGCCGCACTACGAAGGCCCCGTGGAAGATGGCGTTAGCGACTTTTTGCTCCGGCGCATCGCCGCCTGTGAAGGGGCGGGCCTTGAGCGCCGGAGGCTGCTGTTGGATCCCGGCTTTGGCTTTGGCAAGACAGTCGAGCACAACTTGCGCCTGCTCAACCGCCTGCAGGCGATTGGCGAGCTGGGGCTGCCGCTGCTGGTGGGGATGTCGCGCAAAAGCATGATCGGCAAGGTGCTGGGCCGCCCGGTTGACGAACGGCTCGCCGGCGGGCTGGCGCTGTCGGCGATGGCCGTGGAGCGCGGCGCGAAAATCCTGCGCGTGCACGACGTCGCGGCAACGGTCGATGCCGTCAACATGGCCCGGGCGGTCATCAACGAAGGCGGCCAGGATGCGGCCGCGGAGGTGGGCTTGTGAGTCGGCGTTATTTCGGTACTGACGGTATTCGCGGCAGGGTAGGGCGTGCGCCGATTACCGCCGAATTTATGCTTAAGCTGGGCTGGGCGGCCGGCCAGGTGCTGCGCCGCGATGCCGACCGTGCGCGGGTGCTGATCGGCAAGGACACGCGGATTTCCGGCTACATGTTTGAATCCGCGCTGGAGGCCGGATTTTCCGCAGCGGGGGTGGACGTAGCGCTGCTGGGCCCTATGCCCACGCCGGGCATTGCGTACTTGACGCGCACGTTCCGCGCGGAAGCCGGCGTGGTGATTTCCGCCTCGCACAACCCGTTTGACGACAACGGCATCAAGTTTTTTGACGCCGACGGCACCAAGCTGCCCGACGCCGTGGAAGAGCGCATTGAGGCCATGCTGGACGAGCCGCTGACCACCGCCGATGCGGCGGCGCTGGGCAAAGCGATGCGCATTGACGATGCGCCCGGGCGCTACATCGAGTTCTGCAAGTCAACGCTGCCTGAACGGCTTAGTCTGCACGGGCTGCGCATCGTTCTCGACTGCGCCCACGGGGCGACGTATCACATCGCGCCTAACGTGTTTCGCGAACTGGGCGCTGAGGTCAGCGTGATCGGTGCCGAGCCGGACGGCATGAACATCAACCGCGATGTGGGCTCTACGCACACGGCGTCGCTGCGCGCGGCGGTGATTCATCGCGGCGCCGATCTGGGCATTGCCTTCGACGGTGACGGCGATCGAGTGCTGCTGGTAGATCCTGACGGTCACGAAGTCGACGGCGACGACATCCTTTACCTGATCGCGCGGGATCGCAAGCGGCGCGGCGTGCTCAACGGCGGGGTGGTAGGCACGCTGATGAGCAACTTCGGGCTGGCGGTGGCCCTGGAAAAGCTGGATATTCCCTTTGAGCGCGCCCAGGTCGGTGACCGCTTTGTCATGGAGCGCATGGCGGCCAACGGCTGGAAGCTGGGCGGCGAGCCTTCCGGGCATGTGGTGTGCGCTCACGCCCAGACCACCGGCGACGGCATTGTCTCGGCGCTGCAGGTCGTGGCCATCATGATGTGCGAGAAAGCGACGCTGCCCGCACTGCTGAGCGCGCTGGAAAAGGTGCCCCAGGTGCTGGTGAACGTGCGCCTGCCCGAAGGCACGAATGCGCGTCAGGTGCTGGCCGCGCCGGCCGTTATGCAGGCCGTAGCCGATACCGAAGCTCAGCTGGGCGAAGAAGGCCGGGTGCTGCTGCGCCCGTCGGGCACCGAGCCGCTGATTCGCATTATGGTAGAAGGCCGTGCGCACCTGGACGTGGAAGGTCTGGCAGATGCGCTTGCCCGGCAGGTGCAGGCGCTGCTGGCCTGACGTTGAGGCGGCTAGCGGTTGTCTTGCTCTGGCCGCTCCTATACCATTTTGCGCAATCTCGAAAAGGAGCCTTGATGCGTACGCCACTGATCGCCGGTAACTGGAAGATGAACGGCTCTGCCGAGCGTGTTCGCGCGTTTGGCGAAGCCTTTGCCGGTGACCGGCTGCCCGCCTCACTGGATGTCGCGGTTATTCCCCCGTTTCCCTACCTTGATCAAGCCCGGCGGGCCTTTGCCCGTACGCCGCTGGCGCTGGGGGCGCAGACGCTGAGCCCGGAGCCTGCCGGCGCGCACACCGGTGAGGTAAGTGCCGCCATGCTTGCCGAGTTTGGCGTTGCCTATGTGCTGGTGGGGCATTCCGAGCGCCGCCAGCATCACGGCGAAACCGATGCCGACGCCTACCGCCGGGTATGCGCGGCGCTGCACGCCGGCCTGGTGCCGGTGCTGTGCGTAGGTGAAACCCTGAAACAGCGCGAGGCCGGGGCGACCCGGGACGCGGTGCTGGGGCAGCTGGCCGCGGTGCTAAAGCCGCTGGACGCCGACCGGCGCCGGCGGCTGGTTATTGCCTACGAGCCGGTATGGGCGATCGGTACCGGGCGTACGGCAACGCCGGAACAGGCCCAGGCCACGATGAAAGACATACGCACCTGGCTTGAATCGCTGGACAGCGACCTGGCTCAGACGCTGCGGCTGCTGTACGGCGGCAGCATGAAGGCCGACAACGCAGCCGAGCTGCTGGCGCAGCCGGATATCGACGGCGGTCTGGTGGGCGGCGCCTCGCTCCAGGTCGATGAATTTTTCGCTATATGCCAATCAGCAGGATAACTCCATGCAAGCTGCAATACTCATGATTCACGTGGTGGTGGCGATCGCTCTGGTCGTTTTGATCCTGCTTCAGCAGGGCAAGGGTGCCGATGCCGGCGCCTCCTTTGGCGGCGGCTCGTCGCAAACGGTATTCGGCGCCCAGGGGAGCGGCAACTTTCTGTCGCGCTTTACCGGTGTGCTGGCGGCAAGCTTTTTTGTGACATCGCTGGCGCTTGCCTACTTTGCCAGCCAGGCCGGCGACGCACCCGATGCCGGCATTCCCGATGCCAAACTTGTAGAGCAGCAAAATACCCAAGGCAGCTCGGTAAAATCCCTTGACGAAAGCGAAGAGGGTATGGATAATGCAGCGCCAGTGCTAGAGGAGAGCGGCGAATAGCCTGTCACAACAGGCCGGCTGATATCCGCTTTGCTAGCCTCCCCTGTTGCCGAAGTGGTGGAATTGGTAGACACGCTATCTTGAGGGGGTAGTGACCTCACGGTCGTGCGGGTTCAAGTCCCGCCTTCGGCACCATCGCAAGCGTTTCGCGGCATTTTTTACCGCATGTTGCAATGGTAGACAGAACGGCAAGGCCGCACTGATAACGACACGCGCAAGCGTGTGAGAGGCGAAAGTGGCTTGACGCAAGCCGAGCAAACACTTATTATCGCACTCTCAGATTGATGCGGGGTGGAGCAGTCTGGTAGCTCGTCGGGCTCATAACCCGAAGGTCATCGGTTCAAATCCGGTCCCCGCTACCATTTTCAAGCGTGCTGCGCTGTAAAATGGTACTACAGGTTTTCTTGCAAAAAGCCCCTTCCTGTGAAGGGGCTTTTTGTTAGCCGCTCCTTTTATCGCGCTCGCCGTTTGCGGCGACAGCGATGCTACCTGCCGCACCGGCAAGCGATAAGGGGCGTCTCACTAGCGAATGTCTACCGGGTTGCCGGAGGCACGTTTCCGGTTAACGCCCATCAGCCACCTAGCTTTATTCTGTGACTCCTGGCCAGGTGCCTGATGCAACGGCTATAGGAGCCTTGTCTGTGGCCACAAAACACGCCGCACTTCACGCGCTGATCGAGCCGGTCGTTGCCGCCATGGGCTTTGAGCTATGGGGCATTGACTATCTTTCCCAGGGCAAGCACTCGCGCCTGGTCGTCTATATCGAGGGCGACAACGGCGTTAGCGTAGACGACTGTGCCGACATCAGCCGTCAGATTAGTGCGGTGCTGGATGTGGAAGACCCTATCACCGAGGCGTACCGTCTGGAAGTTTCTTCGCCGGGCATGGCACGTCCGCTCTATACCCTGGATCATTTCCGCCGCTTCAAAGGACATCAGGTAGCGCTCAAGCTGCGCTCGGCGTTTGACGGACGGCGCAAGTTTTCCGGTCTGCTTGCCGGTATTGAAGGCGACGAGGTGCTCTTGCAGCTGGACGGTGAGGAGTACTGCTTTCCCATCGAAAGCATTGACAAGGCGAACATCGTGCCTCGGTTTGACAAGTAACCGAGCGAGGCAACCGGCGCTTGGCCGGCTTGGGCACATAAGGACAGGTTTTGGCGAGGCAAATGCATGAGTAAAGAAATCTTGATGGTCGTGGACGCGATCTCGAACGAAAAAGGCGTCCCCCGGGGGGTCATCTTCGAGGCGGTCGAAGCGGCGCTGGCCAGCGCCTCGCGCAAGCGCTTTGAGCGCGAAGAGGCAAGCGTGCGGGTGCGCATCGACCGCCGCACGGGGGAATACGAAACCTTTCGCTACTGGACGGTCGTGGAAGACGACGAGTTCGAATCGCCCGATTACGAAATCAAGCAGAGCATTGCCGAGCAGCGCACGCCGCCGCTGGCGCTGGGTGATGAAGTTGAAAAGCCGATTGAAAACGCCGAGTTTGGCCGCATTGCCGCCCAGACCGCCAAGCAGGTGATCGTGCAGAAAGTGCGCGAAGCCGAACGGGCCGAGGTGGTGCGCCAGTACACCGATCGCGAAGGCGAACTGGTCGCCGGCATCGTCAAGCGCACCACCCGCGACGGGCTGGTGATTGACCTGGGTGATAACGCCGAGGCGTTTTTGCCGCGCAGCGAAATGATCCACGGCGAGCGCTACCGCATGAACGAACGAGTGCGGGCGCTGCTGGTCAACGTTGACCCGGAGGCCAAGGGCGCACAGCTGCAGCTTTCGCGCACCTGCCCGGAGCTGATCATTGAGCTGTTCAAGATCGAGGTGCCAGAAATCGCCGAGCAGCTGATCGACATCAAGGGAGCGGCGCGCGACCCGGGCTCACGGGCCAAGATTGCGGTCAAGACCAACGACCGGCGTATCGACCCGGTGGGAGCCTGTGTCGGCATGCGCGGCTCGCGCGTACAGGCGGTCTCCAGCGAGCTGGAAAACGAGCGCGTGGATATCGTGCTGTGGGATGACAACCCCGCTCAGCTGGTGATCAACGCCATGGCGCCGGCCGATGTGGTCTCCATCGTCGTGGATGAAGAGGCCGGCTCGATGGACGTTGCCGTCGCCGAAGACAATCTGGCTCAGGCCATCGGCCGCAGCGGGCAGAACGTGCGGCTGGCATCCGAGCTGACCGGCTGGCACATCAACGTGATGACCGAAGACGAGGCCGACGCCAAGCACGAACAGGAAATCGACAGCCTGGTGGACTTTTTTGTCCAACATCTTGGCGTGGACGACGACGTGGCGCGCCTGCTGGTCGATGAAGGCTTTACCACCCTGGAAGAGGTGGCCTATGTACCCCTTGACGAAATTCGCGAGATTGACGATTTCGACGAAGAGCTTATCGAAGCGCTACGCGCACGAGCAAAAGACGAGCTGCTGACGCTGGCAATTGCCTCAGAAGAAGCGCTGGACGGCGCCCAGCCGGCCGACGATCTGCTCAACATGGATGGCATGGAGCGGCACCTGGCCTTTACGCTGGCCAGCCGCGGCATTGTTACCATGGAAGACCTTGCCGAGCAGTCTGTCGACGATCTGGTCGATATCGAAGAGTTGGACGACGCGCGCGCAGCGGCATTGATCATGACTGCCCGTGCGCCCTGGTTCGAAGACGACAGCAAATCCGATTCGAGCACACAGTAAACAGGTCACGGGCTGAGGAGGGTCATCATGTCAGACATGACAGTAAAAGATTTTGCAGCAAAGGTGGGTCGCGATGCGTCCCGTCTGCTAGAGCAGATGAAAGAAGCAGGGCTTAGCCACACCTCGGAAAGCGATGCGGTGTCGGAAAGCGATAAGCAAACTCTGCTGAACTCGCTGAAAAAGCACCACGGCGGTGACGAGCCCAACAAAAACCGCATTACCTTGACGCGCAAAACCCGCAGCCGCATCAAAACCGGCGAGCGGGGCAAGACCATCGACGTTCAGGTACGCAAAAAGCGCACCTACGTTAAGCGCGCCGAAGACAAAAAGCCCGAGCAGCCGGAGCCGAGCTACACCGGCCCGCGCCAGCTGGTCGGCGACATGGCCGAAGCCGAAGCGGAACGCAAAGCCCACGAAGCAGAAGAGCAGAAGGCCGCAGAAGCCCAGCGCGCCGCCGACGAAGAGGCGCGCAAGCTCGCCGAGGAAAAAGCCAAGAGCGCCGATGTGCCGACCGAGCTTGAAATTCCAGTGCCTGAGCTCGACGAAAGCAGCAGTGCCGGCGACAACATGCCCCCGGCGCCGCCCAAGGAAGGCCGTACCGATCGCCGCTCGGCGCCGGCGAAAAAAGCCGCCAAGAAAAAGGGCCGCCGCGACGAGCAGGATTCTCGCGGCGAGCGCGAGGAGCGCCGCCGCGGCGGCAAGAAGGCCAAGCGCGCCGAGCGTCGCGGTGGCAGCCGTCGAGGCGGCAGCCAGGGCGGCGGCAAGCACGGCTTCCAAAAGCCCACGCAGCCGATCGTGCGCGAAGTCTCGATCCCCGAGTCGATCAGCGTCGCCGAGCTTGCCGACAAGATGTCGATCAAGGCCAACGAAGTGATCAAGGCCATGTTCAACATGGGGGCTGCGGTCACCATCAACCAGACCATCGACCAAGAAACCGCGGTAATCGTGGTCGAGGAAATGGGCCACACGCCCAAGCTTGTCAAGGACGACGCGCTGGAATCCGAAGTGCTGGAGAGCATTTCCTACGAAGGCGAAGAAATCGTCCGTGCCCCGGTCGTCACCGTCATGGGCCACGTCGACCACGGTAAAACCTCGCTTTTGGACTACATCCGCAAGGCCAAGGTGGCCACGGGCGAAGCCGGCGGCATTACCCAGCACATCGGCGCCTACCACGTCGAAGGCAGCCACGGCGGTGCGACCTTCCTGGATACCCCGGGTCACGCGGCGTTTACCGCCATGCGTGCGCGCGGCGCCAAGGCCACCGACGTGGTCATTCTGGTCGTCGCCGCCGATGACGGTGTGATGCCCCAGACCATCGAGGCCATCGAGCACTCCAAGGCAGCGGAAGTGCCCATGGTCGTGGCGGTCAACAAGATCGACAAGCCGGCGGCCGATCCGGACCGGGTGAAAAACGAACTCTCCCAGTACGGCGTCATCTCCGAGGAGTGGGGCGGCGATACCCAGTTCGTCCACGTCTCGGCGAAAAGCGGCGAAGGCATCGACGCGCTCATTGAAGGGGTGCAGCTGGTGGCCGAAGTGCTTGAGCTCAAGGCGGTGCCCGAGGCCCCCGGCAAGGGCGTGGTCGTGGAATCGCGCCTGGACAAGGGCCGCGGCCCGGTGGCCACGGTGCTGGTACAAAACGGTACGCTGAGAAAAGGCGACATCGTGCTGGCCGGGCTGCACTACGGCCGCGTGCGCGCGCTGACCAACGAGCTGGGCAAGCAGGTTGACGAGGTGGCCCCGGCGATGCCCGTGGAAATCCAGGGGCTGGACGGCACGCCCGAAGCCGGCGATGACTTCATGGTGGTGGCCGACGAGAAGAAGGCGCGCGAAGTCGCCAACTTCCGTCAGGGCAAGTACCGCGAAGTGCGCCTGGCTCGCCAGCAGAAAGCCAAGCTGGAAAACATGTTCACCCAGATGGAGAAAGACGAGGCGGCCAAGGTCAACATCGTACTCAAGGCCGACGTTCAGGGCTCGCTGGAAGCGATCAAGAGCGCGCTTGAAGAGCTCTCCACCGACGAGGTCGAAGTGGCCGTGGTGTCCTCCGGCGTGGGCGGCATTACCGGCACCGATGCCAACCTGGCGCTGGCCAGCGAGGCGATCGTGATCGGCTTTAATGTCCGGGCCGACGTCGCCGCGCGCGATATTATCGAGCGCGAAGGGCTGGATCTGCGCTATTACAGCGTCATCTACCAGCTGATCGACGAGGTCAAGCAGGCCATGAGCGGCAAGCTGGCCCCGGACTGGAAAGAAGAGATCGTGGGCGTCGCCGAAGTTCGCGATGTCTTCCGCGCGCCGAAGATCGGTGCGGTGGCCGGCTGTATGGTCATCGAAGGCACCGTGCATCGCCACAAAAAGATCCGCGTACTGCGCGACAACGTGGTGATCTACGAAGGTGAACTTGAGTCCTTGCGCCGCTTCAAAGACGACGTCCAGGAAGTGCGCAGCGGCATCGAGTGCGGCATCGGCGTGAAAAACTACGACGATGTCCAGATCGGTGACAAGATCGAGGTCTTTGACCAGGTCAAGGTCGAGCGCACCCTCTAAGGCCGTTCAGGAGTCCACATGCGGGAATTCAAGCGCACCGACCGGGTGGCCGACCAGCTGCAAAAAGAGCTGGCGGTGCTCATCCAGCGCGAGGTGAAAGACCCTCGCCTGGGCATGATTACGCTAAGCGGCGTCACCGTTAGCCGGGATTTGGGCTACGCCGACGTGTATTTCACCCTGCTCGGCGAGCAGGATCCCGAACGGGTGAAGGAAAACCGCCAAGTGCTCAAACGCGCGGCGGGGTTTCTGCGCAGCCAGGTGGCGCGGCGGATCAAGCTGCGCCACGTGCCTGAGCTGCGCTTTCACTACGATGAAAGCACTGTCCGGGGGCAGGCGCTGTCGTCGCTGATTGACCAGGCGGTGCAGTCTGATCGCCAGCGCGACACCGGCGACGAGGAAAACGCCCCGGATAGCGACGAGGTGTCGCACTAATGGCGCGTCGCCGTCGTGGCCTGCCGGTTAACGGCGTGGTGCTGTTGGACAAGCCTCAGGGCGTGTCCAGCAACCATGCGCTGCAGCGCGTGCGCCGGCTGTTTCAGGCGCAAAAGGCCGGCCACACCGGCACCCTTGACCCTATGGCAACCGGGCTTTTGCCGATTTGCCTGGGCGAGGCGACCAAGTTTTCTGCCCACCTGCTGGAGGCCGACAAGGTCTACCGCGCGCGGGTAGAGCTTGGCGTGATCACCGACACCGGCGATGCCGAAGGCCACGTCATCGAGCGTCGCCAGGTGCCGGTGCTCGATCAGGCCGGCATCGAGGCGATACTTGCGCGTTTTCGCGGCGGGATCGATCAGGTGCCGCCGATGTATTCAGCGCTCAAGCACCAGGGCCGCAAGCTCTACGAGCTGGCCCGGGAGGGCAAGCACGTGGAGCGTGCAGCCCGGCGTATAAGCGTGTATGATGCGCGCCTCACGGCAGTGGATGTCGATGCCTTTACGCTTGAAGTCCACTGCAGTAAAGGCACCTATATTCGCACCCTGGCCGAAGATATCGGCCTGGCGCTGGGCTGCGGGGCGCATATTTCGGCGCTCCGGCGGCTGGCTACCGGGCCGTTTACAGCGGCCGGGATGTGGACGTTGGACGCGCTGGAAGCGCTTGACGGCCAGGCCGCAAAAGAGGCCGAGCTGATGGCGCCGGATGTGCTGGTAGCGCATCTACCGGCCCTGTCGCTGGATGACGAAGCCTATCGGCGGCTGTCCTGCGGCCAGCAGGCGACGCTTGCCGGCCATTTATACGAGGATGCCTTGCCCGATGACGGCGAGGCGATCGTCAGGCTGTACCACGCGACAACCTTTGCCGGACTGGGGCGTATCGTGGAGAAAGCCGGCGGCGCGATGACCGTCGCGCCCAAGCGGCTGCTTGCCAGCGCCGCTGCTGCGTAGGGCAGGCCAGGACCTGCGCTGCGCGTGTTACCCGAGACTGCAAATATGCGTGGTCTCACCCATGCATTTTTCAGGCATATTGCTTATTGGAGAGACAGATGGCACTTACCGCTGAACAGAAAGCCGAAATCGTCAACGAATACGGCCGTGGCGAAAACGACACCGGTTCCCCTGAGGTGCAGGTTGCCCTGCTGAGCGCCAACATCAACGGCCTGCAGAGCCACTTCAAGACCAACAGCCAGGATCACCACTCGCGTCGGGGTCTGATCCGCATGGTCAACCAGCGCCGCAAGCTGCTGGACTACCTCAAGCGCAAGGACTACGGTCGCTACCAGACGATTATTCAGCGTCTGGGCCTGCGCCGCTAAGCACACCGGCTAAAAGAAAGGCCGCGCGGCGAACGGCGGCTTTTGCGCTACGGCAAAACGGGCAGCCCTTGAGGCTGCCCGTTTTGTGTTTCTGCCCCGGCCTTGGTGAGGGCCGGGTTTTTATCGGCCAGTGGAAGAGAAAGTGGAAGAGAAGCGGTGGTCGTCGCGCGGTTCAGTGCCTAGAATGGCCGCAGTGAAAACGACACGCTCGCCCCGACAAGTTGCCCAACGTGAAAGGAAGTTGCCGTGAATCCGGTTAAAAAAACGTTTCAATACGGTCGCAGCACCGTAACGCTGGAAACCGGGCGTATTGCCCGCCAGGCCACCGGTGCCGTGATGGTCACCATGGAGGACACCGTGGTGCTCTGCACCGTGGTGGCCAAAAAGGACGCCAACCCTGCACAGCCGTTTTTTCCGCTGTCGGTGCACTACCAGGAAAAAACCTACGCCGCGGGCCGGATTCCCGGCGGCTTTTTCAAGCGTGAAGGCCGCCCCACCGAGAAAGAAACCCTCACCTCGCGGCTGATCGACCGGCCTATTCGCCCGCTGTTTCCCAAAGGCTTCATGAACGAAGTGCAGGTGGTGTGCACGGTGCTTTCTGCCGAGCGCAACCAGAATCCGGATATCGCCGCCATGCTGGGCACCTCAGCGGCGCTGGGCATTGCCGGGGTGCCGTTCAACGGCCCCATCGGTGCTGCGCGCGTGGGCCTCAACGAAGAGCAGGGCTATTTTCTTAACCCCACCGTGGATGAGCTGGCCGACTCCGAGCTGAACATGGTGGTGGCGGGCACCGCCAACGCGGTGCTGATGGTGGAGTCCGAAGCCCAGGAGCTTTTGGAAGACGAAATGCTCGGCGCGGTGCTCTACGGCCATCAGGAAATGCAGGTGGCCATCGATGCCATCAACGAGCTGGTGGCCCAGGCCGGCAAGCCGCGCTGGAGCTGGCAGCCGGTGTCGGGCAACCGTCAGCTTGCCGCAGCGCTGGCGGACAGCTTCCGCGATAAAATCGGCGATGCCTATCGCATTACCGACAAGATGGCGCGTCAAGAGACGCTGAGCGAGTTGAAAGAAGAGGCCGTAGCAGCGCTGGGTGAGCGCGCTGACGCACCGGCAGACGCCCACTTTGCCGCAGACGCGATCAAAGGCGCCTTTGCCGCGCTGGAAAAGCGCGTGGTGCGCGCCCGGGTGCTTGACGGCGAGCCGCGCATTGACGGCCGTGATCATCAGACCGTACGCCCGCTGTCCATTGAAGTAGGCGCGCTGCCCAAAACGCACGGCTCGGCGATTTTCACACGCGGCGAAACCCAGGCCATTGCCGTGGCGACCCTGGGCACCCTGCGCGACGCCCAGCTGATCGAGTCGCTGGAAGGCGAGCGCAAGGATCGCTTCATGCTGCACTACAACTTCCCGCCGTACTGCGTGGGCGAGGCCGGTTTTATCGGCGGGCCCAAGCGCCGCGAAATCGGCCACGGCCGGCTGGCTCGCCGCGGCATTCAGGCCGTGCTGCCCGGGGAAGACAGTTTTCCCTACACCATTCGCCTGGTTTCCGAGATTACCGAGTCCAACGGCTCAAGCTCCATGGCCTCGGTGTGCGGGGCCTCGCTTGCGCTGATGGACGCCGGCGTGCCGCTCAAGGCGCCGGTGGCGGGCATCGCCATGGGGCTGGTCAAAGACGGTGACCGCTGTGCGGTGCTCACCGATATTCTTGGCGACGAAGATCACCTGGGTGACATGGACTTCAAGGTGGCCGGCTCTGCAGAAGGCGTCACCGCCCTGCAGATGGACATCAAGATCGAAGGCATCGACGAAGACATCATGGAGACTGCGCTGCAGCAGGCTTACAGCGCGCGCCTTGAGATTCTAAAGCAGATGAATGCGGTGATGGGCGCCAGCCGCGAGGAAGTCTCCGGCAACGCCCCGGCCATGCGCACGCTGAAAATCGCGCCGAAGAAGGTGCGCGACGTTATCGGCAAGGGGGGTGCTACCATTCGCCGGATCTGTGAGGAGACCGGTGCGTCCATTGACCTGGACGACGACGGCACCGTACGCATCTACGCCGAGGACAAAACGGCGGCCCAGGCAGCGGAAAAAACCGTGCTGGACATTACCGCCGAGGCCGAAATCGGCAAGCTGTATGCCGGCAAGGTGGTGCGCATCGCCGACTTTGGCGCCTTCGTCAACTTCATGCCCGGCCGGGACGGGCTGGTGCATATTTCCCAGATTGTGCCTGAACGGGTGGAAAACGTCCGCGACTACCTCAACGAAAACGACGAAGTCGTGGTCAAGGTGCTGGATGTGGATAACCGCAACCGGGTAAAGCTTACGCTCAAGGAAATTACCGAAGAGGAAAAGGCAGCGTTTGTGGCAGCTCAGGGCCAGAGTGAAGATCTGCCGCAAAAAGCCCCGAGCCACCAGACGCCGGCTGCCGAGCCGCCGCAGACCGAAAAAGACGCAGCCTCTGGCGACTGATTTTTCTGCTGAAATCGCGCAGCCCCGCCGCCTAGAGGTGCGGGGCTGCGCGGTGACGGTGTTTCAACGTCTTTTCGCCGGCATCACAGCGCCTTGCAGGCCGAGCAAACGGCCCGAGCACGCGGGGTTATCTGCGCTCAATGGCCAGCGCCACGCCCTGGCCGCCGCCGATGCACAGCGTAGCGAGCCCTTTGTGGGCGTTTCGCGCGAGCATCTCATGCACCAGGGTGACCAGTATGCGACAGCCCGAGGCGCCGATGGGGTGGCCCAGCGCAATGGCGCCGCCGTTGACGTTGATGCGTGAGGTGTCCCAGCCCAGCGCGCGGTTAACGGCAATGGCCTGAGCGGCAAAGGCCTCGTTGGCCTCGATCAGGTCAAGCTCGCCTGTCTGCCAGCCGGCTTTGTCCAGGCAGCGCCGGGTCGCCGGTATTGGCCCTGTGCCCATGAGCGCCGGGTTTACCCCGGCGCTTGCATAGCCGGCAATGCGCGCAAGGGGCGTAAGCCCAAGCGCTTCGGCCTTGGCCGCCGAGCACAGCATGACAACGGCCGCGCCGTCGTTGATGCCCGAGGCGTTGCCCGCGGTCACGCGGCCATCAGCCTTGAATGCCGGGCGCAGGCCGGCGAGCTTCTCGGCGGTCAGCGCTCGTGGGCCCTCGTCGGTGTCGAAGACGTGGGTGTGGCCTTTGCGCCCGGGCACGTTAATGGGCGTGATTTCGCCGCTGAAGCGGCCTTGCGCTACGGCGTCGACGGCCTTGCGCTGGGATTCGGCGGCAAAGGCGTCCATCTCCTCCCGGCTGATGCCATAGTGCTCGGCCAGATTTTCCGCGGTTATGCCCATATGGTAGTCGTTGAACGCATCCCACAGGCCGTCGTGGATCATCGAGTCCACAGCGGTCCAGTTCCCCATGCGCTGGCCGTGGCGGGAATGGGGCAGCAGATGCGGGGCGGCGGACATGCTTTCCTGGCCGCCGGCCAGCACCACCTCGGCATCGCCGCAGCGAATGGCCTGCGTTGCCAGGTGCAGCGCCTTGAGCCCGGAGCCGCAGACCTTGTTGACGGTCATTGCCGGTACGCCCTCGGGCAGCCCGCCGCCGATGGCGGCCTGCCGCGCGGGGTTTTGTCCGCAGCCGGCGGTCAGTACCTGGCCCAGCAGCACTTCGTCGACTTCGCTCGGGGCGACGCCGGCGGTGCGCATTACGTCTTCAATGACCTGAGCGCCCAGCTCGCTTGCCGGCATGCCGGCAAGCGAGCCGCCGAACGTGCCGATGGCGCTGCGCTTGGCGGCAACAATGACGACGTCTTGATGACCCGATGACATTCTGGCACCTCCTGCTCAATGCGATGATAGCGGCCAGCCGGCAAGAGCGCCGCGGGCCCGGTGGCGTCCGGTATCAGCTTAGCTGTACGGGAATGGCGTTGCTGGTGTGGCTGACCTCGTTGCCCTCTTTTAGATAAACCAGCGAAGGCTTGTGCTCGGCAAGCTCGCTTTGCTCGTAGTGCGCGTAGCTGCAAATGATGATGCGCTGCCCCGGACTTCCGTGGTGGGCGGCAGCTCCGTTGATGGAGATCATCCGCGAGCCTTCCTCGCCGCGAATAGCATAGGTGGTAAAGCGTGCGCCGTTGGCGACGTTGTAGATCTGGATCTGTTCGTTTTCGCGAATGCCGGCCAAGTCGAGAAGCTCGCCGTCGATGGCGCAGGAGCCTTCATAGTGGAGCACGGCGTGCGTAACGCGCGCCATGTGAAGCTTGGCCTTGAGCATAACGGTATGCATGGGGAAATCCTTTCAAGCAGGACAGGCCCCCGGCAAGAAGTGCCGGGAGGCTATCAAAAACGCAGTATAAACAATCGGCTCGCCGGCATAAAAGCCGCGTGGCCGGCGGGTTTTGAACGTCAACGATTACCGGTGAGGAAGCGTAAGCGTCAGGTTGTCGATCAGCCGGGCTGGCCCCAGCTGAGCGGCGGCCAGCAGTACGGCTTCTCGGGTGTCTGCGACTACCGGATTCAGCTGGCGGTCGCGCAGGGCTATATAGTCCGGCATAAAGCCTGCGGCCTGCAGCGCCCGGTGGCCGTCTAGCAGTACGGCATCGCCGTCGTCTCCAGCCGATAGCCGTTCACCCATGGCGCAAAGCGTTCGGTACAGCGCCGGCGCCTGGGCGCGCTCCTCGGCGCTTAGATAGCCGTTGCGCGATGAAAGCGCCAGGCCGTCGTCGGCGCGCACAATCGGCACGCCCTCGATATCAACAGGCAGGTGCAGATCAGCGACCATTTTACGAATCACCGCCAGCTGCTGGTAGTCTTTTTCGCCGAAGCAGGCAAGATTCGGGGCGACCAGGTGGAACAGCATGCTGACCACTGTGGCCACGCCGTCGAAGTGCCCGGGGCGCGAGCCGCCGCACAGCCCTTCGCTGACGCCGGGGACGTGAACGCGGGTGGCGGTTTCAAGCCCGCTGGGGTAAAGATCCGCCGCGCCGGGGGCAAACAGCAGATCACAGCCGGCGCTTTCCAGCGCCGCCTGGTCTGCGGCAAAGGTGCGCGGGTAGGCATCGAGGTCTTCCCCCGGGCCGAACTGCAGCGGGTTGATGAACAGGCTCGCCACCACAACGTCGGCACGGGCGCGGGCATGCTGGACAAGCGCCAGGTGCCCGGCATGCAGGTTGCCCATGGTGGGCACAAGAGCCACGGTTTGCCCTTGCTGCCGCGATGGAGTAAGCGCCGCGTTGAGCGCCTCGACGGTATACAGGGTGTGCATGATAAAACGGCCTGCCGATTAGAAGCGAGAGTATCGGTGATAAATAGCGTACCGGTTACGAATAGCGTACCGGTTAAAAACAGTGCGCCGGCGTGGGGAAGGCACGCTGTTTGACGTCCTGATGATAGCGGGCAAAAGCGTCCTGGATGCTGTCTGCCTCGGCCATGTAGTTTTTCACAAAACGCGGCGTGTGTCCGGTGCTGACCCCCAGCACGTCGTGCATGACCAGTATCTGACCGTCGGTATCCGGCCCGGCGCCGATACCGATAACCGGCACGTTCAGCGCCTCGGTAACCGCCCGGCCAAGGCTTGCGGGAACGCATTCCAGCAAAATGACCGAAGCCCCGGCATCGACCAGGGTGCGGGCGTCTGCAAGAATGCGCTCGGCCTGCTCGGCATCGCGGCCCTGCACCTTGTAGCCGCCGAGTTGATAGACGGTTTGCGGCGTCAGCCCCAGGTGCGCGCACACCGGCACGCCGCGGCGGGTCAGCTCGCGCACGCCGTCGGCCATCCACGCCTCGCCTTCTACCTTGATGATTTCGGCCCCGGCGCGCATCAGCGCGGCGGCGTCGTTGAGCGTGCGCTCGACGGTTGCGTTGCTCATGAAGGGCAGATCCGCCATGAGCAGGCTGGCCCCCTTGCCTGCCGCCGCCGCTCGGGTGTGATAGCAGATATCGTCAAGCGTTACCGGCAGCGTGCTTGAGTGCCCGTGGAGTACCATCCCCAAAGAGTCCCCCACCAGCAGCACGTCAATGCCGGCCTGGCTTGCAGCGTTGGCAAAGGAGGCGTCGTAGGCGGTCAGGCAGCTGAACGTTTCCCCGCTGTGCTTTAGCGCGCGCAGGGTGCTCAGAGTGACGGTTTTCATGGTGTGGCCTCGCGGTTGGTTGCGTAAAGAGTAACAAAACGGGCGTGGGTGAGGCGGGCAGCACCCGTTAGCCTAGCGGCGTGACGTCGTCGGCCAGAGGTGCCAGCCAGTGGTCGAGCGGTTTGCCATACAGCAACAGATCAGGGGCCACCTCGCGCAGCGGCCGCAGGGCAAATGCCCGTTCGTGCAGATAAGGGTGCGGCACCTGCAGCCTTGGGTGCGCCATCGAGAGCGCGCTGAACAGCAGCACGTCAAGATCCAGCGTGCGCGGCCCCCAGCGGCGCTCGCGCCGGCGGCGGTGACGCTGTTCCAGCGCCTGCAGCTGATCGAGCAGCGCAAGCGGGGAAAGCGCCGTTTCAAGCACGGCCACGGCGTTGACGAAGTCGGGCTGGTCCTGGGGGCCGACCGGCCGGCTGGCGTACAGCCCGGACGCCCCGACCAGGCGGCACAGTGCCAGCCCGTCAAGCGCGACCAGCGCTGTGGCAACCTGGCGGCGCGGATCGGCCAGGTTGCTGCCCAGGCCCACGTAGGCAAGCGAGGTGGATAAAGCGAAAGCCGGCATGCTGCGTTTTACTCCGAGGGAGACGGTGCGCGCCGGCGCTTGCTTCGCTTGCCCCGGCTGGCCGGGTCGCTGCCGATTTTGCTGAGCAGGCGGCGCTGCTCGTGCTCGTCGCCCTGCTGAAAGGCCGTCCACCACTCGCCCAGGCCTGAAGAAATTTCGCCGGCCTGTTCGCGCAGCAGCAGCAGGTCATAGGCGGCGCGAAAGCGCGGGTGTTCTCGGGTTTGAAAGGCGCGCTTGCCCTGGCGCTTGGCCAGGCGCTCCTGCAGATCCCAGATATCGCGTACGGGCATGGCAAAACGCTTGGGAATCGAGACGTGCTGGAGCTGGCGCGAGATGACCTGCTGGGCGGCGGCCTGCATGGCCGGTATTCCGGGCATGCCGTCCTGCTCGAACGCGGCTTTGCGCTGCATAACCGCCGGCCACAGAAAAGCCGCCAGCAGAAAGGCCGGCGTTACCGGGCGGCCCTCGGCGATGCGCCGGTCGGTATTGGCCAGCGCCGCTTCGATCAGCTGTTCAGCCCAGGCGGCATCGGCCATGGTCTCTTCGGCTTCGGGAAACAGCATGCCGAACAGCTCGTAGTGGCTGAGCAGGCGAAACGTCATCAGCCCGTGACCGGCCATGAACAGTTTGAGCACTTCGTCAAACAGCCGCGCCGGCGGAATCTGCAGCAGCAGCGGCGCCAGCTCGTAGATGGGGGCTTCGGTGGCGGCGTCCAGCAAAAAGTCCAGCTTGGCGGCAAAGCGCACCGCGCGCAGCATGCGCACCGGATCTTCGCGGTAGCGGGTTTCCGGATCGCCGATCAGCCGCAGGGTGCGCGTTTCGATATCGCGGGCGCCGTCGGCAAAATCATGCAGGCTGAAATCGGCAATGCTGTAGTACAGCGCGTTGACGGTAAAGTCGCGGCGCAGCGCATCTTCCTCGATGCGGCCCCAGACGTTGTCGCGCAGCAGCAGCCCGGCATCGGACTGCTGGGCAATGTGGTCGGCGTGGCTTTCCTGGGGCTTGCCGCGAAACGTGGTGACTTCAATGATTTCGCGGCCAAAGCGCACATGGACAATGCGAAAGCGCCGGCCGATCAGGCGTGCGTTGCGAAACAGCTCGCGCACCTGCTCCGGGGTGGCGTTGGTGGCCACGTCGAAGTCCTTGGGCATTTTGCCCAGCAGGGCATCGCGAATACAGCCGCCCACGAGATAGGCGTCAAAGCCCGCGCCGTCCAGACGATAGAGGACCTTCAGCGCGGCGTCGCTGATGTGCTGGCGCGAGATGGGGTGTTCAGCGCGCGGAATAATGCGGGGGGCAGGCAGGCCGGGCCGGCCGTCTTCATGGTGGGGGGATTTCAAATGCTCTCCGGAAATTAACAAGCAGGACAGGTTCTGCGAACACGGCAGTGGGGCAACGGGCCCCTTTGAACATGCGACGATTTTAACTTGCGTACCACAAGACACGACATGACAAATGCCCGAGTGTAGCCGACGCCCCGAGCCTTGCAAAGCGCCACCGCCAAGACAAAAAAGGGGAGCCCGGCGGGCTCCCCTTGAAAATAGGCGGTTTGCAATGGGTCATTTGGCGTCTGTGCCGCTCTTTTTTTCGTGTTGGCGCATCGCCCTGAATACGCACCGCAGTCGGCAGGCGTGAGGTGTAAACGTTTCCAACCGCCTCGTATTCAAAACAATCATCCAAGCGCGAACTTCACTCCCGGCGGTTGTTATTGTTGCCGGGGGCACGTCAATGGCCGTAGTTGCTTTTGTTGTTGTGCATGGCCTGCGTGCGTCGCGTTTTCTACCGGGCTCTTGCTTGCCGGCACCCGTTGTTATTGTTGGCGGTGCCGGCGCAAGTCGAGAACGTCTCCGTTGTTGTTGTTATGCGGGGATGTCTCTTGTTTCTCTGGCGATTGTTCTGCCGGGTTGTTGTTGTTCGGGGCAGAAGCGAGGGCGGTGATGGCACGATTGTTGTTGTGGTCTGTGCTGTTCCGCCGGGCCCAGTGTGTCCGTTTGTTTTTCTTGCTTTATGTATTGCATACTGCGTGCCAGTTCTATAAAAAATGATATTTATCAAATAGATATGAAAATATTGGGGCGTCAGAAAAAAGCCGCTACGGGTAAGTGTTACCGCTTTGTGGCCCGGTAGATACGATGACTGTGTGTCTGGGTAACAGTGCGCCACGGCCGCCGCTGCGAGAACGAACAATATGCGAACGGCCAATGCGACGTTGGTCGACGGTGGCGGGCGATAGCGGGATGGCTGACGGGAAAGTGCGTCAGGAAGAAGCGCGCCGGGCGTGTTTTTTGCGCGGAATGCCCAGCCGCTGGCGACGCTCCCAGAGGTTTTTGCGGCTGATGCCGAGCTTTTGCGCCAGCTCGGTTTCGCTCATGTGATCCTGATGTTCCAGCACGAAATGCTGAAAATAGGCTTCCAGCGAGACGCCTTCGGCGGCCTCGTCGGCGGCTGACGTGTCGTCGAAATCGGCCGTTTCCGCGGCTGTGACCGGCGCGGGCGGGGGGCGTGTAGCGACCGGGGCCAGCCCCAGATCGTCAGGATGAATCAGATGGCCTTCGGCAAGGATGACGCCACGCTCCAGCGCGTTTTCCAGCTCGCGGACGTTGCCCGGCCAGGGGTAGTCGCGCAGGTCCTGGCGCGCCGCCCGGGACAGGCGCAGGCCTTCGCGGCCGTGGCGCTTGAGCGCCTTGTCGAGGAGGATGTCGGCGATGGCCAGCACGTCGTCTTCGCGCTCGCGCAGCGGCGGCAGGTCGATCTGCATGACGTTGAGCCGGTAGTAAAGATCCAGACGGAACTCGCCGCTTTTGGACAGCGCGGCCAGATCGCGGTGGGTGGCGGCGATCAGGCGCACGTCCACGTGGCGGGTTTCCACCGAGCCGATCTTGCGGATTTCGCCTTCCTGAAGCACGCGCAGCAGCCGGGCCTGGGCGTCCAGCGGCAGCTCGCCGATTTCATCGAGAAACAGGGTGCCGCCGTCGGCGGCCTCGACCAGCCCGGTACGCGAGGCGCTGGCGCCGGTAAAGGCGCCCTTTTCGTGGCCGAACAGCTCGGATTCGATCAGCGTTTCGGGAATCGCCGCGCAGTTGACCGAGACCAGCGGGGCCGCGGCGCGCTTGCTCTGCTGGTGCAGGGCGCGGGCCACCAGCTCCTTGCCGGTGCCGGACTCGCCCAGAATCAGCACGGTGACGTCGGCCGGGGCGGTCTTGCGGATGCGGGTGTAGACCTGCTGCATGGCGTCGCAGTCGCCGATCATGGGCTGCTGGCTGCCGCCTTCGTCGGTGATGGCCGGCGGCTCGCTCTGGCGCATGGCCTGCTGGTGCAGAACGCGCGAGACGGTTTCCACCAGTTCGGCGTGGTCAAACGGCTTGGCGATGTAGTCCACCGCGCCCTGTTTAAGCGAGTCGATGGCCGAGCGCATGCTGGCGTAGCTGGTCATGATCAGCACCGGCACCGGGGCGGCGCGTTCGATCAGCGAGGTGCCTTCTTTTCCCGGCAGGCGCAAATCGCTGATGACCAGATCAAAGCGCTGCGGGTCCAGCGCCTCGGCTTCTTCGGCGTTTTCCGCTTCGCTGACCGCGTAGTCATGACGCTCCAGCAGGCGCTTGAGCGCGCTGCGGATGATCGCTTCATCTTCAACAATCAGAATCTTGTGCATAAAGCGGCGAGTCGTCCTGTGGGTAAAGCGGTAGCCATAGCGTCATGGCCGTGCCGCGGGAGTGGCCGGGAGGCGGCGAGGCGACGTCGATACTGCCCTGGTGTTCGTTGATGATCTGATAGGCCAGCGATAGCCCAAGCCCGGTGCCCTCGCCGGCGGTTTTGGTGGTGGTAAACGGCTCAAACAGGCGGTCGCGCACGGCGTCGGGAATGCCGTGGCCGGTGTCAGCGATGCGCCACCAAGCGTGGCTGCCCTGACGGCCGGCGCTGAGGGTGACCGTGCCGTCCGGCGCGCAGGCGTCCCGGGCGTTGCCCAGCAGGTTGAGCATCACCTGAATGAGCCGCTGGGCATCGCCGCGCACGACGATGCCGGCCGGGCATTCGTTGTGAAAGCTGACCGCTTCGCCGCTGCGCGCCAAGTGTAACAAATGCAGGGCCTCGTCGCTGATGCGGGCAAGCTCCACCGGCGAGCGCGGCAGGGCCACCGAGCGGCGCCCGCCGTGGGCAAATTCCACCAGCGAGTTGACGATGCGGGTAATGCGCTCGGTCTGGGTCTGAATGTGCTCGGCGGCCTGTAGCACGGCGGGGTCGTCGGTGTCGTAGCGCAGGTTTTGCGAAAGCGATGAGATCGCGGTGACCGGGTTGCCGATCTCGTGGGCGACGCCGGCGGCCAGCTGGCCGATAGAGGCAAGCCTTGCTGCGTGTACCAGCTCGTCTTCCAGCCATTTCATCTCGGTGTGGTCTTCAATGAGTACCACGGTGCCGCCGTGGCTGTCGTCGCCGTCAAGGCGTGCCTTGTGCAGGGTGAGAAAATAGTCGCGCTCATGGAGGCGTGCGGCCTGCTGGTACAGCGTTACGCTTGCGCTTTGCAGGGCGTTTTGCATCAGCGTCGGCCAGGGCTCGGGCAGGCTGTCGCGGTGCGCGCCGATCACGCTTTCCCCGCCGATGCCGGAAAGCCCGGCGAGCGCCCGGTTCCACATGACGATCTCGTCGTCGTGGCCGAAGATGCAAAGCCCCACGGGCAGGTTGGCCAGCGTCTGGCGGTGGTGGCGGCGCAGGCCGTCCAGCTCTCGGGCAAGTCCGGTCAGCCGTGAGCGATAGGCTTCCAGCCGGCTTTCCACAAAATGGATGTCGTCGGTGGCCGGGGCGTCGTCGTGGCGGTAGGGCAGGTAGCGGTCGACGATATCCCGGGCCACCGACGGGCCCATCAGCCCGGACAGGTTGGCCTGGATGCGGTCGCGCAGGCGGCGCAGGGCATAGGGGCGGTCTTCATGGCGGTCAAGGTTCAGCGCGCCAAGCGCCCGCTTGACCTCGCGTTCGGCGGCCTCGTCGCCCAGCGCCTCGGCCAGCTGGGCGCTGAAGTCGGCCACCGTGGCGGCCTGCAGCGGCAGGCGCTTGGAGCGCACAACGGCGTCTACTGAGCAGGCCTCGGCCGCGGAGCGCTCGCCCGGGGAGGTGCGGCTGAACAGCGACACGCCGATCAGGGCGACAATGTTGACGGCAAGGGATAAAAGCGTCACCTGATACCAAAGCGGCTCGCCGGGCAGCGGTGACCATAGCGCCGGCAGCGGGACGAACAGCGGCAGCCAAAGCCCCCACAGCCATATGGCGCTGCCGGCGGCAAGCCCGGTGACTACGCCCTTGCGATTGGCCCCGGGCCAGTACAAAAGCGCCAGCATGCCGGGCAGGCACTGCGCCATGCCGGCAAAGGCGGCAAGCCCCAGCGCCATGAGGTCATGGCGGCCGACGCTTTCGTGAAACAGCCAGCCGCTAAACACCACCGCCACCACCAGCCCCCGGCGCAGCCAGCGCAGCCAGCCGTAGAGATCGGCGCGGGCCTCGGGCGGACGCGCCACCAGTACGACGTGGTTGAGCACCATGCCCGAAAGCGCCAGTGCGATCATGATCATGGTGCCGCTGGCGGCGGCCAGCCCGGCAATGAACGCAAGCGCGCCGACGCCGGCATGCTCGCTCATCAAATAGGCGGCATAGGCGGTAGCGCCGATGGGCGCGTCGGTCGCTTTCTGTGCGGCCCACCAGATCAGCGGCACGGGAAGCGCCATCAGCAGCAGATACAGCGGCAGCGTCCAGCTGGCCTGCAGCAGCGTATGCCGAGACAGGCTTTCGGCAAAGGTGACGTGAAACAGGTGAGGCATCATAAAGGCAGCCGCGAAGAACAGCAGCAGCAGCGTGCGCCAGTGCGCCGGGTCCAGCGACGGGGTTTGTGCCGTCAGCGCCTGCCCCTCGCCGCTGGCCAGCCACTGCTGCAGCGGCTGCGGGCCGTCGAAGACGCCCCACAGGGCGAACGCGCCCAGCGCCAGCATGGCGCCAAGCTTGACCAGCGACTCAAACGCAATAGCCGCCAGCAAGGTGTTGTGGCGTGTGCGCAGATGGCTGGAACGGGCGCCGAAGATCACCGCAAACGCCGCGACCACCAGACAGAACAGCAGTGCCACCGAGCTGCCGGCCCGGGTGTGGGTCATGACGTTGATGGCCTCGCTCAGGGTTTTGACCTGAATGCCCAGCAGCGGCAAAACCGCAAGACTGCTGACCAGCGTGACCAGGGTGCCGGCCCAGCGCGTGCGGTAGCGAAAGGCAAACAGATCGGCCAGCGAGGCCAGCTGATAGGTGCGGCTGATCCGCTGGATGGGCACCAGCAGCACCGGGGCGAGCAAAAAGGCCCCGGCCGCGCCCAGGTAGTACGCCAGATAGCCAAAGCCGGCGTCGGCGGCAAACTCCACGCTGCCGTACACCGCCCAGGCGCTGGCGTAAACGCCGAGCGACAGCGTATAGACCGCTGGATGGCGCGTCACCCGGGTGGAAACCCAGCCGCGCTCCACGGCCAGACCGCAGCCAAACAGCAAGGCAAGATAGCCCAGCCCCAGCAGCACGATGGCCGTCAATTCAGCGTTCATCGAGCTTCCTTTTCTGTTCCAGCCACAGCGTCAGGGCGATAAGGCCGCCCCAGATCAGAAAGGGCCGATACCAGGCAATATCCGGGTCGCCCCAGCCGCTCATCAGCAGCGGCGAGAGCAGGTATCCCCCGAACACGAAAAACAGCATGATGCGATAGACGTACACGGTTAATGCTCCTGCGGCACAGGGCGCGTAGCGGCGCCGGCCAGGCGCGCCGGTGACCAGCGGGCGATACCCCAGGCCAGCTGCTCGGCGACCGGGCACCGGGCCAGCGCGGCCGGCGGCGCTTGGCTGAGTGCTTCAAGGGCGGCAAACAGCTGGCGGCGAATGCCCGCGGGCTCGGTGGCAAGCGCCGGTGCGTGATTTTGCTTGGAGAGCTTTTGGCCGTTGGCGGCAACGACCAGCGGCAAATGCAGATAGCGCGGTGCCGGATAGCCCAGCGCCCGCTGTAGCTGGCGCTGCCAGGGGGTGTTATCGAGCAGGTCCATGCCGCGCACCACGTCGGTGATGCCCTGCTCGGCGTCGTCCACCACCACGGCCAGCTGGTAGGCAAAAAGGGCATCCTTGCGCTTGAGCACCGCATCGCCAAGCGCTGCCGGGTCAAATTCAAGGCGGCCCTGAAGGCGGTCGTCAAAGCGTGCCGGGTGCTCGCCGAGATCGCTTCGCAGCCGCCAGGCCACCGGAGCATTCGGGCGGCACACGCCGCGGCGACACCAGCCGGGGTAGACGGCGTAGCTCTGCCACTGTTTGCGCGAGCAGCTGCACGGGTAGGCCAGCCCCAGCGTTTCCAGCCGCTCCAGGGCTGCCTGATAGGCGGCGTGGCGGCGGTGCTGCCAGCTGACCTCGCCGTCCCATTCCAGGCCGAAGGCCTCAAGCTGGGCCAGGATGGTATCGGCAGCACCCTCGGGGCAGCGCGGCGGGTCGATATCTTCAATGCGCAGCAGCCACTCGCCGCCGGCGGCCCGGGCATCCAGGTAGCTGCCCAAGGCCGCCACCAGCGAGCCGAAGTGCAAAGGGCCTGACGGCGTGGGCGCGAAACGGCCGCGGTAGCGGGGTGTCGCGTGTGTGTTCATGCCGGCCATGATAGCAGCGTCCCCGTGGGGATGAGGGGCAGAAAACGCCAACGGGCACCCGCAGGTGCCCGTGGGTCAAGCTTTGTCGGCGGTTAGCCGCCGAGCTGTTTTTCCTTGAGTTCGTCGAGGGTTTTGCAGTCCACGCACAGCGTGGCGGTAGGGCGGGCTTCCAGGCGACGAATGCCGATTTCAATGCCGCAGGCTTCGCAGAAGCCGTAGTCGTCTTCGTCGATTTTCTCGATGGTTTCATTGATTTTTTTCAGCAGTTTGCGCTCACGGTCCCGCGTGCGCAGCTCCAGGTTGAACCCTTCTTCCTGCGTCGCTCGGTCGGCCGGGTCGGCGTAGTTGTTGGCCTCTTCCTGCAGGTGGCGAACCGTGCGGTCCACCTCCACCATAAGCTCTTGCTTCCAGTCCAGCAGCAGCTGACGAAAATGCGCCAGCTGCTGCTCGTTCATGTATTCTTCCCCCGCCGCCGGCTCATACGGGATGAAAGTCTTGGACGCTTCCGTTTGGTTTTCCGCTACTGGCATGGGAGTGCCCCTTACGTAAATGACTGCTGAATGATCATTAGATGGCCTAATGACGTCGCGCCAAAAGCATGCTTGTTTAGCCCAAAACGTTACAAAATGCAAGTCTTTAGCCTGCTGAGGTAAACGGCGCAGGGCCTCGGACCGGCGCCGATACACCCACCATGAAGGGGAGTTATGGATAGATCGAATACGGATGAGAAGGGCGCGCTGCCTTATCCGCTGCTGACGCGCGGCACGCTGCTGCGCCGCTACAAGCGGTTTCTGGCCGATGTGCGCCTGGATGACGGCCGTGAAGTCGTGGCCCACTGCCCCAATACCGGGGCGATGACGGCGGTCAACCAGCCGGGGTGCCGGGTGTGGGTTGAGCCAAACGACAATCCCAGGCGCAAGCTTGCATGGACCTGGGAGCTGATCGAGCTGCCGCGCGAAGACGGCGGCGTGGACATGGCATCGGTCAATACCGGGCGCGCCAACCGCATCGCCGAGCAGGCGCTCGGTGCCGGGCTGATGGCACCGCTGGCCGGCTATGCCAAACTCAAGCGCGAGGCCCGAGTGGACGGCGCGCGGCTGGACTTTGTGCTTGACGATCCAACGCGAGGCCGGGCCTATGTGGAGGTCAAGCAGGTTACCCTGCGAGAGTCCGACGGTCTGGGGTATTTTCCCGATGCGGTAAGCCAGCGCGGTACTCGGCATCTGCACACCCTGGCTCGGCTGGCCGGACAAGGGCATCGAGCGGTGCTGCTGTTCTGCGTGGCCCACGAAGGGATTGACAGCGTAGGGGCGGCCGCGCATATCGATCCGGCCTACGCCGCGGCGCTGGCGGACGCCGTTGCCTGCGGTGTGGAGGTACTGGCCTACGGCGTGCGTTTTAGCTGGCAGCACGGCGCACCTTTCGCCGTAGCGCTGCGCCGGCAGCTAGGCGTGCGTCTTTAGGCCTGCAGCGCCGGGGCTGCGCGGCGGGGCGAATCTAGCGCTCCAGGTAGAAGCGCTGGACAAAGCGTACGGTTTCAGCGGCGGCGTTACGATCGGCGCGCACCTTGAGGGTAAAATGCATCGGCGCGTCGTGCGTCAGGCGGAAGGTGGCCAGCTGGTAGACCGCGCCGTTATCGCGCACGGTGCGAAAGTCGAGGCTTTTCGGTGTTTCCTTGAGCGGGCCTACGCTGCCCTTGACGCTGGCGCTTGCCGGCCGGGTGGTGCCGTCGTCCCGGTGTTCGCGAACGCTTACGTGAACCAGCCCTAGCCCGGCGCTGCGCTGTATGCCGTATTCCTCGGCGACTTCCGGGGCCAGAAAACGGGTGCCGATTGCGCTGTAGTGGATGACGTAGTCGCCGACGCGCTGCCGGTCGCCGTGCGCGCCGAAGGCGCCAAGGCACAGGGCTAAAAAGACGGTCATGCGAAGCAGCCAGCGGTTTGCCATGAACGTTTCTCCTCAATGATGCGTTCCGGGCCTTGCCCGATTCGGCCGGTAGCGGCGCTAGGACCGCCGCCGGACGCGGAAAATCGCGATTTCGCCGAACAGATTGGGCCAAAGCCGCGATGTCCAATGCCCTCGATGATTGCCCACGCCCACCGCGCGGTCAACGATCACCAGCCCCTGGTCGCGGCACAGGTGTTCAAAATCGTTAAACGTCGACAGGTGGATGTTGGGCGTGTCGTACCAGGCGTGAGGGAGCGACTTGGACACCGGCATATAGCCGCGCAGCCCTAGGTGAACGCGATGGCGCCAGTAGGCGAAGTTGGGGAAGGTGATAATGCCCTCGTCGGCTACGCGCAGCATTTCATGCAGCATCAGGTCCGGCCGGCGCAGCGCCTGCAGGGCCTGGGTCATGATCACCTGATCGTAGCTGTAGTCGTCAAAGCTTGCCAACCCGTCGTCCAGGTTGTGCTCGATGACGCTTACCCCGCGAGCCACGCAGCCGGTAATGCCGTCGGGGTCGATTTCCAGACCGTAGCCGGTCACGCCCTTGTGCCGGGCCAGCGCTTCGAGCAGCACGCCGTCGCCGCAGGCCAGGTCAAGCACGTGGCTGTTGGGGGCTACCCAGTCGTAAATAATGGTGAGGTCGGCGCGCATCACGGCGGTGTCTCCTCTGCGGTGGCCTCAGGGCGGGGCGCGGGAGCGGCGCGCTGCATAAAGGCGCGAAAAATAGCCTGATAGCGCGGCTCGGGCAGCAAAAAGGCGTCATGGCCGTAGGGCGAGACGATATTGGCGTAGCTGACCGGCTTGCCGGCGCGGATCAGCGCATTGACCAGCTCTTTGGAACGTGACGGCGGAAAGCGCCAGTCCGAGGAAAAGCTCAGCACCAGAAACGGGCACTGCGCCGGGGCCAGCGCCCGGGCCAGGTCGCCGTCGTGCTCGGCGGCCGGGTCGAAGTAGTCCAGCGCCTTGGTCATCAACAGGTAGGTGTTGGCGTCAAAGGCGGTGGAAAAAGTGTCTCCCTGGTAGCGCAGGTAGGATTCCACCTGAAACTCCACGCCAAAGCCGAAGTGCAAGTCGTCGCTGCGCAGATCGCGGCCGAACTTGGCGCCCATGGCGTCTTCCGACAGATAAGTGATGTGGCCCACCATGCGTGCAAGCTTCAGCCCGCGCTTGGGCACGGCGTCGTGCTCGGCGTACCGGCCGGCGTGAAAGTCCGGGTCCGAACGGATGGCCTGGCGGGCCACTTCGTTGAAGGCGATGTTTTGCGCCGAGAGCCGGGGCGTGGCGGCAATCACGGCCGCGCTAGCGATGCGCTCGGGGTAGTCGATGCTCCACTGCATGACCTGCATGCCGCCGAGGCTGCCGCCAATGACCGCAGCAAAGCGTGTAATCCCCAGCCGGTCGGCCAGCCGCGCCTGGCTTGTCACCCAGTCGCGCACCGTGACCACGGGAAAATCCGGCCCCCACAGGCGGCCGGTTTCCGGGTTGTGGCTCAGCGGTCCGGTGCTGCCGTGGCAGCCGCCGAGGTTGTTGACCGACACCACAAAAAAGCGCTCGGTATCCACCGGCTTGCCCGGGCCGATGTAGGCGTCCCACCAGCCGGGCTTGCGGTCGTCCGGATGATGGTAGCCGGCGGCGTGGTGGTGGCCGGAAAGCGCATGGCAGACCAGCACGGCATTGCTGCGCTCGGCGTTGAGGGTACCGTAGGTTTCATACACCAGATCGTAGGCGGGCAGCGTCTTGCCGCAGGCAAGCTCAAGCGGCGTGGTAAAGCGGGCGACGTCGGGAATGACCACCCCCACCGAGTCCGGCGGCAGCTGGCGTTCCGGGTCAGCGGAATGTAAGTCAGACATGACAGATCATCGTTTTGGACAAAAAAAGCGTAAATGCAGGCGTTATAGTCCGACCAGCCTACCGGAAATGCCGGCGGCGCGAATCAGCGCGCCGACCACCAGGCCGTCGAGCAGGTTGATGCCGATAAACACCACAATGGGTGAAAGATCGATCATGCCCAGCGGGGGAATGACCCGGCGCACCGGTGCCATGATCGGCTCGACCAGCTGCATCACCAGCAGCGCCCCCGGGTGGCTTGCGTTGGGCGCCACCCAGCTCAGGATGATCATCACGATCAGGGCAAAAAAGTAGATCTTGAGAATGGCCCCGAGCAGGGCGGCTACCCCGGCAATCAGCACGCCGCCCAGCGGCGGTATGCCCACGCCGATGATCATGAAGATGGCGATAATGCTGAGGATTTTGAGTACCGCCCCGGCGGCCAGCGTGGCCAGATCAAAGCGCCCGGCCACCGGGCCGAGAAAGCGCTGAAACGGCTGCACCACCGGCTGGGTAATCTTGACCACCGACTGGCTCATGGGGTTGTAGTAGTCAGCGCCTGAGGCTTGCAGAAGAAAGCGCAGCATGAGAATGAACAGGTAAATGCCGATAAGCGTGTTGATCAGCATCAGCCCGGCGTTGCCGAGTTGGGTGCCCATGGTGAAATCTCCGTCGTCGTGGGTCGTGCAAGGGTGGGCGAGGGGGTTAGCGTTTGTCGCGCAGTTGTTGGGCCATCTGCCCGGCGTGTTCGGCACAGGCCTGCATGGCATCCGCCACGGCCTGCCGCAGCCCGGCATCTTCCAGGGTGGCAATGGCGCGCTCGGTGGTGCCGCCCGGCGACATCACGTTCTGCTTGAGCGTGGCCGGGGCGTGCTCGCTCTGCCCGGCCATGGTGGCCGCGCCCAGCGCGGTTTGCATCGCCAGCCGGCGGGCGGTGTCGGCGGGCAGGCCAAGCTTCACGCCGGCGTCTTCCATGGCCTCAAACATCAAAAAGAAGTAGGCCGGCGCGCTGCCGGACACCGCGGTGACGGCGTCAAGCAGCGACTCGTCGTCGACCCATTCAACCAGGCCCACGGCCTGCATCAGCCGGGTCGCGGTGTCGCGCTGGGTGTCGCTGACGCGGGCGTTGGCGTACAGGCCGCAGGCGCCCTGGCCGACCAGCGACGGGGTGTTGGGCATGCAGCGCACCAGGGCGTTGCCGCCGCCCAGCCAGCCGTCGATGGTCGCGGCATCAAGCCCCGCGGCAATGGAAATGACCAGCGGGCGCGCCTTTTGCACCGCGTCGGCGAGATCATGGCAGACGTCGCGCATGATCTGGGGCTTGACCGCCAGCACCACAACCTCGGCGTCGGCCACGGCCGCGGCGTTGTCTGTGGCGGTATGAATGCCCAGGTGCTGGCTGATGGCGTCCAGCTGGTCGCGGTCGGGTGCAGCGGCGGTGATGTGTTCGGCCGGGGTGCCGCTTTTTACCAGCCCGCCGATGATGGCGCCGGCCATGTTGCCCGCGCCGATAAATGTCATCTTGGTGTCCATAGGTTTATCCTGGCTATAGGTTTATCCTAGCGTCATTGAACAAAGCGTTGGCGGGCGCCAAAGATGGCGGTGCCCAGCCTCACCAGCGTCGCGCCTTCGGCAATGGCGGCTTCAAGATCGCCGCTCATGCCCATGGAAAGCGTGTCCAGCGGGGCGTCGGGTAGCGCCGTTTGCAAATTGTGCAAACACGCGCGCAGCTCGGCCAGCGGCCGGCGCTGGGCATCGAACGTCTCGGCCGGGGCAGGAATGGCCATCAGGCCGCGCAGAGACAGCCCGGGCAGCGCCGCTACCTGGCGGGCCAGCGCGTCAAGCTCAGCGGGCATAACGCCGGACTTGGAGGCCTCGCGGCTGACGTTAACCTGCAAGCAGATATTGAGCGGTGGCATGCCTTCGGGGCGCTGCCGGCTTAGCCGGCGGGCTACCTTGAGGCGATCGACGCTGTGCATCCAGTCAAACCGCTCGGCAACGGTGCGCGTCTTGTTGGACTGCAGCGGGCCGATGAAATGCCAGACAATATCGTCAAGGTCTGCAAGTTCGGCCTGTTTGTCCAGCGCTTCCTGCAGGTAGTTTTCGCCGAAATGGCGCTGTCCGAGGGCGTGGGCACAGCGCACGGCGGTGGCCGGCTGTGTTTTACTGACCGCCAGAAGTCGCGCGTCGTCCGGCGGTCGTCCGGCGTCGCTCAAGGCATCTGCCAGGCGCCGGCGTGCGCCGTCGAGCGCGTCAGAAAGAGCATCGTTTGTCATGCGCAACACATTACCGTAGCTGGGGAAGAATATGGATATTACTGAACTGCTGGCCTTTGCGGCAAAACAGAACGCCTCTGACCTGCACCTGTCGGCGGGCCTGCCGCCCATGATACGCGTTGACGGCGACATACGCAGGCTGGACGTGGCGGAAATGGATAATGCCACCGTGCGCAAGCTGATCTATGAAATCATGAATGATAACCAGCGCCGCGACTACGAGGAGCATCTGGAGACGGATTTCTCCTTCGACTTGCCCGGCGTGGCGCGCTTTCGCGTGAACGCGTTCAATCAGTCGCGCGGCGCGGGTGCTGTGCTGCGTACCATTCCCAACGAAGTGCTGACCCTGGATGATCTGGGCATGGGCACGGTCTTTGAGCAGCTCGCTATGCTGCCGCGCGGGCTGGTACTGGTCACCGGGCCTACCGGGTCAGGCAAGAGCACGACGCTTGCGGCCATGGTGGATCATGTCAACGCTCGACGCCACGAGCATATTCTGACCATTGAAGACCCGGTGGAGTTTGTTCACACCAGCAAGCGCAGCCTGGTCAATCAGCGCGAGGTCCACCGCGATACGCGCAGCTTCGCCAGCGCTCTGCGCAGCGCCCTGCGCGAAGACCCCGACGTTATTCTCGTCGGAGAGCTGCGCGATCTGGAAACCATTCGCCTGGCCCTGACCGCGGCGGAAACCGGGCATTTGGTGCTTGGCACCCTGCACACGACCTCGGCGGCCAAGACCATCGACCGCATTATCGATGTCTTCCCCGCCGCGGAAAAAAGCATGGTGCGTTCCATGCTCTCCGAATCGCTGCAGGCCGTTATTTCCCAGATGCTGCTCAAGCGCCAGCAGGGCGGGCGCGTGGCGGCCCATGAAATCCTGGTGACCACGCCGGCGGTGCGCAATCTGATCCGTGAAGACAAGGTGGCGCAGATTTACTCGGCGCTGCAGACCGGCGCCAGTCTGGGCATGCAAACGCTTGACGCCGCGCTCACCCAGCTGGCCCGAGAAGGCGTGATCAGCCGTGAGCTGGCACAGGCGCAGGCCAAAGGGCAGCTTGCTCTTTAACACCGCAGGCAGCTGTGAAAAGCAACCAAGGTGGCAAGGAGTCATCATGAGCGAGAAGATCAACGCAGCGCCTGAATCGCTGATGCACCGCCTGCTGGAGGCGATGGTGGCGCGGCAGGCGTCGGATCTGCTGATTTCTGTCGGCGTACCGCCGAGTCTGAAAATGCCTTCGGGGCTGGAGCCGGTAACGTCTGCGCCGCTGGATGCCGAGACGGTGTCTGAGCTGGTCATGCATGCGCTGCCGGACGGGCTGCGCGAGACGTTTGAACAGGAGCGCGAAGCCAATTTTGCCCTGAGCCTTGGCGGCACGGGGCGCTTTCGAGTGAGCGCTTTTCAGCAGCGCAACCAGATGGCCATGGTCGTGCGCCGCATCGCGCTGGACATTCCCCAGCTGGCCACGCTGGGCGTGCCGGCATCGCTTGCCGATCTGGCGCAAAAAAAACGCGGTCTGGTGCTGGTTGTCGGCGGCACCGGCACGGGGAAATCAACCACGCTTGCCGCGATGATCCAAAAGCGTAACGAAACCCTCGGCGGCCATATTATCAGTATCGAAGATCCGATCGAGTATATACATCCGCACAAGCGCGGCATCATTAACCAGCGCGAAGTAGGCATCGACACCGAGTCTTTCGAAGTGGCGCTGAAAAACACGCTGCGCCAGGCACCGGATGTGATTTTGATCGGCGAGATTCGCACCCGGGAGGTCATGCAGCACGCGCTGACCTTTGCCGAGACCGGGCATCTGTGCCTGGCCACCCTGCACGCCAACAATGCCAACCAGGCGCTGGACCGTATTCTCCACTTTTTTCCCCATGAGCAGCGTGAGCAGGTGCTCATGGATCTGTCGCTCAACCTGCATGCAATTGTGGCCCAGCAGCTGCTGCCCACCCCTGAAGAGGGGCGCTGCGCGGCCATTGAAATCATGCTGCGTTCGCCGCGCATTGCCGATTTGATCCGAAAAGGACGCATCGACGACATCAAGGAGGCCATGGCCGGCTCGCGGGATAGCGGTATGCAAACCTTCGATCAGGCGCTGTGCGAGCTGGCCCAGGCCGGCCGCATCAGCGAGGAGGTGGCGCTGGCGCACGCCGATTCGGCGAACAATCTTCGCATGATGCTGAAATTCGGCAGCGAACAGCGAGCCGTGGAAGACGGGGCCACGCTGGCAAGCCGAGTGCCCGAAGGGCTGTCGCTGCGCGATGCCGACGACTTCTAGCGGCCGGCGGATCGCGGCTTCTCAGGGCGCGTAAACCCCGCCGAGAACGCGCTCGCCGGCCGCGCCGGTTACGCTGGGAAGATTGCCGGGCAGATGATGCAGGCGGCGGTACGCCAGCCAGGCAAAAGCGCCGGCTTCGATCCAGTCGGCCGGCCAGCCCCAGTCGTTCGCTGAGCGCAGGGTAGCGCGCGGGAGGTGAGCGGCCAGCCGCCGGCACAGCGCAGCGTTATGCGCACCGCCGCCGCCGATGATCAGCGTGAGAGGGCGCTCGCCCAGCAGCTGAGTGATGCCCTGCGCCACGCTGGCGGCGGTCAGCTCGGTGAGCGTGGCCTGCACGTCAGCAGCGGCTTCGCCGCCGTCCAGGTGCTTTTCCAGCCAGGCCCGATCAAACAGCTCGCGCCCGGTGCTGCGCGGCGGCGGCTGATGGAAAAACGGCTCGCGCAGCAGGCGCGTTAGCAGCTGTGGGTCGACCGTCCCCGATGCCGCCCAGGCGCCGTTAGCGTCGAATGCGCCGCGGCCGTGCTCCTGGCACCAGGCGTCCAGCAGCACGTTGGCCGGGCCGGTGTCAAACCCCAGCGGCGCGCTGCCGTCCCGGGGCAGCCAGGTGATGTTGGCAAATCCGCCCAGGTTCAATACCACCCGCTCTTCCGTGCTGTCGTGAAACAGCGCCCGGTGAAACGCCGGGGCCAGCGGGGCGGCCTGGCCTCCGGCGGCAAGGTCTCGGCGGCGAAAGTCCGCCACGACGCAGCAGCCGGTCAGCTCGGCCAGAAGGCTGGGGTTGTCCAGCTGCAGCGTATAGGCCGGCCCGCCCCGGTGGCCGCCCGGCGCGTGCTCAACGGTTTGTCCGTGGCTGCCGATGGCCTTGATCGTGCTGGCCGGCACGCCGTATTGCGCCATGACCGTTGCGACAGCCCGGGCCTGCAGCTTGCAAAAAGCCTGCTCGGCGGCGGCCAGCTCGGCAAAGTTTGCGCTATCGGCGTGGCACAGTGCCAGCAGCCGCTGGCGCAACGCCCGAGGCATGGGCTCGGCGTGTGTGGCCAGAAGGCGAGGGGGGGCATCTTGTGTGACGGCCACCAGCGCCGCATCAATGCCGTCCAGGCTGGTGCCGGACATCAAGCCGGCGTAAATATCCGCGTCGCGTTGCATAAAGCCGTTCAATTCTCCCGGGCAAGGCTCAACCATCAACGGCGAGCATGGTACCATCGTGCGCCGTTTACCAAATAGCGCGTAAAGCATCGCCCCGTGCGGGCGGTGATAAAAGCGCACACCGCAACGCGGTGCCGGGGTTGAAGGTTCCATCACCACCTGATATTTATACAAAATGACGAAACGCGCCTACAAGGAACGGTTTTATCCGACGCCCGAACAAGCCGCCTTGCTGGCGCAATCGTTTGGCTGCGCGCGTTTTGTCTGGAACAACACCCTGGCCTATCGCACCGAAGCGTATCAGCAGCGCGGGGAAACGCTCACCCACTCGGCAGCGGAAAAGCGGCTGGTGGCCCTCAAGGCGGAATATCCGTGGCTGAAGGACGTGTCCAGCGTGATCCTGCAACAAGCCCTGCGCGATCAAAAAGCGGCCTTCGACAACTTCTTCAATCCGACGCTCAAGGCGCGCTATCCGCACTTCAAGGCCAAGGATGGCCGGCAATCCATCCGACTGACCCGAGCCGCCTTCCGCTACCGGGACGGCGAGATCACTATCGCCAAAACAAAGGCGCCATTGCCGATCCGCTGGAGCCGGCCATTGCCTGGCGCTCCCTCCAGCGTCACCCTTTCACGCGACCGTGCAGGCCGCTACTTCATTAGCTGCCTGTGCGAATTCACGCCTGAGCCTCTGCCAGTTTCTCCTAACACCGTAGGTGTTGATCTAGGGCTGACCGACCTGTTCATCACCAGCAACGTGCAGAAGTCGGGCAACCCGCGCTATCTCAAGCGGTATGCCGCCAAACTGGCCTACCTGCAACGCCGACTGAGCAAAAAGCAGCGAGGCTCGAACAACCGCCACAAAATGCGCCGCAAGGTGGCGCGTCTGCACGCCAAAATCGCGGACTGCCGCCGCGACGCCATGCACAAGGCCACTCGAACGCTGGTCAACGAAAACCAAGTGATCTGCGTCGAGACGTTGAACATTGTCGGCATGCTCAAGAACAAGACACTGGCCAAAGCCATCAGCGATGCGGGCTGGGGCGAGTTCCTGCGCCAGCTGGCCTACAAGGCCGACTGGGCGGGCCGCCAGCTCATTCAGGTCAGCCGGTGGCTGCCCAGCAGCAAGACGTGCCACCATTGCGGCCACAAGATCAAAAAGCTACCGCTATCGCAGCGCCACTGGCACTGTGACGGCTGCGGCCAAGCCATTGACCGCGATATCAACGCGGCCAGGAATATCGAAACCGCCGGACGGGCGGGGGTAGCCTGTGGAGCGACTGGATCGGGGGCTGTGGCTTAATCGTCACGGTCTAGTGAAGGCGCGTGGAAGCAGGAAGGTTCTGGGGATGACCCAGCAACCCTCGCCCGAAGCGCAGTGCGCGGCGGGCGGGGAGTGTCAGAATCGTCCGCTAGCCGGCGGCCTGAGCAATCAGTCTTTAACAGTCAGGGGAGAATAATCAATGAGTGAGGTGGATCAGGCTTTAGCGCTGCTGGCGCGTGGTACCAACGAGATACTGCTGGAAGACGAGCTGAAAGAGAAGCTTGCCTCCGGCCGCACGCTGCGTATCAAAGCGGGCTTTGATCCTACCGCGCCGGATTTGCACCTGGGGCACAGCGTGCTTTTGACCAAGATGCGCCAGTTTCAGGATCTGGGCCATACGGTGATCTTTTTGATCGGCGATTTCACCGGCCGAATTGGCGATCCTTCGGGCAAGAACGTAACGCGCAAGCCGCTGAGCGAAGAGGAGGTCAAGCGCAACGCTGAGACCTATAAAGCACAGGTGTTCAAGATTCTTGATCCGGCCAAAACCGAGGTGCGTTTCAACGCCGAGTGGTTCAGCGAGCTCAGCGCCGCCAAGATGATCGAACTTGCCGCCCAGAGCACCGTTGCGCGGATGCTGGAACGTGACGACTTTGAAAAGCGCTATCGGGCCAACCAGGCCATTGCCATCCATGAATTCTTGTACCCGCTGGTGCAGGGGTACGATTCCGTAGCGCTGGAAGCCGACGTTGAGCTTGGCGGCACCGACCAGAAATTCAACCTGCTGATGGGCCGCGAAATCCAGAAGCACTACGGCCAGGCCTCGCAGGTTGTGATGACCATGCCGCTGCTTGAGGGTCTTGACGGCGTGCAAAAGATGTCCAAGTCGCTGGGGAACTACGTCGGTGTCAACGAAGCGCCAGGGACCATGTTCAATAAGCTGGTGTCCATGCCTGACAGCCTGATGTGGCGCTACTACGACCTGCTGTCGCTCAAGTCCAACGAGACCATCGACGCGCTGAAGCAGCAGGTCAACGAAGGCGCCAACCCGCGGGATATCAAAATGGAGCTGGCCCGAGAGCTGATTACGCGCTACCACGGCGAAGAAGCCGCGGCTAACGCGCACCGGTCGTCGGGCAATCAGCTGGCCGACGGCGAGCTGCCCGACGATCTGCCGGACGTGGAGGTAGACTTCGAAGGCGGAGCAAAAGCGCCTATTGCTGCTATCCTCAATCGCGCGGAGCTGACCAAAAACAGCGCCCAGGCTAAAGATATGCTGAAAAACGGCAGCGTTAAGGTCGACGGCAAGGTCGTCGCCAAAGATGCCATGCTGCCCACGGGCAAAGCCTATGTAATCCAGGCCGGGAAGAAGCGCTACGCGAGGGTCACGCTCAAGTAGGTGCGGCGGCTCTATCGCCGTATAAAAGGCTTCGGAAAACTTTTTGCACGGTTCCCTTGCCAAACGCCGCCGCAGCCCGTAGAGTACGCATCCGCTGCAGGCGACGCCAAGCGTTGCCCGCGGTGAAAGGCCCAAAAAGGCCTTGGGTGTCAACGATTTATGCGAGTTTAAAATCGTGGCGGTTTAAAGAATCGCAGTTGACAACCACTTCAAGGCGTGTAGAATACGCCTTCCTCGCAGCAGAGACGGCAAGTCATCGCCGCTTTGCAGGCCGACATAACGGCCTTGCGAGATGCTCTTTAACAAGTTGATCAGGTAATTCATGTGGGCGCTTGCCTGAGTGGGTGACAAATCATCTACTATCAAGGCAAGTGTCTCGTCAAAAACCTTCGGGTTTTG
>NZ_BAAAZT010000005.1:0-39907 GCF_039537045.1 Halomonas cibimaris | reverse complement strand
TATCGCGACGCGTTACGATAAGCTCAAGCGAAACTACGAAAGCATAGTGGCCTTGGCGTGCAGCTTTTTATGGCTGCCAATGTGAAACGTCAACAGGCCCTAGTACAGGCGGCGCTGATGTTGCTCTACCGCAACACCAGCAAGCAAGAAGGACAGCGCTACTCGCTCGATACCCGTTTCTATCTCAAGCAGTATCGAAGTGAAAGCCATCGCTTTCTGGCGCTACAGCGTCAAACTTCCGGCAAGCTTCGGGCCCTGTGCGGCCTATCACCGGATATCTGTCGAGCCAGCGAGGTTGCGCGCCTGACCAAACGGCATGACCTGATTGTGAGCCACAGCGTGCTGGAATGGGCGCCGGCTAGCCCGATGCTTATCGGCGCCATCCGCTTTGAATTACAGGATGACTGGTACGAGCTGCCATGGATCGTGGCCGAACATGGCCTGGATACCATTCTCAAACGCTTTAATGCTGTGGATCGTTACGACTACAACGGCCTGACGCTGGCGACCCATCATTGGCAGGCCACCCCGGATTGTTTCACCCTTCAGTTCCAGAAATCTTTTTATTACAACTATTTGGCCACCAATCTGTTGCCAGAATTTAGCCTGCCAGGTGGCTTGACCTATCGCGATCTGCTGGAGCCGGGGCCTCAACTCAGTAAACTCGACAGTGCCCTGCCGGAAAACCATCTCGGTATCAGCTGCCTGCTGCGTACCTGCGATGGCGCGCTGATCATTCCGCGACGCAGCCAACATACCAATGTGTTCAAGGGGCAGCTTTCGCCAAGTATTTCGGGCGCCGCCAACAATGCCACTTGCCGTGACCCAGACGGAGGCTATTCGGCCTTGGCGTGGCTCGTCCAAGAGCTGACCGAAGAGCTGCCATTTCTGGCCACAAGCCCGGACGCTTTCCCGACGCCGCTACACCAATACCTGGGTGGCACTGGCTTTCTCGGCATGACCCGCGAGCTACGCCGCTGTGGAAAGCCGGAGTTATTTTTCTTTCTGCAGCTTCCGATTGACGCCGCCAAGGTCCGCATGCTTTGGGCTCAGCACCGACATCCTGGCAATGAGGAGGCCGCACTGACTGCGCTACAGGGTATCGACCACAATGAAAATGCCGGCTTGATAGTCATCGATGAAGAGCAGCTTTTCCAGCGTATCACAACGCAGGTCATACAGAGTAAACGGCGCTGGCCAAACCCGCAGCAGGCCGACTTCCATGTTGTGCTACCAAAAGAGGGCAAAGACGACGTCCTCTCGGAATCGCTGCTGGCCAACCTGATCCTCTACCGGTTAAGCCAGTAGCGCGTGTCTGAGTCATGTATACCTTTTCGCTACGTTTTGAGGTTTCGGTGGTGCGATACGCTAAGTCTTGACCGCTGCCTCGGCCATCACCTCTTTCAGCACGCAGCAGGTCTTGTCAACTTCGGCCTTGGTCAGGGTAGGGTGACACAGAAACATCAGGCTGGTTGCGCCAAGCTCACGGGCCACGGGCAAAGGATGCTCAGGGCGCCAGCCCGGGCTGCCTGAATAGCCGTCGAAGGCCTTCTCCCGATACACCTCGGAACATGAGCCGGAAAAGCAGGGCACGCCTCGGGCCACCATTTCACTGATGATACGATCGCGATCCCAACCGCTGGCAAGCTCGTCTGGTTCAACAAACACGTAGCACTTGTAGAAAGCGTGCTCGATATGGTCGGGAATCGCCGGCACGCGCAGCCCCGGGCACTCGCTAGCCGCCTGCCAGATGCGCCAGGCATTGGCCTGGCGCGCGGCCGTCCACTGCGGCATGCGCGCCAGCTGAATGCGCCCGATGGCCGATTGCATCTCGGTTAGTCGCCAGTTGGTGCCGAAGCTCTCGTGCAGCCAGCGAAATCCCGGTGGATGCTCACGCTCATACACCGCCTCCCAACTCTTGCCGTGATCCTTGTAGGCCCACATCTTGCGCCAAAGCGCTTCATCGTTGGTGGTGACCATGCCGCCTTCGCCGCCGGTGGTCATGATCTTGTCCTGGCAGAACGACCAACAGCCGACATGCCCGATACTACCCACGCTGCGGCCTTTGTAGGTGGCGCCGTGGGCCTGGGCGCAATCCTCGATCACGGTAAGGCCGTGTTTATCGGCCAGCGCCATCAGCGCGTCCAACTCGCAGGGCCAGCCCGCCAGGTGCACGGCGACGATCGCCCGAGTGTTGGCGGTGAGCTTCTCTTCAACCGTAGCCGCGGTGATGTTCTGCGAATCGCGATCGACATCGGCGAATACCGGCACCGCCCCGGCGTTGGCGATGCTCGAAGCCGAGGCCAGGAAGGTGCGCGAGGTGACGATCACCTCGTCGCATTCTCGACCTTTCCCCTCGCCGATGCCCAGCCCGACAAGCGCCAGATCCAGCGCCGTGGTGCCGTTGGAGACGGCAATGGCATGCTCCGTTTGCGCGAAGGCCGCGAATTCTCGTTCGAATTCGCGGCCTTCCTGACCGGTCCAGTAGCTTACCCGGTTGGAAAGCAGCACGCGCTGCACCGCATCGGCTTCTTCTAGAGTAAAAGATGGCCAAGGTGAGAAAGGTCCATTTAACATTTAATGAAACACCGTATTCAGAATGTACCGAATGTCGCGCCGTAGCGACCAGTTACGAATGTACTCAAGGTTTACCTGTACCTTGTCAGGCCAGATCACTTCTCGGTTATAGGCTTCCGGATCGTTCTGGGCAGCCAGCAACTCTTCTTCATTCCGATACTTGAGCGTGGCCGGCCCGGTAATGCCGGGTCGGATCGACAACATGGCCCGTTCCTCGCCTTTCAGCTTATCTGCATAACCAGGAACATCCGGCCGAGGACCAACGAAGCTCATCTCACCCAACAGTACATTCCAAAGCTGTGGCAACTCATCAATCTTGGTGCGACGAAAGAAAGCTCCCAGAGGAGTAATACGAGGATCGCCGCGGCGTGTAACCGTGGTGTCAAAGGCTGCAACAGGGCGCATGGTCTTGATTTTCACCACTCGAAAAATTTTGCCGTTTTTTCCAACACGCTTTTGAATAAAAAAACCATTGGAGCGTGTATCAATCGTTGCCGCCAACCATGCAAGGAGGATGAGCCACCACGTAACGATTAGTCCTGAAAATGCAACTACAAAATCAAAGCAACGTTTTGCCGCTGCCTGCCCGGCAGAAAGAGTCGTTTTACTCACTCAACTGACTCCAGTTTCCCGTGTTTTGCTTCGAGCTCAGTCAACGCCAGACGAATTGCTATCGCGTCGGAATCAGAATTCAAATCAACTTTATTAAAATGAAATTTTTTGGGCAAATTAAATTTACGTGCTATTGATAGCCCCATGCGTTCACAGAACTGTCGAATCCGCTCAATCTCTCTTTCCGGGTTTTCACAAAGCTCTTCGTAATGAACCGTGAGCATTTTACTTACACAGGCTGCATCATCCAGTCGGCGATTAAGCCAATAGACCTGCGCTGCCACCCGTTCATGCTCTGTGGCTGTGTCCAAGCCTTCGCATTCACGGGGCTTAACCGAAAACCAACCGGAATTGCCTCTGCGCATAGATTTGAGCAAAGACAAGGCATTAGAAACAGGCTCACGCTTCAGACGAATCAATACGGCACCTGGAAAAGCTCGCTCTACCGTGTCTGGCACCAAAGTGTGGCCCAGGTAGGCTGTTGCAAAGGGTTCGCTATTGCGTGCCAGCACCGAAAACACCCGGCGTAGATAGTTCGTGCGCTTATTCAGCTTGTTAGTTGTAAGGGCTGAACATTCTGCATCAGACAACCCGCAGCCCAGCCACCATTGCCAGAAACGAAGCCCTTCTGCCGGCCCGTCCAGACCAGCCACAAACCCATGCTGAGAAGTAAAATCAGATTGATGGTGCCGAGCTTTTTTCGCCGACAACCAACCGCCCGCCAGTGGTAACTGGTACAATAAGTGCCAAAGGTTGGATAAGTAATTAACCGCCAAGCCGTGGCAGATGGTTTGGTAGGTAACCGTAGAACCACTGCGCGGTACAGCTAGAACAAAAATTGCGGGTGTAGGCCCCTTCTTTCTACCGAATACGGCAACAAAGGGCCACTCTACAAATCGAAATAAACACAAAGGCGCCTGCTGAATTTGCCTTGCCAACCTGACAGCAAGAGACGAACGACCGGCCATCAACCAACCACCCTTGCACAAGAACGTCGAATTTCTTCCTGTTTGAGCAAAATGGATGCTTTTTTAAATGGGCCAAGAGAAACCTTACCAATTAGATTCCGAAAAGGATAGGCACAGGAGACCGCAGCCCCGAGCCACGGCTTATAGACAACGTGCAACTTTGCGTAGGCTTTACGAAAGTTGAATTTTCGAATCAGGAAGTCATGGATATTTGTGTCATGGCTCAAACTCCTTGCACCATCAGATACATACTGAAAACCGCGATCTTGAAGATAATGAAGCTCCATTTCATGGAAAATTAGATAACCTACGAATTTTGCCATGGCCTCTGGTTCAAGCCACATGGTTACATAAAAGCAAGTGCCGTTTTCTACATAGTTCTCTGAAAACGCGACTAGATCGTTGGTTTCCCGATTAAAAACACCCCACCACTCTGTCTCTGCAGGCAAAGTTTCGATAGCATCACGAAATTCTTTTTCAGAGAACATTGGTTCATGGGTGTCATAGCGCTCATATGCTCGCACATAAACCGGATAGCCCTTGTCGCGTATAACTGACAGTTCAACAGGACGTGCCTCATAAGCTTTATCCGCTTTACGAATCATGTAACGTGTTTTTTTTGGGAGATTCTCGATAACTTCTGGCTTATCTTTAATGATATGCCACCAATTGGAATCGGAAACTTGACCGAAACACGTCTCCCATCGACAAAATAATTTTCCGGTTTTTTCTAACAGGTTTTTGGCAGAGCTATCATCAAAATTCCGAAGCGTCCCCGGGGGCGATAATGGGAAAAGACCACCTTGATTGCTACGCCAATGAACGGCATGGTCGATCATGAAGCAGTAGCCTATCATTTACTACCTCCTATGGTATTATGTAGATACGCCAACCTCGTAACTCCAGGTCGAAAAATATGCCTAAGCATCTCTTCCTCGGTGTAGTAGTCCATATACTCCATCAGCAGCGGCCGCGGCCCTACTACACTCATATTTCCCTTCAATACATTCCATAGCTCCGGCAGCTCATCCAAGCTGGTGGAACGCAAAAACCGGCCAAAGGGCGTGATGCGCTCAGAGTCCGGCAAGGGGTTGCCGTCGGCATCGATGGCGTCGCGCATGGTACGGAACTTGATCATCTCGAAGGGTTTGCCATGCATGCCGGGGCGAACTTGTCGGAAAAATACTGGGGTGCCAAGCTTTCTACGCACTCTAATAAAAACGACCGTGAGTACAGGGGCCAGCAATAACAACCCTACACTCGCGGCGATAACATCGAATGTACGCTTGATCATTAAAATACCTAATATAATTTAATCAGATAGCACTACGATAAAACGAATTCATTAAGTTTATTTGGGCCTAAATTCATTTATATTTAACGTGGATGAAATCCTATCTTCGATTATCTTATAACAATTCTTACGATAAAAAATCTCCTTAGGATACTTCCCTCTAAACGACGGATCCCCAAGAGCACGCGCAATTGCGGCCTTACAGCTATCGACGCTACCTGCCGTGTAATTTACATGTGGGTAACCTTCATATAGTGTATGAAGCTCTTCTGTAGCTTGACTATTCAACATAGGAATACCAACACTAAAATAATCGGAAAGCTTATTCGTAATAGATTGGGGCGCGCTGGCTTTCAAAGCATTCACTCCCAAATCACACGACTTTACAAAGGATATCATCCTGTCATAGTCAACATACCCGTGAAAGTTAATATCTTGGCCGGCCACAGCCTTTAACTCCGACTCTTGGTGACCCCCACCAAATATATGCAACTCTACAGGGAGCCCAGCTTCAATCATTTCATTAACAGCCAAAACAACCGTTTTAATATCATAGCTATGCCCGAGACTTCCAATATACACCAACTTTAATTTTCTTTCGTCCAGATTCAATACTTGAGCACTTTCAATCTTATCCGAATCACTTCCTATATATACAACAGCTCCAACTGGAATATCGCAAACTAACATCGCCCTATCAAGGTAGGTCTTTGACACAGCGACTAGGGCATCTGCACCCTTGTAGCAAAAATCGGCCCTGCTGGTGTATGGGATCATCCACAATGGGAAATTTTTAACGAATGGAAAAGCCGCAGATATAGATTCCGGCCACACATCCTGCACATCAATTATCAACTTATAGTTAAATACATTTTTATTTTTCACGAGAAAAACATTAGTGCTTATTAAAGGATATGCTGAATAAACCAAATCGAAATCAGTGCCATTCCGCATGAACCAATCTTTAAAGTTTCTAAAAAAAACCCTATGACTAAAGATTCTTTTCAGTGAAACATTACTAAAATAACTAGGCGCGAAGACGACTTTTACCTTGTAAGAAAAACAATCTTCACGTTGCTCTCTTTGAGACTTTGTTGAGTGCCTAAAACTGCTAGTTAATAATGTGACATCGTATCTTTTTGACAAAAGATTAGCCAGATATAAGAACCTACTAAAGCCTTGCTCCCCAGGCAAAGAACAAAAAGGAGCAACAATTAAGATTTTTTTCATAAAAGTCCACAAATAAATAAAGATTTACTGATAAATATGAAGAACAACTATCTTACAAATCTTAGCTGTAGAGCCCCGGATGATAGATTGAGCCATAGGAGTTATCCTCTGCTGGCAGCGCGTGACCTCATTGCGTCGTTCATTCAGGAGCATCGTGATGGATATCAAACTGCATAAAACAGCGACCACCACACCCCGTATACGTCATGAGATTCAGCAAGCGCCGGCCGCCGTCAGCGATAGTGAGCTGGCACGACGCTACAACGTATCGGGCCCTACCATCGCGCGATGGCGCTATCGCACCACTCAGTATGACCGCTCGCATACGCGCCATAACCTGCTGACAACCCTATCGCCGGCACAGGAAGAGATCGTCGTCGCACTGCGTGAATATCTGCGTCTGAGTCTCGATGACCTGCTCACTGTGGCCAGAGAGTTCCTTCACCCGGATCTGTCGCGCTCTGCCCTTGAGCGCCTGATGAAGCGCCGCGAGTTGCCGAGCCTGGCCCACTTGAGACAACAGGAGCAAGCAGCGCAGGCACCGCCTCACAAGCCGTTTAAACGCTATGAGCCGGGGTATATTCATGTTGACGTCAAATATCTGCCGCAGATGCCTGACGAAAGCCGGAAACGCTATCTCTTCGTGGCGATTGACCGAGCGACCCGGTGGGTTTACCTGGAGGTACGCGAGCACCAGTCCGCTCATGATGCCGAGGTCTTTTTACGCCACGTTCGTGAGAAAGCCCCGTTCAACATCAAGACGTTGCTGACAGACAATGGCAAGTGCTTCACCGATCGTTTTGCCGCAGGCGGAGAGCGTCGGCCGACGGGCAAGCATAAAGTGGACCGGCTCTGTGAGAGCCACGCGATAGAGCACCGTCTGATTCGCCCTTACCGGCCACAAACGAACGGCATGGTAGAGCGCTTCAATGGGCGCATCAGCGATGTGCTGAACACACACCGATTCGACTCTCGAGAGGATCTTGAGTCCACGCTCAAGCGCTATAATTGGCTATATAACCACCACATCAACCAGAAAGCCTTGCACCACCGAACGCCCATTGGTGAAATGAAGCGGTGGCAGCAAGAAAAGCCCGAATTATTCTGGAAGCGCGTAATCAATCATTCGGGACCCGACACTTAGCAAGGCGACAACATAAATATACTTGCAATCAAGCCCAGAGCTGTACATAAGAGATTCTGCAGATATAAAAAATCTAAACTCCCTTAATAACTTTCTTTACATGTAAAACTGTCGCCGCCAAACGACTCATAACAACAACTTATCAAATTTAGGACCTGAATTCAACCAATAAGCGCAGCACCTGCGGTATTCAGTGCTCCAGAGTACTCCCCCAGANGCGAGAGGTCCTCTTGAATCAAGTTCTGGCTGGAACATCCTGATTCTACAAGAGAAACCCCTCGCCATCTTTATTTTCAAGCCAGCCTCATGAATAAGCCGGGGTATTCAGTGCTCCAGAGTACTCCCCCAGGAACACCTGTGCCGGTGTTCGATAGCCGAGTCGTTTTCGGGGGCGGTCATTGAGCTTTCTCACCACCCTGCGTAGCTCGGCATCGGTGACTTGGCGGAAGCTAGTTCCCTTGGGAAAATACTGCCGAATCAAGCCATTGGTGTTTTCATTGGTGCCACGTTGCCCTGAGCAATAGGCGTCGCAAAAGTAGGTTCTCGCTGCTACGGCGCTCGCCACGGCCTGGTGCTCCGAAAACTCCGAGCCATTATCCAGCGTGATCGTTTTCACCGCACCTCGACGAGGCTTCAGCAGGCGGATCATGGCCGCTTTCGTCAACGCCGCTGTAATGGTGGGTAGCCGTGCCGCCAATAGATAGCCGCTGCGTCGCTCAACCAGCGTGACGATGCCTGATTGCTTATGTCCCTGAAGCACCGTGTCACCCTCCCAGTGTCCGATGTAGCGCCGACTCTTAACCTCGGCTGGGCGATGTTCGATACCTACGCGACCAGGTATCTTGCCAAGCCCTGCGCTTTTGGCGTGAACACGGTGCTTGCTGCGCCTCTTGGGCTGCCGGAGATGCTGCCAAAGCGTGCCGCCGCGGGCCTTGTCCTCCCAGACCAGGGAATAAATCCACTGATGACTGACGCCGATACCGGCCAACGGTGCCATGAATCCACTGATCTGCTCTGGGCTCCATTCTTCACGAAGTCGGTCGGCCACCGCTGCGATCAAGCTGGGCAAGCGCTTCGTCCACTTGCGGGCGGTACGTCGTCGGTGATCGCTGCAAGCCTGAGCCTGTTCAGGATCATAGCCACTGGCCGTCGCGTTGCGGCGCAGCTCACGGCTAATCGTGCTGTTGTGGAGCCCCAGTTCCCTGGCGATCTGTCGCTGGCTCCTGCCCAAGTCATGGCGGGCGTAAATCTGGTATCGTTGTGTCTGGGTCAGCTGTTGGTATCCCATGCTCTGCTTCACTTTGGTCGGTAAAGCAGGGAGGGTACCGGCACTGGCCCTCCTGCCTCTACCTTGTGGTCCAAAGTGCTGCAGTTATTCTATGAATTCAGGGATTCAACAGCATAGAACTGTAGCACCGAAGTAGATAAGTTATTCGTTTTGCCTCTTGCACTCGACTTATCTTTCGCCTGGTTGCTGAACCCACCCTTTTATTGACACAGTAGTAGGCTTCAGGAACCCCTTTTCGGATCTTATACACATGAGGCGAGAGGTTCGCCATGAATAAAGCATCCTCTCCACGAGATACACGAACATCAAATCTTGAATCACCAATTATGCTTCTGTGAATAACCTTGGCGACGGGCGATGAGAAGTATTTTCTTGATCTGAAAATTGAGTCCTCTTCATCACGCAACTTTTGGTAGCTAACTCCGATATAATCAAGCGTTACGTCCTCAGATCTGTCGGAAAACTGCCTAACGTTAGAAATTTCAATAGTATGTGGATCGGAGGCCTTCAGCAGAGACTCTATATAATTTTCACTTAAAACGTCATCATCGTCGACAAAACAAACATATGATTCCGTGGATTTTTCTAACAATACGTTTCTAGCATTCGAAACACCAGGTCGACTCAAATAAAACAAACTCCACCTAAACTCGAAGAACTCCAACAAGTCTACAACATACTGATAATATGGATCACGAGGGCCATTTAATGCTATATAAACAGAAAACCTAGACTTATCTAAAATCTGAGCATCTAGCGAGCTTAAACAAGCTTCAATATAACTTCCCGGCTTAAACGTTGGCAACAGCACGGCTACACAATCATTATCCTTCAAGTATTTTCTCCAACCCTCGNCCATGCTCTGCTTCACTTTGGTCGGTAAAGCAGGGAGGGTACCGGCACTGGCCCTCCTGCCTCTACCTTGTGGTCCAAAGTGCTGCAGTTATTCTATGAATTCAGGATACTGAAGCTAACACGCTGTACCGCCGGCTGTTTTTAAGCCCGATGAACCAGCTGCTACTGCTGAATTACTATCAACGAGTGGGGCAAGCGTGGCCCTCTCGAATCAACGTGGAAACCTGCTTTTTCTATTACGCCAAGCGTGTAGCACCGGCGAGGCCACCCAAAAGCTTGGGCTGGTTTATCGCCGCCGCTCACACCTCGACATCGCTGGATATGATGCCCCTATTGACGAGCTACGCCGGCAGTACGAGTGCTGCGCCGTCGCTACGACCGTCGACCTGGCATCGGCTGACTACCGGGCAAACGATCACGCTGGCGAGCCATCAGGATGACACCGATGCTACCGGCCTGACCTATGCACCGGTTCCGCCAAGGGCTTCCGAGCTGCCTGACCAAATGCAGCAGCTACGAAAGCTCCAGAGTGGTTTCACAACGTCTACGGGCCAAACGGGACGCGAGGCCAGCCTACAGCATATCGAGCGTTTTTTAACAGAATCGGATAAAAACAGCCCGCTGCTGAAGCTGCTGGCCGGCTGGGCAAAATCACTGATGCAGCACGGCGGCCGCGTCAAGTCCAGGTTGGCAGTCAGTTCGGTCGCAACGTACCTATCCAACATTGCACGTCCGCTGCTGGCTCATGGCTATGAGATTGACGACGTTCAAGCACTGGATGCCGGCGAGTGGCAGGCGCTCTATGAGCGTGTGATTAGCGACGCCAAAAATCCCGGCAGCCGTGCGCGCGTGCAAAATCGGTTACGGCAGTTTCATGACTATGTGATCGACACCCAGGCCGCGCCGGATGTTGAGCTGGAAGTGGGCAAGGGCACGGCGTCATTGGCGGATACCAATATCATTACCCCGGCGGAGTATCGGCGCGCCCTGGCGATTATTGAGAGCTCCCGGCAGCCCAAGCGCTTTCGTACCATGCAGTCGCTGGCGCTGATGCTGGGGTATCGGATGGGCCTACGGCGCAGCGAATGCGCGTCGCTGCTGGTACGCGACGTAGCCTACGTGTTGGATCATGACGAGGTGCCGGGCGAGCTGCTGATTCGTGCCAACCAGTTCCACAAGGGCAAAACGTACTCGGCCAAACGGCGGCTACCGCTATGGCTTTTAATGCCGGACGAAAAGCGCCAGCTAATCGACTGGTGCCAGCGTCGTCGCGGTGAAAGCACCACCCAGGCGGCTGAAAAACACCTGCTATTTTGCCGCAGCGGTGGCGGCACCTTGCCCCTGGGTGACAAGGAGATTTTCAGGCCCATTCAGACGGCGCTCAAAACGGTAAGCGGCGATGCAACGCTGCGCTACCATCACCTGCGTCATAGCTTTGTCACCTTCACGCTGCTGCGGCTGCTGGAGCGAACGCCCGGTGAGCTGTTACCAGATGCCTGGCAGCACGATGATGAAGGCCACATCGCCATGCCCAACCTGGACGCTGATATATCCGCGCAGGCAGGTCTTGTGCCGCACACCAGCCCTTCACGCAAGCGGCTCTGGCAGCTGGCACTCTGGGCCGGGCATGCCAGCCCCGATGAAACCCTGGACACGTATTCCCACCTGGTAGACTGGACGCTGGGCCATACCCTGCGCCAGCGCATTGATCCGCTGGTGACGATAGATATGCAAATGGAGCTGCTGAACGCGAGCTCCAAAACATCGCTGAGCAGCTGGCGCAGCCGACATAAGCTCCGTCGGGAAACCCATGCCAGCGACTTGCTGGAACCGACCCAAGGTGATTGGAAGCACTACTGCGCGGCGATGCCGCAGGAAGATGCCTGGCAGCTATACCGGCCACCGGCCGACAACCCCCTGGATACGCTGACGGATGCCGCCTTCGAGTGGCCAGAGGCCATCACAATTTACCAGGGCCTGCGGCTTATCGAGCAGCAGGAATACCGAGGCATCGACCCGAATACTGCGATCGAGCAAACGGCCAGGCGGTTTGTCGTGGCGCCCGACCAGCTGGCGGCATGGGTGGATAACGGCGAGCGGCTGATGCAGCAAAAGACGCGCCGGGATAAACAGCGCTTCAGTCGCCGAGAGCAGCAGGATCGACGCGACGAGTTGGCGGCAGCGCAGTATCTCTACATGCCCGAGCTGTACCGCTGCATGGCACCACCGATCAAGCCCCGTGTGCTCAAAGAAGCGGGACAATTCTTTCATCAATTGCTGGATTGGCATCATGATAAGCCCGATGAAGCCAAAGAAAGCCTGGCAATATTTCGCCGGCACATGCAGCGAAGCACCGGCCATATCACGCTGCCGGATGCCCATGCCATCCGCTGCATTCGCCGTATGCTCAGGCCGTTACGCTGCATGATCCATACGTGGCTGGTGGTAGAGGTGGAAGAAGCAGCCAAGAAAAAAGCGGTAAAAAGCTATTGGGCGCAGGAAACAGACATTCCGCAGCGTCGCATAGAGCTGGTGCCAGCGGCATCTAAATCGGGTAAAACGCGGCACTGGTACGGCAATGCTGACCTGAAAATTACCCGCGAAGCCAGCTACTCCAGCACTCAGCAGCCGCTATGGGAGGCAGTGCGTTTTTCCGCTTTTATGGCCCTGCTGGTCCTGGGATTAACCAGCAGCGACGAGGTACATGGCGCTGAGGCCGAGACATAAAAAGTATCCCCAGCCTACAATATCTGCGGGCTGGGGATAGGTCTTGCCGTAAATCGAAGTAGTATCAGCGTGGCAGAGGGTCGCTGACTACGTGATACGCCGTGAGAAAGCACAGCTGGATGCTGATGAACTTGGCCCATTTAGCCGTGGCTTGAATACGCTGTCCCATCTGCGGTACGCCGTGCGCGTTAACGTGGCGATCGGTAAGGTAAAAGTGGCAGCCGCCCTTGGCGCCGATCACATACAGCGCCCAGACTCGGTGCTCCATCAGCCACTCGGGACCCTCGACCCCAGCCACGTACACCTCATGCTCAAACACGCGGCCAGCCTTCGCTGCTTGTTGCGTTTGCGTTAATGCCATGACTGATCCTCCCAGGCCCACAGGGTGCGTTCCAGCTCGGCCAGCAGATGCGGAATAGCCTGGCGGTTGGCTTCAAGGCCCAGCTGCTTGAGCGTGAAGCTTGTCCATGTCACCAGCGCATCCAAATTGCTTTTTTCATCGCCGTTGCCCAACCACATTACCAGTCCGCTGCCGCTGGCGATGCTGGTGGCAGCTGCCAGAGACTCAGCCAGGCGCCGCTCCACACGGCGCTGAATTTTTGTATTTTGTTCAGCCCGGAGCGACCTTTCGATATCTTCGCGGGCTTTTTTGATAGCATCCAAGGTATACATCATCGTCTCCTTACGCCTGTTTTTGTTCCAGCATGCGCTCAAAGGCTGAGCCGTCCTGACGCGTCAGGTTGGGCACAAAACGCGAATACACGCGGAAGAGCATCTCGGTGGTGGTATGGCCCATTTGCCGAGCAATCCATTCCGGACTTTCACCGGCTGCCAGCCACAGCGTTGCGGCGGTGTGGCGCGTCTGATATGGGCGGCGAGGGCGCAGCTCCAACTCTTCCAGCAGCGGGTACCACACCCGCTTGGTCACATTGCGATGCGACAGCGCCGTACCCTTCCTGGTGGTAAACACCAAGCCGGTTTTGCCGGTTACCTCGTACTGCGCCTTGAGGGCGTCAAACACCGGCTGCGACATATCGATAGAGCGAAACGAGCCGTCGGTTTTGGTGGGGACGAACTCACCCGCGACCAGCGCCTGATGCACCAGAATTTGGCGCCGTGCAAAGTCCACGTGCTCCCAGGTCAGGCCGTCGATCTCACCGGTACGCATACCGGTAAAAAAGCGCACGGCGTAATACTCGTGAAAGTCCGGGCGCACCCGCTGGAGGATGCGCTGCACCTCCTCCAGCGTGAAGGGCTCCACGTCGGTGCGCGGCACGTTGAGCGATTTAATCCCGCGAAACGATGAGCTAAACTCGTAGCGGTCGGCGGCTTCATTCAGCATCATGCGCAAAGGCGTCATGATGTGGTTGATACGGCTAGCAGAGAGTGTCTTGCCGTTCCGGGAGCGAACTTTAGCGAGGGACGCTCGGAACTCAAGAATCTCTGCGCGGGTGATGCTGCCGACCTCTTTATCCCCCAAGGCAGGCACAATGTGCTGATCCAAGCACCCCCGCACCGTCACGATTTGCGTCTCACGCCATTCGATCTCCTTCTCGGCAAACCACGTCTCGGCGAACTCGCGCAGCAGCGGCGTCGCGTGATAGCCGCCTACGCTGGTCAGCGCGCGTTTGCTGAGCTTTTTGGCACGCGGGCTATCAGGGAAGTAGCGGCCGTAATCGAACGTGCCTAGCGTAATTTCCGCCTCGATCTTCTGCAGAATCCGCTCAAGCTTTTTACGGTTCGCCGCCGTATCCGGTAGCGCCGTCTGCTCGCGGCAGCGCTTGCCCAAGTAGTTAAAATCGAAAAACAGCTTCTGCGTCTCTTTGCGTACGGCAATCCTACCCATGACAAGTACCTCCACCCGCCATTGGCACACCCAGGCTTTCTTCCTTGGAATACAGCTGCATATCGCGCTCGATGGGCTCCCACAGGTACAGAATCTTGCGGCCGCCAAACGGACGGATGTAATGGATGCCTTCGATCAGCACATTGTCTTTCAGGCGCTCGCGAATGGTGCGGATGTCGTACTTGATCCGCTCGGCGAGCTCGCTGGTGGTCAGATAATGAACAGACATAGCCTGCCTCCTTGTGGTAGGCTCCAGAAGAACAATAAGGCTTCATATAAGGCCAAATGCCCTTCTGGAGACCAATATAGCCCATAAAAGATCTTTTGCAACCCTTTTTGTTCTTCTGTAGATCAAAAAGGGCTAGGAGGCGTGATGATTAAGTGTCACCTGTCCCGCATCATGGGGGAGAGAAAGTTGAAAATTGTCGATGTTGCACGTGATACCGGCATCAACCGAGGCACCGTGACGCGGCTGTATCACGAAACGGCCAGCCGCGTGGAGCTGGAGGTGGTGGCGGAGCTATGCCGCTATTTTGACTGCCAGGTGGGGGAGCTTTTTGAGTATGTGCCACTATCCAAGCGCTCTGAGTAGAAATACATATATACGATTCAGGCCACGCTGCTTTAAAACACTGTTTTGGAATCGAAAATGCTAACTACCGCTATCCTTGAGAGCTTGGGCTTTATCACCCGTAAAGGCGGCGTACACTCTTCACGCACCATCATGCTGGACGAGCTTTTGACCTTGTTTGAGCACGTGCCCGCTGATGCGGCCCCCACTGACTATCGCATCGCAATATGCGAATATAACTGTTTGGGTAAACGCTCAGGGCGTACTCGCCAATTAACGGCGCGACACTTGGCTGAACTATATGGTTTGGATCCCGACAACCCGGTAAGCGCAGGGCTGCGCTATTTTTGGTCTCGCGATGAGGCGGCACGTCCGATGCTTGCTTTGCTAGCCTCAATGGCACGCGATAGTTTGTTACGCGACACTGTCTCGATCATTCTCGCCAATCCCTGCGGAACATCCATAGCCAGGGTATGGCTAGAGGAGCAGATTGAGACGCTCTGGCCCAACCGGTTTAGCCCGGCTACGCGGAAATCATCAGCGCAAAACATCAATAGCAGCCTAACGAAGTCAGGGCACCTCCAGGGGCGAAGCAAAAAAATACGCCGGCAGCCTCCTGTGACGCCAGGTGCCGTCGCATATGCCCTGTATCTCTCTTGGCTGCAGGGTGACAGAGGAGAGCTTTTGCTACGCAGTCTGTATTGCCGGCTTCTGGAAGCGGGTGATGAGCGTGTGTTGGAATTGGCAGCACAAGCCTCAGCAAAAGGTTGGATCGTAATGCGCCACATTGACAACGTCATCGACGTTGCTTTTCCAGCGCAAAATAGCGTGGTTGAACGTGCGCTGACATACGGCGACGCCACGCCGGCTTTTCAGCAGGACAGCAGCCATGAGTAAAATCAATCGATTGGTGGGCTCCTATAGTCGTTTTGTCGGCTTGCCCTGGCGTGACGATGCTGCCGCTGCTCAGCGCGTGGTCTTTTGTATCTATCCAGAAACCGAGGAGTTGCGCGTTCGCGCCCATCTGGGGGAATTCGAACTAGCGACGCGGCAGGAAGGTCATGAGTGGGTTACCTTCGACCTTACCGACACCTTTGCCCAGTGGATGGGCGAGCAGGAGTATGCTGAGGCCTTCTTTGCTATGCCTAGCCAACTCAAGATGATTGATCATCATTATCTGGAGTGGCTGGAAGAGCGCTTTATTAACACCGTCAGGGAAAAAAATGCAGGCAGCAACCATGTGATAGCCCTGTATGGTGTGGGTAGCCTCTTTGGTTTTCTCAAGGTCAAGGCCGTAGTCGATAGCTTCGCTCACCATGTTAGCGGCCGCTTGGTGGTCATGTTTCCAGGCAGTTTTGAGAACAATAACTACCGACTGTTGGACGGCTACGACGGCTGGAACTATTTGGCTACGCCCATCACCGCTGATGGCGTGCGCTAAGCCAGCGCCACGAACAAATTTTTAACTTCGCTTTCCCAGGGGAACGGACGCATGCGCAACCGTGATATCTACGCCAAAGATCCATCTCAGCAGAGCCTGGTCAACGAGGGCGTTGCTTATGTTAACGATGACCGAAGTGAACTTGCCCAGGCAGCGCTGCGCTATGAGCTGGAGACCTTCGTCTGCGATGGCCAGTACGCCAGGGGCATGCAGGATATCCTCGATACTTACCTAAGTAACTTGAGTAGTGGTGCCACCCAGCAGCCGGGCGTATGGATCAGTGGTTTCTTCGGGTCGGGCAAGTCGCACATGGCCAAGATGCTGCGCAATCTTTGGGAAGACGTCACCCTTGATGACGGTGCCGCCGCACGCGGCCTCGTTCATTTGCCTCCAGAAATTCAGGATCTCTTCAAAGAGCTCTCCACTCAGGGGAAGCGTCACGGGGGGCTATTTTCCGCATCGGGTACCCTTGGTACCAGCGCGCGGGATACCAGCGCGCGTATGGCACTTCTCTCGATACTCTTTCGTGCGGCCGGGTTGCCTGCTAAGTATCCTGCCGCTCGCTTTGTCATGTGGCTAAAAGAAGAGGGGATTTTTGAGCAAATCCAACAGGCTGTCGAAGCCGAGGGAAAGCCCTGGCAGAAAGAAGTCGAGATGTTTACGGTCTCCACCACACTGCATCATGCATTAGTGGACGCAAAGCCCGAGCTCTTTAGCAGCACTCAAGCTTGCGCCCCGACACTGATGAACCTCTACCCAAACGTGGATGACGTCAGCAGCGATGATATGGTGAGTGCCATTCGGCAGGCGCTGTGTCGTGATGGAAAAATGCCACTCACACTGGTAGTGCTAGACGAAGTTCAGCAGTATATCGGTACTGATGGTCAGCGCTCCATCGAAGTTCAAGAGGCAATTGAAGCTTGTGGCAAACAAATAGGCAATCGTTTGATGGTGATCGGCACTGGCCAAACCGCCATCACCGGCACCAGCAACCTGGCTCGCCTTCAAGGCCGTTTTACGCTCCGTGTTGAACTGTCGGATGCCGACGTTGATGCCGTTATCCGCCAGGTGCTGTTAGCCAAGAAGCCCGAGGCCAAAAGCCCCGTTACCGAGATGATGGAGAATAACTTAGGTGAGATCTCTCGTCACCTGTCAGAAACCTCCATCGCCCATCGTCAGCAAGACATTCAGTACTTCGCCCAGGACTATCCCATCCTGCCGGTACGCCGACGCTTCTGGGATGCCGCTCTGAGAGTGCTTGACCAGACCGGCACCGATAGTCAGATCCGGGGCCAGCTTAGCCTGATACATTCCGCCATCAAGACAAATCTGGATGAGCCGCTTGGTCACGTAATTGCTGCCGATTATCTTTATTTCAACTTGTCGGACAAACTACTGCAGTTCCGCATACTGCCGCGCAAGCTTCACGATGCCAGCCTGCAGTGGCACAAAGGCAGTGAAGAAGAGCAGCTGACGGCTCGTGCCTGCGCCATTGTTTTTATCATCAACAAGGTGGCCAGCACCAATACCGAGCTCGGTCTGTATCCAACGCTGGCCAACATCGCCGATCTGCTGGTCGATGACCTCAAGGCGGGCAGCAGCTCGCTGCGCAGTCGCTTGCCTGGCTTGCTCGACAAATGTGAATTCATCATCAAAGTGGGTGATGAGTACCGTATCCAGACCGAGGAAAGCGCCGCTTGGAACGATGCCTTTCTGTCTCACCAGAGCGGTCTGGGCAATGCCACGCATCAGATCGAGGCCGAGCGTGACGACTTGATCCGTCAGCACTTTGCCAAGCAAGTCGGCAATCTTAGCGTGCCTCATGGTGAGTCCAAAGTGCCGCGCCCGCTCCACCCGTATTTTGACGTAGAGCTGCCCCGTGATGCAGCCGAAAAGCTCTATGTATGGGTGCGCAACGGCTGGTCCGACGACATTAGCCAAGTGCGCGCTGACGCCCTTCAGGCAGGGGCGGAATCCCCTACGCTATTTGTGTTCATCCCCAAGCGCTCTGCTGATGAACTACGTAGCCGGCTAATTGAGTTCAAGGCCGCCAGCGCTACTTTGGAAACACGCGGCACTCCAGGTACTCCCGAAGGGGAAGAAGCTCGCTCCGCCATGCAGACCACCCGCGACGCCGCCCAACGGCGTATTCGCGAATTACTGGGAGAAGCCTTTAACGGTGCCCAAACGTTTCAGGGCGGCGGTAACGAAATCGTTGGCTCGACCCTGCGTGAGGCGATTCAAGAAGGGGCCGAGAACGCTCTGACTCGCCTGCATCCCAAGTTCCATCAGGCTGACCATGCCAGCTGGGACAAAGTCTACGCCAAGGCCAAGCAGGGTGCCCCCGATGCTCTCAAGGCCGTGGGCTACGAGGGCGAGCCCCAAGCCCATCCGGTGTGCAAGGCCATTCTTAGTTATCTGGGCAACGGCAAGAAAGGCAGCGAGATCCGCGACCACTTCGAGCACGGCGACTACGGCTGGCCCCAGGACGCCATCGATGGCGCCCTGCAGGTGCTGCTGATCGCCGGGCAGATCCGTGCCAGTGATGGTACCGCTCCTCAGCAGCTTGATCGCCGCGCCATCGGCAAAACCGAGTTTCGCGTGGAGGCCACCACCATCTCCGCTGGCGAGCGCATCAAGATCCGCAAGGTGATGCAGAAGCTCGGCGTGCACGCCAAGTCCGGCGAGGAGTCAGCCAAGGCACCCGAATTCGCTGACAGACTCCGATCCCTGGCCGAACAGGCCGGGGGTGAACCGCCGACACCGGAAGCCCCCCGTCTGGATGCTCTTGAAGCCATTCGCACTAGCAGTGGTAACGATCAGCTAAAGGCCATCGTCAGCAACCAGGCCGAACTGCTCGCCGCCATCGACGAGTGGCAGGCCACTGCCGAGAAGCTTCAGCAGCGTCGCCCTGAATGGGTCACGCTCAAGCGCCTGGCCGATCATGCCAAGAGCCTGCCCGATGCAGAGCCGCTGCTCGTCCAGGTCAGCCAGATCCGCGAGCATCGCTCGCTGCTGGATGACCCCGACCCCGTCCAGCCGCTGCTGGCTAACTTCACCCAGCAGTTTCGTGACACCTTCAACGAACTCCAACAGCGCTATGCGGACGAACACGCCGCCGGCATGCAGCGTTTGGAGGCAGACGACAACTGGCAGCAACTCTCACCGGATCAGCGCTACGATCTGCTGGCCGCCAAGCGACTGACAGCAGCCGATGCGCCCGAGATCACCCTCGGCGCTACCGACCAGGTGCTGGAGACTCTGAACCACGTGCGTCCCGACGCTCTGGCCGACCGCATCGCCGCGCTTTCCAGCCGCTTCGACGAAGTGCTGGTCAAGGCTGCTGAGGAGATGGAGCCCGAGGTGCAGTTTGTCAGCCTGGCGCGCCGCACTCTCAAGAGCGAGGCCGATATCGAGGCCTGGCTGGATGAGGCTCGCCATGAGTTGCGCGAAGCCCTCCAAAACGGGCCGGTGATTACTCAGTAACCAAGGTCTATCTCATGCTGACATCCATTCAATTGACCAATTTCAAAAGCTACCGGCAGGCCAGGCTGGATCTGGCACCGCTAACGTTTCTGGTAGGGCCTAATGCGTCTGGCAAGAGTAATGCGCTGGAGGCTATTCGTCTGCTCAACTGGCTGGCAAAGGGCATGCGGCTGGATGATATTGAACGTGACATCCAGGGGGGAGATACCGTAGTGCGCGGCCAGGCACGCGATCTGTTTCGCCTTGAAGGGGAGCCATTCACACTGGATGCCCACCTGGCCGATGCCCCCGACGAGTGGTGTGATTTCTCTATTACGATCGATCAGTTAAGCAGTCGTCTCGTCGTCGCAAATGAGCAAATCACCAGCATCGACCAAACGGTGCCGCTCTACCGAGTGGACAGCGAGCCCAATGAGCATAGCGATGAAATTAGCATCGCCTACAATAATTTTATGAAAGGCCCCAGCAAGCCACATATCCCATGTTCCAACGGCCAGGCGGTGTTTTACCAGTTGGAAACCCCAGGACGGTTTCAGCAAAAACATACCAAAGCGCAAGAGCTGATACCCCAGGTGACCCGTGCTCTGCGTGATACGCTGCGTAATATTGTTTTTCTGGATCCGCGTCCAGCACAGATGCGTGATTACAAATATGCCGGAGATAAATTCCTTAAGGAAGATGGCAGTAACCTGTCCGCCGTGCTCTATCAACTATGCCAGAACGCGGAAAGCAAACAGGCACTGCTCGACTTTATTCGCTCGCTGCCGGAGCAGGATATTACCGACATTCAGTTCATCGAAACGCCTCGGCAGGACGTCATGGTTCGCCTGGAAGAGACGTTCGGCGAGCAGCAGCGTTTGGTGGACGCTCCATTGCTCTCCGATGGCACCCTGCGCGTACTGGCCGTGGGTGCCGCGCTGCTCTCGGCAGCCGAGGGCGCGCTGCTGATCATCGAAGAAGTCGACAATGGCGTACATCCTGGCCGCGCCGATGTGCTTGTCAATCAAATTCGCGAGGTGGCCAGCCAGCGGCAGCTGCGGGTACTGATGACCTCTCATAATCCCGCGCTTCTGGACGCTCTGCCGGATGCCGCCTTGGCTGATGTGCTGTGCTGCTACCGTGACCCGCAGCAGGGTGATAGCCGCTTGGTACGCCTTGGTGACATGCCGCGTTACAGCGAGCTGGTGGCCCAAGGGCCGCTGGGCCAGCTAATGACGCGCAAAGTGTTGGAACGCTTCCTTAAGGACGATACCTCATCCGAGCAGCGCCGCGACAGTGCCTTGGCCTGGCTGGAGCAGCTCAAGCAGGACTTGGAGTCTCAGGGATGAGTGCAATTTGCCTGATTGATACTTCGGTATTCGTGGAGATGCTCAGGGTTCCCGGTATGGACAGCCACTACGCTGACGTCCTCGCGGAACTGGAAGATCGGCTCACCCGAGGGGAATCTCTCTTCCTGCCTATGGCGACGATCCTGGAGACTGGCAACCATATCGGCCAGCACGGCGATGGCCGCGAGCGCCGAGCCTGCGCCCAGCGCTTTGTTCAGCAGGTTGGGGCGGCATTGAACGGCCAGAGCCCCTTCAAGCCGATCAACTTCCTGGAGGCCGAGCACTTGCAAGCCTGGTTGGCAGAGTTCCCCGACCATGCCGGCAGTGGCAGCGGTCTGGGAGACCTTTCCATCATCCACGACTGGCACCGGCTCTGTGAGCAGAACCCGCAGCGCCGAGTCATGATCTGGTCTCTAGATCACCACCTTGCAGGCTACGACCGCTCGGCACCGTAATGCACAAAATTGAGCATTAAATGCCGCCCAATGCGCAAATCAATGCTCACGTGCAATGGAATACGCATTCACAGAGATACCGTGGAAAGAAACAACAAGGACATCAGCATGCAGCCACTCGACAAGACACTCCGCAACCAGCTCGACCGCGCCGTACGCAAGGCCCGCCCGGTGGCCAAACAGGCCGCCGAGGCGGCACTTGGTCAGCTTGGGGTTGGCGAAGAAAATCCGCCCGGCTATTTAAGCGATGATCAGCGCGCCCTGCGTCGCCGGCTGCGTGCCCATGCCCGCAGCCTTGGCGACCCGCTTAAAAACGGCGCTCAAGCGGTCACACGGCTGATGGACGAGATTTCTTACGAGCACTGGCACCGCATGCTGTTTGCCCGCTTTTTGGCCGAGACCGAGCTGCTGATGTATGACGGCGTTGCCGTGACGTTGGAAGAATGCGAGGAACTGGCCGAAGAGGAAGGACACCCCAGCGGCTGGGCCATGGCGGCACAGCTGGCCAGCACCATGCTGCCCCAGGTGTTTCGCGTCGACAGTCCGGTATTCGAGCTGACCTTGGCCGCCGAGTATCAGCGCGAGCTGGAAGAGCTGCTGGCCGGCTTGCCGGGGGAAGTGTTCCACGCCAGCGACAGCTTGGGCTGGGTGTATCAGTTCTGGCAGACCGATAACAAGAAGAGAATCAATGACTCCGAGGTGAAGATCGGAGCCGACGAGTTGCCCGCGGTCACCCAGCTATTCACCGAGCCCTATATGGTCAGCTTCCTGCTGGATAACAGCTTGGGCGCCTGGTGGGCCGCCCGGCGCCTTTCGGAAACCGATCTAGCCAATGCCGAGAGCGAGCAGGAGCTGCGCGACAAGGCCAGCCTGCCGGGCGTGCCGCTAGAGTACCTGCGCTTCGTCAAGGACGAGGAGACCGGCCACTGGACACCCGCCGCTGGCACCTTCGACACCTGGCCGCAGAGCCTCGCTGATCTCAAGACCATGGACCCATGCTGCGGCAGCGGCCACTTCCTGGTCGCCACCCTGCTGATGCTGGTGCCCATGCGCATGGAGCTGGAGGGCCTCTCCGCCCGCGATGCCGTGGAAGCGGTGCTGCGCGACAACCTGCACGGCCTGGAGATCGACCAGCGCTGTGTGGAGCTCGCCGCCTTTGCCCTTGCCCTTACCGCCTGGCGCTACCCCGAAGCTGGCGGCTATCGCAAGCTGCCGGAAATGCACCTGGCCTGCTCCGGCCTGCCCATCAGCGTGGCCAAGGAGGAGTGGAAGGCACTGGGCCTTGGCAAAAAGAACCTTACCATCGCCCTGGACTGGCTCTACGACAGCTTCAAGGATGCCCCGATCCTTGGCAGCCTGCTCGACCCCACCCGCACCAGCGCCGCCAAGGTCGCCCAATGGGAGGAACTCTCTGAGGCTTTGAATCAGGCGCTCTCCAAGGAAAATAGCCAGGAAAACAGCGACGAGCAGCATGAAGCAGCCGTCACCGCCCAAGGCCTGGCTAAGGCAGCTAATTTGCTTGGTGAGCGATACCAGTGGATCATTACGAATGTCCCCTATAAAAAAGCAGCCGACCTTTCGCAAGGCATTCAACATCACATTGATGAGAACTTTCCAGCTGGGAGCGTTTCATTAGAAACTGCATTTTATGAAAGGTGTATGAATCTCTGCGCCAATCACGGGTTCTTATCTACCGTGCTTCCACAAAACTGGATGTTCCTTAAAACATATAAAAAATTTCGGGAGAAAGTCCTTAACTTTACAAAAATATCATCAATTGCCAGACTTGGACCAGGGGCATTTGAAACAATAAGCGGGGAGATTGTAAAGGCAATTCTCTTTTCATCGAAAAAAGAGCAGACGCTTGAAGTTGAAAAAAACAGCTCATTCTTCGGAATAGACGCATCCGCAAAAAAAGAAACAAGTGAAAAAGCTTTAGAACTCTACTCAGGGGAATTAAGGCTTCTAAAACAATCGGATAGCTTAAACAGCCCAGATAGCAGGGTATTGCTAGATGAGACTGGTAAAGGTGAGCTACTAAGCCTGCATGCGAGATCATTTGTCGGACTGCAAAATGGAGATACCGACCGATTCGTTTCAAATTTCTGGGAGAGAAATTATAATCCAAAAAAGTGGGCCCTTTTCCAAATGCCAACAGAGTCAACCCTCCACTTCAGCGGAAGGTCTGGCACTCTACTATGGGAAGATGGAAAAGGCGCTTTAGCTAACTCACATCAAGCATATATAAAAGGAAGAGATGCCTGGGGAAAAAAAGGCGTATGTATCAGATTAACTAAGCCGTGCCCAGCATCCATTTACAGCGGAGAGCTATATGATCAAAGCAGTGCAGCAATAATACCAAAAAACCAACTCGACACAGCTACACTTTGGGCCTATATAAAATCAAAAGAATTCAAAGATGAGCTTGAAAAAATAGATCAAAAAAGAAACGTAACTAATGCTACATTTGTCAAGGTTTCTGTTGATTTAGGGGGTTACAAGGTACAAGCACAAAAAGATTACCCTTTTGGCCTACCTCACCCTTATTCCGACGACCCCACCCAGTGGATCTTCCATGGCCACCCCTGCGGCTCAGTAATCTGGGACTATGAGGCCAAATGGACCGGCCATGGCCCGCTGCGTACCGACGACACGGTGCTTCAAGTCGCCGTGGCCCGGTTGCTGGGCTACCGCTGGCCGGCGGAACTTGACCCGGAGATGGAGTTGGCCGAGGAGCAACGCGAGTGGGTCAAGCGCTGTGAGGCGCTGCTCGGCCATGCCGACCGTGACGGCATCGTCTGCCTGCCCGCTGTGCGCCGTGAGCGGCGCGCCGTGGATCGGCTGGAGGGGCTGCTAGCCGACGCCTACGGCGATCAGTGGTCCGCCACCACCCGTGGCAAGCTGCTGGAGAGCGTCGATCACGCCGGCAAGGACCTGGAGAGCTGGCTGCGTGACAAGTTCTTCGCACAGCACTGCAAGCTGTTCCAGAACCGCCCCTTCATCTGGCACATCTGGGACGGCCTCAAGGACGGCTTCTCGGCGCTGGTGAACTACCATAAGCTCGACTACAAAAACCTGGAAACCCTGACCTATACCTACCTGGGCGACTGGATCACCCAGCAGAAGAAGCAGATAGCTGATGGCATTGACGGTGCCGAGGCCCGTCTGGCCGCCGCCGAGGCACTGCAAAAGAGCCTGGAGTTGATTCTTGAGGGTGAGGAGCCCTATGACATCTTCGTGCGCTGGAAGCCGCTGGAAGAGCAGCCCATCGGCTGGCACCCCGATCTCAACGACGGCGTTCGCCTCAATATTCGTCCTTTCATGATGGTTCCCGACGTGAAAAAGAAGGGCGCCGGCGTGCTGGTCCATAAGCCCAATATCCACTGGAAAAAAGACCGCGGCAAGGATGTGGAATCGGCCCCTTGGTATGACCTCGGGCCCCAGCTGGGCGGCGCCAAAGGTGACCGGATCAACGACTACCACCTCACGCTGGCAGCGAAGAAAGCGGCGAGAAATTAATAAAAAATCATGCTGTAAAGCGCAGGGAGGCTAACGATGGCCAAGATCACCGATGCGGTGGACCCCGGCAACGCCGGGGGCAGCGTGCTGATTCCCGAAATTCCGACGGAGCCCAACCAACCCGTCACCTTCAGATGTGACAAGTGCGGCGAAGTCTTCGCGGATCGCGAGGCTCGTCGACAACACGTCTTTGACCAGCACCCCTTCAAGCGCCCGCAGCTGCTGGTGGGTAGCCGCACCGTCAAGGATCGGGGAGAAGTAGTAGCCAGCCGGTTTCCGCAGGAAGACTGGGTGACCCAACAGGCAGAGCGAATCATGATCGACCTGCAGGAGGTCACTACTCGTCAGGCATGCAAGCGGCTTAGCGAGATCACCTCGGGCTTCCATGAGGTCACGCTGGCCAGCGCCGACTACTCGGTGACCTACCATATCGAATTCGATATCCCCACCGAGGCGCAGCTGGCCACGGTGGAGCGAGCCTTCAATACGCTGATCGTAAACCAGCCGCTGGAAAGTGACCGTATTGCCCAGTTCATCACGGTGGCCAAGCAGGAGGACGGAGCCCGGTATTACCTGGAAGGCGTCAGCGACTTCCTCTACGGCGTACTGGCCAAAGATCAGCGCGGCGGCACCAGCCTGAGCCATGATGACTATTCAGCGAAGTACCACACCGCCCGCGAGGCGCTACGCTTTCTCAACCGCCCACTGGCCAATCTGATCAAGGCGTTGGTCAACTTCAACGACAACGCCTTCTGCGAGGCGGAGGCCCAGGCACCCGGCGGCCAGGTCGCCATCGCCTGCCAGATATTGAATGGGCTGCGAGCCGGCAAGCGCTGCCTTGCGCCCGATGCCAAGATCGCTTCCGGCCATAACCTGCCGGTGGACACGCTGACCGCCGAGATCATGCGCTTCTGCAGCCTGCCGCTAACTGAGCAGCGGGAGCAGTTACCCCAGCTGGTTCACCTGGCCAGCAAGCGACTCACCACCGATCACGACCGGGTCAAGATCCAAGCCCTGGCCATGAACAGCTGCTGGGAAGCAGGCGACCATGAGCAGGCCTCCAGCTGGGCTAGGAAGCTACGCTACAGCCCGCTGTTCGAGGCCCTGGCCACCCGAATCATCGAGGAAGTAGAGAATGAGTGATGCCCCGAAGGACGAGAAAAAGTTTGTCCCGATCTTTAACAAAACCACGGGTGTCGCCTCACGGGGCAAGGCCCAGGCGGGCAAAGCTCTCAACGCCAATAAGCAGTCAGATACTGAGCCCTCGGCACCTGATGCCCTCCTAGAGGGGTCTCAGGAACATCGAGGGAGCCAGCAAGGCGGACAAGGCCACCCGATCGGCTCTAGTAGGGGCAGCGAATCAGGCGACAGGTCCAACCAGGAACTGGATAAGACATCTGACACTTCCACCCGGTCGAAGGGCAGCAAGGACATTACACGCGTCTCCGATATCATCCAGCGTTTCTATGCATCCTCGGGCGTGCCGAAGAAGATTACCGAGCCGGCCTTGAAGAAGCTGGAGGAACGCACCCTCTTAGCTGTCCAGCGCTCGGGGCTGCTTGAGCTCGCCCAGCGTGAGGACGCCTCGCTTGCCCGCACCCTGAACCTGGCCTTCGCCGCCTTCGAGATCCACAGCAATCGCACCATCAAGGATCTGCTACTGAAGTTCGCCGTTGATGCTGGCCGCGAAGGGTTCGACCTCGCCATGGAATCTGTCGATGACTGGCTACCGCTCACCGACGAGGAGCGTCCCCCCATCAAGGAGCTCTTCAGGCGCTATGCCGCCAGAACGGAGCAGATTGCGACCAACAAGGAGATGCCCGCCAAGGATAAGAAGAAGCGCCAGGCCAAGCTGCGCAACCTGTTGTTCTTGAGCATGATCTGGCAGGCCAACCAGGGGTGGGCCAGAGAGGAGGAGATCCTGCGCTTCCTGAGAGCGGAGGGCTTGTTTACCACCAGAACCCACTATCCCACCCAAGCGACAGAGGCGTTATTGAAGTCGGCCTACGCTCAAGCATCCACTGACTTCTCTCCGCTGGGCTGGCTATCACTCCAGATCGAGAATACCAGGACCCGCCAGGCCAGCGACCTTGAGCGGCTGGAGCGAGACGTAGAGCGCCTCACCAACGAGCGTGACCAGGCACGCCAGGCGCACTCGGCCCTACGCCGTGAGCACAACGCCCTGCTGGCAAGGGTAAAAGAGCTTGAGCAGTCACTTCATCACGAGAAGCAGAATGCCAAGACCACCAGTGTCCACCTGGAAGATGACAAGCACCGGTTACGCTCCCAGGTAGTCAAGGCACTGAGGAGCGAAGTGCCCCGCCTGGAGGAGGCACTGATCGCTCTGCAACGCGATCCGCCCAAGCTGCATATTGTCTCCCACTATGTGGATGAGACGCTAGGGCAACTTAAGAAGATCCTGAGTGATACAGAAGGAGAATGACATGGAAGTCTTCGGCTTCGATTTCGGCACCACCAACAGCCTAATCAGCCAGGTGATTGGTGGTCAGACGGTGGTATTCGACCAGGGAGAGGAACCCTATCCCTCGGTGGTCTGCTACGAGGGCGACAGTGTCATCTGTGGGAGCGAGGCCAAAAAGCGCCTCATGACCCACGAGATTGGCGTGATCGGCAACGTGGTGCGCTCACCCAAGATGCTGCTTAATCGGGAGCATGTGCATGTCGATGGTATCCCACGGCGCCCTCGGGACATGGTGGCAGATGTCGTCAAACACGTGGTAACGGGCACAGAGGAAGATCGGCGCTACCAGCATGACCGGGGTGTCAGCCGAGCTGTCGTCACGATTCCCGTCGATATGGACGGTAGGCAGCGTCGCGAACTTCGCGAGGCCTTCCACCAGGCTGGCCTGGTAATCGAGCAGTTCGTCCATGAACCCATGGCAGCACTCTATGGTTACCTACGTACCAAGGAGGACCCCGAGAACGAGATCCGTCGCCTGGAGGGGCAATATCTGCTGGTTTTCGACTGGGGCGGCGGCACCTTGGACCTGACGCTCTGCCAGGTACAGAACGGCATGCTTGTGCAGATCCGCAACGACGGCACTGACGAACTCGGTGGTGACGTGATGGACGAGGCAATTCGCCGAGAGGTCGAGAAACGCGCCGTCGAGGCGGCAGGGCTCGGCTCAGAGGAGGCGGATATCAACCCGGATGCCAGCTTGCGCCTCCTCACCCGGGCCGAGGAAGCCAAGATCAAGCTCTCCTCTCGGGAGCAGGAGCCCATCTACATCCCGGGATACTTCCGAAATGACGTGAAGGATGCCGATGTCGATATCCTGCTGACCCGCATCGAGCTTGAGAAGATCATTGGCCAGAAGATCCGACAGGGGGTTAAGCGTGCCAAGACCCTGATCGAGGCTGCCGACCTGACCACTTCCGATATCTCGCTGTGCCTCGCAACCGGCGGCATCGTTAACATGCCAGCAATCAAGTCGGGACTCTATGAGATGTTCGGCGCCACCCGCGTAGAGATCTCCGATCGTGGCTTCTCCATAATCTCGGAAGGGGCTGCCTGGATTGCCCATGACAAGGCACGCTTGCGGCTGGCCAAGAATATTGAGGTCCACGTGGCACGCAACCAGTACTTCCCTGTCATTGGCGCGGGCTATGAGATGCCCACTGCCGGTGAGGTCAGCGAGGCAGAAAGGCTGACGCTTTACTGCACCGATCCTCGCGATGGTGTCGGCAAGATTAGTCTGCTCTCACCTACCCGCCATGGGCGTCATGTTCAGGTCAATGATGCACGTCAGCCTCTGGCCTGTTTGAACGTCAAGATCGAGCCATCAATGGCAAAGCTCTTCGAACGGCTCATGCTTCAACTGGAGGTAGACGATAACCTGATCCTGCACGCATCGGCGAAGTCTGCCATCAGGGAGGATAGCGACAATGCGGATATCCACTCGCTGGAGTTCGGGCTGGATATCATGCAAGGCATCACGGGCCGTTCCATGAACGAGCCGCAGCAGCAAAGTAAAGGCGCCGAGAACTCTGCAAAAAAGCCTGAAGGTCGCAGCAGCCACAGCGAACAGCCAGTAGGAGGTATCCTGCTGCGACCCAATGTGGCAAGTCGCGAGGATCTCTCGCTGGTGCCAGGTGAAGCCCTGATCAAAAAGGAGATGGGCAGGCCAGGCGGCCATTTTCATCGAGCCGACGAACTGACCGACCTGCAGCGGGATGAGAGAGCCTCCTATGCGCCCTGCAGCTTCTGCGGGAAACGTGCCGGGGACCCAAAGTGCCATTGTCTATCCGAACAGAGCGGACATAAGCCCGGCAGTTTTCGGGTGACTTACTGATTTCCGTTAATCTATTGGGCTTTCAGCATCTGCAGTGAGGAGACAGGCCATACTATGGCTATCATGGAACAGCTCGTCAGAGCCATCCGCGGCGCCGCTGCTTATAACTCCGATGTGCAGGTCGCTCCCGCTTGCATCCTGTGGCCTGACCGCGAGCGGCTGTGGGAACCGGTGATCTCACAGATCCAGGCCGCGCTGCCTGAGCTACTGGTGCTGGGCGACTATGCGCCAGAGAAACGCCGTGGGCCGGCGATCTGGCTGCGCTGTGCCATCGCCGGCACCGTGGAGGGCATCGAGCTGGATGCAGAAACACCGCCGATCCTCTATCTGCCCGGCGTGGGCCGGCAGGATCTACGCGCCGTCAGCGAGTGCCCGGAAGCGCTCAAGCCGCTGGCCGAGCTGCAGTACCGCGGCGCGCTCTGGTCGCAGATCAACGCCAAGGACTGGACGCCACGCGCGTTTCTCACCTCCCAGCAGGGTGGACTGGGTTTGGATGTGGCCGGTGATGCCGCCACACGCCAGGCGCTGCTGGCCGCCCTGCCCCGCCTGCTCCGGGAGTCACTGACAGACTTGCAGGGCCGCCACCTGGACGCCGAGGCGTTCAATACCCTGCTCACCGGCGGCGACCCGGTGCGTGATCTGCTGGACTGGCTCAACCAGCCCGAGGCGATGAAAGCCAGCCGGCCCGACCATGAGTGGCAGGCCTTCTGTCAGGTGTGTCACTCACGCTATGGCATTCATCCGGAGCAGCAGAGCGTGCTGGATGCCCTGGAGCGCTTTACGCAGCGTCAGGGCAACTGGAAGACCGTCTGGACCCGCTTCACAGAAGCCCCCCACCACTACCCACAGCTGATCGAACAGCTGCGCCACCTCACCCCGCCTGACCTGGGGCTCTTCCCCGAACCTGACGATATGGCCGTCTGGCCACAACTCAATCGCCAGGAGGAGGAGCGCCTCTATCAAAGCCTTTGCTCGCTGGGCCAGCTGCCTGCGCATGAGGCACGGGAGCAACTGGCGCTTTTGGAGCAGGAGCACGGATATCGCCGTGACGGGGTGTGGGCCGAGCTGGGAGAAAGCCCGTTGGCAAAGGCGTTGGCTCCTCTGGCGGAACTAGCCCAAGTGACTAAACGCAGCCTAGCAGGCGGCCAGACTGAGGATATGCGCCAAGCCTACGCCAGCAGAGGCTGGAAAGCCGACGATGCCTTGCTCAGGGCGTTGGATGAAATCACTGGCCAGCGCGAGCAGGAGGCAATCTTTACTGCGATTCGCACGATGTATTTGCGTTGGGCCGACGAGGCTGCCCGCCACCTGCAGAAGGTGTGGCAGCCAGGGGTGGACGGCCTGAAGCGTGGCGAGGTGTCGCCCAATACCCGCCCCGGCGAGTGTGTGCTGTTCGTGGATGGTCTGCGATTTGACTGCGGCAAGCGCCTGACTCAGCGCCTTTTCGACCGGGGGCTTGACGTTGCCGAGCATACCGCTTGGGCCGCACTTCCCAGTGTCACTGGTACCGGTAAGTATGCGGTAGCGCCGATTCTGGACAGCGACGCCATACAGGACGAGCCGGACGGCTACCAGTTCACGCCTATCACTCGCCATCTATTCCAAAAGCTGCTGCGTGATAACGGCTGGCAGGTGCTGGAGCGTCGTCAGGTAGAGCAGCTGCACAAGGAAACCCTGGACACTTCCCGGCCGGCCTGGTGCGAGTTCGGTGATATCGATCATGCCGGCCATGAACGGGGCTGGAAGCTGGCTCAGAACGTGGATGACATGCTGGCCGAAGTGGCCGAGCGAATTCAGGCACTGCTGGCCCAGGGCTGGTCACAGGTGCGTGTGGTGACCGATCACGGCTGGCTGCTGCTGCCAGGGGAGTTGCCCAAGACCGAGTTGCCGGCCAGTCTGGTGGAAACCAAGTGGGGGCGCTGCGCCGAGCTCAAGTCGGGCGCCTACACCGATGCGGCCCGATTCCCATGGTACTGGAACGAACACGTACACTTCGCACTGGCGGAGAGCATCCACTGCTTCAAGGCGGGGGAGACCTATACCCATGGCGGGCTCAGCCTGCAGGAGTGCGTGATCCCTGAGCTAGTGGTGACAGGTAGCGCTGGTCCAAAGCCCTCGGCGCTGATCGACGATCTGGTATGGAAGGGGCTGCGCTGCACCCTGGTGGTGGAGGGCGAAAGCGATTGCCTGACCCTGGATATACGCCGCCACGCCGGGGACTCGGGCAGCAGCCTTGCGGTCTCGCCCAAACCCTTCAAGGCCGGCGGCAAGGCCTCGGTGGTGATCGAAGATGATGACCTCGAAGGAGAAACCGCTTACGCCGTTCTCCTAGATAACAACGGCCAGGTGGTGGCGCAGCGCTCTACCACTATTGGTGGAAACGCATAGCCCTCAATGACTGAATCTTGCTTCTCGGTGACATAGGAGACGTCATGGAACTCGATGATCTGGATCGCAAGGCAGCCGAGCTGCTGGATGGCTACTTGGTGCGCAAGGACTTGGTGCGAACCTTTGCCAGCCAATTTCCCGTGCCGACCTATGTCGTGGAGTTCCTGCTCGGCCGCTACTGTGCCAGCACCGATCCGGAGGAGATCGAGGAGGGCCTGGAGGTGGTGCAGCGGCAGCTGAAATCGCGCACTATCAAGGCCGGCGAGGAGGAGCTGTTCAAGGCTCGCGCCCGCGAGAAGGGCGAGATCAAGATCATCGATCTGATCCAGGCGCGTTTGGACACCAAAAACGATACCTACATGGCAAGCTTGCCAAGCCTCCGCTTGAATGACGTACGAATCCCCGATGACTTGGTTAGCACGCATGAACGCATGCTGACTGGGGGGTTCTATGCAGAAGTAACCCTTGAATATGACGCCAGCATCGCCCAGGAGCAAGGTGGACGCCCCTTCGGCATCCGCGCCCTGCGCGAGATCCAGCTCTCCAAACGCGACGTGCTCGACGAGCTGGCCAAGGCCCGCCCGCACTTCACCACCGAGGAATGGAAAGCCTTCTTGCTGCGTTCCACCGGCATCGAACCGGCGGGCCTCGACGAGCGCCAGAAGGACGCCATGCTGCTGCGCATGGTGCCGTTCGTGGAGCGCAACTATAACGTTGTAGAGCTGGGGCCCCGGGGTACCGGCAAGAGCCACTTGTTCCAGCAGGTATCACCCTATGCCCATCTGATCTCTGGCGGCAAGGCCACTGTAGCTAAAATGTTCGTCAACAATGCTAGTGGGCAGCGGGGTTTGGTATGCCAGTATGATGTGGTCTGTTTTGACGAAGTGTCGGGTATTTCGTTCGACAATAAAGACGGCGTCAACATCATGAAGGGCTATATGGAGAGCGGGGAGTTCTCCCGTGGCAAGGAGAGCATTCGCGCCGACGGTTCCATCGTGCTTGTCGGCAACTTCGAAGTGGATGTGGAACACCAGCAGCGCATCAGCCATCTGTTTGGGCCACTGCCGGAAGAGATGCGCCACGATACCGCCTTCATGGATCGCATCCATGCCTTTCTGCCCGGCTGGGATGTGCCCAAGGTCAGCAAGGAGCTGCTCACCGATCACTTCGGCCTGGTTAGCGACTTCCTCTCGGAGTGCTGGAGCCAGATGCGCAACCAGAGCCGCGTTTCACAGTGGCAGGGGCGTGTTTTCTTCGGTGGAGCCCTATCCGGCCGTGATACCAACGCCGTCAACAAAACCGCTAGTGGTCTGTTGAAACTGCTATATCCCGGCGATGACCTATATCCCAGCGACGACGACTTGGAGTGGGCCATTCATATCGGCATGGAGGCACGCCGACGGGTCAAGGAGCAGCAGAAGCGCATCGGCGCCGCCGAGTTCCGCAATACTCACTTCAGCTACACCATGGGCGAGGATGGCGTGGAGAAGTTTGTGGCCACCCCGGAGCTGCAGAGCGACAGCAGCATCGGAAACGACCCGCTGGAACCCGGCCAGGTGTGGAGCATCAGCCCCGGCGGCCAAGCCAGCAACGGCCAGGACGAGCACCCGGGCCTGTTCCGCATCGAAGTCAATGAGGGGCCCGGCACCGGCGTGAAGATCCTCAACAAGCCCGTTCCACCCGCTTTCAAGGAGAGCATCGGTTACGCCGAGCAGAACCTCTATGCGCGCGCCGGGCAACTGGTTGGCGACAAGGAGCCCCGACAGCATGAGTTCAACGTGCAATTACGCGCTTTCGACGCCGCTAAGGCTGGTACTAAGCTGGGCGTGGCGGCGCTTATCTCCATGAGCTCATCATTGCTCAGGCGCAGCCTTCGCGGGGGGCTGATTGTCGTCGGTGAGATAAATCTAGGTGGCTCTATTGAACCGATTCATAACCCAGTCACCCTGGTGGAAATCGCCGTGGAGAAAGGCGCTACGGCCATCCTGATGCCGGTTACCTGCCGAAAGCTGCTATTCGATCTCTCGGATGAGATGGCCACCAAGGTAGATATCCAATTTTATCTGGATGCACGTGACGCTTTGCTTAAGTCGTTGGGAGATTAGCCAGGCAATCAGCCGTGATCAGCTGGCGCTTCACGACCAGGCTTGTGTCAAAATTCTGTGCCAACGCGCGGCCAGAGGTCATTAGATGAAAATGGAGCGCAAAGCGATGTGTCAGCAAACGTGGCGCAGAAATGACACAGATTTGACACACGCATAAAAAAAGGCCCTACGCGTTAACGTAAGGCCTTGAAAAATCTGGTGCGCCCAGCAGGATTCGAACCTGCGACCCTCGGCTTCGGAGGCCGATACTCTATCCAGCTGAGCTATGGGCGCTTGATGGGGGCGTATCCTAACGGCCTCGGGGCGCTGTGTCCAGCGGTTCTCGGCGGGCAGGCGCTGGATGGGGCGGCGCGGCGCCTTTATGCTGTGTAAGCACTGCAACGGGAGGCACCATGGCAACACGCAGCGCGCTACTGGTGATGCTGGCTTCACTGGGCTGGGGGCTTTCCGGCGGCATGGCCGGGGTGCTGATGGCCGCGGGCTGGCCGCCGCTGGTGGTTTCGTTTTATCGCGGCGCCGTTGGGCTTGTGTGCGTTGCCGGCTGGCTGGCGCTGCGCCCGGGGCACCGCCCTTTTGCCAGCCGCCGGCTGTGGGGCGGGGCGGTGGTGGCCGGGCTGGGCGTGGCCGGCAACTTTGCCTTTTACTTTATCAGCATCGCGCAGGGCAGCGTGGCCGTGGCCGCTACGCTGATGTACTGCGCGCCGGTGTTTGTCTATCTGGTGTCTTTTGTTGGGGGCCTGGAGCGGCCTACGCCGGGCAAGTGGGCCGCCATCGCCGCGACGCTGCTGGGCATTGTGCTGCTCACCGAGGTGTATGCGGCCGGGGCCGGCAGCGTCACCCTGGTGGGCGGCGTTGCCGGGCTGCTGGCGGGGCTTTCCTATGCGGTGTTTATTTTCGGCTTTACCTATGCCGCTCCCCATGGCAGCCCCCAGGCGATTTTGACCGTTGCCTTTGCCGTGCTGGCCGCTGTGCTGCTGGCCCTGGCGGAGGTCGGGCAGGTGTACGCGGTGCTCAGCGACCGCTACCTGCCGCTGTTTGTGCTGCTGGGCCTTGTGGGCGCCGGGGGGTCGTTTGTGCTCTACGTCATCGGGCTTCGCCGCATTAGCCCGGCCGTGGCGTCGATTGTGGCCATGGTGGAGCCGGTCACCGCTTCGCTGTTTGGCGTGGCGGTGCTCGGTGAAACCCTGGCGGCCGGCCAGCTGCTGGGCATCGGGCTGATTTTGGTAACGGTCACAGCACTCAGCTTTTCTTCGCGCGGGTAGGCTTTTGGCGTTTCGCCGGGCTACGTCTAGGGCCGCGGGCCGGAATCTGGTATTTTGTCCGGCTTTTCCAAGGCGCGCTCTCATGGCTAACATGGCTAACTTTCGTTCTCATGGCTAACTTTCGCACGCACAGCACCGTGGCCGCGGCCGGCGGGGTGGTGCTGGCCTATGGCGGCTATCAGGCGCAGGCGTGGTCGCCGGTGCAGGCGCTGGCGGTCTGCGCGCTCACGGCGTTGGGCGGCATTCTGCCGGATATCGATGCCGACCACTCACGCTCCAGCCGGCTGATTTTTACCCTGCTGGGGCTGCTGGCGCTGGCCGTGGCCGCCGCACTCTTGCAGCCGCGGCTGGCGCCGCCTTATCTGCTGCTGGCCTGCGCGGGGGTGTATGTGGCGGTGCGCTATGTTGCCAGCGCGCTGTTTGCCCGCCTGACGGTGCACCGCGGCGGCTGGCATTCGCTGCTGGCGGGGGTGATGTGCAGCTGGGCGGTGGCCGCGCTCAGCCTGCACTGGCTGGCCCAGCCGGCGTGGCTGGCCTGGAGCCACGGGCTGGCGGTGCTGCTGGGGTTTGTGGTGCATCTGCTGCTTGATGAGCTTTACAGCGTGGATATCGAAGGCGCGCGGCTCAAGCGCTCGTTTGGCACGGCACTCAAGCTGGCCGATGCGAGCCGGCCGGCATCAAGCCTGCTGATGCTGGCGGCCACGGCGGCGCTGATGCCCTGGCTGCCGCCGTGGGAGGTGCTGGGCGCGCTGCTGGCTCAGGGGGCGGACTGGTGGCGGTAGTCGTCGGCTTTCAGCGCGTGCTTTTTGAGCTTGTCGTAGAGGGTTTTGCGCGGCACGCCCAGCTGGCGGCACACGGCGGTCACCTGGCCCTGGTGGCGAGCCAGCGCCTGGTGAATCAGGCTTTTTTCGCATAGCTCTACCTGATGGGTGAGCCCGGCATCGGCGGCGTCGTGGCTTTCGCCTTCCAGCAGCGCGCCCAGCCGGTAGTCAAAGGCCGCCCCCAGCAGCACGTAGCGCTCGGCCAGGTTGCGCAGCTCGCGCACGTTGCCCGGCCAGTCGTGGGCGAGCAGCAGGGCGGTGTCGTGGCCGTTCAGCGGCGGGGCTTCAAGCCCGCTGCGCGTTGCCGCCACGACGGCAAAGTGCTGGAACAGCAGCGCAATATCGTCCCGGCGCTCGCGCAGGGCGGGCAGCGAAAGCGCCACCACGTTCAGCCGGTAGTACAGGTCTTCGCGGAAGTCGCCGCGCTCGGCGGCGGCTTTGAGGTCGGTCTTGGTGGCGGCAATCACGCGGATGTCCAGCGTGACCGGCTGGTTGCCGCCCAGCCGCTCAACGGCCCGCTCCTGCAATACCCGCAGCAGTTTGACCTGCAGGGCCAGCGGCATGGATTCGATCTCGTCAAGAAACACGGTGCCGCCGTTGGCGTGCTCAAACTTGCCGATGCGCCGCTGCACTGCGCCGGTAAAGGCGCCTTTTTCATGGCCGAACAGTTCCGATTCGATGATGCTTTCCGGCACCGCCCCGCAGTTGATGGCGACAAACGGCGCGTGGCGGCGCTGGCTGCGTTCGTGAATGGCCCGCGCGACCAGGTCTTTGCCGGTGCCGGTTTCGCCAAACACCAGCACGTCGGCTTCAATCTGGCTGATGCGCTGCATCATGGTGGCAAGGCGCGATATCACATCGGTGCGGCCTACCAGCCGCGGCCCCAGCGCGGCCTGCTGGGCTTCCAGCTCGGCTTTGAGCCGGCGGTTTTCCAGGCTTAGCTGGCGCTTTTCGACGCCGCGGCGCACCACGTCCAGCAGCCGGTCGCCGGCAAACGGTTTTTCCAGAAAATCCCAGGCGCCGGCGCGCATGGCTTCCACCGCCGTGGAGATATCGCCGTGGCCGGTAATCAAAATAACCGGCAGGGTCGGGTCTTGTTGCTGCAGCGTGCGCAGCAGCGTCATGCCGTCCATGCGCGGCATGCGGATGTCGCTGACGACAACGCCGGGAAAATCCCGCGGCAGCGCGCTGAGCGCCTGCTCGGCGGAGGCAAAGCAGTGCGGGGTGTAGCCGGCAAGGGTCAGGGTTTGCCCGGCGGTAATGCGCAGGTGCGGCTCATCGTCAACGACGATCACCGGCAGGCTTGAAGGCTCATGCATGGGAGGTCTCCGGCGTTTCAGCGGGCGGGGCTGAGCGGGGCAGCGCAAGCGTAAAGCAGGCGCCGCCTTCCGCGCGGTTGGTGGCGGTCAGGCGGCCGCCCAGATCTTCCATGATCCGCGCGGAGATGGAAAGGCCCAGCCCCAGCCCGGTACCCGGCGCGCGGGTGGAGAAAAACGGTTCGAACACTCGGGAAAGGTGGGCCTTGGCCATGCCGGGGCCGTTGTCGGTAACGTGCAGGCGGATGCTGGCCTCGGCCACCTCCAGGGTAATGCCGATCACAGGCCGGGGCGTGTCCTGTACCGCCTGCAGGGCGTTGCTGATCAGGTTGACGATCACCTGCTCCAGGCGCACCAGATCCCCCAGCACCCAGACCGGCGTTTCCGGCATGTGCTGCTCCAGGCGCATGTGGCCGTCGTTAAGGCGGGTTTGAAACAGGCGCAGCGCGTAGGCCACGCAGGACTGCACGGCGATGGCCTCGTGGCGCTCGCTGCTCTTGCGGGAAAACTGGCGCAGCTGGGCGCTGATGTCGGCCATGCGGTGGGTCAGCTCGACGATCTGTTCAAGATTGGCGTCGGCCTGGTCCAGCTGCGAAAGCGCAATAAAGCGCCGGGCGTTTTCGCCGTAGGCGCGTATGGCCGCCAGCGGCTGGTTGAGCTCGTGATTGACGCCCGCCGCCAGCTGGCCGAGCACGGCAAGTTTGGCCGCTTGAATGAGCTCGTCCTGGGTTTGGCGCAGGCTGGCCTCTGCGCGGCGGCGCTCTTCGATCTCGGCGGAAAGCTGCCGGTTGCTGGCAAGCAGATCCCGAGTGCGCCGGGCTACGCTGTCTTCCAGCTCGTCGCGTGCCTGGGCCAGAGTGCGGCGTTCGCGCTCGGCAAAGGCTTCACGCTCGCGGCGCAGCCGCAGGCGCTGCCAGGTAATGCCGCCGCCCAGCGCCACCACGCCGTAAAGCCCGCCGGCCAGCAGGGCCGCCAGCCACTGGGCCTGAACCACGGCGTCCAGCGGCTTGAGAATGTGCATGTTCCAGCCGAAATCGCCAAGCCGGTAGGTCAGGTTCAGGTAGCGCCCGCCCTTTAGCGGGCCGTGGGTAAAGCGCACGATGCGGGCGTTGTCGCGGTAGGCATGCTCAATATGAATGCCCGAGGGGTCCAGCGGCTGGCGGGCGTAGCGGCGGGTTTGCCGCAGCGTTTGGCGCTGGGCCGGGCTCAGCGGCTGCAGGGCGTTCATGCGCAGCGCTTCGCGGCTGGCCATGAAAATCACGTTGGTATCGTCGGTGACCAAAAATTCGGCCTGCTGCGCTGACCAGCCTTTCTCGACCTCGTCGAGCAGGATTTTGACGACCACCACGCCGGCCGGCTGGGCATCCGGGGCGGTGTCATCCAGCCACACCGGGGCCGAAAAGTAATACCCGCGAGCCCGCGACTGGGTGCCCAGCCCGTGAAAGCGCCCTTCGCCGCCGGCCATGGCCTCCTGGTAGTACGGACGAAACGCATAGTTCTCGCTGATGAAGGTGTCGGCGCGATGCCAGTTGCTGGCAGCAACGGTGGTGCCCTCACGGTTGAGCAGGTAAACGTCGGAAACGCCGGCGGTAAAGCGAAAACGATCAAGCTGCAGGTTCAGCGGCATGGGGCTTTGCTTTTCTGGCGCGGCAAGAAAGCGTTTTACGCGCTCGCGGGAGGCCAGCATCTGGGGCAGGTAGTCATAGCGCAGCAGATAGCCCCGTAGATTGGCAGCCGACAGGCGCAGCTCGTTACGCGCATCGTCGCTTAGGCCGGCCAGCGCTTGCTCATGGGCCATGCGTGCCGCCTGCCAGATGCACAGGGCAAGCCCCAGCAGTAGCAGCATAAAAGCCAGGCGCCGGTGGCTTGGAGGGTTCATGCGCAAAAAAATGCCCTTTGCCTATTGCGAAACGTTCGAATAGATCATACAGTACGCACCCGCTGCCGACGACGCCTCGCGTTGTTAGCGGTGACCGGGCTTAAAAGCCCTTGTTTGTCAGACAGTTAGCGTTTTGGCTCATTTTTTTGTTGTAGCGAGCCGGTTTTATAAACGTCCTTGACAAGCGTTACGGAAAGCGTAGAATACGCCTTCTTCGCAGCAGCAACGAAACGTTGCCGCCCGGCCAGCAAAAAGCCGGCTTTGCGAAACGCTCTTTAACAAGTTGATCAGGTAATTCATGTGGGCGCTTGCCTGAGTGGGTGGCAAATCACCTATTATCAAGGCAAGTGTCTCGTCAAAAACCTTCGGGTTTTATCTGAGACGTTTGAAACCTTGAGCCAAGTTTGGTGCAGCTTATGCACTATATGATTTTAAACTGAAGAGTTTGATCATGGCTCAGATTGAACGCTGGCGGCAGGCTT
>NZ_BAAAZT010000004.1:0-1031 GCF_039537045.1 Halomonas cibimaris | reverse complement strand
AGAAATTTGGGCACCCATTATGCACGAATATTTTGGATCAGGCACTTATCAGCGTTCATTCGAAAAAATAAAACTATTGGTCTCCATCTCCTTTTAAATGCCATGAACGGGGCAATAACGCGCATTATGAGTCAGGTATCACGGTGATCCTGGTCAGAGCCGGGAGAGCTATACGTCGGATATGTCGGGTACGTCGGGTGTAAGGATAGCCTTCACGTGATCATGGAAAGGCCGGTGCAGTTATCGTCGGGTATGTCGGGTACGTCGGGTGTAAGGAGAGCCTTAAAGTGATCCATTGGCTGTCGCCTCACCCCCTTTCACTGGGATGGGGGCCAGAGACCATCAATCAGCTGATGCCCGTCTGACCTGTTACGAGTCCGATATTATGATGGGAAGAAATAAAGGGGAGCAAAAGGCATTGGAAGGCGTATTTTGCGATCATTTCTTTATTCGTATGCATAATAAAAGGATGAGGTATCACGGATCATGTAAGTGTTTTTTATCATNCTCGCGTAGCGAAGTTGGTGGATAGTTGATCTTTTTTTATCCTATATTTAATCATTATCCATTATCCATTATCCATTGCTCATTAATCATCATTCTGTATTCAACCATTAATTATTACCCGTTATCCAGTATTATTAATTACCACCCTATTTATTAATGGCTATCCTGAGTATATTTTTCATTCCTCTTATTATATAGCGTTAGCCAGAATAGTAAGAATAGTCATGACCGCAGGGAAAGAAGATAATGTATCCCCGCGTAGCGGTATTATGTCCTTTATTATTCTGTAAGAATGATGCGTCAAGTATAGAGACATTTCCAGTGGTTGAGTATAAGGATTGAAGAGTGACCCGACGTACCCGACGTACCCGACGTGAGCTGATGGATACGGTCTCTGATGCTCGACATATCCTGATAGATGATCCCAAAAGATAGCCGGAAAGCCCTGAAAATTGCCCTTTGAGTCGTGACGTTGGTTTTATTAATCACGGCATTTCTGCACTCAAATATTGAGCCTTCCGAGC
>NZ_BAAAZT010000003.1:0-22008 GCF_039537045.1 Halomonas cibimaris | reverse complement strand
GGCCTGGCGGCGCACACGGCGCTGGAGCAACTGTTTGCCGGTGAGGTGCCTGCCTTCATGCGAGAGGACGAGCTGGATCAGGCAGCATGAGCTAAATAGTTACAAGCGGCAAAGCCCCGCGGCTGCGCCCGGCATTAACTTTCAGCGGCGTTACGGGCACACTGGATCGGTCGCTGCCGTTTTGCACGGCAGCCCACGCATCTTGATGCATCGCGCATAAGGAGGCAGACGTAATGAAAGCGGTTGCGTTCACCCAGCAGCTGCCCGTGGATAACCCGCAGGCACTGCTGGATATTGATCTACCCAAACCGGAGCCGCGGGGCCGGGACCTGCAGGTAGCGGTCCGGGCGGTCTCGGTCAATCCTATCGATACCAAGCTGCGTCGCCCCAAGGGCGACGGCGCCGACGGCCCGCACAGCGAGCCGCGGGTGCTGGGCTTTGATGCCAGCGGCGTCGTTGAGGCCGTGGGCCCGGAGGTGACGCGGTTCAAGCCCGGCGACGAGGTGTACTACGCCGGCGACATCACCCGCCAGGGCTCCAACGCCGAGTACCAGTGCGTGGACGAACGCATTGTCGGGGCCAAACCGGCCACGCTTGACTTTGCCGAGGCCGCCGCGCTGCCGCTGACCACGATTACCGCGTTTGAAGCGTTTTTCGAGCGGCTGGGCATTGATCCGGACGGCGCGGATAAAGGCCAGCGCCTGATGATCATCGGCGCCGGCGGCGGCGTGGGCTCCATCGGCATTCAGCTGGCAAAAGCCGCAGGGCTTGAAGTGATCGCCACCGCCTCCCGGGAAGAAACCACCCGCTGGGTGAAAGCGCTCGGCGCCGATCACGTGGTCAACCACCGCGAGCCTATGGTGGAGCAGGTGCGCGCGCTGGGCATCGAGCACGTTGACCATATTGCGATCTTCAACGACATGGGCCACTGGGACGCCGCCGTCGAGCTGATTCGCCCCCAGGGCGGCATCGTCAGCATCGACGATACCGAGCAGCCCATGCCCATGGCCGGGCTTAAGACCAAGGCGGCCAGCCTGCACTGGGAGTTCATGTTTGCCCGGCCGATGTTTAAAACGCCGGACATGATCGAGCAGCACCGGCTGCTCAACCGCGTGGCCCGCGACGTGGATGCCGGGCGCCTTCGCACAACGCTGAATACCGTGCTGGGCCCGATCAACGCGGCCCATATGCGCCAGGCCCACGCGCTGATCGAAGCCGGCACGGCCAAGGGCAAAGTGGTGTTGGAAGGTTTTCGCTAGGCTGCGATTTACTCTGGTGCTAAAACGCAAAAGCCCCGTTCCTGCTTTCAGGAACGGGGCTTTTTTGCCTTTGCTATGCAGGCACGCTTGCTATGCAGGCACGTTTGCTATGCAGGCACGGACGGCTTACCAGTCGGCCGGCTGCTTCGGGGTGTCCAGATGATGCTGGGTTTCCGGCAGCTGTGCGGTCTGGTTGGCGCGCGCCATCAGCACGAACTCGGCCTGGGTCAGCGCGGCGCTGTGCCCCAGCACGTTTTTGGCTTCAACGTTTGCCCGTGCCGGCAGCGAAGCCGGCGCGGTCGCGGCAATCGGTTCTGCAATGCTGCGGTTGGCCTGCTGGATGACCGCGCTGTCGCTGGCGCTGGCCGCGGCGGGTAGAATAGCGGCAATAACGAGAGAAAAAAGCAGTGACTTCTTCATGGTCGAACTCCGTAACAGTGACAGGGGCGTGGCCTTGATGCCGGCCGCCCTCGGTAATGGCTCCATGATGCCCCCGGCGGCGCTACGCGGCTAATTGAAAGTATTTATCAGACTAATTAGCTTGCTAATTTTTTTGCAGGGCCGCCGCGCCGTCCCGCTGTTTCCAGCCCAAGCCCGTTCGCGGGGCTTAAGATGTAAACAGCCGGCTCTGCCGGGCGATGCGGCGGCGCACGGCGCCTTCCACCACGGGGGTGCTGGCGCTTAGCAGGGTGAAGGTTTGGCGCGCCCGGGTTACGGCGGTGTAGACCAGCTCGCGGGTGAGAATCGGCGAGGGCGCATCCGGCATCACCAGCGCGGTGTGGACGAATTCCGAGCCCTGGGATTTGTGCACCGTCATGGCGTAGACGGTTTCTACCTGCTGCAGCCGGCTGGGCAGCACCCAGCGAATACCGCCCTGGCCGTCCCCGGCGGGAAAGGCCACGCGCAAAATGATCGCGGCGTCTTCGCGGTTGAACTCGGCGGGGACCGCCAGCGCGATGCCGATGTCACCGTTCATCAGCTTGAGGCTGTAGTCGTTGCCGGTAACCAGCACCGGGCGCCCTTCATACCAGGGGTTGGGCTGGGCGCCGGCTGCTCGGGCGGGCCGTGCAATCAGCCCGGCGCGGGCCAGCGCCTGCTCGATGCGCGGATTGAGCGCGTCGACGCCGTAGGGCCCGGTGCGCAGCGGAGTCAGCAGTTGAAACTGGGCGTGGGCCTTTAGCACGCCGGCGGCCCAGCGGTCCCAGTCGGCTTTGGCGGCGCCGGCGGCGGGGCGCTCTGCGCTAATGCCGCCGAGGTAATGGCGATATCCGCAGCCGCCGGGTCGGCCGGTGCCGTCGAGGGCGAGGGTCATCAGCCCCTGCGTTTGCTGCTGCACCTCGGGGTAGGCATCGTCGTCGAGCACGGCCAGCGCCCGGGCGCTGTCGCCAGCGTTGACGGCCCGGGCCAGCCGGCCGATGCCGCTGGCATCGTCAAAGCGAAAAGAGTGGCGCAGCATGGCAACGGCCTGATCCAGCGGGCGGCCGTGGCTGTCTTCCAGCGCGGCCGGCAGCGCCATGCCGGTGGCAGCGGCGAGCCAGCGGCTGATCGCCGGCTGGTAGTGGCCGGCCTCGGCCCGGGCGCACAGGCTGCCCAGCACCGCGCCGGCTTCCACCGAGGCCAGCTGGTCCTTGTCGCCCAGCAGTACCAGCCGGGCGTGGGGCGGCAGGGCGTCGAGCAGGGCGGCCATCATGTCGATATCCACCATTGAGGCCTCGTCCACGGCCACCATGTCCAGCGCCAGCGGGTTTCGGCGGTGATGGTGAAAGTGGCGCGTCCCCGGCCGCGCGCCCAGCAGCCGGTGTAGGGTGGCAACCTCGTGGGGAATGGCCGCCTGCACCTGCACGGCGTGGGGCAGCGCCAGCGCATCCAGCGCCTGGATCTGGCCGCTGATCGACTCGCTCAGGCGCGCTGCGGCCTTGCCGGTAGGCGCCGCCAGCCGTACAGCCAGCGGTGCGCCGCGCTCGCTGATGGCCTGCACCTGCAGCAGCGCCAACAGGCGGATGACCGTGGTGGTCTTGCCGGTCCCCGGGCCGCCGGTGATCACCGTGAACGGCGCGCGCGCGCCCAGCGCACAGGCCAGCTTTTGTGAACCGGCGCGTTCGGCGCCGGCCCTGTCGGGCGGAAACAGCACGTCCAGCACCGGGCGCAGGCCGGCCGGTTCGACGGCTTCGGCCGGCGTCAGGCGCGCGGCAATGCCCCGGGATACCTGCTGCTCGTGGCGCCAGTAGCGCCGCAGATAGAGATGGTCGTCTTCCAGCACCAGCGGGGTGTTGCCCGGCCCTTCGCCCACGGCCGACCAGCGGCGCAGCGCATCGGCCCAGCCGGCGGGCAGCCGGCGGATCAGCGCTTCCGGCGGCGGCGGGGCGCCGTCATCGCGGGAGACGGCAAGCAGGCTCTCCGGCGCCCGGCGGGCGCGCTCCAGGTCCAGTAGCAAATGCCCCTGGCCGGCCTGGTGGCTGACCAGCATGGCGGCCAGCAGGCCGGCGGGCTCGGCTTCCGGCGCCAGCTGCGCCAAGCGGTGGGCCAGCGCGGCGTCGAGATCGCGAATCCAGCCGTATTCCGCCCAGGCAAACAGCAGCCCGAGCAGGGCGGCGTTGTCCGTCAGCGCCTGATCGGCGCTTGGATAGGGCGCCCGGGCCAGGCGCAGCGTGGCGTCGTCGGTGTGGCTCACGGCGAGCCCTCCTTGGCAGCGGCGCGGTCGCCGGCCAGGCAGCGATCCAGCGCGTCGATAAAGGCCAGCGGCGGTTTGATGGGGATAACGCCCCGGGACGGCGCCTGGATGCCGCGCAGAAACACCAGCATGGCGCCGCCGACGTGGCGCTCGTAGTCGTAGTCCGGCAGCGTCTGGCGCAGGTGGCGGTGCACCGCGACCAGGTAGAGAGCGAGCTGCATGTCGTAGCGTTTGTCGAGCATGGCGCGGCGCAGCGCGTCGGCGTGGTAGGCGTCGTCGTCGGGCCCCAGCCAGTTGGATTTCCAGTCGATGATGTAAAACCGCCCGTTGTGCTCGGCGAGCAGGTCGATAAAGCCCTTGAGCAGGCCGTTGAGCCGCTGGTAGCCCAGCTGCGGGCGGGACGCCCCGGGGAACAGGTGCGCCCGGGTGAGCTTGTCCAAAGCCGGGGTCATGGCGTCGGCGGTGGCAAACCAGAAATCAGGCTCGGCGCGGTAGCGGGCAAGCTCGGCAAGCGTTAGCGTGCCGTCGTCGATGAGCGGGGTGGCCAGCCACTGCGCCATGGCGTGGCGCAGGGTATCAATGTGGTCGTCCCAGCCGCGCCGCTGGCAGCGCCGCGCCAGCCGTTCGAGCAGTGCGGTATCGTGCCGCGCGGCGGCGAAGCCGTGCTCGGCCAGAGCCTCCAGAATGCCGTGCAAAAAGGTGCCGGGCCCGGGCCCGCGAGGAAAGGCGTGCAGCGTGTCCGCCGCCGGTGCCCGGCGGTGCAGCGGCGCAAGCGCCGGGGCGGCGCTTGTTTCTTCCTCCAGCCCTTCGTCGAGCACCGCGGCCTTGGGAGTTTCCGGGGCGGCAGCCCCCCGCTGTTGCAGCGCCGAATAGCTGGCAATCCACCAGGGTGCAAAGGCGCGGTGGCCGGGAGTGCGCGCGGGCTTGGCCGGCACCGGCGCGGCCACCGGGCGGTAGCGGCTCGGCGCGCCGGCCTCTTCCTCCAGGGCGATGGCCGGGCTGTTTTCGGCCAGCGCAGCCCAGCGCTGGCGCAGGTCGGCAAGATCGGGGATCGGCTCGCCGCCGGCCAGCAGATACCCCAGCGCTGATTTGTGCAGAGTGGCGGTTTTGGCCTTGCCCAGGCGCAGCGGTGCCAGGCCGACAAAGGTGGCGTGGCGCGCGCGGGTCAGGGCGACGTAGAGCAGGCGCACCTCTTCTGACAGGCGCTCGTCGTCGGCCCGGGCGAAGCTTTCCCCGGCCGTTTGCTGGCTGGTGGCAAGTTCGAGCACCGGGCGGTCGTCTGCGTCATGGTAAAGCGGGGTGCCGGACTGGCCGCTGATGGGTTTGTAGGTGCAGAGAAACGGCAGGCACACCAGCGGATATTCAAGCCCTTTGGCCTTGAACACGGTGACCACCTGGATCAGGTTGGCGTCGCTTTCCAGCCGTAGAATCTGCTCGTCCTTGCCGGGTTCCTGCAGATGCTCGGCGAGCAGGCGCAGCAGGGCGTGGTCGCCGTCCAGGGTGTCGCTGGCCTGCTGGGCCCATTCGGTCAGGTGCAGCAGGTTGGTCAGCCGCCGCTGGCCCTGCTCGGCGGCCAGCAGCCGGGCGGGAATGCGGTAGTCGTGCAAAAGCTGGCGCAGCGCCGGCAGCACCCCGCGACGCTGCCAGCGCCGGCGATAGCCGATAAAGCGCTCCTGCACGCGCTCCCAGGCGGTCTCGTCGCGCTGCAGCCGGTCCAGCTCGGCAAGCGAAAGGCCCAGGGTGGCGGTGGCCAGCGCCGCGCGCAGCAGGGTCACCGACTCGGGGCTGGCCATGGCCTTGAGCCACTGCAATAGATCGCGGGCCTCGGCGGTGGCGAAGACGCTGTCGCGATCGGACAGGTAGACGCTGGCCAGCCCCCGTTCGCTGAGCGCATCGCGTATGGCGGCGGCTTCCCGGCGATCGCGCACCAGAATGGCGATGTCCCCGGCGCGCAGCGGGGTCGCCGCGGTGCCGTCCGGCGGAATAAAGCCGGCGGCGCTGGGGTCGGCGTCGGCCTGGTTGAGCCACTGGGCCAGGCGATCGGCGCAGCGGTGCGCGGCACGCTTGAGGTAGGCGGTTTTGCTGAGCAGGCCGGCGTCGTGGTCGGCGTCGCTCAGCAGCCAGCCGGTCAGGCCCGCGGCCGGGCGGCCGTCGAGGTGCAGCACTTCCCGGCGGCCGTTGGCCTGAACGGGGGCAAAGGGCAGGGGGTTGTGCGCCTCGGCGCCCGGGGTATCGGCAGCTGGCGCAAAGCGGAAGGCCGCGCGGGCGTGGCGGCGCTCGGCGCGGGCGAACAGGCGGTTGACCGCCTCGACGGTGACCTCGGCGGAGCGAAAGTTGGTGTCCAGGCTGTGATGACGGCCGCGGGTAGCGCGGCGGGCGGCAAGATAGGTATAGATATCGCCGCCGCGAAAGCCGTAGATGGCCTGTTTGGGATCGCCGATCAGCACAAGCGCGGCGGCCTCTTCGCCGTCAGCCGTCACGCCCGCCTCCGGGGCGGCGTCGGGCGTGCTGTGGCAAGCGCTGTCGGGGGTAAAGTAGATGCGCTCGAAGATGCGGTACTGCGCCGGGTCGGTATCCTGAAACTCGTCGATCATGGCCACGGGAAACTGCTCGCGGATGCGCCGCACCAGGGCGTCGCCGCCGTCGCCGTCGAGGGCCTCGGCCAGCCCGCGAATCATGTCGTCAAAGCCCAGCTGGGCGTTGGCCTCAAGGGTGTCAGCGAGGCGCCGGCGGACCCAGTCTCGGGCGTCGGCGAGCACCCGAGGGGCCAGCTCGCGTTCCAGCGTCTGGCTTTCGTCGCGGTAGGTGCGCCAGTCTTCCAGGCGATCAAACAGCGCCATGTCCGGCAGCGCGTGGCCCTTTTTCAGCTTGAGACGCCCGCGGGCGAGCTTGGTGACAAAGCCGGCCTCCGCCAGGGTGATGTCGCCGCGCCCCCAGGCGGCCAGCTGGGCTAGCCACTCGGCGAATGTGGCGTCGTCCTTGACGCCGCGGAACGTGTTGCCGCTCATCGCGTCGCGCAGCGCGTGCAGGGCATCGTGCACCGCGCCGGCGTCGGCGAGGTAGGCCTGGCGGGCGTCTTCTGCCAGGCGTTCGGCCGCTTCGCTGGCGTGGCGGTAGGCGTTCAGCTGCCGGCTGAAGTCGCCGGCGGCCAGCGGCTCGCCGCCGAACACCAGCCGGGCATCGTCGCGCTGCAGCAGGGGGCGCAGCTTGCCGTGCAGCGCATCCGGGGACGGAAACAGGTCAAGCATAGCGGCGGCCAGGCCCTCGGTGAGCGGGTAGACCCGGGTGCGCCAGTAGTCGGTGACCGCTTCCCGGGTGAGCTCGGTTAGATCCTTGACCACTTCCTGGCGGAAAAGCCTTGCGCTGTCGAAGGCGTGCTCTTTGAGCATGCGCTGGCTCCAGCCGTGAATGGTGGCAATGGCGGCGTCGTCCATCCACTCGGCGGCCAGGGTCAAACGCCGGGCGCAGCCGGGCCAGGCGTGCGGCGCCATGTCATCGCGCAGCGCCGCCAGCAGCGGGTCGCGCGCGGCCAGACCGTCGTCGCCGGCGTCGGCGCGAAAGGCGTCGGCGGCGTCTACCAGCCGGGCGCGGATGCGCTCACGAAGCTCGCGGCTGGCGGCTTCGGTAAAGGTGACCACGAGAATTTCCGGGGGAATCAGCGGCCGGAAAAAGCCGTTGGCGCGCTGTGAATCGTCGCTGTCGGGCTGGCCGTGGCCCAGCACCAGGCGCACGTACAGCAGGGCAATGGTAAAGGTCTTGCCGGTGCCGGCGCTGGCCTCGATCAGCTGGTTGCCGCGCAGGGGCAGCGTCAGGGGAAGCTGGCTCATGAGGTGGTCTCTTCGGCGTTATGGCGATGGGCGCGCGGGCGTGCGCCGCCGATCCAGGTGTGCACGTCGGCGTAGAGCTCGCGGCTGGCGCGGCCGAAGTCGGGGTGCGTCACCAGGGCGTCGAGGGTGGCAAACTCGCGCAGCACCAGCGGGCTGCGTTCGGGGAGATAGGCCCAGCTTGTCTCCCAGCTCTGGTAGAGCTCGCCGTCGTCGGCAAGGCCGAGGGGCGGCCAGTGTTCATCGCCGGCGGCGGGGTAGCGGGCCAGGGCGGCAAAGGCCAGATCGGGATGGGTCGGGGTGACGCTGCGCATGCCGCGCAGCCAGCCGTCCATCAGCGCGTTCAGCCGGGTTTTCGCGTCGGCGGCGGGCATGCCGGGAATCTCCAGCGTGCCGCTGGGCGAGACCAGATGGCTGGCAGCGCCGGGATAGCGCAGCTGCACGGCCAAATGCGCCGGCCAGTGGCGCAGAACATGCGGCCAGCGCAGGTCGTCGCCCCGGTGGATTTCGCCGGTCAGCAGCACAATGCGAGCAACGTCTGCGGGATCGTTGGACGCCGCGTGCAGATGCGTCAGGGTGTCGTCCAGGGTGAGCGGGGGGCTGCCCTCGGCCGGGGCTACGTCGCTTGCGTGGACGATACGCGGGGCGACGGCCAGCGGCTCGGGGTAGCGCGCCAGCAGATCGCGATAGGCGCTCAGCGCGGCGGGCACCCGCGCCAGCAGCTGGCGGCGGATGATCGGCCCGACCGGTGCGGGCGGATACTGCCCGGCGTTTTGCTGGCGCTCGACCTGACGGTCGAACAGTGCGGTGAGGTCGTCGTCGGTGCTGGCGGGCGTGCGGGCGAGCCGCTGGCCCAGCGGCTGGATCAGGGCGTCGCGCTGGTGCCATTTCTCCAACCCGGCAAAGGCGAAAGGCTCGTCGTCTTCGGTGAGCGCATCGTCGTCGTGCATCCGCGTGGCCAGGCGCTGGTGAAAAAGCGCGCTGATCGGGTCGCGCAGCAGGCCGGTGAGTGCGGCCAGCGCAATGGGCCCTTCGGGCTGCCAGGCGGTGAGGGCGGCGTCTGGCGTTGCCTCGGCGTCGTCTGCCTCGCCGGCGTGATGCAGCTCCTGCCATTCGTCGGCGTAGGTGAAAAGCGTTGAGTCGGCGCGAAAATACGCCGCGCCGAAGGGCTGCAGCGGGTGCGCGGTGGTCAGCGTGGCGAGCAGCGCCCGGGCAAGCTTGGCGGCCTCGCCGGGGGTGCGCTCGGCGTGGGGCGGCTGGCCGGCCAGGTGCCAGCCCTTGCCCAGGTGGTCGCGCAGCTGGCCTACCAGCACGCTCGGCGGCTGCTCGCCGTTGTCCTGGGGGCTGCGCGCGCACCAGCTGATGGTCAGCCGTTCGCGGGCGGATAGCAGCGCTTCAAGAAACAGGTAGCGGTCGTCGTCGCGGCGCGAGCGGTCGCCGGCGCGGTAGTGGCCGCGCATGGCCATCAGATCAAAATCCATGACGTCGGCCCGCCGCGGGTAGGCGCCGTCGCTCATGCCCAGCAGCACGATATGGCGAAAGGGAATGGCGCGCATGGGCATCAGCGTGGCAAAGCTGATCCGGCCCATGACAAAGCTCTGGGACAGCTGGGGCGCGTCAATGCGTGAAAGCCAGCTCTCGCGCACCACCGCCAGCGGCAGCGCAAGGCCGGCGTCGGCGGCGGCGATGTCGTCGCGCCAGTCTTCCAGGGCGGTTTGCAGCCGCTCGCGCAGGGCCTGCTCGGCGCTGCCGGTGGGCGTCAGGGTGGCGTCAAGCATGGCGGTCAGCGTGGCGCTCCAGTCGTCGGCGCAGCGCGGCTTGGCAAGCTGTGTGCGCAGCTCGCCGAGGGTAAGCATCAGCCGGTAGAGAGGGCCGGCAAGGGCGGCGTCGAGCCCGGCAACTTCGTCGTAGGGGACGATGCCGGCCCAGTCGTCGGCGTCGTCGTCGGCTTCGCCCACGGCGTAGCCCATGAGCATGCGTTCCAGGCCGAAGCGCCAGGTGTGCAGCTCGTCGTGTTCGGGCAGGCCCAGCTCGCTGCGCTGGGCGGCATCCAGCCCCCAGCGCACGTTGGCCTCGCCGATCCAGCGCTGCAGGGTGGGCAGATCGCTCTCCGCCAGGCCGAAGCGTTCGCGCAGCGGGGCGATGTCGAGCAGGTCGAGAATCTCGCTGGCGCGAAAGCGCAGCTGCGGCAGCGACAGCAGCGTTTCTACCGCCACCAGCAAAGGCTCGCGGTGGCGCTGCTGCTGGTCGGCGATGTGGTAGGGCAGATGGCGCGCCTCGCCCGGGGCGAACTGGCCGAACACCGCGTCGATGCCCGGGGCGTAGTCGTTGATGTCCGGCACCATGACCATGATGTCGCGGGGTTCGAGCGTGGGGTCGGCGGCGAAGGCGTCAAGCAGCTGGTCGTGGAGCACCTCAAGCTCGCGCTGGGGGCTGTGGCAGAGGTGAAAGGCAATCGAGGCGTCGGCGGGGTCAAGCGCCGGCCAGGTGGCCTGGGTTTCGGCCAGCGGGCGCAGGTTGAGAATGTCGTCCTGCAGCTGGCCGAGCAGCGAATCGGTGGGCGGTGCCAGAAACAGGTCCACGGAGCGGTCGAGCACGGCGTTCATGGCGGCGACGTCGGTGGCGTCGTGTTCGCTTAGCAGCTGCAGGTAGTCCCGGCCCTGCTTGCCCCAGGCGGCGAGCAGCGGGTGGGCGTGCAGGTGCAGCTGCTCGGGGGCGTGGTGAAGCGCTGCGGGCATGCCCCGGCGGCGCTGCTGGCGGGCGTGGCGGCGCAGCGCTTCACGGGTTTCGATGATCTCGCCCCAGTAAAAGCGGCAGGGGTTGAGCAGGCAGAGCACGACCTCGCTCAGCCCTGAGAGCGTGGCCAGCACTTCCAGGGTTTGCTGGGGCAGCGAGGAAAGGCCGAACACCACGATGCGCGGCGGCAGCTCGGCCGGGCGCTCGTCGAGCCGTTCGGCGGCGGCCTTGAAGCGGCGGTGCACCGCGCCGCGGTGGCTGTGGCGCTGGGTGCTATCCAGCGAGGCGTGGATCATCCGCCACAGCGCCGGCTGCCAGCGCTGCTCTTCGGGCACCGGGGCGGTGCGGTTGCCGGGCAGGGTGATGACGTCGTCGCCGGCTTCCCAGGCGTTCAGCCAGTCGGCGCGGTAGACCTGGTACTGATCGAACAGATCGGCCAGGCGCTCGGCCAGCTGGTAGTGCTTGCGCTGCTCGTCGTCGCGGCGCAGGTAGCGCGCAAGCGGGGCAAACAGCGGGTTGTCCAGAGCCTCGGGCAGCAGTGCGAGCAGCCGCCAGCACAGGCGGGCTTTGTCGTAGGGCGAGGTGGCCGGCACCGTGCCCGGCCCTTCCACGGCTTCGATCACGCTGCGATACGCCTGCCATTGAAAGCGCGCCGGCAGCGCAACTTCGGTACCCAGGCAGACGCCGTAGCCCGGCGCGCCCTGATGCTCGGCAATGGAGGTCTTGAGCCACTGGGCGATGCCGTTGCTCTGTACCAGAAATACCGTGCGCGCCAGCGGATGCAGCGGCGTTTGGCCCAGCCATGCCAGGGTCAAATCGCGCAGGTCTTCCATGCGATTGCCCTGCAGCACAATCAGGCCCTGGGAATTGGCGGCGTCAGTCATGAAGGTCTCCGCGATCGAGGATGGCGACGGCGCCCGCGTCCGTGCCCGTCGCCGGCCATGATACGCCGATTGTGGATACAAAAGGAGGCGCGGGGCGGGTTTACGCCGTGCTCTACTTCGCCGAAGTGCCGTTGACCCTGGATGACATCAAAGACGAAGTGGCCATGAGCAAGGCCAGCGTGAGCACGGGTATCCGTGAGCTCATGGAGACCGGCATGGTGGTGAAGGTGTGGAAAAAAGGCGATCGCAAGGATCACTATATCGCCGAGCGGGATTTTTTCCAGAATTTCCTGAGCTTCATGGTCAAGATGCTGCGCCTGGAGCGCGACGTTATCCACAAGGCAGTGGAGCAGGTAGAGCCTCAGATGCGCGATCTGGCCGATAACGCGGCCGACAGCGACATTCGCGAAATCGCGGCAAAGGACGCTGCGCGAGTGAACGGCTCCAAAGCCTACCTGACATGGATCATGCGGCTGGCCAACGCCATGGAGTCCGGCGAGATTTTCGCCCATTTCCCTCGGCCCGAGCCTGCCGAAACCCCTCAAGCGCGTGAGCGCTGATAGCGCGCATCCAACCGGAGACAACACAGCATGACGATAAGTGATACGGCCCTGGTGGTCATCGATTTGCAGAAAGAAAGCGGCTTTGGCCTGTTCGGCATGGACGAGGTGGTGCGCAACACCCAGCGCACGATCGAGGCCTGTCGCGCGGCGGGTATTCCGGTGATTTATACCCGCCAGATCAACCGCCACGACGGCGTCGGGCTTTCCCTGGACGAGCCCCGCCACGCCAGCGGCGAGCCGCTGTATTACGCCGACAACTGCGACAGCATCGATATTTTAGACGAGGTGGCGCCCGAGGACGGCGATATCGTGATCGACAAATACCGCTGGAGCGCCTTTTTTGAAACGAGCCTGGATTTGATGCTGAAAAGCCTGGGCGTCAAGCATCTGATTATCGGCGGGGTGGTGACCGACGGCTGTTTGATGACCTCGGTCTTCGATGCCTACTTCCGCGACTACCGCCTGCAGCTGGTCCACGACATGTGCACCGCGTCCAACGAGGGCGCGCACATGGCCGCGCTGACGATCATGGCCAACTGGGTGTATGCCCTGGAAATGCTGGATACCGACAACATGATCGCTTGTTTGGGCGGCGGCGACTACACCGCCTGGCAGGCCAGCGAGGCTGACGCGCTGCCCTTCGCGCCGGAAACGCTGCGTGAAACGTTCGGCAAGCTTGTCGCACCGTCGCGGTAACGCCGGCCACTACAATGATGGCCGCGTACGAGGATGACGGCGTGCCGTTCGAGACTTCCGCTGCCGAGTGGATCGACGACAACCGCGAACGCGTGGACGCGATGCTGGGTAAATAAGGCCCGGCTTAACGCTTATACCGCGACGGCGACGGGCGCTGCCCGCCGCCGTTTTAACGCTACCACCCCCAGAACATAAGCCACCACGCCAGCAGTACCACGCCGATGGCCAGCGCCGTGCCGGCAAACCCGCCCAGACGCCTGAAGCCCGTGGCGTAGCGCCCGGCGATTTTCCAGCCCAGGTGCGCGCACCAGGCGGCGGTGGCGATCAGCAGCGCCGCTCGGGCGTCGTTGACCCACAGCATGCGCAGGCCGTCGCCGCGCAGCAGCGTTACCGTGACGGTAGAAAGCCCGAGAAACACCCCCAGCCCGCCCAGCGGAATCAGCGCGTAGCTCAAATGCCACAGCCGCTGCCAGGACCAGCCGCCCAGCGCGCGGTTGCCGAGTGCCAGGCTAACGCTGAGCAGCGTGCCCATCACCACCCCGGTGGCGAGGATGTAGCCGATCAGCAGCGCGCCGTCGAGCAGGTTGAAAACGTCGTTTTGCGCCGGGTAGTTGGTCAGCACCCACCAGGGGGCGGTGGTTTCCAGCGGCCACAGCCAGCCGTGGCCGACCAGCCAGGTGGCGATGGCCTGCTTGAGCGGCACAAACCACGGGCTGGCCGTCCAGTGAAAAGCGCCGATGGCGATGCCCAGCAGGCCAAAGACCAGCAGGGCAAACTCCCAGACGCTGGCCGGGCGATCGCGCGCCGGGGCGATAAGCTCGCTGCCGGGCTTGCGCGCCTGCAGCGTTATCGCGCCCTTGTAGCCGCTGCAGCGCGAGCACATGTGGCAGTCGCTGGTGCTGTCGAGCTGTTTCAGCGGAATCAGCGGCGCGCAGTTGGGGGCGGAGTGGCGCACGACTTCGCCTTGGCGGGCGCGGCGGTTGAAGTCTTCCCAGGCGGCCTTGTCGGTGTGGTAGTGCACCGGGGCAATCTTGGCGAGCAGGGCGAACACGCCGTTGACCGGGCAGAGATGGCGGCACCACACCCGGGTGCCCTTGCCGTAGATCAGCCCCACCACCACGGCCGCCACGGTGGAGCCGCCCAGCACCACCAGGGCGCCGGTGGGGTACTGGTAGACGCTGGCCATCTGGCCGTACAGCGTGGTGCCCAGAAACGCCACGAACGGCCAGCCCTTCCAGCGTATCCAGGGCGGAATGGGCCGGCCCAGCCCCACCCGGCTGGCGGCCTCGGAAAGTGAGCCCTCCGGGCAGAACACGCCGCACCACAGCCGGCCGAACAGCACCATGCTGACCAGCACAAAGGGCCACCAGATACCCCAGAAGACAAAGGCGGAAAACACCGTCAGGTTGGAAAGAATATGTGCCTGGTGGTCGGGCAGGGGCAGCCAGGCCGGCACCAGCAGCAGCACGGCATAGATGCCCACCACCAGCCACTGGATCACCTGAATGGCCTTGCGATGGCGCTGCAGGGCCTGGCCCAGCGCCGCCAGCCGCGGGTTGCGCGGCGCCGCCATGCCGGCCGCTGTCTGACAGCCGCCCATCAGAGAGCCCCCGTGCCGGCGTTCAGGTGCCGGCTGAGCCGGGCGCAGGCAGCGCTTGTGGCCTGCGTTCCCCCGGCGCTTTTACACCCCACGATCGTTGGCGCCTGTGCGCTCATGCTGCCTCCTTGGGTGGCGTTTGGCTTTCGACAGCGGTTGGCCGCCGGCCGTCACGCAATAGGCGTTAGTAGCCGCCTTTTTTGCCGGTGCCGGCGTATACGAACGTGTAGTCCACCTGGAAAGTGTCGTACCACTCGGGCACGCCGGTTTCCTTGTCAATGTGGCGGGCAAACTGCGGTGCGCTAACGGTGTAGGTCAGGCGGTACTTGCCCGGGCCGTCGAGCTTGACGTTGGCGCCGTAGTGGGTTCCGTCGTTGGCGATCATGGGCATAAAGCGCCCTTCAATGGGCGTTTCGCTGCCGTCTTTGATCAGTTCGTAGTCAATCTCCAGGTAGGGCACCCAGGCACCGGGAGCGAAGCCGTAGGGATTTTCGGGCAGCGCGCTGATATCGGCTTCCAGATGTACATCGGCGTTCTCGGCGGCCCGCTTGCCGGCAGGCGCCATGGTGACCGGCTGCAGATAGACGGCGGCGATTTCCATGCCGTTTTTTTGGTGAGGCTCGCCGACGGGGTATTCAAGCGCCAGCGCTTGGGTCGCGAAGGCGGCCAGCGGCAGGGCGATCAGGGGCAGGCGTTGCATAAAGGCTCCTTGCAAGAGTGGGCGTGTACCGTGTATACGGCATCATTTTGCATGAATGAGACTCGGTCTCAATAATATTCTGCGCTATGCGACGATGCACCGCGGTAAATGCCGCCGGCGGCATAAAGTTTTAGCGTATGCCTTGCCAAATTATTTGCACATGTTTTATACAATGCCCCGCGCTTGAACAGCACGGCGAGCCCTGCCGCTTGCTCGACGGCGAGTCCGCTTAATGCCTTAATCAATCACTAGCCGCATAGTGATGTGGAGCCAACATGAACGACCTGCCAAACGCCAGCCGTGCCCGACGCGAACGCACTTTCTTTGGCCACCCTTGGCCGCTTGCGACGCTGTTTGGCATGGAGGTCTGGGAGCGCTTTTCCTTCTACGGTATGCAGGCGATCCTGCTGATCTACCTGTATTACGAGACAACGCGCGGCGGGCTGGCGATCAGCCAGCCGGTGGCGATCGGCATTGTCGGCGCCTACGGCAGCGGGGTGTATCTGGCGGCGATTCTCGGGGGCTGGTTTGCCGATCGGGTGTTCGGCGCTGAACGCACGCTTTTTTACTCCGGCATTATCGTCATGCTGGGGCATGCGGCCCTGGCGCTTATTCCCAGCGTCCACGGCGTGGCCGTGGGGCTTGTGTGCATCGCGCTGGGCGGCGGCGGGGTCAAGGCGACCTGCTCGTCGCTGGTGGGCTCGCTCTACGCGCCGGGGAGCCCGCGGCGGGATGCGGGTTTTTCCCTGTTCTATCTGGGCATTAACGTCGGCGGTTTTGCCGGCCCGCTGCTCACCGGGGTTTTGCAGCAAAGCGCCGGCTTTCACTACGGTTTTGGCATCGCCGCGCTGGGCATGGCCGCTGGCCTTTTGCAGTATGCCAAGGGACGCAAGCAGCTGCCGGAGGCGCAAAAGGCCGCGCCGACGCCGCTGGATGAAGGCAGTGCCAAACGCTACGCCGTCGCCGGCGCCGCGGCCGTTGCCGGCCTTGCCCTGGCCATCGCCGCGGGCTGGGTGCGCGCCGATAACCTTGCCGCCGTGCTGCTGGGCATTATTGCCTGCGCTTCCGTGGCGTACTTCTACGTCATCCTGCGCTCCGATCGGGTAACGAATGAAGAAAAGCGCCGGGTGTACGCCTTTATTCCGCTGTTTTTGACCAGCGCGGTTTTCTGGGCGCTCTACAGCCAGTTCTATACCGTCATTACCGCGTTTTTCGACCAGCGCGTGAATCGCGACTTCTGGGGCTGGACGGTGCCGGTGGGCTGGCTGGTGTCCGTGCAGGCGTTGACCATCATCGTTTTTTCCGGCGTGTTTGCCTGGCTTTGGACCACCCTTGGCAAGCGCCAGCCCTCGTCTGCGGGCAAGTTCGTGCTGGCCATGGGCATCATCGGGCTGACCTTTCTTGGCTATGTGCCGTTTCTGGGTAGCTTGGCGGACAGCATGCCGCTTTCCGTGCTGGTGGTGCTGCTGCTTGGCTTTACCTGTGCCGAGCTGTGCCTTTCGCCGATTGGCCTTTCGGTCTCGACAAAGCTGGCGCCCCGGGCGTTTCAAACGCAGATGCTGGCGCTTTTTTTCATGTCGATGTCGCTGGGCTTTGCCTCCGGCGGCGAGCTGGGCGGCCTCTACACCCCGGAAACCGAAGTGACCTATTTCGTGACCATGGCGGTCATTGCCCTGGGCAGCGGGGCGCTGCTGCTGGTTTGCCTGCCGTTTATCCGCAAGACCATGCAGGGAGTGGACTGACGCCCGGCCGCGGCTAAAAGCTGGAAAGCCCGGTGGCCTCCATCAGCCGGTAGCGCCAATAGGTGACCGGGCCGGGGGCCTTTTCGGGGAGAAAGGGCCGGCTGGTACGCCGCTCGGCCGGGGAGCGCCACTGGCGCTCGAACAGTGCGGCGGCACCGGCAAGCGCCGGCGTGTCTGTACGGCCGGCAAGCGCGACGTTGGTTTCCAGGTTGAGATTGTCCAGGTTGCGCCGGGTGTAGTTGGCCGAGCCCAGGATCATCGCCGCGCGGGCGGCGGGGTCGCTCGGGGCCTGGCGGTGCAGCAGCAGCTTGGTGTGGCACTGCTCGCCGCGGGTGATGCAAAAACGCACGTCGATGCCGGCCGCGTGGAGTTCGGCAGCGACCGGGCGATTGGGCACGCCGCTTTTGGCCAGGCCAAAGGCCTGGCGGTTGGGGTCGAGCAGCACGCGCACGGCCACGCCGCGGGCGCTGGCGGCCTTGAGAGCGGCGATCAGCGGGCGGTGGGAGAGATAAAACATCGCGATATCCAGCCGCTCGCCGCGCTTTGCCCGCTTGATGCGGGTGAGCACAGCGTCGCGAATGGCCGCTTCGGTGAGAATGCGCAGGCGCGGGCCGTCGCTGTCAGTGGCCGGTGCCGCTTGCCTGGCCGGTTTGGCCGAGGCCGCCGGCCAGGCGCTCGCGTCAGGCGCTTTTCCGCTGCTCGACCAGCCGGCGAGCAGGCGTTCGGAAGCCAGCAGGTCAAGTGCTGCCGGGCCGCTAAAGCGCAGGCCGACGTTGTCGTGGCGGCTGCTGGCGTCGTGGGGGTTGGCGCTGGTCACCAGCCCGGTCCAGCCGTCGCCGTCATCCACCACCAGCGTCTTGCGGTGGTTGGCACGCACGTTGGCCAGCGCCAGATAGCTGCGCAGGGTGATCTGGCCGTGCCCCAGCGGGTTGGGCAGCCAGCCGCCGCCGGCGTCGTTGCCCAGCCGGTTCAGCCCCAGATGCCAAAGCCCCGACCACAGCGGGTTGGAGGCGCGCAGCCGGGCAAGGTCGGTGATGATCAGCTCCACGCCGGCCCGGCGCAGCCGCGCAAAGTGCGCGGGCTGCTGCGCGCCGTAAAGCGTATTGAGCGGGTCGGTGATCACCCTCACGGTCATCTCGGGGTAGCGGCGCTTCTGGGCGATCAGCGCTGCGGTCAGCTCGCGCGACAGCGGGCGCGCGTCGTCGCCTGTGGCGCTGCCGGCGAAGTCGTTGAACAAAAACATGTCCACAACGATCAGCCGCCGCGCCTGGCCGATCAGGGCCAGCACTTCGTCAAAAATCGCCTGATCGACGTGGCGCTGCCCGTCGGCGTCGTACCAGGTTTCATCGGTGAGCAGCCGCACGTTTTCCGCCGGCCGGGCAGGCCAGGCGACGCCGACGCCTGCGGGCAGCGGCTTGTAGCGCTGCCAAAGCCCCATGCTCAGCCAGGCCGCCAGCAGCAGTAACAGGATTCCAGGCATGATGCGTTGACCTCGCAAGCGCCGCTTTCCCGAGCCGAGCATGAGAACTCCGTGACGTGGCGGTGTTACAGCGCGGCGGGAAAATTCGCCAGGCTATCGGTAAAGCGCTGCTTGTAGCGCTCGAACAGCGTGCGGTCGCGCTTGAAGCCCTGGGCCACGGCGGTGTCGTCAACGCTGAGCGGCGTGGCGATGTCGGCAAGCGCGGTCGCCGGGTGCTTGTCGTTCAGGCCGATGCGGATGCCGTGGGGGCCGTCGAACCAGCGGCCAAGGCCGGCGTGGGTCAGGCGCTGCTGCTCGGCGTCGTCGTTGGCGTCCACGCGCAGCGGTGCGCGCTGGGCCAGCTCGTGGATCAGCACCATGGCCGGGGAGCTGCCCGCCGGGGTGTCAAGATCCAGCATCAGCATCGGCGTCATGCCCTGGTTGGCCTTGTCGAGCACCAGCAGGGCCAGGGCGAGCGGGCGCGAATCATCGTCCACCAGCGCCAGCACCCGGGCCGCCTGCTGCTCGAACAGCACGCCGGTGACGCCGGCAAAGCGCAGCAGCGGCGTAAGGCCCGATTCGCTGCCGAAGGTGTCGGCACACAGCCGCGCCAGGCAGGCGTCACGCTGGGCCGGCTCGTTGACCTGAATCACTCGCATGAAATCTCCTGAGCGTGCCTTGCACGCGTTGGTATGCCGGTATTGCCGTGCGCAACGGCGGTAAAATCGGGCCAAGCCTAGCACAGGCGGCACCGGGAGAAACGCCGCTGGCCGCCCAGCGCGGTGCATGGCCAAAGCCTCGGGCTGAAAGTGCGGGCGGTTGTTGGTTACACTGGCCGACTACTTGGATACGCCGCACGGCTGGGAGGGTTGCATGCGCACCGTCAAGGATCGTCTTCGCCATGCGATCTCGTTTGAAATAATTGGTCTTTTGCTGGTGATTCCGCTGGGCGGCTGGCTGTTCGCCAAGCCGATGAACGATATCGGCGTGATTGCCGTGGTGGGGGCGACTATCGCCACCTGCTGGAACTACGCCTATAACCTGGGATTTGACCACGCCATGAAGCGCCTGCGGGGTGAGGTGCGCAAAACCCTGCTCATTCGCGTGCTGCACGCCGTTTTGTTTGAAGTCGGCCTTTTGATGGCGCTTTTGCCGTTTATCGCCTGGTATCTGGAGATGTCTGTTTTCCACGCCTTTCAGATGGATATTTCGTTTTCGCTTTTCTACGTCGTCTACGCCTTTGTCTTCAACTGGGCCTATGATCTGGTGTTTCCCGTGGGCGGCGAATACAGCGCCGCCAACGCCGGCACCAACTCATGAATCGGTGCGGTGTTCTACACGGCGGGTGGAGGGCTTGCGCGCCACCAGCGCACGCACCAGCGAGCCCAGCAGTACCGGCGTATCCTTTTCTATGACAAATCCCGCGCCTTCCAGCAGCGGCCGCGCCTGGCGGGTGATGTCGGTGGCAATGGCCGAGGTCACCGCGTTTGCCGCGCGCCGGGCAAGGCCGGCCGGGCGGGCATCCGGCTGGAACTTGTCCAGCACGCACAGCTGGCCGCCGCTTTTCAGCACTCGATAGGCCTGGTCAAGGCCGCAGGCCGGGTCGGGCATGACCGCCAGCACCAAGTGCATGATCACCGCGTCAAAGTCGCCGTCGGCGTAGGTGAGCCGTTCGGCGTCCATTTGTTCTATCTGCGCGTGTTTACCCAGGGCATCGGCGCGCTTTTGCAGCCGCCGCACCATGGCCGGCGAGAGATCCGTTGCGTAAAGCGCGATATCGTCCGGCAGCCAGGGCAGATCAAGCCCGGTGCCCGCGCCTACCAGCAGCACGCGCATGCCCGGCCGCCATTCGATCTGCGAAAGCGAGGCACGCCGCGCCTGACGCAAGGCGCGCTCGGCCACGGCATCGTAGACGGGCGCGTACAGATCGTAGCGGATTCGATTCCAGGCGGTGGTGTTGAACATACGATATCTCCGTGGTCGCGCTCAGCGTGGGCCGCGCAAGCAGGCCCTGTAGCGGCATGTGTGCAAAACGCTACGTTTTTTGGCCGCCGATGTCAGCAGCAGCGAAGGTCCGCCAAGGGGCTGCCTACCCTGACGGCGCGCTATATTTTTGTTTTACTTGGAATTTGTCACCGCAATCAGCAGCGAGGCCGGTATGTCGTTACTCGATCAAACCCCGCTTTCCGTTTTGGATCTGGCGCCGATCCGTCAGGGGGAAAGCGCAGGCGATGCCCTGGCAGACAGCGTAGCTTTGGCGCAAAAGGCCGATGCGCTGGGCTATCATCGCTACTGGCTGGCCGAGCACCACAACATTGACGGCATTGCCAGCGCGGCGACGTCGGTGCTGATCGGCCATGTGGCAAGCCAGACCGAGCGCATTCGCGTGGGCAGCGGCGGGATCATGCTGCCCAACCATGCCCCGCTGGTCATCGCCGAGCAGTTTGGCACGCTGAACGCTTTGCACCCCGGCCGGATTGATCTGGGCCTGGGCCGCGCGCCGGGATCCGACGGGGCCACCATGCGCGCGCTGCGCCGCGACCCGTTCGCCGGGGTGGAAGACTTCCCCGAGCGGCTGGCCGAGCTGCGCCGCTATCTGGGCACGCCCGCGCCGGGGCAGCGCATTCGCGCGGTGCCCGGGCAAAATTCCCACGTTCCGGTATGGCTTTTGGGTTCCAGCGGCTATAGCGCCCGGCTTGCCGGGCAGCTGGGGCTGCCGTTTGTCTTTGCCGCGCAGTTCGCCCCGGCCCACCTTAAAGAGGCGCTGGCGCTGTATCGCCGGGCGTTCTGCCCGTCTGAAGTGCTGGATGAACCCTACGCCATGGTGGGGCTGCCGGTGATCGTGGCCGAAAGCGACGCCTACGCCCACTACCTGAACACCACCGCCCAGCAGAAATTTCTCAACCTGCATCGCGGCCGCAGCACCCAAAGCCTGCCGCCGGTGGAGCATATTGACTGGACGCCCCGCGAGCAGGCCGCCGTAGCACAAAACCTGGGCGCGGCAGTGGTAGGTGAGCCCGAACGCGTGCGCGAAGGGCTGGAGGCGTTTTTGCAGCAAACCGGCGCCAACGAGCTGATGGTCGTGACCGATGTCTACGACCGCGAGGATCGCCTGCGCTCGCTTGAGCTGCTGGCCGAGCTGTGCCGTGGCTAAACGGCGCCGGTGGATACGGCGCATACGGTGACTGCTCCCCGCCCTACGCGCTAATGCGCCACGGACGGGGCTTCCCACTTCAACAGCTGCTACCGACAGTACGCCGGCTTTACGCGAGCCTCAGTAGGCAGAGACGGACAGCCCTGCCGCCTTTAACTGCACGATGCCTTGATCCCGGCTTATTCACCGGAACGCTGACTGGGCATCCTGAAGCCCCGGGGAGCCGGTAGCTCGTCGCCGGATGCCGATTTCGAGACGGCACCGTCTTCCGGTGACGCTCTGTCCGGCTGCTATCGCCGTTATTCAGCCCCTTCCCTGCCTTGTCGTCGGTCATCCGGGCAGCCGGAACCGCCGGTCATCGACAGGACCGGCGTCTCACTCTCTCGCTTATGCGACCGCTGAGGCGTCAGCGCAACGCTGTCAGTTTTGGTAGCCCTTTCAGCAGAGTCGGCCACCATTTATCGGCTGCGGCGCCGNCGGATCAGGCTCCAGCCCTGTCGGGTTTGCCGTTCCAGCACGCAACGCAGACCATGCAGCACCTGATAGGCGTAAAGGCTCAGCAGAAGACTCGCCTCGTTGCGATCCATCACGTTCTGCTCGGTAGAGGCGCCGCGATCCGTCGACGAGAGGTGGACATCCAGCGCCGACTTGACCTCGCCCATGTGCGCCTCGGCGCTGCCGCGCTTGCGGTACAGCGATAACACCTTTTCCGGCGGCCAGTGG
>NZ_BAAAZT010000002.1:0-706 GCF_039537045.1 Halomonas cibimaris | reverse complement strand
CCGCTGGGAGCCTATCTCTCTTTTGATCGCCTCTGTGATGAGGTACACCGCCTACTTGGTGGTTATGGCACTGAATACGCGATTAATTTTGAATAAGCACTTACGAAATGGTGGATTCAAATAAAGAATACGACCATCGCTGCCATGCGGGATGGTTGAAATTCTGTTGATCCCGAAGAAAATAAGAGCAAATGGAATAACTGCTTTTAATGCAAGTTCAATCATGGAGAGTGACATAGGCTCAGGACTCATTCCGGTGTTCTGGTCAAGTCGTAGCGGACACTTTTATTAAGCTGCTTCGGCGATTTTTTCTATTTCCCTTGGCGCTTGGTAGCCAAGAGTGGAGTGCAGCCGGCAGCTGTTGTACTCCATCTCGATATAGGTCACGACGTCGCGTCTCGCTGACTGGCGGGTCCCGTACCCCCGGCTTATTCACCGGAACGNCGTCTTCCGGTGACGCTCTGTCCGGCTGCTATCGCCGTTATTCAGCCCCTTCCCTGCCTTGTCGTCGGTCATCCGGGCAGCCGGAACCGCCGGTCATCGACAGGACCGGCGTCTCACTGTCTTGCTTATGCGACCGCTGAGGCGTCAGCGCAAAGCCGTCAGTTTTGGTAGCCCTTTCAGCAGAGTCGGCCACCATTTATCGGCAGCGGCGCCGAGGTGGACCGTGATACGTCGGGCGTGGAGGATCAGGGTGGCGGCCACC
>NZ_BAAAZT010000001.1:0-1520 GCF_039537045.1 Halomonas cibimaris | reverse complement strand
GGGCGTGACAACCGGCACACCAGAGGGTCGTCCACTCCGGTCCTCTCGTACTAGGAGCAGCCCTTCGCAAACATCCTGCGCCCACGGCAGATAGGGACCGAACTGTCTCACGACGTTCTAAACCCAGCTCGCGTACCACTTTAAATGGCGAACAGCCATACCCTTGGGACCGACTTCAGCCCCAGGATGTGATGAGCCGACATCGAGGTGCCAAACACCGCCGTCGATGTGAACTCTTGGGCGGTATCAGCCTGTTATCCCCGGAGTACCTTTTATCCGTTGAGCGATGGCCCTTCCATACAGAACCACCGGATCACTAGAACCTGCTTTCGCACCTGCTCGACGTGTCTGTCTCGCAGTCAAGCACCCTTGTGCTCTTGCACTCACTGCACGATGTCCGACCGTGCTGAGGGTACCTTCGTGCTCCTCCGTTACGCTTTGGGAGGAGACCGCCCCAGTCAAACTACCCACCACACACGGTCCTCGATCCGGATCACGGATCAGAGTGAGAACGCCAATGATGCCAGGCTGGTATTTCAAGGGTGGCTCCCCCCGGTCTGGCGACCGGGGTTCCAAGCCTCCCAGCTATCCTACACAGGCAACATCAGCGTCCAGTGTGAAGCTATAGTAAAGGTTCACGGGGTCTTTCCGTCTGGCCGCGGGTACACCGCATCTTCACGGCGATTTCAATTTCACTGAGTCTCGGGTGGAGACAGCGTGGCCATCATTACGCCATTCGTGCAGGTCGGAACTTACCCGACAAGGAATTTCGCTACCTTAGGACCGTTATAGTTACGGCCGCCGTTTACCGGGGCTTCGATCAAACGCTTCGGCGAACCTAACGTCATCACTTAACCTTCCGGCACCGGGCAGGCGTCACACCCTATACGTCCGCTTGCGCGTTGGCAGAGTGCTGTGTTTTTAGTAAACAGTTGTAGCCACCTGGTATCTTCGACCGCCTTCCGCTCCGCCCGCGAGGGGTTTCACGTACCGGCGGCGTGCCTTCTCCCGAAGTTACGGCACCATTTTGCCTAGTTCCTTCACCCGAGTTGTCTCAAGCGCCTGGGGATTCTCACCCTGACCACCTGTGTTGGTTTGGGGTACGGTCGCATCGTATCTGGTGCTTAGAGGCTTTTCCCGGAAGCGTGGCATCAATGACTTCAACACCCAAGGTGTCTTCGTCTCGTCTCTCGGCCTTGAGCTGCCGGATTTGCCTGGCGGCTCAGCCTACGGACTTTCACCAGGACAACCGTCGCCTGGCTCACCTAGCCTTCTTCGTCCCCTCATCGCAATACGATCCGGTACGGGAATATTGACCCGTTTCCCATCGACTACGCCTTTCGGCCTCGCCTTAGGGGCCGACTCACTCTGCTTCGATTAGCGTCGAACAGAAACCCTTGGTCTTCCGGCGAGGGCGTTTTTCACGCCCTTTATCGTTACTCATGTCAGCATTCGCACTCGTGATACCTCCAGCGAGCTTCTCAACTCCCCTTCATCGGCTTACACGACGCTCCTCTACC